>CATKXX010000031.1 GCA_949840935.1 uncultured Acetatifactor sp. | reverse complement strand
CTGACCTGTTCACATTTCGCCAAATGACTTGCCTGAATTTCCATCTGCCACGTTGGCTTCAATCGACAATTGCTTTAGCAATTTGATACCGCATCGCCTCATTCAGCCGCCTTGCAGACTGAAAATTAATTCTGCGTCATTTAGCTGAAAATGAACAGGTCAGCACACTGGCAAAAAGATAAGCGGCAGCAAAGCCTGTGATGAAACAGCCGGGAAAAATCAGGATAACGGGGAAAATCGGAACAGAAGGAAAGACCAGGACAGCGGGAAAATCAGAACAGTGAAGAAGCGTGTTGATCGATTTTGATTCAACACGCTTCTTCAGGTCTGCTCGTCGTCCAATGGACTGTACCTCCTTATGAAGTTTTTGGGGTTCGCATTTTCTTCCATTTCTACCCTTGTGCCTTTCCACTTTCCTCCTGTCTCTGTGTACTGTAACGTTCTAAATATCAGGAATGCGTTACCATTCAGTGTACTCATGCACTTTTTCAGTTTTACAACTTATTATGTCAAGCTGTATTTTATGGAAGTGATGTTTTCCTCTCTCTTTGTTGTAAGTTTATTATAGGTCATTGCTGGAGAATTGTCAACACTTTTTTAAAGAAAAAATGAAAAAAATATATTATTTTTAAGAAGAAGAAATGTTTTCTGAAAATTCCGGCAGCTTAACCTCGTGGATAGCAGGGGACAGCCATACATGAAGTACTGCCAGAAGGTAACAGATTACACATCAGTACCGCAATTTTACCACTTGTTTTCTGGAGGACACCTCTTATTCCCGGCCTCTTTCGGGCCAAATCCAGGGATGCTATACTTCTGTAAAAGAGCGGGCGCGGGGAGTCTTCGGCGGCTGCGAGACCTGAGCTTATAAGGAGGGGCCAATGAAAAGCAAATACAGGAAAAATTTCTCTCTTGCCATAGGATGTCTTCTGAGTGTGACGGCTGCCCTGTCAACAATTGGTGAGACCTGGTATCTGGGACGGATCGCAGGCGAATTGGGCGTGCAGGGCGGCAGGATATGGAGGGATCTGGCAGTGGTGATCGTAATGCTCACGCTGGAGTATCTGTCGAACACGTTTGGAGGTTTTGTGAAGCAGATGACACGGAGACGAATCGTGACAGAGCTTCGCCGGCAGTTGTTTGACAAGTCGGTGAGGACAGAGTATCGGCGGCTGAAGGAGAGGGACAGCGGCGACCTGAATTCCCTGTACCTGTCGGACGTAGATGTCATAGGGCAGTATGCGTCCCTGTTCATGGATTCCTTCGGACAGATTGCGGGTGGTGCGGCGGCGCTGCTGGTCTGCGTCAGGATCAGCTGGAAATTTTTGCTGATCAGCCTGTGCGTCTTTCCGGTCATGCTGCTGCCCGGCGCACTTGCGGGCAGGGGCCTGAAAAAATACGCTTATGAGGTGCAGCAGAAAAAAGGGGCGTCGGCATCCGTCCTCCTTGACGCGCTGCGCAATCGGAATATGCTGAAATCCTTTTCGGCGCAGGAATACATGCTTGCGCGCTTCGCGGGGGCTGCCGGGGCGGAGAATCAGGCCGTCATGAGAGAAAGCGTCCGCAGGGGGGCAGCAGGCGGGGTCAATCGAATCTGTGGAAGCCTGCCGTATCTGGCAATCTTTGCTGTGGGCGGGGCGCTGATCTTCCGAGGGGAAATAGAAATTGGGGGATTCTTTGCCTTCGCTTACATTTTCAGCAATGTCCAGTCTCTGCAGAGCATACTGGAGCTCAGGGTGGCGAAAAAGGGATGTGAGGCCGCGCAGAGCCGGCTTAACGAGTTTCTCGTACAGCCGGAGGAGGAGCCTGAGGGAATTGCAGCAAAGATGCCGGAGGAGCCAGCGGGAAATGCAGTGGAGATGCCGGAGGAGCCCGAGGGAATTGCAGCAGAGATGCGGTCGGAGGCAGCGGGAATTGCAGCGGGAATGCGGTCGGAGGAGGCAGCGGAAATTCCAGGCGCAGAAGACGGAGCGGACGGGCTGCTGCTCTGCAATGTGAGCTTTTCCTACGGGGATGGCCCGGACGTCCTTCGCGGGATTACTTTGTATATAGAAAAAGGTTCTTCTGTGGGCTTTGTGGGAGAGAGCGGTTCCGGCAAATCCACCCTTCTGGGACTGCTGACAGGGCTGTATATGCCGAAGGAGGGGACGGTCAGATATTGCGCTGGGGGCAGCTGTTACGAGGGCAGCGCCTGCCGGGAGAAAATGTCGGTAGTATTTCAGGATAATTATGTGTTTCCCACCACGGTCAGGGAAAACCTTCTGATGGGCAGGCCTGACGCCTCCGATGAGGAGCTGAGAAGCGCCTGCGAGGCGGCGGGCGTATGGGAGGATGTTGAGAAGATGCCGGATGGCCTTGACACAGCCCTGAGCGAGCTGGGGCAGTCCCTTTCAGGGGGACAGAGACAGCGGATCTGTATTGCCAGGGCGCTGGTAAGGAAGCCGGAAATCCTGATACTGGATGAACCCTCAGCCAGTCTTGACACGGTACATGAAATGCAGCTGATGGAGCGGCTGACGGAGATCATGAAGGAGGGCATACTGATCGTGGTATCTCACAGGCCGTCCTCCATCGGCAGGCTGGGGACTGTCTATTCCCTTCAGGACGGTAGTCTGAGAGTGAGCGAGGTGCGGTCATGAATCATTTGAAATGGATAAAGGAAAATGTGCAGGGAGTAAAAGGAGCCTTTGGGGTTCACCTTCTGATGAATCCTTTGCAATATCTGTGCAGGACACTGTCCAGCGCGGAGGGTTATGCGGTCATGATCCTGGGCCTGCAGTATATGGAGCCGGGGATGCTGGGAAAGGGAGCCCTCCTCTATATTGCAGGCGTACTGGCAGCCGCGCTGTGCTGCGCAGTGGACACTGTGTTTAAGGCGAGGGTGGAGTGCGGGATCCGGACGCGGCAGAAACAGGAGCTGTTAAAGGCTGTCCTGTATCAGAAAAGCGGCGGGCAGGAGCCCCTTTCCATGCACAGCGCCGGGATTCAGGAAATCATGATAACGGATGTGGAGAATATCGTAAGCTTTTTCGGGACGCAGATCAGCAATTTTGTGACTCCCATCGTGGTAAGTACGGTATGTCTGGCAGCCGTACTTATGAAAAGCGCGGTCATCGCGGCTGTGGTGCTGATATCCATGGCTTTGACGGCTCTGATCAACCTGTATTTCCTGCCCAGGCTTCATGCGCAGATCAGAGAGGTCAGGCGGGTGGAGAACGCGCTGACGGCGGAATTTACCGACACGATTTCCGGAAGCGCGGTGATCAGGGTGTTTTCGTGCCAGAAAAGGTATCTGGAGGGAATCGGGCGCAGCATACAGGGCGTCCTGGAGGCTCAGACGGAGGAAGTCAGGATCCGGTTCCGACAGGGGCTGGCCATAAATCTGCTGGCCTTTTCCAGCATGACGGTTCCCTTTCTGGTTGGGGCAGTCCTGACAGTGAAGGGGAGGATGGGGCTGTCTGACATGATGTATATCACACAGCTTTCCGGTAATCTTCTGTGGTTCATCAACACACTCACGGGCACGGTGACTGAGCTGCAGAAAACAAGGATCAGCAGGGAGCGCATAGAGTCAGCAATCTCGCAGACATCCTCTGAGGAGCGTCCCTGTTCGGGGAATTTCGATGCGGGCGGGAGCCCTGACCTCTCCGACAGAATGGACGATGCCTGCGCCGTGCGCCTGGAGCATCTGGAGGTAACGCTTTCGGGCAGGCAGATTTTGAAGGATATTTCCCTGGAAATCCCCCGAGGGGCCTGCGTTGCGTTTGTGGGGGAAAGCGGTTGCGGGAAGAGCACTGTCTTTAAAGCGCTTCAGAATTTCGTCCCTTATCAGGGCAGGATTTCGTTCTTTGGAAGGGATTCGGGCAGCCTGGGGGAGGGGGAGCGCTATGGGATGATGAGCCTGGTGTCCCAGGATGTGGGACTGATCGACGGCACTGTCCGGGAAAATATCCTGATCGGCAGGCAGGCCGCTTCCGACGGGGAAGTGAGGGCTGCGGCGGAGATGGCGCAGGTGGATAAATTTACGGAACGCCTGGAAAAGGGCCTGGACACGGAAATCGGTGAGAACGGCAGCTTGTTCTCCGGGGGAGAGAGACAGAGAGTGGCTCTGGCGAGAGGTCTGCTAAAGGCGGCCCCTGTCCTGCTGCTGGACGAGGTGACATCGGCCCTGGATCCGGGGACGGAGGAGAGGGTCATGGCGGCGGTGGAAAGTCTCCGGGGCAGGTATACCATATTGATCATTGCCCAGAAGCTGAATACCGTCCGCAGCGCGGATATAATTTTTTGTCTCAGGGACGGGGAGATTGCAGGCCGGGGAACTCACCAGGAGCTGATGGAGAGCTGCGGGGAGTACAGAAGGCTGTGTAAGCAGATAACTTTTTCGCGGCATCCACAAACTTGATATGCGCAAAAGACCACACAGAAATGGAGTAAACTATAGGTATGAGAGGAAAAGCAGGGAGCAGATATGGGTTTGGATGGATTTATGCACGGACCAGGGGCATCAGGCGTTACCTGGCCTGCCTGGCGTTTGCGGGCGCAGCCCTGGCGGCGGTAAACATGATAATGGCCGGCATATTAAAGAATTTTGTGGATATAGCCGTGGGAGCTTCCCACACGGTACTGGCCGCAAATCTGGTATCAGCCTGCCTGATCCTGGTGCTGGAAGGCGTCATGAGGCTGCTGACGGCAGCCTCATGCCAGGTATCCTGTAACAGGTCGGCACAGTGGCTGCGGCAGGAGCTGATGGGGCGGCTGTACGGCAGCCGGCTGCAGGAGCTGGAGAAGCATCATGTGGGGGAGTATATGACGAACCTGACAACCGATGTGGAGAAGGTCTGCGGCTGTATCCCTACGCTGGTAAAGGATACTGTGGGAAATGGACTGTCGGCCGTGCTGGCGGTGGCGTATCTTCTGTATCTCAACTGGAAGCTGGCTCTGCTTTTGATAATCTGTATCCCTTTACTGATGGCCTGCATTGCTGTTTTTTCTCCTATACTACAGAAAACCGGACGCAGGGATAAGGAGAATGAGGAGGAAATCAGAGTCTGGTTCCAGAATGTGCTGGATAAGATCAAGCTGTTTAAGCTCGGCGCTATGGGCGAAAAAATTGAGGCAAGGTCGCAGAAGCTTCTGGAGGCGAAGGTTAAAAGCGCACTCCGGTTTGGTCTGGCGGAGGGAGGGTCGGCATTTCTCAACAATGTGTTGGGCTCGGCCATGTTCCTGATCGCAATGGGAGGCGGAGCGTATTTTGTGACCCGGGGCGAGCTGGAGGTGGGGGCCATGATTGCGGTGGTGCAGCTGTGCAATTATATCATCTGGCCTTTTACGGCGGTCGGTGATATCATTTCCAATGTGAGCCAGGCCATGGTGTCCGCTGAGAGACTGGATCGCATCTATTCCCTGCCGGAGGAACCGGAGCAGATTCCCGCGCCCGGAAAGGGGCCGTGCATGCTGCGGCTCCGGGACGTTTCCTTCTGCTATGGGGATGCCCCCGTGCTGGAAGGCATTGACGCGTATTTTGGGAAAATGGGGATCACGGGGATCGTGGGGGAGAGCGGCGGCGGAAAGAGCACGCTCTTAAAGGTAATCTCCGGGCTGTATCTGCCGGAAAAAGGGGCGGTCTCGGCAGTCTTTGAGGACGGCTCTGAATGGAATGATGTGCGCCCTTATGTGGGGCTTGTGCCTTCGGCGGGACTGGTCTACAGGGATACCATAGAAGCCAATATCTGTATGGCTCAGGAACCGGATGAGGCGCGTATGGAAAGATGCGCCGCCATGGCCAATATCGACCGCTTTATCGGGGAACAGAAGGAGGGGTACAGCACCGTGATCGGAGACGGAAGCCAGGCGCTTTCCAGCGGCCAGGAGCAGCGCATCGGCATCGCAAGGGCCCTGTATCAGGGGGCGGAAATCCTGCTGTTCGACGAGCCTACGGCCAACCTGGATGCGGAATCCGTCGAGATATTTCTGGATACGCTGGATAAGGTTTCCGGGGATCGGATCTGCATCGTGGCGACGCATGATCCCAAGGTGGTAAAGCGTTGCAGCCGCGTGCTTGAAGTGAAGGATGGGAAGCTTTGTGAAAGGGGTTCCGCGTGAGAATCCAGTAAAGGCTTTATCTACCACAACTAAGGAATTTACCGGTTTCCGAAAACCTGCGCTGGAAGATTGAGAAAATGGCAAAGCAGAATGTACCTGTTATGGGTGGAAAGGGCCAATAAAGGAATATCCTCTTGGACTGGACGATGGTTCGGAATCAAGAGGATTATTTTGTGAGGTTATTTCCTGCAATGAAGGTAGAGAAACAGCTAAAATTATGGTATATTTTAAGTAAAAAAAGTCAACTAGCTTTGAAAAATCCTTATTTTTAAGGCAGTTATTAAAAAAATCAATATAATTTACTACTTTATAAAGAGCCTTGATGTGCTTAAATTTTATAAAGGAAGATATTTAAAAATATAAATGTTATATAGACCATGTTGTTTTATTACATAATGCAGTCGCAAGTAAATATTTGAGGGAGAAATCTCAATAAGGAGGTAAACAATGGAAGCTTTAGGTGGCGTAAATGCAAGAGAATTTTTTGATGACGAAAACGCTCATTGTATAGTTAAAGATTATGAAATAAATGTAAATGAAAGTATAAATAATAATTCAGCTATCTATGAGCCGATGATTGAACATATCACATTAAGAAAATATACTAATAATGATTATAATTTTGTTTATCAAGTTAAAAAGAATGCATATAAAAAATATGTGGAAGAATGTTGGGGTGCATGGGTAGAAGAAGACCAACAAAAATATTTTAAAAATTTTATAAATCAAGTAAGAGAAAATGCTTACGTAATACAATATGATAATAAAGATATAGGTTTTTATAATGGAGAAGTATTAGAAAATGGCAATTACGAAGCAGGAAATATATGTATTGTTTCTGAATATCAAGGCAAAGGAATTGGTACTAAGATATTAAAAGATATATTAGAAAAATATAGCGATACTGATATAGAAATACAATATTTTAAACAAAATCCAGTTGGGTCTTTATACGAAAGATTAGGATTTGAGAAATCTGGAGAAACTAATTTTCATTATCAAATGATTAAATCTGGTAGAGGTTGAGGTCGGCAATTACAACCTGCCGGGGAATGTGTATCGTTCCATCAGTGATGTGGAGGGAATGTACCTGACAACGGATTTATGTGCAGGGGATTACTGCCTGCATTGCCATAAATGGCATGCGGACAGGTCATTGGATTGCAATCGCACAGGTGGAAATATTTTGTGAGATTTTTATAGGACATAAAATTTTGTATAATGCCTGTATCAAGAACATTGAAACGGAGGACGACACAATGGAGAAAAGGACAGGCAGTTTGAAATTCGGGGCTGTAACGGTCATACTGGTCATTGTTACAGCCTTTTGCTGTGCAGGGACAGTGATGAGCAGGGAGGACTTAAGCAGGGAGGAGCAGGAGAGATATTATCTTGAGCGGGAGGGACAACTGGTAAAGGATGTCAGGGAATATCTCGGGCAAAAAGGCTATGAGGACAGCGGTGTCATGCTTACGCGTGTGGTGGATATGGACGGCAGCAGGGAATATACTTTAAGCATCCATCACCACAGGATAACGGGCCTGAGCGGGGAGGAACAGGAGCAGCTGGCAGGGAGCCTGCGGGAAATGGCTTTCTCGGATCAGTGCTGTGTTGTTTTCATTGACCTGTAGCGGGACGGGGACGGGATGCCTTCGGGCCTGAGTCCCAAGATGTGTGAGGGGAAAAGCCGACGGGGGTGAAGGCGCGGAGTATAGCGCTATATCAGACGGACTTGGACGAATTATTGGAATAACATGACATTTTGTGAAAATAGGGGTATACTTCCTATAGATTGATTTGAAAGGAGACCTCTAAATGTCATTTATTCCCAAACCACATGAAATTTATAAACATTTTAAAGGGAATCTATATCAGATAACGACAATTGCGGAACATACGGAGACGGGGGAGACATTGGTGGTCTACCAGGCGATGTACGGTGATTTCAAGACCTTTGCGCTTCCTCTGGCTATGTTTGTCAGTCCTGTGGACAGGGGAAAATATCCCGATGCCGCGCAGGAATTCCGGTTTGAGCTGCAGGGGCCGGAGGCTGAGAGACAGAAGGCAGAGCTTCGGAGGGACAGCAGGGAATCCGGCGTATTGGCTTCGGGGTCAGCGGTGCAGCCCGCCCAGGCGGGCTGCGGGGCAATCGAAATGCCCGCTCAGGCGGCCCGGGAGGCAACAGAAGTGCCCGCCCAGACGGCTCGAGAGGCAACAGAAGTGCCTGTCCAGGCAGCCCGCGGGGTAATCGAAATGCCTGCCCAGGCAGTCCGGGAGGCAACAGAAGTGCCCGCCCAGGCGAGTCGTGAGGCAATAGAGCTGTCCGCTCAGAGGAATTGTGAGGCGACGGGACTGCCTTCTCAGGGGAACCGGGAAGAATCAAAGCCGTCCTGCCAGGGGTATACGGAGCCTGGATATCTCTCGCAGGAGCCTGCCGGAGAGCCGGAGGAGCTTAATATCGATCCACTGGTGCTGGAATTTTTGGATGCCGACAGCTATGAGCAGCGGCTGAATATCCTGGCGGGTCTTCACCACCGCATTACGGACGATATGATCACAACGATGGCAATTGCCTGCGACTTGGAGATTGTGGAAGGCGATATCGAAGAACGCTACGAATCGTTGAAAACCTGCCTGCTGACCATGGAAAGGTATGAATGCAACCGCCTTCGCCGGAGAATCTGATACGGAAATACCCGGAAGGGAGTTATTATGGCATATCAGCTGGATCAAAAGATGGTGATAGGTGTCTCATCCAGAGCCCTTTTTGATATGACAACAGAAAATGAAATATTTGAGACACAGGGGCTGGATGCTTACCGCAAATACCAGACGGAGCACGAGAAGGATATTTTAAAGCCGGGGCCGGGCTTTCAGCTGATCAGGGGGCTGCTGAGGCTGAATGAGCTGAAGCCTGAGGCCGGGCTGGTGGAGGTCATTATCATGTCCCACAACAGTCCCGACACGGCGCTTCGGATCTTCAACACAGTGGCCCATTACGGGCTGGACATCAGCCGCTTCGTGCTGGCCAGCGGGGCTCCCCTGGCGCCATATCTGGCGGCCTTCCGTACAGACTTGTTCCTGTCGGCCTGCGAGGAGGATGTACAATGCGCCATAGACAATGGAATTGCCGCGGGAATCATCTGCACAGAATACAACCTGCATCCGGTATCGCAGGTATGCCGCATCCCTGCGGCAATGGCGCAGATCCGCATTGCCTTTGACGGGGACGCAGTGCTGTTCGCGGAAGAATCGGAACGGATCTTTCGTGAAAGGGGGCTGAGCGCCTTTGAGGAAAATGAGCGTACAAATGCCATGGTGCCTCTGCGGGAGGGGCCTTTCGCACAGTTTTTAAAAAAGCTCTCCGGTTTACAGAGGGAGTTTGAGGACGAAGACTGCCCCATACGCACAGCTCTTGTGACAGCCCGCAGAGCCCCTGCGCATGAGAGGGTTCTCAGAACCATCAAAGCCTGGGATGTCCGCGTTGACGAGGTGTTCTTTCTGGGAGGGCTGGAGAAAAAGGAGATTCTCAAGGCCTTTGGCGCCCAGATTTTCTTCGACGACCAGCCTGTACACACCGACAGCGCTGCGGAATTTGTGCCCGCCGCCAGAGTCCCCTGCCGCCGCGGGACTGCTGCCGAGCCCGGTCACAGCTGCAAAATAGCAGCCTCCGGCTGATACACAACCACCCCTGCGCCCCAGCCCTAAAGCACTATACCTGGCCCCCCCGCGCATACCAGCCCTAATAGCACTACACCCGGCCCCCCACGCATACCAGCCCTAATAGCACTACACCCGGCCCCCACGCATACCAGCCCTGATAGCACTACACCCGGAACCCCCCGCGCCCCATCCCTAATAGCACTATGACAGGATACAGGCGCCGGACAGCAGGGGCATCTCCGGGAGGCATGGGCGAGACGTGGAGAGGAGACCCCGGCGAGTGACGCCCTATGGCGGCGCTTGCCGTGACCGGGGCTCATCGGAGCGCTTGTCGAGCTGTTTCCCGGAGATGCCCCTGCTGTCCGGCGCCGTCCCTCGTCCCTCGTCCCTCGCCCCTCCCCCTCCCCCTCCCCCCTCACAAGGAGAAACCATATGCAATACGATCACATCATACAGGCCCGTTTTCTGGAACGCCCCAACCGCTTTATCGCAAGGGTGGAGCTTGACGGCAGGACAGAGACGGTGCATGTCAAGAATACAGGCCGCTGCAGGGAGCTCCTTACCAAGGGAGCCCTGGTCTATCTCGAGAAAAGCGATAAAGCCGGGCGCGCCACCGCCTATGACCTGGTGGCGGTGGAAAAGGGTAAGAGGCTTATCAATATGGATTCCCAGGCACCGAACAGGGCTGTGGGAGAATGGCTCCCGGGCGGGGAGCTCTTTCCCGGCCTTGTTTCTGTACGCCCCGAGACAGTATACGGCAGCTCCCGGTTTGATTTTTATCTGGAAACTACCTCGGAAAAGATATTCATGGAGGTAAAGGGGGCCACCCTGGAGGAGGACGGGGTGGTGCGTTTCCCCGATGCTCCCTCGGACAGGGCGGTAAAGCATGTGGAGGAGCTGATCCGGGCAAGGAAGGCCGGTTACAGGGTCTTCGTACTGTTCGTGATCCAGATGGAAAATGTCAGGTATTTCACACCCAATTACGACACCCACAGGGAGTTTGGGGAAGCTCTCTGCAGAGCGGCGGAGGCGGGAGTGGAAATCCTGGCTTATGACTGCCTGGTGACTGCCGATTCCATGCGGATTAACCGGCCCGTTCCCGTGAAGTATACGGAGGATTACGAATGGCTGAGCCGCATTCCCGGGCCGCTCCTTAAGTGGTATGACGGGAACAGGCGCATTCTCCCCTGGAGAGAGGAGCCTTCACCCTACAGGGTATGGATATCCGAGATTATGCTGCAGCAGACCAGGGTGGAAGCGGTAAAACCCTATTTTGAGAAATTTATGGAGAAGCTTCCCGATGTGAAGGCACTTGCAGAGGCGGATGAGGATACCCTGCTGAAGCTGTGGGAGGGGTTGGGTTACTATAACAGGGTGCGTAATCTGCAGAAAGCGGCCATACAGATACAGGAGGAATATGGGGGGCAGATGCCCTCGGAGTATGAAGAATTATTAAAATTGAAGGGGATTGGCAGCTATACTGCGGGGGCAGTGGCTTCTATTGCCTATGGCAGGGCGCATCCAGCAGTAGACGGCAATGTGCTCAGGGTGGCTGCCAGGCTCAGGCGGGACGGCAGGCCGGTCAGCGACCCCAGGGTAAAGGCCGGGGTGGAAAGCGCACTGAGGGAAATCATACCTGCCGACCGTCCCGGTGACTTTAACCAGGCCATGATGGAGCTTGGCGCCTGCGTCTGTATTCCCAACGGGGCGCCTCTGTGTGAAAGCTGCCCCCTGCAGGAGCTCTGCCGGGCGCATCTGGAAGGGGAGGAGCAGTCGTATCCGGGAAGGGCGGTGAAAAAGCCCCGCACCATTGAGGAAAAGACTGTTCTGGTCATTCGCGACGGGAACCGCACTGCAATCCGCAGGCGAAAAAACAAGGGGCTGCTTGCGGGTATGTATGAGCTCCCTTCCATGGAGGGCTTTCACACCGCGGAGGAGGTGGCGGCTTACCTTGCCGAAAAGGGTATGGGCCTGCTGCAGGTACGGCCGCTTCAGGAAGCGCGGCATATTTTTTCCCACAGGGAATGGCATATGAAGGGATATATGGTTCGGGTGGACGAGCTTGATGCGGGAGAGCAGCCGGAGGGCTGGATTTACATCGAACCCTGGGAAACCAGGGAGAAATATCCGATCCCGTCCGCTTTCAGCGCATATAAGAAGTATATAAATGTCCTGGAATGCGAGGCTCCGGAAATTGATTCCCGCGAGCAATAAGCCAAGTGCCGTGCTTGCACGAGCATTTGGCGAATGCCGCGAGGGTCACATACCAAGGTGTCCAAAGGACACCTTTTGCTCTGCAGCGCTGCAAGTTTGATGCCCCGTTGCTTGCAGAGGGGTTGTTGACTTACAGGATCGGCCCTGACAGGCATCGGGGACGCATGCTTTAGCGCGTGTTACACACAGCTGACGGAAAGCAATTTTCAAACACGCTCCGGGACGAGGGGATATAAAGAGGAGAAAACAGAATGAAATTATTGTCGATAGCAGTTCCCTGCTATAATTCGGAAGGTTATATGAGAAAGTGTGTGGACTCCCTGCTGGAGGGCGGGGAGGACGTGGAGATCATCATTGTGGATGACGGCTCTACGGAGGATGGGACGGCGCGGGTCGCGGATGAGTATGCTGCGGAATATCCCTCCATTGTGAAGGCAGTCCACCAGGAAAACGGCGGACACGGTGCTGCTGTCAATGCCGGGATTGACAATGCCACGGGGCTTTATTTCAAGGTGGTGGACAGCGATGACTGGTTGAAAAGGGAGGCTTATCTGCAGGCGCTGGACACCCTGAGGGACTTTGTGGGCGGCAGCGAGACTCTGGATATGCTGGTGTGTAATTTCGTCTATGAGAAGGAGGGGGAGAAGAGAAAGAAGGTCATGCATTACCGCCATATCCTTCCTGTGGACAGGATATTTACATGGGAAGACTGCCATCATTTTGTCAAGGGCCATTATATCCTGATGCATTCCGTCATCTTCAGGACTAGGCTTTTGAAAGAGTGCGGGCTCCGGCTGCCGGAGCATACCTTCTACGTGGACAACCTGTATGTCTTTGAACCCCTGCCCAGCGTCCGCAATATATATTACCTGGACGTCAATCTTTACCGATATTATATCGGAAGGGCGGATCAGTCGGTAAACGAGGAGGTCATGATTTCCCGCATAGATCAGCAGATCCGGGTTAATAAGATCATGATTGATTATCTGGTGGGGAGGAAGCTGGAGCTGATCCGGAATAAGCGCCTGTACCAGTACATGCGTAATTACCTGGAAATCATCACTACAGTATCTTCGGTTCTCCTGATCCGCGCGGGCACGGAGGAGGCTCTGGAGAAGAAGAAGGATTTGTGGAATTATCTGAAGGAAAAGGACAGGGGACTGTACTATTGGCTCAGGGGGGGTATAATGGGCAGCACCATGAACCTGCCCGGAAGGGGCGGCAGAAGGGTTTCCGTGGATGCCTACAAGATATGCCAGAAAATTTTTGGGTTTAATTAGGAATTGGCGGCTGACCGCCAGTTCCTTAATAGAAAACACCTCAGACTTAATCAATCTGAGGTGTTTTTCTATTGCGCTGTGCGCTCATTGCCGCAATCCAGTCGCGCCGGTATACGAGCACATACATGAGTGCCCCCATCAGTATCCCGGTGAGCACGTCAAATACGGAGTGCTGCTTGATGAACACGGTTGACAGGATGATGGAAAATGCAAGGATGCCGGAGCCGATGGCAACAGGGCGCCTGCCGCGCAGCTTTTCGTTGTGCATGACTGCAAGATGGGCCCCGATGGAATTATATACATGGATACTGGGCCACAGGTTTGTGGGAGTATCCGCCTTCCATAGGGCAGCCACCATGGAGGTGAAAATATTGTCCCTGGGCATTGCCGCCAGACGCAGGTCATGGCCGTTTGGAAAGAGGGTGGATATGATCAGGAAGACGGTCATACCAGTAAACAGGAAGGCGCAGGCTTTAAAATAATCTGTCTTATTACTGAAAAAGAGGAAGACCACCACTGCGGATACGTAGGCGAACCATAAAAGGTACGGGATGATAAATACTTCGCAGAACGGGATGTGGTCGTCCACAGCCATATGGATAATATGGTAATTCTTCGTGTTAGTGCGTTCCAGCCATGTAAACCAGCTCAGATAGATAATACCGTATACCAGCAGAGGGACGGCGTGTCCGTATTTCTGGTACAGGCCCTTTATGTTTTTCATTTATGTTCTGTTCCTTTCAGGCTTATTTTTATTAATACAATTATGTAGTATAGCCTGAAAAAATAAATTTGCAAGACCTTTTTTCTTAAGGTTTCCTAAAGATTTGCCGGAAATTATTTAATACAGCATCCCGATGGCCCCCTGTCTGCAGGATACGGTGATCTGGCTGCTTTTCCTTGTGACCTCTCCATCCGTGTGTACCCAGAGGGGCGAGGAAGTCTCTATGGTGACTGTTTTCGCTCTGTAGGGGGTGATACCCCTGAAGCGGTAGTGCTTTCCCTTGAATGCGGTGGGCAGTGCGAACAGGATCAGGAGCTTTGGCAGATCACCCACGGCACAGAGATCCAGGATGCCGTCGGCAGCATCGGCATCGGGGCAGAACATAAAGCCGCCGCCCTCATATCGGTGCAGCATGCATGTCACAAAGAGCAGAGTGTTCATTTTCACCGGGATTCCCCCGTCAAGAGTAAGCATCCCGGAGACCGCCCTTGCGCCGAGCAGCTGTTTCAGGGCTATGCCCAGATAAGTCAGTTTCCCCAGTCCCAGCCGGTTGAAGATTTTTTTCAGCCCGGAGCGGAGTGCCTCCTCGCAAACCGCCGCATCGAAGCCTATGCCGCAGCTTACGATAAAGGGCCTTGTCACCCCGTCGGGATAGGTGACGGCACCCAGATCCATGGTATGTACGCTTCCCTTATGCAGCACGAGCTCCAGGGCCTCCAGGGGATCTCCCGGGATGCCCAGGGCCCTTGCAAGGTCATTGCTGGAGCCGGTGGGGATGTAACCCAGAGTGACGCCGGAGGTATCCTTTATTCCGGCCAGGGCCTCGTTCACCGTGCCGTCACCGCCAAGGATGATCAAGGTGAGATTGTTTCCGCCGGCAGCGGAGACAATCTCACCGGCGAGCCTTGCCACATCCCCCGGCTTCTGCGAGAAGTAGTTGCGGTAGGCTGCGCCCTCCTCATGAAGCTTTGGCTCGATGAGCTCTTTCCATATTTTAAGCCCTCTGCCGGAGCGGGAGAGGGGGTTGATGATAATGTGATACATAGGCGGCCTCATCTTTCGCTTATGAAATATCTCATAAGAATATTTAATGCTATTGTACCAGCATATGGGGCATTCGTAAACAAAATCCTTTGCAATCCCCGGATTCTGTGCTATAATCTGTGTGATTATTCATATAAAAGGAAATTAAAGGAAAAGTGTGACGGAACCGGAACAGGAGGATTGGAAATGTATTCATTGGAGGATGTAAGGAATGTGGATCCTGAGATTGCTCAGGCCATAGTGGACGAGCAGGAAAGGCAGAACAGCCATATTGAGCTGATCGCATCGGAGAACTGGGTGAGCAGGGCCGTTATGGCGGCTATGGGAAGCCCCCTGACCAACAAGTACGCGGAGGGCTATCCCGGAAAGAGATACTACGGCGGCTGTGACTGCGTGGACGTGGTGGAAGACCTGGCCAGGGAGAGGGCGAAAGAGCTCTTTGGCTGTGAGTATGCCAATGTGCAGCCCCATTCCGGTGCCCAGGCAAATATGGCGGTACAGTTTGCTGTCTGCAAGCCCGGCGATACCATCATGGGTATGAACCTGGATCACGGCGGGCACCTGACCCACGGAAGCCCGGTCAATATGTCCGGGAAGTATTTCCATATCGTCCCCTACGGTGTAAACGACGACGGTTTTATTGATTATGATAAGCTGCGCGAGATCGCCCTGGAGGCAAAGCCCAAAATGATCATTGCGGGGGCGTCCGCTTACGCGCGCACCATAGATTTCAAAAAATTCCGGGAGGTTGCCGACGAGGTGGGCGCTGTGCTTATGGTGGATATGGCCCATATTGCGGGCCTGGTGGCTGCCGGGCTTCATCCCAGCCCCATCCCCTACGCGGATGTGACCACCACAACCACCCACAAGACGCTGCGCGGGCCCCGGGGCGGTATGATCCTTTCCAGCAATGCGGTAAACGAGAAATATAATTTTAACAAGGCAATCTTCCCCGGCATCCAGGGCGGCCCCCTGATGCATGTGATCGCCGCCAAGGCCGTCTGCTTCAAGGAGGCCCTGAGCGATGACTTTAAAGTATATCAGCAGGGTATCATTGACAATGCGCAGGCATTGTGCAAGGGGCTGATGGACAGAGATATAAAGATCGTTTCCGGCGGCACGGACAATCACCTGATGCTGGTAGACCTGACGAATTACGGCCTCACGGGCAAGGCGGTGGAGAAGCTTCTGGACGCGGCTCATATCACCTGTAATAAAAATACCATTCCCAACGATCCCCAGTCTCCCTTTGTGACCAGCGGTATCCGACTGGGAACCCCTGCCGTAACCTCCAGGGGCATGAATACGGAGGACATGGACAGGATTGCGGAAGCGATTGCCATGGTGATCAAAGAGGGTGAGGGGAAAATTACAGAAGCCCGTGCAATCGTTCAGACTTTGACGGATAAATATCCTCTGATCTGATGTACTGGGAACAGCTTATTCTATAGAGGCACGAAGGCAACGGCTTTCGGATACATAAAAGGCTTTCGGATCAGGATGGGGTTCGGAGGCTTTTTGTGCACGGGCCCCATCCTCCGGCAGACGTGGGGCTGCTGCCAGACGCCGGGAAGCCGGGGCTGCTTTCTGCGGCGGGGGAGACAGGCGGCGGGAAGCCGGGGCCGCGTTCTGCGAGGGGGGAGACAGGCGGCGGGAAGCCGGGGCTGCTTTCTGCGGCGGGGGAGCCAGGCGGCGGGAAGCCGGGGCTGCTTTCTGCGGCGGGGGAGCCAGACACCGGGAAGCCGGATCATGTGCGTGCAGGGCGCGCAGGGAGGTACAGGGATGAAGCAGGAGAAGGATCAGCGTATCGCCATGAAATCTATCTATATCATGAATGGATTTCTGCTGGGGGTGCATTCGTGTCTGTTTTTATTCTTTTCCGTTTTGGATGTAAGGGTGATGATGTATGTAAATATCGGCAGTATCATACTCTATGCGGCTGACTTCCTGGTGCTGAAGGCCGGCAGGATGACCAGATACATACTGACCACCTATTTTGAAATCATGCTCCATATGTTCCTCGCAGTGTTGTGTATGGGATGGGACTGCGGGTTCCAGCTCTACTTTATCGGCAGCATCGCCATAGTTTTTTATGCGGATTACTTTTCCGTGCGTTTGGGACATACGCACATTCAGGGCGCTGTCCTGAGTATCGGATGCGCCATACTTTATTTTACCAGCTTTGTCATTACCCGCTCATACCCGCCGGTCTATGTGATCGACGAGAGGATCATGAACGCCGGGCAGGTGATCAACTCCCTGGTAGTGTTCGTTTTCTGTACCCTGTTTTTCCGTATGCTGGCCCACAGTGCGCTGTTCTATGAGGTGGAGCTGTCCCAGCAGGCCAATTACGATAAGCTGACGGGGCTTGCCAACCGGCGTTATCTGCTGGAATACCTGAAAAAGGAGTATGAGCAGAAGAAGCTGGGAAACCAGTGGGTGGCCATTATGGACATTGATGATTTCAAGAAGGTCAATGATGTTTACGGGCATAACTGCGGCGATTTTGTCCTCCAGACCATTGCGGGGATCATCTTAAGGTACAGCGGAAGCTTTAAAACCTGCCGCTGGGGAGGGGAGGAATTCCTGGTGGAGGGAAGCTGTACTGCGGAGGGGAAGCCGGATTACCGCCTGCTTGAGAATATCAGGCGGGAGGTGGAGCAGCATCATTTCGTGTATGAACAGCAGGATCTTCATCTTACGATTACAATAGGCGTGGCAAAGTATGAGGAGCCCATGTCCCTGGATGAATGGGTGGACGCGGCGGACAAGAAGCTCTATATTGGCAAGAAGTCGGGAAAAAACAGAATGGTTCCATAAAAAACTCTTGTGCTTCGTAAAAAATTGTGCTAGAATATCTCCCAGTGGCAAACAAGTGTCTGCGCCACAAGAACATTGACGGAATTGTTTATACGTTTGAAACAAATAAGGGGAAATATGGGAGAGACGGCAAAGTATTTTGTGGTGAGGCAGAAGGCAGTACCGGAGGTATTGCTGAAGGTTGTCGAGGCAAAGAGGCTTTTAGAGTCGGAGAAGGTTCTGACGATCCAGGAAGCGGTTGATGCTGTCGGTATCAGCCGCAGCTCTTTTTATAAGTACAAGGATGATATCTTTCAGTTCCATGACAACGCGCAGGGAACCACCATCACGCTGACCTTCCAGATGGATGATGAGCCGGGGCTTCTGTCGGACGTCCTGAAGATCATTGCGGAATACCGTGCGAATATCCTGACGATACATCAGAGTATTCCGATCAGCGGAATCGCTTCGCTGAGCCTCAGCATTCAGATCCTGCATAATACGGGCGATATTTCCAGGATGGTGATGCAGCTGGAGGAGCAGAGAGGCGTCCATCATGTAAAGATACTGGCGAAAGAGTAGTGATCGGGGTACAGAGGGATTCCGGGAGACTGTAAACAAACATGGGAGGAAATGAATTATGGTAAAAGTTGCGGTTTTGGGATATGGAACCGTGGGAAGCGGTGTCGTGGAGGTGATTGAGAGTAATAACAGCCAGGTCAGCAGGAGTGCGGGAGAGGAAATGCATGTAAAATATATCCTTGACCTGAGGGATTTCCCGGAAGACCTCTATGGGGACAGGGTAGTGCATGATTTCAGCCTGATCCTGGAGGATCCGGAGGTCAGCATTGTCTGTGAGGTCATGGGAGGCGTCGGGGCTGCGTACCAGTATTCAAAACAGGCGCTGGAAGCGGGAAAGAGCGTGTGTACCTCCAATAAGGAGCTGGTGGCAAAGCACGGCCCTGAGCTTCTTGCCATTGCCAGGGAGCATGGCTGCAGCTATATGTTCGAGGCCAGCGTGGGCGGCGGTATCCCCGTGATCCGTCCCATCAACAGCTCCCTGACGGCGGAGAAGATCCTGTCCGTTATGGGCATTGTAAACGGGACGACGAATTATATCCTGACCAGGATGGGCAGTGAGGGGGCGGATTTCCAGGATGTGTTGGAGCAGGCCCAAAAGCTGGGCTATGCGGAGAGGAATCCCGAGGCAGACGTGGAGGGCCATGACGCCTGCAGGAAGCTGGCCATCCTGTCCTCCCTGATGGTGGGAAAGAATGTGGATTCCGAAAAAATATATACGGAGGGAATTACCAGGATCACCACGGCGGACTTTGCCTATGCGAAGGCTGCGGGGATGACGATCAAGCTCCTTGCTTCCGGCAGGCTGCTTGAGGACGGAAGCGTGCTTGCCATGGTGGCGCCCTTTCTGATCAGCGATACGCATCCTCTTGCCATGGTGAACGATGTGTTCAACGCCATCTTTATCACCGGCAATATGCTGGGGGATTCCATGTATTACGGCCGGGGTGCGGGGAAGCTTCCCACCGCCAGCGCGGTGGTATCGGATGTCATCGAGTGTGCCAGGAACCAGGGCAGGACGATCCCCTGCTTCTGGGAGCCGGAGGACGCGGAGCTGGCGGAGATATCCGGGACGGAACAGTCTTACTTCCTGCGTGTAAAGGCCTCTGCAAGAGCGGAGGCGGAGGCGGCATTTCCCGGCAGGATACTCGAATTGCCGGGGCGTGAAGACTTCGGGCTTTTCACGGATTCCATGAGAGAAAAAGCCTTTCATGAAAAATATGAGGCGCTGGGCGACAATGCGCTGGGGAGGATCAGGCTGGTTTAAGGCTGCCGCGATAATTGCGGCAGGGGAAACCAGGCTGTCGTAAGCAAAAAGGGATTACCGGAACAGGAGAAACGGAAAAATGTCTAAGGTGGTTAAGTTTGGAGGAAGCTCCCTGGCGAGTGCGGAGCAGTTTAAAAAGGTGGGCGATATCGTCCGTGCGGACGAGAGCCGGAGGTATGTGGTGCCTTCTGCGCCCGGAAAGCGTTTTAAGGATGACACCAAGGTGACGGACATGTTGTATGCATGCTATGACCTTGCAGGGAGTGACAGGGATTTTAAGAAGGCTCTGGCGGAGATCGCGGACAGGTTTCAGGAGATCATTGACGGCCTGAAGCTGAAGCTGAGCCTGAACGACGAATTCAAGACGATCGAAAAGAATTTTAAGGAGAAGGCGGGAAGGGATTATGCCGCTTCCAGAGGCGAATATCTGAACGGTATCATTATGGCTGCCTATCTGGGGTATGAGTTTATTGACGCCGCCACGGTCATCTTCTTTGACGCAGACGGCAGCTTCGATGCAGAGCGGACGGATCAGGTGTTGTCGGAGAAGCTCTCCCATTGCGAAAGAGCCGTAGTGCCTGGCTTCTACGGTTCCATGCCGGACGGGGCGGTGAAGACCTTCTCCAGGGGAGGCTCGGATATCACCGGCTCCATCGTGGCTAAGGCGGCGCAGGCGGATGTGTATGAGAACTGGACGGATGTGTCCGGCATATTGATTGCGGATCCCGGGATCATCGACAATCCCAGGGGGATAGAGATCATTACCTACAGGGAGCTGAGGGAGCTGGCCTATATGGGGTTCAATGTGCTGCATGAGGACGCCATTTTTCCTGTCCGCCAGAGAGGGATTCCCATCAATATCCGCAACACGAATGCCCCCGGGGATAACGGCACTTGGATTGTGGGGAGCACCTGCCAGAAATCAAAGTATGTCATCACGGGAATAGCGGGTAAGAGGGGTTTCTGCGCCATCAATATTGAAAAGGATATGATGAATGCGGAGATCGGCTTTGGAAGAAAAGTCCTTCAGGCATTCGAGGAGTACGGGATCTCCTTCGAGCACGTCCCCTCCGGTATTGACACCATGACGGTGTTTGTGCATCAGGACGAATTCATGCACAAGGAGCAGAAGGTGGTGGCGGGGCTTCACAGGCTGGCACATCCCGATTCCATTGAAATTGAGTCCGACCTGGCACTGATCGCCGTGGTGGGCCGGGGCATGAAGTCCACCCGGGGTACGGCGGGAAGGATCTTCTCGGCGCTGGCACATGCAAATGTGAATGTGAAGATGATCGACCAGGGCTCCTCCGAGCTGAATATCATCATCGGCGTGGCGGATGATGATTTTGAGACTGCCATCAAGGCAATTTATGATATCTTTGTGATCACGAGGCTTTAAGCGCTGGAAAAATGTCACATTTCAGCCCACGCCATTCGCAAAGTCGCACCTACGGTGCTTTCCGCTGCTTCGCAGCTACCTTTGTTCATAAGACGGCGTTCCCTCAGCCGATATAATCAGTCGAAAATTCGTGCGAGCACGATTTTCGGCTGCTCACATCGGTTGGCTGAACTGTAACTGGAAAAATTGTGTATTTTGTCGAAAAGTGTTGACGCGGGCGGTTAATGACGTTATACTATAGCTGTACAAAAGACAAATGATCAACTACAAATGATTTCTGATATACAAAAGATAAGAATAAGGAAATGGATCGCAGTCCATTTCCTTACTTTTTGAAAGTTTTAAAGGCAGGATACAGGGGCAGTTATGGAAGAAAATAATCAGGCGAAGGATGAAAAAAGGGAAGCCAGACGGCGGCGCCGCCTGCGGAATCAGATAACAGCATATATTACGGTCATTATTTTTATCATTGCAGCAGGGGCGGGTGTGGTGCTGGGAGTGAAGCATCTGACAGCAGAACGTGAGGATGCCGGGCAGGAATCACAGGAAAGCCGGGAGGCGCTGGATCAGATGCTGGCGTCCGAGGATGCCATACAGACGCCGGAGCCGACGCCGGAGATCGTGGAGCTGACGCCACAGCAGAAGCTGGATGAGATTGTGGACGAGGGCATAGGGGTGATGCCTCTGGAGGCGAAGGTGGCAGGGTTGTTTATCGTGACGCCGGAGGCCATCACGGGAGTGTCCACCGCGCTTCAGGCGGGGGACGGTACGAGGGATGCCCTGGCACAGTACCCTGTGGGGGGCCTGATCTACTTTAAGAAGAATATACAGTCCGAGGAACAGATCATTGCCATGCTGGACAATACCGAAATGTATACCAGGTATCCGCTTTTCCTGGGAGTGGACGAGGAGGGCGGCAGTGTGGCCCGGCTGGCGGAGGCCGGGGTGGGGACGAAGGTGGACGATGCCCGCACCATCGGCGGGAGCGGGGATCCCTCCAATGCCTATCTGGCGTCCCAGACCATAGGCGGCGATCTGTCAAGGATAGGGTTTAATCTGGATTTCGCCCCGGTGGCGGATCTGTCCAATGTGGAAAACAGCGCCATCGGTTCGCGTTCTTACGGTGCGGACGCAGCGGCGGTGGCGGAATATGTGAGGATGGCGGTGATAGGGCTTTCGGAACAGGGGATCACCACCTGCCTGAAGCATTTCCCGGGGATAGGCAGCTCCACACAGGATACCCATACCGGCCTCGCCTCTACCAGCCGTACGGCGGAGCAGCTCCGGGCGGAGGAGTTTACCGTATTCCAGGCGGGGATTGACGCCGGGGCGGACATGGTCATGATTGGGCATATCTCTGCGCCGGAGCTTACAGGGGACAACAGTCCCTGCACCTTTTCGGAGGCAGTGGTAACGGATATCCTGAGAAACGAGATGGGGTTCCAGGGCGTGATCATCACGGATGCCATGAACATGAAAGCCGTTTCGGACTACTATGATTCCGCGGATGCGGCGATCCAGGCGCTTCGGGCGGGCTGTGACATGATACTGATGCCGGAGGATTTTGAGATGGCCTACAACGGGGTACTGCAGGCTGTGCGGGACGGTGTCATTTCCGAGGAGCGCATTAACGATTCCCTGAGAAGGATATACAGGATCAAGTATGCTGACAGGATAGAAGAATAGGTACCAGGGCGGGAAATGCGGCAATGGGCAACAGTGTGCGCAACAGACAAAATTGTTTGTTGCGCATTTTTAATGCCTATTTGTGGAAAATATACTTTTTGACATAAAATAATTTGGAAATACAGTGCATTGACGACAAAATGCACATGGAATATAATCAGATTATAGACAAAAAGCACAAAACAAGCGGCGGAGACATGAACAACAAGCGCAACAATCAGCGCAACAAGTCAGATTCCGGGACGGCCGGTTCCTGAAGCTGAAGGAAGTCCGCCCAAAGTAAGGAGCTGTGCAGAGATGGATCTACAGGGCTGCATGGACTGAAACATGGAGGAGCAGGGATGACAGGGAAAGAGAAAAGAGGAGTGAAAGGGTTCTTCAAAAAGGTATACAAATACCGGGCGTTTCTTTTGATGCTGCTGCCGGGGGTGTTGTATACCCTGATTTTTGCATACTACCCCATGACGGGTATTGTGCTGGCTTTTAAGAAGTATACTTACGCCGGAGGGATCTGGGGCAGCGCCTGGAATGGGCTTGAGAATTTTAAATTCTTCTTCCAGTCGGGCCAGGCCGGGCTGGTGACCAGGAATACGGTGCTTTACAATATCGCGTTTATCGTGATCAACACAGTGACGCAGATTGCGGTGGCGATACTGTTGACAGAGATACATAACAAGCATTACCGCAAGGTATCACAGTCCATCATGTTCCTGCCGTACTTTATCTCATGGGTTATCGTGGGCGTTATGGCGTTCAATATTTTCAGCTCGGATTACGGCTTTATGAACAGGCTTATCACAGCCTTCGGGGGAGAGCCCATCGCATTCTATACGACGCCCAAGGCATGGCCCTTTATCCTGATATTCTTTAACCTGTGGAAGGGCGTGGGATACGGCTCCGTCATGTATCTGGCGGCCATCATGGGTATTGACACCTCGATCTATGAGGCGGCGCAGATCGACGGAGCAAATGTGTTCCAGAGGATCTTCAAGGTCACGATCCCTATGATCATGCCCACCACGATCACGCTGTTCCTGCTTTCCATAGGCGGTATCTTCAAGGGCAACTTTGACATGTTCTACAACCTGGTGGGAAGCAACGGGCTGCTCTATAATTACACGGATGTGATCGATACGCTGGCTTTCCGGGCTCTGGTGACAAACAATAACTTCGGCATGTCGGCGGCCATCGGGCTGTTCCAGTCGGTGCTCTGCTTTATCACCGTATTGATCGCCAATAAGCTGGTGGGTCTCTATGACAAAGACTATACACTGTTTTAAGGAGGGAGAGATAAGAAATGGCAGCACAAACAAGTCACCTTGGTAAAGTAAAAAATGGGAAAGATGTGATTGCGCTAAATATCATCGCGTACACTTTCTGCGGGCTCGTGGCGCTGATCTGCCTGATCCCCTTCCTGATGATCCTGGCAGGCTCGTTTTCTTCGGAGGAGGCCATCATCCAGAACGGCTTCAGCCTGTTCCCCCAGGACTTCAGCATGGAGGCGTACAAGACGGTGTTCGAGGAGCCCATGGTCGTGGTGAGGGCGTACGCCACCACTATCGGGCTGACCATATGCGGCACGCTCCTGGGGCTGGCGCTGCAGACCATGACGGCGTATGTACTGGTTCGGCAGGAGTTTGAGTGGAGGAATATCTTCTCCTTCTTCTTCTACTTTACCACACTGTTCAGCGGCGGCCTGGTTCCCTACTACCTGTTGATCAGGCAGACGCTGGGGCTGGCGGATTCCTATTTCGCACTGCTCCTTCCGCTGCTGTTCTCCGTGTACAACCTGCTGATCATGAAGAGCTATATCAGGAGCATCCCCGATTCCCTGATCGATGCGGCGAAGATTGACGGCTGCGGGGAATTCCGGACGCTGGTACAGGTGGTAGTTCCCCTGATCAAGCCGGCCCTGGCCACAGTGGGATTGTTCATCGCCCTGGCATACTGGAACGACTGGTACAACGCGATGCTGTATATCAGCGAGAGCGCGTCCACGAAATACCCTCTGCAGTATTTCCTGTACCGCCAGATCAACAATATTGAAGGATACAAGAAAATGATCGCCAACGGCGCGGTCAGCGGTTCGGCCATCAGCTCCGTGGCGCTGCCCACCCAGACTTTGAAGATGGCGCTCACCATCGTTGTAACGGGCCCCATCGTCCTGGCATATCCCTTCGTGCAGAAGTATTTCGTACAGGGCATTACAATCGGGGCGGTAAAGGGCTGATCACAGAAAGGCATATCGGCATCTGTTATTTCAGTGGTTATTTTCGGTTGTAAGGTAATATTACAATACATATATAAAGGAGGCTACTATGAAAAAGAAAATGAAAAGAGCGGCGGCACTTACCTTAAGTGCGGTGATGGCGACCGGCCTGCTGGCAGGCTGCGGCGGTGACAGCGGTTCGGCGGGCAGCCAGGCGGCGGGAAGCAGCGCGGCAGGAAACAGCAGCGCTGCTGGCGGCACAGAGGGAAATGCCGGGGCAGGGGGGGTGGATACCTCTGAGCATGTAGATCTGAAAATGTACCTGCTGGGTGACAGGACTCCCGACTTCGACGAGGTTTACGCTGAGATCAACAAGATCCTGGAGGAGAAGCTGAATTGCTCCGTAAGCGTGGAATTCCTGGGCTGGGGCGAGCATGATACCAAGTATTCCATGCTGTTTTCCGGCGGGGAGGATTTCGACTTGATCTTCACGGCTTCCAGCTGGGGGCATTATGAGCCCACTGTGGCCATGGGCGGGTTCTATCCTCTGACAGAGGAATTTATCCAGACTTATGCGCCCGATATCTGGGAGGTGGTTCCCGAGATTGCCTGGAGCCAGGCAAAGATCGACGGCACGGCATACATGGTTCCCAATTATCAGAATGAATTTGGCCAGGATGTGCTGGCTGTCCGCAGCGACCTCATGGAGAAGTACGGCGTATCCCAGATCACCGGCTGGGATGAGCTGATCGATTTCTATAAGAAATGTGCGGCGGACGGGCAGTATGCAAGCCAGGGCGGCCCCTGGTACCAGTATTTCCAGGCACAGGGCCTGACCACTACCGACGGCGCTCCCAAGGGCGGCGAGATGATACTGTACAATACCCAGGATCCTTCCGACCTGAGCTTTACCTATATCCTTGACTGGGAAGGTTTTGCTGATTACTGCCACCAGATGAAGGAACTGGCGGATATGGGCTGCTGGTCCCAGGATGTACTGAGCTCCGGCGACGAGAGGCAGACAGGGCTGCTCACCGGCAGGACGGCAGGCATGATCTGGAACCTGGGCAGCTGCCGGAATTACGCGGAGCAGGCGAACAAGGATCATCCGGAATGGAATGTGACCCTGGTGGATCCCGTGTCGGCACAGCCCAAGAAGGTGAATTCCTATATCAACAACGGTATGGCGATCAATGTCAGCAGCCAGCATCCTGAGAGGGCGATGATGGTGCTGAATGAGTTCTACACCAACCCTGTCATCAACGATATGACCAGGTTCGGTATCGAAGGCAAGCACTGGGAGGCAGTCGGCGACGACCAGTTCAAGGTGATCACCCTGGAAGGCTACGGCGTTGACTCCAACTGTAACTGGGGCTGGATGAACGCGGACATTAAGAGAACCGAGTACAAAGAGGACAGGACCCCTCTGGATGATACTTATGACGCAATGCTGGCAAGCTGGGAGAGCAATATCAAGGAAGACCATGTTTACGACGGGTTTAACTTTGACTCTACCAATGTGACTGTCCAGATGGCGTCTGTGGACGCTGTGATCCCGACCTACTGCGATCCCCTGATCAACGGCCTTGTGCCCGATGTAGACAAGGCGCTGGAGGATTTCAGGGCAGCCATGGAGGCGGCCGGCATCCGGGATATCATTGCGGAGCTGGAGAAGCAGGCTGCGGAGTATGTTGCATCCAAACAGTAAATAAATACAGGGATAATGAGAGGGCTGCCGGTACTGCGGCGGCCCTTTTTGTAACAATATGAAAAGATATCCCGGGGATGAAATTCTGCAGGGATTGTGATACATTAGAAGAAAAAATGGTGCGGCACGGGGGTTGTTATGACACTGGAGGAAATGGCGAGAGAGCTGGGGGTTTCAAAGAGCACGGTATCCCGGGCGCTGTCCGGTAAGGGCAGGATAGGGAACGATACCCGCAGGAGGATCATGGAGTACGCGAAGCGGCAGGAAAGCCGGACGGGGAACGAGGAAGGGTGTGAAAGGGAGCAGAGGCTTCCCACACGGAACCTGGGGATAGTGCTTCCCGCGGACGTATATCTCAACGGGGGGCCGTACTTCCAGGAGTGTATCCTGGGGGTGTGTGAGACGGCGTCCCTGATGGACTATGACGTGCTGATCACCAGCGGGACCGCCAACGATGTGTCCGGGATCCGGGCCCTGGTGGAGAAGAATAAGGTGGACGGCATTATCCTGACCAGGAGCCTGAAGGATGACAGGGCGTTAAAATATCTGACGGAGGTGGGCTTCCCTGTGGGGCTGACGGGAATCTGCGACGAGGATATCATCCAGGTGGACACGGACAACGAGGGGGCGGCGGAGAGCCTCACCTCCCTGCTGATCAGCCAGGGCTACCGCAGGTTCGCGCTGCTCATCGACAACATGGATTATATGGTGAACAGGAGCCGGCACGGCGGCTTTGGCAGGGCCCTGCTGAAGAACGGGCTCTCACCGGGGAATCAGTTTATCCATGCAAGCCCTTTGAGCCAGGATCTGATGGATTCCCTGGTGGGAGATATGATCGCCGGGAAGGTGGAATGCATTATATGCGGCGACGATATCATCTGTACCAGGGTCATGTCCAGCCTTCAGGCGCAGGGGTACCGCATTCCCAGGGATATCGCAGTGGCGTCCCTGTACAACAGCCCCAGCCTGGACTGCTTTACTCCATCGGTAACAGCGGTGAATGTGTCTGCAAAGCAGGTGGGGAATATGATCGCCCGGCAGGTCATCAGTTCCCTCACGGGAAAGGAATATCAGAAAAGAACAATTGTGGACTATGAGATCCTGATGCGGAAATCAACGAAGGGGATCGGCACGGCATAGTCCGCCTGGCAGGAGGATAAAGCGATGCTGGATTTTTATAAAGGAATGGATATCTCCTCCCTGCCCCGCAGCCTGGCGGAGGGGCTGCAGGTCAGGGACAGGGACGGCTCGGAGGCGGAGGCCTTTGAGCTGATGAGGAAATATGGCGTGAATTCCGTCAGGCTCAGGCTCTGGAACGATCCGTCCTGTGTGCCGGAGGCGGGAGGGTACTGTGACCTGGAACATACCATACGGATGGCGGAGAAAATTAAGGAAAATCATATGAGCTTCCTGCTGGATTTCCACTATTCCGATTACTGGGCGGATCCTGCCAACCAGAAAAAGCCCAGGGCGTGGGAGGGGCTTTCCCCTCGTGAGCTGGAGGAGGCGGTGTATGGGTTTACCAGGGATTCCCTGCTGCGGCTGAAGCAGGAGGGGCTGCTGCCCGACATGGTGCAGATTGGAAACGAGATCCGCAGCGGCCTGCTGTTCCCCCAGGGGGAGGTGCCCGACTATGAGGGGATGGTCAGGCTGGTCAACGCAGGCATCAGGGGCGCCAGGTCTGTGGCGCGTAAGGAGGAGATGCAGGTCATGATCCACCTGGATCAGGGAGGGCGGTATGACTGGCTCCATGAATGGTTTGAAAAGGCCCTCCGGGCGGGGCTGGAGGACTTCGACCTTATCGGCCTGTCTTATTATCCCTTCTGGCACGGGACTTACCTGGATCTGCGGGATTCCATGAGCAGGCTGGTGAAGGATTACGGAAAGCCGATCCTGATCGTGGAGACGGCGTATGCGTGGAGAAGGAGCGGGAAGGGCTTTATCGACGACGACCAGATACGGATCGGCTGTATGGAGGCGTCGCCCCTGGGGCAGAGAAGGGTCTTGGAGTATGTGATGCATCTTGTGGCAGAGCTTCCTGACCGGATGGGAAGGGGCGTCTATTACTGGGAGCCCATCGGCGTACCCGGCGGCGGGGGAGGCTGGAACGAAAACATGTGCCTTCTGGATGAAAACGGGTGCGCCATGGAAGGCATGGAGGCATTCCGGCAGTCCAGGGAGGATATGGAGCGCGAGCCGGAGGGCTGGCGGGAGCTGGAGGAGAGGCTTAGAGCTGTCTGCTGCACGCCTGTGACAGAGGGAACGCCCGGGGAGAGCCTTCTTAAGAACGGAAGCTTTTCAGAGGGCGCTGACGGTATGGAACACTGGGAGATTGAGGAGAGGGAGGAAGGGACGGCGCTTTCCGTCCTGCCTGAGAGGGGCTGCCTGAAGGTTCAGGCGGCAAGGAATTTCCGCTTTTCCATCTGTAATACCGTGATGCTGGAGAGTGGGGGATATTATGGCGTTTCCGTGGAGATCACCGGTGTGGACACCACCGGAGTGGATGTCAGGCTCTTTGCCGAAAATGACGGCAGTGTGCGGGAGAAGGTAATCCACCCGGCGGAACATTCCAGAGAGGTTTATGAGATACGCAATATGCCCTGTAAGGCAGGGGAGCTGCGGGTGGGGATCCGGATATCCTCCCCGGCGATCTATATCACCATGGGCAATTTCCGTGTGATACGTGAAATAGAAAAATGATTCAGTGGCAGGGAGGCAAATAAATGACAGAGTATACATATAACAGCGAATATCTGATGAGGGACGGGAAGCCGTGGTTTCCCGTTATGGGCGAGATGCATTTTACCAGGTATCATGAGTCGCTCTGGGAGGAGTCCCTGCGGAAAATGAAGGCAGGCGGCGTGACCATTGTGTCCACCTATATGATCTGGATCCACCATGAGGAGGAGGGGGTCTTCGACTTCTCCGGCTGCCGCAATGTCCGGAAATTTGTGGAGCTGTGCGGGAAGATTGGCCTGCAGGTATGCCTGCGTCTGGGGCCCTGGGTACATGGCGAAGTAAGGAACGGAGGCTTCCCCGACTGGGTGGTGAGAAAGGGGGAGGAGGGCGTTGAACTGCGCAGCAATGACCCGGCGTATATGGCGCTGGTAAAGCGCTACTGGGGCCGCATTTACGAGCAGGTAAAAGGGCTTATGTTGAAGGACGGCGGCCCCGTGATCGCCATGCAGCTGGAGAACGAGTATGGCCATGTAGGAGGCTTCCGCGGGGAGAAGGGCAATGCCCACATGCGCGCGCTGAAGGCGCTTGCCCTGGAGATCGGCCTGGAGGTGCCCATTTACACTGCCACCGGATGGGGCGGAGCGGTGATCGGGGACTGTATCCCGGTGATGGGAGGCTACTGTGAGGCTCCCTGGGAGCAGAGCATGGAGGAGCTTCCTGCGAACACCAACTATGTGATCAGCCATGAGAGGAACGACGCCCTTATCGCCTGTGACCATCATGTGGAGGACGCCGTGGCCTTTGACGAGTCGGCGTATCCTTATCTGACGGCGGAGCTTGGCGGCGGGATGCAGGTGACTTCCCACAGACGTCCCGTGGCCACGGGGCCGGATATCGGAGCCATGTCCGTGACCAAGCTGGCCAGCGGGGTGGCGCTCCTTGGCTACTATATGTATCACGGCGGCAGCAATCCCAGGGGAAAGCTCTCCACCCTGCAGGAGAGCAGGGGGACGGGGTATCTCAACGACCTGCCGGAGATCAACTATGATTTTAACGCGCCCATACGCCAGTACGGTACCATCTCGGACAGCTACAGGGAGATCAGGCTGCTTGCCTCTTTCCTGAAGGACTTTGGGGAGGATATGGCCCCTCTGAAGGCGGAAATCTTCCCGGAGGACGTAAAGCCCGAGGATATGCATACGCTGCGCACCTCCTGCAGGCATGATGATACCCACGGCTATGTATTCTTTAACAATTACCAGAGGCGCAGGGTGATGGAGGATCATGAGGGAGTGGTCTTTCAGGGGCTGACAGCGGGGGAGGCGGTGGAATTCCCGGCGGTGGACATTCCCGGCGGGGCCTACGGCTTCTTCCCCTACCATATGTCCCTGGGGAGCGCCGAGCTGGTATCCGCACTGGCAACACCTTTCTGCAGGCTGAATGGCCGGGAGGGAACCTATGTATTCTATGGGGACTGCGAGCCGCAGTACTGCTGGAAGGACGGGAAAGCGGCGGACATATTGCACCTGACGAGGCAGCAGGCGCTGAATGCCTGTAAGGTGACTCTGGATCAGGATTATCTTGTGGTCAGCGAGGGCTTTGTGTGGGAGGAGGACGGAAAGCTGAGAGTGACCGGAGCAGCCCTTACCAGGATCCTTGTCTTCCCTCAGCTGTCAGAGACGCCGGAGGGCTTTGAATGCCTGGGCAGCAGCGGCCGTTTCCATATCTATGAGAGAAAGATTGGCTGCCAGGCCGGCAGCGGGAAACCGGCAGCTGCCGAATACAGAAAGCTGTCCGGCAGCGAGGCGGAAGGACGGTACAGGGAGCTGGCCAAAGACGCGGCAGGGGAAGGCTTCCAGGGGATTTTCGCCGAGGCGGACAAGGCGGTCTATGAGATCACAATCGCCTATCCCGGGAAGGAAGACCGCCAGGCCGGGGAAGAAGACCGCGTGGCCAGGGAAGAAGACCGCCAGGCCGGGGAAGAAGACCGCCTGGCCGGGGTAAAAGACCGCCAGGCCGGGAGGGATACCCTGCTCTGGCTGGAGTATGCGGGGATCGGCATGGAGGTTTACCTGGACGGGCATAAGATCAACGACCACTTTTACACGGGACAGAGGGTGCCTGTAAGCCTTGGCTATTTTGGCTTCCCGGAGAAGCTGGAGATCGTGGTGAGCGCCCTGAGGGAGGATGACAGGGTGTTCCTCGAGAGCTGGCCCCAAATGCAGGACGGGAAGGCCTGCAGCCTGAACCTTGTGGAGATCACGGAAGAATACTGGTAAGGCTTCCTTCGTCTTCCTGCCCGGTAAGGCGGCCCTGCAGCTCCTCAAGCTGCCTGCCGGTGCATCTTGACGTTGTGAAGGCATATTCCGCCTCCCCGCAGCGGATCAGGAATAAATGCCTGGGCCGCCTTAAAAGGCTGATAAATCTGAGCAGCCAGGCCAGGGCAGAAAGGGTACAGAGTATAGCGGCGGCGCCAAAGGACAGCAGACAGCGGGCTGTCTCCCGGGTGTGCCGCTCTATATCTTCCAGGAGGAGCGCATAATTATTCCGATGGAGGTCTGCGTCCGCCAGGAGCTGTTCCAGCGCGGCCTCCTGTTTTTTCAGTTCTGCAAGCTCTGTTTCCAAAAGCCCCAGCCGGGCCTCTGCGCTTTCGATATCCTCGTCCACAGAGGAGGACAGTTCCCTGCCATATTTCCCGCTTTCCACCAGCTCGTCTATATATTCGGGATGCTCCTCCGCGTAAGTGGCGATGAGGTCGCTGACGGAGGCCTCCGTCCCTGTCAGGCGGCAGCCCATGCCCCCGTATGCCGTGTCGTCGGCATAATAGGAGGCCATATCATAGCGGGGCAGCCCGGGAGCTGTTTTATCCATGAAATTCAGATAAGCGTTATAGCAGGCTGTCTCGTCCACCAGGGTATTCCAGTCAATGGCAAAGTCCTTCGCCGTCAGGCCGTAGTCAAGCCACAGGGGGGCGTCCACATCATAATAATCGGCGCCGTAGAGCCAGAATTCTTCATAGTGGCTCCTGCTCCAGCCGGGGACGGACATAGCCGAAGTATCCGGGGAACCGCCGTATGCCATGACGAAGACAGCGCTGTCCACCGTGTATCTGGGAAGCGAGAGGATCTCCCTCATAAAGTCCGCGCCTGTAATATAGATGCGGCCTGTACAGAGAATGTGTTCATACAGATCCAGGTCGTATTGATGTTCCGTCAGCGTATCTACATTGTCCAGGTAGGGGGAGAATATGCCTTCTTTATTGTCAGCGTAAATCCACATATCCGTGTCCAGAAAAGTATTGCCGCCGTATTCCCTGGCTGTCTTATAATAGCTGTAGAGCCAGCTGTCCAGATGCCTGTCCGCACGGAAGACATCCAGCAGCTCCTGCAGGTATTCCCGGTATGCCCGGGAGAAGGGCTCCCTGTTAAAAAAGTCGTCCAGGTCAAACCTGTCGCTGGTATAGACGGCTGCCAGGATTTCCTGCGTCCGCTGTTCCCTGAGCCCGTCAAGCTCTGCGGACAGCGTTTCGGCTTCGGCGCGGTTTTCCCTTTGGCCCTCCTGATACTGGAGAAGCAGCCCGGCCCCGTCGCCGTCGATGACCGACAGGATCTCCTCCTGGGCCGCCAGCTCCTGATCCCGGTAAGGGGTATTCCACGCAATGTATGCCACGCGGCTGTAATGCGCGGAAAACAGCGCTCCCGCCGCAGAGCATACCAGCAGGAGCAGGGCCAGGAGGCACCTGCCGCCGTATTTACGGTGCTTTTCGGAAGCACCGCAGATAGAACCCAGAGGGATTGCGGAAGGCTCCTTCTTCTTCCTGAATTCTGTTTCACCGGGTTTTCGGAAATAATGTTTCCCCTCCAGGGCCAGCGTGTTTCCGGAGAGGATTATCTTCCCGCCCTTCAGGATGAGGCCGGGCACAGTGTCTGCAGCAGTATCCGGCGCATGAGGGCCGGGGCTGTCCCGGCCTTCTGCCGTGTGATTCGTGTCTTCTTCCCGCGCAGGCGCGCCGCAATGGGGGCGGAGGGCGTCCCGGCCTTCTGCCGTGTGATTCGTGTCTTCCTCCCGCGCAGGCGCGCCGCAATGACAGCAGAAGCGGGAACCGTCCCGTAGTTCTTTTCCACAATGATAGCAAAACATATGGCTTTTCCTCTCTGGCGATCCGCTGTATAAAAGCGGCACAAAAAGCTGTACAAAAAAAGCGGAAGCAGCAAATTCGGCTTCCACTGTACAATAAAAGCGCGAGACGGGAATCGAACCCGCGACCCCCTCCTTGGCAAGGAGGTGCTCCACCGCTGAGCCACTCGCGCATATGCATATATCTGATTGTTGCGGACATATAGTATGTTACTACACAGGGGCGGGAATGTCAATAGTTTTTTTAGATATTTTTACTGTTGATTTTTGCTGTTTTTGTTACTTTCTGTGATTTCAGGTTGTGACACTTCAGGTTGACAGAGGTTACCAGGACAAACGCATGAGTAAATAAATTGTGAACAAGTTCCTTTTCTGGTAAAATAAAAGAAAAGGGGCGTTGTTTATGGAAGAATTATTAAAGTGGATGGAATATATCGAAGATGTGCGCCAGGAAC
>CATKXX010000030.1 GCA_949840935.1 uncultured Acetatifactor sp. | reverse complement strand
CGACAGTTACAGTATAAAGTCGTCAAATGGCGAGACCGATTCCCAGAACAATACCGGATGTTTTTATCCCATGAATGGGTGTAAAGACATCCGGTATTGTTCTTTTCCTTAAGTTAATGACATTGTGTAGAGAGGAGGCCGCACATGACCGAAAAGATACAAAAGCCCTGCAAGATCTGCGGGAAAATGTATACCCCCTGCGCAGACTGTACCGACAGCACATCCGTGTTCCGCTGGAGGAGAGTCGCCTGTTCCCGGGAATGCGCAGGAGAATACTTTGCCCGCATCGAAGCCTCAAGGCTTCCCCCGGGCCAAAAGCTCCCCGGGCCACAGGCTGGAGCATGAATTCTCCTGTCCCCTTTTTCATCCATCCTGCTTTCCGCCATACCTTGCGGCCGTAAAATCCAGGCACGAACAGAAACAGCCGTAAAGTATGGCCGCCATTTTTCAACATTATTACTCGAATACTATATCTTCTTCTGCCTTTGCATATACATCCAACTGATTCTCAATATCCAACTGATTAACCAGCCAGCCACGTGCCATACACATCTTGATAAAATCGTCAATACGATTTACACCATTCATTTCCTTCAATGTTACAACTACTCCAAATTGAAGTGGTTCCTTTCTTCTCTGTAAGCGCTCTTTGGTATTTATCTTAAGACCCCAAAGACCAGAAGCATATGCTTTCCTTGGTATTCTTCTTTCCTTAATCTCTTCACTAATATGCTTGATATTATCCCATTTTCGATACATTTTTCTCGCATCTTCTTCATAAATGGTAATTAGCTTGTCTTCCGATTGTTGATTATTATCTATTGGTTTTATTGTAGCTTTTTTATTTTCAATAACAACTCTGCCAAAGTGTATATCCATTTCAGTGCTTGTATAATCAACGCCTTGATTACGATCACATTGAGGAAAATAAACTAAAGTTGCTCTTGCATAAAATGGATGTGCATTGTCTACAACGGGTACTGGAAGATTATAAGTGTACGTCTCATATTCCTCGGATGCTCCAGTCAAAATAAAACGGATCTCATCATCAGATGATTTCACAATGTCACTAATATGTTTGGGAACAACACCATAACCGATACTATGTGAAACGTCATCTTTCCTATTCCATCCAGCAGCAGCATCAATCAATAATGCTTTTGCAATCTCTCTACTCACCCCCATAATGTGAATTAAATATGCAAGTTTTCTCGAAATCCACGGTGCCGCAAATGAAGTTCCGCTTACATATGCAGCTCCCATATCATCACGGCATACCACCATTTTATCCATATAACCGGAGCCATCTCCACCATAATAACTGATATCAGGCTTATGAAAAAAAGATAATACGGGACCAACTCTAGTATAAGATGCTGATTTTCCTCTAAAATCTACCGCATTGACTACCAGAGAATTAAGGGAATCTGCTGGTGAGCCAATTCTCATATTTTTTTTCGTTTCCCCTGCTGGAACATTGGTTCCTGCAATAACGAAAATAACATCATACTCGCTCTGTATGTGGTCAATTTCTGCTGCTTCCGGAGAGATAAAACTAGGTTTGATTTCAAGTTTAGAACCCAATGATAAATTCCAGACTTTAATGTCTCTATTTGAAGCAACAATATTCCGTATCATTTTCAACACAGTAAATGAGCTGAAGCCCTTATGTGTCGCAACACCAAAATGACGTACTCGAAATCTGCCGCATCCATCATCCAGTGCCGGATTACCCTGCGGACCATCTACGATGATATAACTTACTTCTGTTCCATGCTCATAATCTTTCGCTGTCAATGGAATATTCGGATCAAGCAAGTTTTCATATTCTACCCATTCATGAAAATACACCTTTTCATTAAATTGTGTATCAATAACCCCTATCACAGGTTCGTTAGTCGGGTGGGGTATCAGGCTTTCTTCGTTGCCAAATTCCGCCTTTTTGTCCAACACTTCATCCCGCGTAAGTCGGGAAAAATCCGTTACACTCATGGAAATCAGATACGAAGCATTATTATATAACAGTTTCGCTTCATCCGGATTCAGTCTCAATGTAGTGCCATCAATGATACGTTCATCAACAATATGAATCCCAAACTTTGACAACAATTTCTTTGTTTCAATCCCCGTCTGATAAATTGTTATAATAGACTCCTCTGTTATCTCTTCTGTAGCACGGTCAATATCGAATCTTTCAACGTAAAATCCGTCTACTACAGTATTTAAAACCTTTGATTTAGAAAATTCACTAAAACTGTCCGCTGGTGTCTCCGCTATTTTATCTGTATCCTCGCTTGTAATATTTCCATTATAATATTTTTCAATAACGAATATTGTTTCCTCTAAAACCTCGATTGCTTTTTCAATTGCTTTCAGTGAAACATAATGCGTAAATACATGCTTTTGTACCTGTTTTCCATCCTCATCGGGTTCCCAGATAAATTTAGCTCCCCTAATAGATTCCGTAGGAGCTTTGCTGTTCTCAGACAGCAAAACCTTCACTCTATTACTCTTTGCAACAATATGTGTATAGTGGACGCTGACCAAAGCACCACTGATATCTGTATTGGTTTCCCAATACTGCAAAATTCTTTCTAACTGCTCAGATAATTCAACCAGATGTAACGAAGACACGCTTTTCCCCTTTGGGAGCTTCGGCGAACCTGGTCTGGAACTATTAGGTCTTTGTTCAAATCTCCCCTTTAATTGTAAAACATTATTCATTCATTACACCTTCTTTCAAATCTCTTGCAACACTACTTTTCGATCTGCCAACCAGTATTTCTATTTCTCTAACTGTAAATTTCTGACTCTGAAGTTTTTTTAAATCTTCTGGTTTTTCATTACATACTGCATAATATAGCCTTCTAAAATAATCCATACCATCACGTGGATTGCTAAATGCAATAGACGCTTTGATCAAATTTTTCAATTCACCCGGATATGGTATCTGTGGCAGTAGTCTCATTATTTTACGGAATAAGCGAATATCTCTGTTCGCCAGTTTTAATTTATCAAGATATTGATCTAGCATCTTCTCTGCAATTGAAAGAAGATCTTCCTGAGTATATCTATCAAAATCAATTACCGAATCAAATCTTCTAATTAGCGCTTTATCAAAGTATTTATAGAGATTTGTTGTAGCAACTAAAACTATATTTTCATTCATGCGGTCAAACTCCTTCAACATAGCAGAAGTTGCCCGTCCCATTTCCCGCAGATCATTCTGATTCGTTCGATCCAAAGCCAGGGCATCGATTTCATCAAACATGACAATTACCTTATTCGGTTGAACGAAACTATTGATTTCTTTGAACAACATAGATAAATTCTTTTGTGTCTGTCCCAGCTTACTATCAATCACTGCAGAAAAATCCACCATAAAAATTTCTCTATTCAATATTCGTGCAAGCTGTTTAACTGCCTCTGTCTTCCCTGTTCCTGGCGCACCCTGAAACATAAACTTATTAATTCCAATATGATGCTCAATTGCATTTACTACGCCCAATAAATCACTGGTAATTACATCTGGAAGTAACAGCAAATCCTCCTTCCCATCTATTTTTTCAAAAAAGGGAGAAGCATTCTCCGAAAGCTGTGGAACAAACGTATTCACATTGGACAATAAAGACATAATATACTCTGAAAGCTGATAATCTCCAGAATCATCAAAACCTTTAGCGATTTCATAAGCTTCACTCCGAAAGCCCGCATCATTCTTTTCCACATAATATTTTATTAAGTTTATCACATTTTTTTTCTTCATGATACGCACTCTCCTTCTCATATTTCTATACTGTTAACCATAACACTTTGGGACGCATTTGTCAATATTGGGACAATAATTCTTATTTTTATGTACAAAGCAGTTTGCCGCTGTTACGCCGCTTTCTGCAAGTATCTCTGTGTTACATTCCCATCTGGTAATGACTATGTCAGCCGCTTTCGCGGTCAAAAGGAGGCCGCCGTGGACGTCCTCACTCTCCTGTCCCCTTTTTCACCCCTCCTGTTTTCCGCCGTACCTTACGGCCATAAAAATCCGGGTGCGGACAGAAACAGCCGTAAAATACGGCCTCAGCTTTGTGCCCATAAGGGAACCGGACGGACAGCCGGCATACCCCATACAACAACAGAAAGGAAGGATCAGATATGTTTGACTATTTTAGAATGAAGAAAGCTCAGTGGAAGGTAAAGGCCGCCCTCTACGGCGCTGCGGCCACATGGATCGACAACAGCAGGGAAATCTCCGCACTGCTGCAGGATCTCCACTCCGCCCTCAGGGACGTCCCCCCGGAGGAACTCCAGGAGGCCCTCGTGGCACAGCTGGCGGGGCTGGTACACAGTGAGTCAGGCAACGGGGAGAGGACGGGAGGTGACAGCCTATGAGCAGCTTCGGATCCCTGCTGGATACCCTCCTGGACATCCCCCACTTAAGGGAGGCTGTCTCAGAGCTGAAGAAGATAGATTCCCTGCTGGCACAGATCAGCAGGAACAACAGTCGGCTCTCCCGGTCAGGCCTGGAAAATCTCGGCAGTAACGCCCTCCGGGCGGCGGGAAGATACGGCGGCAGCGCCGCAGACTACCTGGAAGCCTATCAGGCAGCGGCCTCTGCCGGATACCGGGACGCCGAAGGCATCGCCGGGCTGTCCCTGGCCGCGCAGAAGGCAGGCGGCCTCACCGCCGAGCTGGCAGACAGCCTCCTCTCCGCCGCCGGCCAGGCCTACCGGATGGAGGGCTCCGTCTCGGGGCTGACAAAGGTACTGGATGGCATGAACCGCATTTCCGGCCAGAACGCCCTGGACATGGCAGAGCTGGCGGAGGGCATGGCCGCGCTGGGCTCCACCGCCGCGGGACTGGGCCTGGATGCCGGGGAAGCTTCCGCCGCCCTGGGCACCCTGATCACCGCATCCGGCCTGAACGGCTCCGAAGCTGCGGCGGCCCTGAAGGCCGTCCTGCTCTGCCTCGGGCAGGTGGCCGATGCGGAGGAAGGCATCACGGTAAAGGGCCTGAAACGCTACGAAGACGCCTGTAAGGCCCTCAACGTCAGCCTCCGGGAGGTCAGGGACGGCGCCCTCTCCCTCCGGGATCCCATGGAGGTACTGGGGGAGCTCTCCGCCGCCTACAACAGGCTCGGTGAAGACGACCCGCGCAGGAGCGCCCTCCTGGATCCCCTGAAGGGCCTGGGGGGCTCTGCCGGAGCCGACGGGCTGGATGCCCTGTTAAGCCGCTGGGACACCTGTGAGGCCATGCTGCAGCAGTATGCCGACAGCGCGGGCTCCCTGGCCGCCGACGCGGAGAAGAACACGGATTCCTGGGAAGGCTCCCTGAACCGCCTGTCTAACACCTGGACGGAGACGGTGGGGAGCTTTGCCGATTCCGGGGCCATAGTCTCCGCTGTTGACAGCCTCAACAAACTTTTAAATACAGTCAACAAATTTGCGGGCATTGCAGGAAGCCTCAGCACCCTGTCAATCCTGGCCGGCAGTATCGCCGGCGCAAAAAACTTGGGTCAGCATATGAAAGACAGCGCAAACTGTGCGAGGCTCAATATATACCCCGTGCCAGGGTGAGAATCCCCGGATAAAACACAAAGAACTATATCTGGGATATAGGAGGGTATATTGGTAAAATCAACTGCGGTGGCTGCACCGCAGACCTCCCATATGACTGTGTGTGAACTACGCAGTTTCCGGATTTCGTGAGAACCGGACAAGGACAAGGACAGCTCATGTGACTCGTAATGTAGCATGATGGCTCAACTTGCAGAGAGGCGTACTGCCCTGCCGGGTAAGTGCCGCTCCCATCGACTACCAGGAGGGCGTGGGTATGATGATCCCGTACCCATGAAGGCATAGTCAGACCCCTGTCATTGAGCGTGACAGTGAAAAAGTTCGCCGCAGCTATGCGGTGCGTTCTAAATAGCGTCCCCCTGCAGGAGCATCGGATGGCTTCCAAAAACATTGATGCTCAACAATCTGCAGGGGATTTACGAATGCAGAACAACAACGGAATTACCACTTATAACCGCAATTCCTGCACTCAAACTGGCTCCTCGCCGTTTTGCTGAACAGGCCGAACACTGTAGCCCCGGCCACCCTGGCGGTTCCGGAGATGCGTCTTACATTCCTGCTGCTGCAGGTGGGGCATTTTATGGTCTCACTGCTCAACGCACGGCTGGCTTTTTTTATTTGTTCCTGTTGCCGCACCTGTGTCCTGAACTGGCTCATTTTCAGCTGGTACTCGATCAGATCTTTTTCCTTTAAGTCCATCATGGCCTGGAAAAAGTTATTGTCATTTGCAACACGACTCATTGTATCTAATTCCTCAAATGATATATTGCATCTTACTGCATTACCATTACACCCTTGCGCCCCATGGATGTTTGCATTTACATCATAAAAGCCTATTTTACCACATTTTTCACATTTTTTTACTACACGTTCCATGCCCATACCTCCTGCATTAATTGATTTATGATACCAGGCCGAAGCCAACTTGTCATTTTATAAAGAATGGGATATCCTCCTACCACTTATAACCGCAATTCCTGCACTCAAACTGGCTCCTCGCCGTTTTGCTGAACAGACCGAACACTGTGGCCCCGGCCACCCTGGCGGTTCCGGAAATGCGTCTTACATCTCTGCTGCTGCAGGTGGGGCATTTTATGGTTTCACTGGCTGATCTTCTGATTTGCTTTTGTTGCTGCAACTGCGTTTTGAACTGGCTCATTTTCAGCTGAAACTCAATGGGGTCTTTTTCCTTTAAGTCGATCATGGCCTGAAGGAAATCCCTGTCCGGAGAGATATTTTCGATAGTGGAAAGCTCCTCCCAGGATATATTCAAAATCTTCAATTCCCCATTGCAATTATTTGCCATATGCACAAAATCTGTCCTTTGACAGCACCCGATTACTTGTTTACATTTCATACATTGTTTTACTATACGCTCCATACCCATAGCCTCCCAGTTATTTTTTCTATATATTACCATATGTTTTCCACAATTGGAAGTTGTGAAAAATAATCAGAAATCACGTTCGCACAAGTTTCTGACGGTAAACTTTCCTTGGGAGGACTGTTTGACGGGCTAAAGATAAAACCGGAAAACTATAGGGAAACTATCTCCCAATTTAAAGAGCTTGACCTATCGTTACCCATATTTAAAAACGATCATACCGGCACCACCAACTGGGACGCAATCTCCCAGTCCATAGAGGGCTGTGACAAAACCGCCCTCTCCTACTTCAAAACACTGGAGGACGGAAGCGGTGCCATCAACAACCAGTCCGCCTCTGTAAAAGGCTTATCCAACTATTTGGAGGAAACCGGAAAGTCCTATGATTTCGCGGCAGTGAAGGCAACCCTCCTGAACACGGCGCTCAATGCGGGGATCATGCTCGCCGTATCGCTATTTGGCCGGGCGCTGGCCTGGGGATGGGACAAATTCGCCCATCAGGTGGAAAACGCGAACGATGCCATGCGCGACGCTGTATCCGAATACGATTCCGAACAGGCAAAGCTGGAAGGCATCAATTCCGAGCTGGACGCACAGGCCCAAAGGCTGGACGGACTGCTGGCAAAGGACAAGCTGACCTACGCCGAAAAAGGGCAGCTCAAGGAACTACAGGATATCACCAGAGAATTACAGCTCCAGCAGGATATCACTGAACGAAATGCGGAAAGGGCCTCAAAGGAGGCCGCTGACAATGCCGTGAAAGCGTATGAGAAACAGTATGGGAACTATGATACATCCAGCGAATCACTGGACAGGATACTTGCCGCCGAACAGGAGAACCACCATTTCCCTGTATCGGCAGGCGCCAACGATATCACAGGCAACATCGCATCCTACATCACAGCCGCAGAACGTTTCCAGCAGGCCCGGGCGGATTATGAAAACGCCTTGAAGAACGGCGAAGACCCCTCATCATTCCTGGAGGATTCACAGTGGTATTATGACATGAAGAAGGATACCTCTGAGGCCCTGGAGCAGAACATAAGCGATCTGCAGGAAAAACTGTCCGCAATGGAGGACGAATACAACAGGGTCTCGCAAAAGATCCAGGGCGACGCCGAACAGCTCTCTACTTCCGAACAGGAGGTCTTTGAGGCCTATGGAGCCATATATGACACGATCAGGCTGATCTATGAACATATGGCCCCGGACGCATGGAACGAGATGGAGATTTCCAATATCCTCCATACAGAAGGTATCGAAAAGACAAAAAGCGAGCTCATCTCCATGGCAGAGGCGGCAGAATTGACCCCGGAAATGATCGCAGGTTACCAAAAGCTGAATGAAGCGTTACAGGACAGCGGGCTCATTCTGCGGGATGACCAGACTGCCGCGGAAGCCTTCTGTGAACAGCTGAATGCCATGGTCCAGACCGTATCGGAACCCGAACCGGCTCAGACGGCCTCCCCCTCCCAGCTCCTCCGCCAGCTGGACACCCGCCTCAGGCCCGCCTTGGAATCCCTGGGCTCAGCCTACCGGGACATCTTCGCGGACGGCAGCTTCTCCCCCGGGGCCGCAGACCTCCCCATGCTGGACGCCATCCGCTCCTCCATCCAGGAACTCAACAGCCTGGAGGATGTGGACATCCAGATCGATATGGGCTCCTTCGACGCCCTGGCCTCCGCCCTCACCGCCGCGGACGTCACAGAAGATCAGGCCCGTCAGGCCTTCAACGACTTCGCCACCTCCGTCTTCTACGCCTCCAGCGCCACAGAAGGCATGGCGGATGAGACAAAGGCCCTGGTGGAGCAGATGCTGGGATCCCTGGGCGTGGCCAACGCCGCCGAGGCCGCAGAATACGCCCTGGCGGAGGCAAAGGCACAGGCGGTACTGGCCTCCCATGACCTGTCCATGGCCTACACAGATATGGCCATGTCCTCCGCAGACGCGGCGGATGCCAAGAGGGAAGAATTCCTCGCCATCCTGGCCGAGGGCGAAGCCGCAGGCCTGACCAGGCAGCAGATCTACCGCCTCACCGCCGCGGAGATCGCCTTCGGGCAGAGCGGCCTGAGCACCGAAGAAAGGATCGGCCAGCTCAAAAGCCTGGCCGCCGCTTACGGCGACACCGCCAGCGCCGCCCTTGCCACAGCCATCGCAAACGACCTGGCCAGCGGGCACACGAATGCCGACGCCGCACTCAACAGCCTCATGGAACGGATCAACGAAGGCATGGGGCGGGTGGAGATCGACTTCTCCGGCCTGGAAAAGTCCGCCGCCAGGGCAGGCGCCTCCGCCGGCAGGTCTTACTCTGACGCATTAAGGGACGAGCTCTCCAGCCTGAACAGCGTCATCCGCTACATCGGCACCCTCATAGACGGACAGGTCAGCCGCTTCCAGGAACAAAAGGAGGCCGCCGTGGACGCCCTGGAGGCCGAGAAGGAAGCCGCAAAGGAAGCACTGGAAGCGGAGAAGGAAGCAGTACAGGAAAAGATCGACGCGAAACAGGCCGAGATCGACGCCATTGAAGACGCCGCGAAAGCGCGGAAGGATGAAATGAACCTGCAGAAGGCCCAGTACGACCTGGGACGGATGCAGAACCAGAAGTCCATCCTCCAATACTCCGCGGATAAGGGCATGCACTATGCCGCCGACACAAAAGGGATCCGGGAGGCAGAGGAAGCCGTCACGGAAGCAAAGGAAAACCTCCTCATCGCCGGCATCAGGAAGGAGATCTCCGGCCTGGACGACGCCCTGGAAGGCCTGGATAAAAAGATCGAAGAGTCCACTCAGTATTACGACTCCCTCATCGAACAGGCTGAAGGATACTGGGACAGCCTCATCCAGGGGCTGGAAGACTACAAGGCCCGCTGGCAGGAGCTGGCGGGGATCGAGGAACAGGCTAAGATGGAAGCCGCCCTCCAGGGCCTCGGCATCTCCACGGAGGACATCCTGAACCTGTCCGACTCTGCCTTCCAGGCCTTCCAGGAGCAGTACCTGGGCATCCTGCAGAAGATGTATGACGGCAGTGATGACATCCTGGGGATCCTCCAGAGGATCGGCGGCGTCTCCGCAGGATCCCTGCGGCCCCTGGCCGGGGATCTGGACAGCGTCGCCGACAGCATCCAACGGGTCTCCTCCAGCATCGGCGGCAGCCACCCCGGGGGAGGGGCCGGCCACTCCCCTGCCGCCGGATCCTCCCCTGCCGCCTCCGGGCACTCCCCGGGCCAAAGCGGCGCCTCCCCGGCGGACGCCTCCCTCACAGGCTCCATCGTGGCCCTGGGGGAGGCCGCTGGCGAGACCCTTGGCAGGACAGGCGGGGACGGCGTCACCGGGCGCTTCGGGGAGCTCTCAGATGCCGTCGCCGGCGTGGAGGGCCATACCGCGGGCATCATCGAGCAGATGGGGGCCCTGGATGGCATGACTGCTGAATGCACCATCACAGTCCATGTGGAGACCACAGGGGACATCCCCGGATACGCTCCCGCAGCGGGCATCGGGGACGCCGTCAGCGCCATAGGCTCCAGGGCCGGCAGCAGCACCGCATCCGCCGGCAAGGCCTCTCCCGGGAACCCCGCCGGGAAAGCCCCCTCCTCCCGGACAAAGGTAAAGGGACATGCGGACGTCACCGGGGAATGGGGCGTCCGGGTGCCCGGCAGGACCCTCGTGGGCGAGCTGGGGAGGGAACTCTGGGTACACGCAAAAGACGGCTCCTTCGAGACCGTGGGGGAGGGCGGCGCGGAATTCATCCGCACGGAAAAGGGCGACCTGATTTTTGACCATCTCCTGACGGAGGAGCTCCTGGACAGGGGACGCATCACTGGCCGCGCCATCCCCATGAGCAGCACCGCACATACGCGCAGTCCCCTGCCTGGGGACAATGCCGCACCCGCCGGGAACATCACCTCATCCGCCGCAGGCATCACCTCATCCACCGCGGACAGCCTCGCATCCACTGCGAACGCACCCGCACCCACTGCGGCCATCACCTCTCCCGCTGCGGGCAGCACCTCATCCGCCGCGGACAGCCTCGCACCCATTGCGGACGCACCCGCACCCACCGCGGACACCCTGCGCCCCGGCACCAGCCCGACCCCCGCGGAAGCGCCCCGGGTGAGGGAGGACGGGGCCATCATCACCCCGGAGGGCACCGTACTGCTCCCCTACGACCCTGACAAGGATCCCACCCCCTTCGGGGACGCATTCAGGAAATGGAACGCCGCCATGGCCGGGATGACCGCCGAAGAAAGGGAGGCATTCCTGCCCGACATCCTCCTGCGCGAACAGAACCACCAGATGCAGGAAAACATAAACCGTCTCACCACCATCTCCACGCAGAATATCCAGCCGCGTATCAACATGGGCGGCAACACCTTCAACATCACCTGTCCCGGCGTCACCAGCCAGGCCGTCATGCGGGAGGTGGGAATTGCCCTGGACAGAAAATTCAGCGGGCTGCGCAATTACACAGACCAGTGGATCCGGAGGAGATAAAATATCTCCTCCTTTTCCCGCTGCGGGCTCCCGGGGATGAATCCCGGGAGCCTGACGCGCCCGCCCCTCACCCGGAAAGGAGGTGCATTCATCATGAAATTCCAGACAGAGCTCCTGGAGTCGGCCAGGCTCCTGTTTGAGCAGGAATTAAACGCATTCAAGGCCGACAGAACCTACAGATCCGTCATCAGGAGAATCGATAAAAAAGGATATGTGATCCTGGATCGGGCCGGCAATGAGAGGATCGTTACGTGTTGTATCCCCAATGTGAGCCTGAGAGTGGGACAGGGCGTATTCGTGAAAGAGCCCATGGGCGATTTACGGCTGATCCACATCTGCGGCATACCGGATCTTTGAACAGAAAGAAGGTGATTCCACAATGGCAAAACCACAGATTAAGAAAATAGCACCTTTCGACGCCGACAAGGCTCATGACGTCTCTATCGCCTGGACCGGCAGCCGCGCCCATGCCAACCGGATCCTGATCCATGACAATGAAACCGGCCGGAAGGTATATGACCACACCACGTCCACTTACGCCCTGAAGGCTCCGATACCCGCCGGCACACTGGCCAACGGCAGGCAATACGTGATTCAGGCACAGGTATTCCATGGGGAAAACATCCCCTCCCCGCTCTCGGATAAGGTATTGTTCTACACCTTCGAGACGCCGGAATTCTATTTTGAAAATGTGGCGGACTCGTCCGTCATAGACAATTCCGCCCTTGCCGCATCCGTGCATTACTACTCTGCCGACTGGGAAGATATCGGTAAATATACCTTTTCCCTTTACGACGCCTCGAAGAAGCTGCTGATGGAAAGCGGTGAACTCACAGACAGCCTCAATATCAGCTACACCTATCAGGGGCTGGACAACAACACGGCCTATTATATCCGGTGTACCGGCGTTACCTTAAACGGTATGGAGCTGGATACCGGATTCATCGGGATTACCGTAAGGTATGAGAATCCCAACACCTACGCCCGGATTTACGCCACTCCTCTCCCATCCCAGGGCTGCATACAGGTAGCTACCAACCTGGTCATCATCCAGTATAACGGTACGGACAGTTTCCAGTATATAGACGGGATGATAGACCTGAGAGGGAAAACACTTTTCTATGACAGGGGCTTTTCCATCCAGGGCGATTTCACTCTGCTGCTGAGGGGAGTAAACCTCTGGCAGACTGCCGAGCTGCTGCGGCTGGGCCAGCTGCAGCTGACCTTAAGCTCCCGGATCTATGCGGACGGGACTCTGCGGTTCCGGCTCCTTGTGCCAAACGGCGCGGGGCATTATCTGCTGTACTCCGGCCCCATGGTCTTCAACTCCACGGATATGATCACCATTGCTCTCAGGCGCAGGGACAATATCTACCAGCTTGAGGCCCTTATCAATCTGGGAAATGAAACAGAAGGGGATATGTGGTACGGAAGGGAGCGTCCCAGCCGTCAGCTGATGCACGACAATGACTCCTGGGTAGACACCAATGAAAACACTTACGTAGTGCACAGGGATTCCTGTACCACTCACGTCCGGGAATCTGAACCGCAAAACGCAGTCTTACACGATCTATGGCTTGGAGGTGAATAAAAAATGTTTCTGTGCGGAAGCAGCCTTGTCGGCGGGGAACTGGCCTGTGCCCTTACTCCCGCCGGCGTAAAAGAAATCAATTATATAGAACTGAAAAACGGCGTCTACGACGGACTGTATCTGACCAAAGACGTCGAGCATGAGCTGACCGGGGAGTTTCCCTCAGAATGGGATTTTGACACCATATTCTGGGCAAAATTCAACGGCAGCACAAATGCGGGCAATGTGGACTGGAATCTGGATAACACCTCCCATATCCTGTTAAAGAGCAGGACCGAGGGCAATTTCCAGTGGAAAACGATCGTTGTAAAGGAAGTAAGCCGTCCGGAGGATTTCGTGATCAACTATCCCGATTATTTCACGGCTTCCGGGCAGTCTGTGGAATATGCGATCGTACCGGTCTTATACGGGCTTGAAGGCACTTATGCCACTGCGAAGGCTTCCTGCAGGTTTACAAAGATGTTCCTGACAGAGGGACATGTGGTCTGGGGAACGGAATTCACCGACGGGTACTGCGATACGACACGCAACATCCCCTCGTCCACTGTGGAACTGCTCAACAGCAGATATCCCGTTTTCATCCGGAACACTACGGCGGATTACGACACCGGCAGCTGCAGGGGCTCTTTCCTGCCCCTTGTGGAGGATGACGACTGCGAGCCTGCTTACAGTGAGCAGTACGATTACCCCCGCATCCGATATCAAAGAAAATTTATGGATTTTATCTCTGACGGTATCCCCAAGCTTTTAAAGCTTCCTGACGGAAGGCTTTGGCTGGTGCAGATAACCCCCAATCCCTCCGACACTGCCAACCAGGCGTACAATGACAGGGAAATCTCCTGGTCATGGGTGGAGGTCGGCAGTGTGGACTCGGAGGCGGATCTGTACTATCTGGGCTTCTCGGAGGTAGAATCGGAATGGTGGAATCAATGATGGCAGACAGGATCACACAGGAGGATCTGCTGATCGCTCTCCGGCAGTCGGCAGCCCCTACCATAAAACTGAAAATCGAGGTGCTGGATACAGAGAAACGGGTCATAGACGTCCTTACCTGCGGACTGACTGACGGCAGTATGTCCATATCCGGCGAATCCGATATCCGGCGTACCGCAAGCTTTACGGTACAGCCCGCCTTAAAGGAAAAAAGAATACTTGCAGAAAACAGCCTTCTGTGGCCGGACAAGGATATCCGCATATCCGCAGGCCTGTACAACGCCGGAACCAGACAGTACAAATTTTATCCTCTCGGATACTATGTCTATACGGATACCTCCGGCGCCTATGACGCGGCCACGGACAGGCTTACCATCAACTGCGCCGACTTTATGAAGAAGCTGGATGGTACGAAAAACGGCCAGCTGGGAGCATCCCTCATCCGCTACCCGGCATATGAGGAAGATGAGCAGACAGGGGAAGTGCTCCGGTACAATATCCTCCGGGACGCGGTCATGGACACCCTGCGGAAGCTGGCAGGGATCACCCGCTTCCGGATCGACGATATGGGGGAGCACAGGGCGCTGCCCGAGTACAATGAGCACTGGCAGCAATACCGGGCGGAAAACATTACCTGGAATGCCATACCCTTTGACCAGGAATTTTCCTCCGGCTGCAGCGTGCTGTCCATCCTGACGGCCTTCCGTGACCTCTACCCCAACTACGAAATGTTCTTCGACATGGCTGACAACACATTTATATGCCAGCTGAAACCGATGTGTTACGAAGATGATATCTTTCTGGACAATTCCTTTCTCCAGAGAGTGCTGATCTCCGAAAACACCTCCGTTGACATGACCACCGTGCGGAACATCTGCGAAGTGTGGGGAAGCGCGATCGAAGCGGACTATTACACCGAAAGCTGTTCCTGCTCCGGCAATACCTACAACGCCTCCATCCCAGGGTACAGGGACAGTTATTACAACGGTGATGTCATCGGCCTGAAAATACCGGCCTCCAATCCCGCAGGCGTCCGACTGGATATCAACGGCTTCGGCCCCATAGGCATTTACAATGAAGCCGACGAGGAGCCTGTCAGGGCGGGGGAAATGAAGCCCGGAACGGTGTATGCCTTCCGGATCCGCAAGACCCATACAGGCGGCCAGGACGTGGTCAGGGCCTATCTCGCGGGACAATGGCAGGTGCACGCCCTGAATGTGCTGACCAGCGGCAAAAGGAGCGGACGCTTTGTGACCGGCCCCGACGGCCAGAGCTGTGAACTGTATTCCAGGGAATATTTCCAGGCATTTTACCACTGCGGCCATGTGGATATGACCGTTGTGGAGGAATCTCCCTTTACAGTGGAGAAGTTGGGGGAAATACTGGATGTGAAGACCGGCGGCGAATATGAGAACATCACCTCCGACAGCCTGGCAGCTGACAGGGCAAAGTGGGAAAACTGGAAAAACTCCAGGCTGACCGACCACATTTCCATTACGACTACCTTCCTGCCCTTTCTGGACGTCAACCAAAAGGTGTCCTATAAGCGCAGCGATTCGGACAGGGAGCAGCAGTATATCATCAGCTCCGTTTCCCACGATTTTACCGGATGTACCTCCGAAATCACCATGTATCGGTTTTATCCGTACCAAATGTAATGGAGTCGTGCGCAAAAAGCAGCACAGAAATGAGGTTAAAAATGACACTATATGAAAACGAATTCAGCAGGTTCCCCTCCCAAAAAATAACAATGCACCATTTTAAAAATGTGGACGACAATGCTGCAGCGCTGATAAACCAGATAAATCAGCTGCGGTCACAGGGCCTGTACAGCCAGGCTGCGGCCCTGATCGAGAGCAAGAAAGAATTCTTGTCCCGGTATATTGCAGACGCCGTCACCTTCAGGACCTGGGAGGAAGAAATCTATAATACGCAGACATACGCCAGGCAGATACATCAGTCCATCTATTTTGAAGAAAATCAGGAGGACTTTGAATGCCTTGAGGGTGATGTCTGGGCGGGAGGTGTTTAGAATGCTGCTAAATCCTCTCTCGAAATACCCTGACAGCGTTGACCCCATGATCTTCTTTCAGGATATCAATCTGACACAGGTGGAAGCTATGGATACCTACGGCCGCCTGATATCACAGGGAAGCTATAAGCAGGCAAATGACTACATAGCCGGCCAGGATGGTATCCACGGCTGGTTTGCCGATTATTTCAACGCAATTGAAAACAGGATTTATAAGCTGCAGGAGTATCTGTTATCGCAGGAGCCGGACTATCTCTTTCTAAGCTCCGATACGGAACCTGACGCTGATATCAGGGCCATCTGGCTCTGAACCCATACGATCAAAACAATCAAAGGAGGCTACTAATATGGCTATTAACGAGCAGATCATCACAGGCAGAAAATTCAGGAAATGTATTGATGTGGCAAACAGGGTATGGTTAAGGATCTCCTTCTGGACTAAGGCGAGCGATGTGGAATTTGATGACGGCAAGACCCTCCAGCAGAAGCTTGGGTCTTTCAACGGCATAACGGATTCCCTCACCGCCAACGATGCAAAAGCGGCCCTCTCAGCAGCCGCAGGGAAAGAGCTGAACGACCGTCTGGAGGAGCTTTCCAAAAAAGTCACGGCCCATGTGGCCCAGACCAATGACCTGTCCTTCGTGGTCGTAACCCAGGCGCAGTATGACGCTCTGCCGAATAAGGATGCGAAGACATTATATTTTATTTATTCTAATTAACAGGAGGATGGTTTTATGAGCATAACCCGCAATACAGACTGCGAAAGATTTGAGTATACCGGCGATGTACAGGAATATACCGTCCCTATAAACGGACTTTACAAGCTTGAAGTATTTGGGGCAAGCGGCGGAAAAGTCCATGTTATAAATCAAAATGTTAAGAATGTAGGCGGGATGGGTGGCTATTCTGTTGGATACATCTTTCTTTCCGCCGGACAGACGCTGAATATATGCGTAGGAGGCGAAGGCGGAGCAATTGGCAATGCCTTCGATGGAAGTAAAGTCTATGCTGACGGAGGATATAACGGAGGCGGACAAAGCGGTTTGATAGGGCAGCCGCTATGTACAGGTGGCGGCGGCGCGACACATATCGTACTTGGCCCTGTCAGAGAGCCTTCACCTGGAGACGCTAAGCTGGGAATTAAAAGAGGCGCATTATCGAATTATGAAAATTATAAATCAGAAGTCCTGATTGTGGCCGGAGGCGGCGGGGGCGGCGTAGCTACTTCTGGCTATGGAGGTAATGATTATTATGATACCGGTTATAGTTATCCCGTGAATCTGATAGGTGGTTCCGGGGGTGGATTGACCGGCGGGGACGGTTCAATGGAATATGATCTCCGCGATGATCCTGTAGGATATGGCCCCGGGCACGGCGGTACACAGACCGGTCTTGGCGCGCCCTCGTCTGTAAATGAAGCCGGGGGAAGATTCGGCAGGTCAGTACTCACAGATCCTTCTAATATTGATTTCAGCGCGGAACATGTCATGGGATGGCTGACTCCCTTTTATGCCGGCGGCGGAGGCGGCGGCTGGTACGGCGGAAACACGGGCGGGCAGGAAGGCGCCGGCGGCGGCGGTTCCGGTTATATCGGCGGAACCCCTGCCATCACCTACAGGGGCGTCACATATGAGCCTTCCACAGTAAACGGGTACAACAACGGAAACGGCGCCGCCGTGATCACGCTGATGCAGAAGTCCGCGCCTTCCCTCTATCTCGGGGATAAGGAAATCTCCGCCATCTATTTTGGAACCCGGGATATTACGGATATTAAAGTCCCTGCCCCCTAATGATTCAGCTTCTCGAAATAGTCTCTTATGACAGGCTCCATGCCGCTGGGATATTTCCCGGTTGCAATGCCTTCATAGGCGCTGTCTGTGTACTCTCCGATCACAGAATTATAATCCACATGCTCGCCCTCCCAGGCGAGGCCGTTCTGCTGGCGGAAGTAATCTGAATCCTGGCTGCCGTTCGGACTGCCTGTCAGGGACGGGTCGTCCGCAACCGCATTGGGAATGCTTACATAATCATGGACAGCATCACTGCTTCCAGTCCCCCTGCCGCTGCCGGTTCCGCTGCCCTGGCCATTCCCCTGGCCCTGACCGCTGCCGTTCCCGGATCCCTGGCCTTGGCCGCTGCCATCGCCGGTTCCCTGGCCGTTCCCCTGGCCCTGGCCGCTGCCATCGCCGTTCCCCTGGCCCTGACCGCTGCTATTTCCATTTCCCTGGCCCTGGCCGCTGCCGTTCCCAGTCTCCTGACCGGTTCCCTGGCCGTCTCCGTTTCCCTGTTGGCCGCCATTAGAGCCGTCCTGGCCGTCCCCGGAGCCCTGACCGGAATCATTTCCGTCATTGCCATTTCCATTCCCGGAACCCGTGCCAGGCGTCCCTCCGGCTGCCAACTGCGCCCCATCCTTGTTCGCCAGGGCCTTAGCCAGCGCTTCCGCGCTGGCAAGCCCGGCAGCTTCCGGATTCCCCAGCTGCCCGGCAAGCCCTGCCAGATTCTGCGCCGTCTGGCCATACTTATAATCCAGCCGTTCCACAGCGGACGCCAGGCTTTCCCATGAATCCGCCTTTGCAAGCTCCTCCCTGGACAGCTCCATGGCGTCCATCATCTCCTGCAGCTGTGCCCTCTGCTCCTCTGTAAGGCTGTCCAGATCCACACCCTCCAGGGCGTCCTGAAGCTCCTCCAGCTCCTCCCGTTCTTCCTCCGCCTGCTCCTGTACCTTATGGCGCAGCTGTGCCTGATCCCGTACCGGGGAGGGGATACAGCCCAGCCCAATCACCACCAGGAAAGACAGAAGCAGGGCCAGGACATGCCTGATATCCGGCCTCAGTGATATCCGGATCTGTTCCCGATGCCTGTTATAGTGAACCAGCGCATCCTGTCTCTGCAGCTGTGCAAATTCCCCGTCATTGTCCATCTGTTCCCAGGCAGTGAGCATACGCTCCTTCAACCCGAAGGAATCCAGCCGTCCTGCCGCCTGCTTCATATCCGCCCGCCGGTACAGGGCATAACCAATGCCTGCCAGCAGGCCCGCGGCAAAGCACAACCCTGCAGCCAGATGCACATAATAGAATTCCCAGACAAGGGACGCCAGCTCACAGAGCATCCCGGGAATCCCTCCCGCCGCGGCAAACAGGATGCCGCTGTCGATGAGCTTTGCCGTATTCATTTTTCTCCTGCATCGCTTAATCTGCTCCGTGAGATATCTTCGGTCGTCCATAGCCGTCCTCCTGTATGATCAATAAATCATTATACCCGGGGCTGCCCGGCCTGGCTGTCCTGTGGGGATATCGACTTCGCCGCTTTCCGCGTCACCCGCCGCAGAGCCTTTTTCTTAATGGGATTGATGCGCCTGGCCGCAAGCCGCAGGAACAGGAAGGAGACCATAAGGAACAGGACTGTGGACAGGATCATCCATCTGTTCCCTGTGGCTACAAGATTGATCGGCCCGCTGGTCTGCCACATGCCCGTGGTGCTCGTAACATCATTTATCAGTGATTCCCCTGCCATGACCCGCACAAAGAATTCCACCAGGTACATCACCGGATTGAGCAGCAGGGGCAGGAAGAAATTTTCCTCATAGCTGTAGACAACCCCTCCCAGGGTGCGATGCATTCCGCTCGAAGCATTCCCGGATGTATATGCATAGGAAGACAGATAGGACGCCAGGATAATGGGCAGCACCGTACCTACAACAAAGATCAGGTAGAATCCATAGGACATGATCACCGCGCTGACGCTTCTTTTACAGATCGAGGAGCATAAGATCCCGATACTTGCGGAGAAAAAGGACATAAGGAGCGCCACGGCAAAAAACCAGAACAGATAGCTCCAGGACATCCCCCCGATGACAAAGGAAAGCGCCATTACCGGCAGGCTTGCGGCCACAAAGAACATGCTCTGTACGATCGCCGTCATCACCTTCCCCATAATGATCGAAAACGGCGTCATGCTGGTAGTCATCATGATATCAAAGGTCTGGCGCTCCTTCTCCCCCGAAATGGCGGAGGCCGTCCTGACAGGCACGATCAGCGCCAGGATGATCAGCTGCGTAACCGCAAGGGCAGGATACAGCGCTATCAGGCTGCTGTAGATATTATTGGTGGAATACTGATTCTCCTGCCGGATGATCGCCATGGCAAGGAAAAATACAAGGGCCAGTATCATTTCATAGGCAAAGACTCCCCAGCAGATCTTCATGCTCCGGGACTGTACTTTTACTTCCCGTTTAATGACTGGATTTAACCGCATTTTCTGTACCTCCCTTCTGCTCCTCGTTTTCCGTAACGCGCATAAACAATGTCTCCAGGCTTCCTTCCTGCTTGTGGAATCCTGTCACCAATACTCCCGCGGCGATCATTTCCCCGATCATCCCGGCAATCTCCTGCTTCGTCAGCGAGTGGGTAAGCTTAAGCTCCTGCTCGCCCACGGAGGCCACCTTTACTCCCGCATGTTCGTTCGCAATGCGCACAGCCGTATCCCTTCCCTCCTCCAGGGTGATGATCAACTGGTCATTTCCAAACACGCTGTCCATCACGTCCTCGATGCGGCCTGATGCCACCAGCGTCCCGTGATCCATGATCCCGATACTGTTGCACATCTCAGAAAGCTCGGATAAAATATGGGAGCTGATCACAATGGTCTTGCCCATCCCCCTGAGATTCAACAGAAGTTCCTTCATCTCCACCCTGGCTCTGGGATCCAGGCCGGAATTCGGTTCATCCAGCACCAGCAGCGCCGGATTATGGAGCAGCGCCCTGGCCACGCACAGCCGCTGCTTCATCCCCCTGGAAAGGGTATCCACAAAAACCTCCTTCTTGTCGGAGAGATTCACCAGCTCCAACAGGTCATCGGAAAGCTTCTGGATCTCCCTGGAACCCATGCGGTACATGGAACCATAGAAATCCATATATTCCCTCACCTTCAGGTTATCATACACGCCAAAGAAATCAGGCACATAACCTATCTGCCTCTTGATCTCCTTCTGATGGGTCAGCGCGTCCACGCCATTGATCGTAACACTGCCTGCCGAGGGAAGCATCAGCCCGCACATGATACGGATCGTCGTAGTCTTTCCCGCCCCGTTGGGCCCCACAAACCCGAACAGATCGCCCTTGGGAATATGAAGGGACAGATTTTTAACCGCCTTAAACTTGCCGTAATTTTTATACAGGTTATTAATTTGAAGCATTCTGTCCACCTCCCTCCCCGTCCCGCACATATGAGTAAAAACATCCGAACGAAACTTCATTGCATTTGTCCGCCACAGCCTTATCATAATCCTCCGCCACTCCGGCAATAATGATATGGCTGCCCTGGGGCTTTTTCCCCTCTGCAACGCCAAGGCCGATCAGGAGCGCTGCCATGCCGTCCCGATCGTATTCCCTGTCATTTTCATAAATCCCCACCATATTATACAGCAATCTGTCGAAATGGGACGCATTGACAGGATCCTGGTAGACACATCTCCCGTCTGCGTCAGCCTGCTTCAGGTCAAGGGTCTCCCCTGCCTTTACATCCGAGAGCACCATGATATAGGTTTCCGACCACACTGCCATATATGCCAGGTCGCAATCGGTCTCATTCGTGACCGTACCGCTTATGTCCCGGCCTGTATCTTCCAGATCCCGGCCTGTAAACGTGCCCTTTCCCTCCGTCCTTCTCCCCGCATATAGAAAGGCATTCTCAAAGTTCCCCCTAGGCTTGATGCCCACGGACAGCCCCCTGCCATCACTGTTCACAATATAATGGTAATCAGCCACACCTGAATTATTATTATAGTAGGAATATCCCTGGAAGCCGGGCCCCGCCACTTCATAGGCTTCATCCAGGCGCATCACCCAGGGCTTTACCCCAGAATGATAGGCCAGGAAATATGTGTCCGCCTGATTCCCGTCCACCTGCTGCACCGTGACGGAATACGCTTTCGTCTCCTTAACCCGGATGCTCTGCCCGAAGAAATAGACTCCTGCGATAAAAAGGATTCCCAGGGCAGGCGCAGCCACCCAGTACCATTCGTTCTTCTTAGCCTTTCTCAGGATCAGGTACAGCACCGGCCCCACCAGCACAACGTAAATAACGATCAGCACCTCCAGCCAGGTAAAGTCCACCCCGGAATTACGGCTGTCGATAAAGGCCATCGCCCTCTGTCCCGTGTATTCCATATCCGAAGTACCGCGGAAGGCCTGATAGCTGTTGGAGTTGTACATCAGCTCCTGGTAAATATTCAGGATCATATAATCCTCCAGCTTCCGCAGCTCCTTCTCTCCCAGAGAGATATAAAAAAGGGATACCGCTCCGTCCTCCACGGAGAAGCAGACGGCAGGATTTTCCATCCCCTCAGACACAGCCCCATAAGCCGCCATCTTGTTATAATCCAGGTCAGCTGCCGCCATCTGTGTAAAATCTATCCCCACATCTCTGTAATTGTAATAATATCCATACTGATCCGCGTCAGTCGCAAGCTGGTTTTCTTCACCGGGTTCACTGATGCCTGTCACCTCCACATCGAGGAAAGTGTCGTCAAACCCGGAAAGAGTCTGCTCTGCATAGGCCCCCGTCCCGATGATCAGCCAGCCGCCGGCCGCCACCCAATCCTGGATTGCCTGGATATCTTCCCGGCTCAGGGAAGCCGTGTTGAACTGATCAATGATCAGGAAATACAGCCCGTCCAGGTACCCCGCCAGGTTATCATTATTTAATTCAATCAGATTCAGTGGATATTCCATCCCACGGTTATAGAGAGTTTCCCCTCTGGCATCCATATAGGTAAGCCCGGAGTAATTGTCTGAGAGGATTCCCACAGCGATACCTGACGACATATCGCCAAGCACATCCTTCAGCTGAATGGCCTGAAGCAATTCTTCGTCCTCATCCAGAAAATTCACTACGCACAGGCCGTATACCGTATCCATTGCCCGCTCAGGCACTGTGATCGTAAACTGCTTCTTCCCCTGTGACGGAAGGACCATCTCTGTATTATAAGCGCAATTGTCATAGCTCGATCCGAAGATCACCTGCACCGTGCCGGTAAAGTCCTCCCCGCTGTTCTCCACCGTTACCTGCATGACATAGCGGCCGCCCTCCTGCTTCAGAGCTGTCACATCACCGAAAAATGTATTTTCCGCAGGCAGATCCGCCGCAAATGCCGCAAGCCCATCCCCGCCCCAGGCCAGGACAAACATGCACAGAAGCGCAAGAATCCCTGTCATTACCCGTCTACGCATAACCCTCTCCTTTCCCCGGCATACCGCTTTTATCATATAATGAAAAAAGGGCGTTCCATGAACGCCCGGTATTGCCCGTAAAACTTCGATCAATCAGCACTGATGACCTGCTTCTTGTTATAAGAACCGCAAGCCTTGCAAACCCTGTGAGGCACCATCAGCGCACCGCACTTGCTGCACTTTGTCAGCACAGGCGCAGTCATCTTCCAGTTTGCTCTCCTCTTGTCTCTTCTACTTTTTGAAGATTTATTCTTAGGACAAATAGACATTATTACACCTCCTTACCCGCGTTGAAAATATCCTGTATAGCAGCCATACGGGAATCGGGAACGAACGTATCGCAGCCGCAATCCCTTATGTTCAGATTCTGCCCGCACTTGGGACATATTCCCTTACAGTCCTCCCTGCACAGAATCTTTGCCGGCCAGTTACCCATAATCTCATTGTACACAAAAGTCTCTACATCCAGCTGGTAACCTTCCATAAAGCTAAGATCATCCAGCTCCTCCTCTTTTGCAGCCACATCAGGTGAAACCGCAAGCCTGTCAAATTCAAGCTCCAACACCACCGGCACATCTGCCAGACACCTGTCGCATTCAGCCTTGAATTCCAGCCTGACGCTTCCCTCCACCCTCGCCTTACCTTCTTCAATATTAGTAAAGGTGAAAGACACCGGGGACTTCTTCACAATATCGAAGCACCCCATACGGCTCTTATAGCATGTCATTTCAAGGTCTGCATTCTCATGAACCTGCCTGCCCTCAGATGTCAATACATCAGATAAGTTTACTAACATAGCGGCTCCTATGCAATATATTGTATGATTTCTTCTCACACACTGATTTATTATACATGGCATGGGTATATTTGTCAACACAAAATTTGTATAACGCCTTCCCGAATCTGACATGACGTCTTTCCGAATTCAAGCTTTTCACAGCTTTATACTTCCAATTTGCTTTTTTCCAGCCATGTCCTGTTTTCTATGCTGTTTCCCCATGCATCCAGCGCTAACTGGTATGTTTCAGAAACCTTTTCTTCCACTGCTTTAAGGCCATTTCGAATTTCCATCTGTCCAATCCTTAAACCTGAGACTTCAGATTCCAGTCTGTCCAGACGGATATTGACAGGTTCCAGCTTTACATCCATAATTTCAGAAATTGCCTGCAGATCTTCTTTTGTCAATGCCATGTAATATGAACTCCTTTCGTAAGCCGGTGACAAGACACTGCGCCCTCCTTGCCTTATCCCGCATCTTCAATTTTACACAAAGGGATAAGTGGACGAAATGCCCCTACATTAAACAGATGAATGATATTCCTTTTCCCGATATGTTGTAATTAAAATAACACATCTGCTTACTTCTGTCAACCCTGCAAATGCTGTCTCTGATATTCCGCCAGCTTTTCATTCATTCTGGCAGCCTCCAGTGCCGCCTTTTTCCATGAGCTTATAGTAATCGTCCAGAAAATGGCAGCAATCAATGCGACCATGGAAATGACGCTGCGCAGCCTGGAAGCATCATACCAGTAGAACAACGCCCCGCTGCCCAGTACGATTGCATTGATCAGGACGTAATGGATCAGTGTTTTCAGGACAGCCTCCTTCTTCCCCATTTCCCGGTTCCAGGGATAAATCAGCGCTGTCAGGGTACACAGTCCCGACACCGCCGGAATCTGCCAGAAAAGCGCTGTCTCCACCATCTCTGTAGGATTGACAACCGTGGTAAACAGCGCCACCGCCAGGGTCACCCCTGTCATTACGCGGGAAAATATATCCAATAAAGAATAGAGCCTTTTTCTCATGCCAACCTCCATGCCAGATTTTTTGCGCAGGCAAGCCTTCGCGTGCAAACTACAATCCCAGCTTATCCTTCAGATCAGGCACATACTGCCTGGACACGATCAGCTTCTCGCCGTTTTTCATCAGAAGTTCAAAACGCCCGTTGAAGGCAGGGCTGAAGCTTCTTACTTTCGCCAGATTTATGATCGTTGATTTTGTAGCCCTGAAAAAGTCTGTCTCTGCAAAGCGCTGTTCCAGCTCGTAGAGCTTATGTCTGCACTCGCAGACATCTTTCTCCAGATAGGCAAACACTTTATTATCAACTGCCTCAAAATAATAAATGTCCTTAGGCAGCAGCTGAATAAATTTCCCTTCCCTGAGGACTGTCAGCCTCTCCTGACCTTCCTTCAGGGCATATATCATTTTCAGCATTTTCTCATCCAGATGACGACAGCGGACAATAATCTCATCCTCCTCGCCCTCCGGCCGGTCCTGTATCGTTATCTTCATCACACTTGCCCTGCCATTCCAGCCTGCGGCGGATTCATTCACCTTCCTGCCATACCGGCGCAGACAACTTATTGGAATCTGCCGCAGGTACTTTGATTGTTCAGTCCGTCCTGTCCTTCAACTTGCGTCCTCTGTTCAGAAGCATTGCAATACCTGTTGTTATTATACCATACAGAAGCAAAATGAAAAGCTGTGTACCCGTAGAAATTAATTTTTCTCCCGCAGTGAGCGTAATTCCCATTTTCTCCTGAAAGATTTCCACAGCCTGGTCAGGCATCCCCTGGAATGCGGCCTCTGTTATTTCCTCCAGGCATACCCTGCGCATCAGGGAGGTTCCCTGAAGGACTGGCAGACATTTCAGCACAGTCTGCAGCCTCTCCGAGAAAGATGACATGGGCAGATAGATCCCTCCTGCAAATCCCACCAGAGTGCCTGCAATGGTAAGCACACCACTCCATGCGCTATAGCTGTGGATAAACAGAGCCAGCAGCCAGCCAATGGAAGCATACACAAATGTATTCAGAAAGATCATGCCGCACATGGCCGCCAGCACCGGAACCGGAAGCAGCCCCCTGCCTTTGGCCGCTATGTAGGCTTCCCCTGCCGCCAGCGTCAGGATACTAAATACTGCCCCGGTAAGCCACGCCGCCAACACATATCCAAGTACCAGCTTCCCCCGCCTTACCGGTGTCACATAAAAACTGGCAAGACGGCCCTGTTCCTCATCCTGTACCATGGTCCCGATCACAGTCAGCGTCACCGTCATTGAGTTGACTACCAGGATTCCCGCCAGCGTCCAAAGCTGAATCAAATGCTCCGCGTTCTCTTTATCCATGGCAGCATCCCGCTCTCCTCCGTATTTTTCCAGCAGTAATACCAAATCTTGACTGTTCATACTCCCCAGAAAAATTACCATCAATCCCAGAACGATCAGCATGGACATCACAGAAAAGAAAACCGCCCTTCTGTCCCGGAGAAATATCAAACTGTTCCTTTTCGTCAAATAGAAAATCTCTTTCATCCTTATCCTCCATAATTATGTTTCATAACCATATTTCTCTGCACGCTGTCCAAAGGTTCCAGTCTCGGGAGCCTTTCCTGTGATATTCAGGAAGACGTCATCCATGGAGCCCTGTACCATTTCAAAGCCCTCCAGAAATCCTTCCGTCTCCTTTAAAATCGGAATCGCCATCCTGCTGTCCTGCAGATAAATATTGTACAGGCCTCCTTCATCAGCCTGTCCTTCCGGGATATGCTGCCAATCCCCTGATGCTTTTGCCTGTTCACCTTCTGTTTCGACCCCTTGCTTTTCCAAGGCTGCCTCCAGCAGCGCGCTCATCCCCGGCTTTGCCTTCAGCCGCAGCCTGTCCCTGGAATACGTTTCCTTCAGGGAAAAAGGAGTCCCGAATTCTTTGATCTTCCCTGCATCCATCACAGCAATGTGGCTGCACTTGGCCGCTTCCTCCATATAGTGTGTGGTAAGGAAAATCGTCATACCATCCTGCCTGAGCCTGTCAAGGCTCTCCCATACCGTCTGTCTGGTAGCAGGATCAAGCCCCGTGGTAGGCTCGTCCAGAAACAGCAGCTCAGGGGTATTGAGCAGCGCCCTGGCTATCTCACATTTCCGCTTTTGGCCTCCGGAAAGCCTTCCGAAGCGCCTGTTACAAACTTCCTTCAGGCTGAGGCGTTCGCAAATTTGTTCTATCTTCTCCTTCAGCTTTCCTGTATCATTTTCATACAAGCTGCCGCGTATTATCAGATTTTCCATCACAGTCAATCTGTCATCCAGACAATTATTCTGGTACACCACGCCTATCGCCCGCCTGATTGCGTCATCATCTCTGCCCAGAATATTCCCATTTATCATAACTTCTCCGGTAGTGGGGCGAAAAAGCGTACACAGCATATTGATAGTGGTAGACTTTCCTGCCCCGTTTACCCCAAGGAATCCAAATAATTCCCCTTTCTCAACTGAAAAACTGATATCATCTACCGCCTTTACTTCCCCAAAATATTTTTTTAATCCCCTGACCCGAATCATCTGCTCCATCTGTTTCCTCCCTGAGTTTCTGCTGACTGACTTCACATTTCCATCTGCCCTGTCTGTCAACAGACAGCTTATGCTTTTTCTCTCTACATGTTTATCATAGACGCAAAAACAGCCTGCCGCAACAAAATTGCGGTAAGCTGCTTTTTCAGGCAGGTAACCTGCATAAAATATCAGATCAGCCCTCTTTATACATACATGCCACAGCATATATTATGACTTCAAAGAACTGTAACTGTTCAGAAACCTTTTCTTCACAATGCGGAATCATACGTTTAATTTGCTTTTTTCCAGCCACGTCCTGTTTTCTACGCTGTTTCCCCATGCATCCAGAGCTAACTGATACGTTTCCGATACCTTTTCTTCCAATGTTTTAAGGCTATTTCGGATTTCCATCTGTCCAATCTTTAAGCCTGAGACTTCTGATTCCAGCCTGTCCATCCTGTTTTCCAGCCTGTCCACCCTGTTTTCCAAGCTGTCCATCCTGCTTTCCAAGCTGTCCATCCTGCTTTCCAATCTGTCCAGACGGCTGTCCATTCTATCCAGACGGATATAAACAGGTTCCAGCTTTACATCCATAATTTCAGAAATAGCCTGCAGATCCTCTTTTGTCAATGCCATTTATTATGCACTCCTTTCGTGAGCCGTTGACAAGGCACTGCACCCTTCTGCCTCATCCCGCACTTTCAATTTTACACAAAGGGATAAGTGGGCGAAATGCCCCGTATATAACAGACTGGTGATATTCCTTTTCCCGATATGTTATGATTAAAATAGCACATTTACTTGCTTCTGTCAACCCTGAAAATGAAAATGCGGTAGTACATACAAATCATTCTGGCTCTTGCTTCCCGCTAAACCCAGGCATATAATATTAATGAAATGCCTATTAAAACAGGCTCATTTGAACATACTTTATATGATCCCTCCATGCAGACTACTTGAAAGGAGCCCATCCGTGATTATTGATTTTCATACGCACACCTTTCCCGACAGGCTTGCAGAACGGGCGGTGGGCGCGTTGGCAGAAAGTGCAAAAATCCACAACTATCTGGACGGCACCGCAAAAGACCTGCGCCGTTCCATGGCGGAGGCCGGCGTAGACTATTCCGTACTTCTTCCCGTGGCAACAAAGCCCGGGCAGCAGGAACCCATCAACCGGCTGGCCCTGGAGATAAACCAACACTCCCCTGAAACGGGACTGATCTCTTTCGGGGGTATCCATCCCGACAATCAGGACTACCGCAGGATTCTGCAAAATCTTGCGGAAAACGGCGTGAAAGGCATCAAGCTGCATCCTGTTTTCCAGCAGACCTTCCTGGACGATATCCGTTACCTGCGCATTATTTCCTGCGCCTGTGAGCAGGAAATGATCGTACTGGTGCACGCGGGATATGATATCAGCCATCCGCACTGCGAATACTCCACTGTTCCCCACATTACCGCCATGCTGGATACCCTGAAACCGCCAAAGCTGGTGCTGGCACATATGGGCGGCTGGAACAACTGGCTGGAAGCGGAAGACCGGCTGGCCGGAAGGGATGTCTGGCTGGACACCTCCTTCTCCCTCCTGCCCCTCCGCCATACTCCTCACAGGGCAGATGTGGCGGACAGCAGCCCTGCCCACAACCGAATCAACCTTAATACCACAGGAGAAGTCAATCGTTGCCAGTCAGAGTGCAGTTCCGGAAACTACCCTGACACAGACCCGGAACGTCCCCAAAGGCCACATGTAACAGGCCTCTCCCGGCCAGACCGGCAAGACGGTAAAAATCCAGATACAGAATTACATCTTCCTCAGGAGGCTTTCCTCCGGCTGGTCAGAAAACACGGGGCCGGCCGTATCCTGTTCGGAAGCGACAGCCCCTGGGGCGGGCAGGCGGAAACCATTTCATACCTGAAAGAAGCAGGGCTTACTCCCGGCGAATTAGACGCCATCCTGGGAGGGAATGCCGCAAAGCTGTTGGGTCTGCGGACGATTTCCGGCAGCGCAACGGCATGCTGCTGAAACGGCAGACGAATGCCGCGGTTAACCGCCACGCTCTCGCGAAACAGCCCGGAATCCCCAGGCTCCTACGCGCTCCGCCCCATGGCAAAGGCCCTGTAATTCAGCTCCCGGAATTTTGCAGGCACTACCGCCTCAATGGCGTCCTTCCAGTCTTTTTCGTCAATTTCCGGAAAGTACCTGGAAAACCTGCCCAGAAGGGCAATATTGACCGCCCTGGCGGAGCCTGCTTCACAGGCAATCCCCAGGAAATCTTCGGCATCCACCCTGGCACCCGCCTGCCGCATTTTCTCTATCAGATTCTCAGGGTATGCCGCCGCGCCGGTGACAACCGGCATAGGCTCCATTTCCTGGGTGTTGGTGATCATCAGCCCGTCCGGCTTCAGATACTCCAGCCAGCGCGCCGCCTCCAGCTTCTCAAAGGAAATGATCACATCCGCCTCTCCCCTATCGATCACCGGGGAATATACCTTTTCCCCATAACGCACATAAGTCACGACGCTCCCGCCTCTCTGGCTCATGCCGTGCACTTCGGAGACCTTTACGTCATACCCCTGCCCCAGCAGCACATGTCCCAGCAGCTTGCTGGCCAGCAGAGTCCCCTGTCCACCCACACCCACAATCATGATATTCTTTGTCATCTTCTCCATTCACCTCTCTGTTACCTGCGAAACCCGTTTCCTTAAGCCTCCGGCGAATGCGCGCGGATTTGCAGCGGTTCCTTCCCACGCATCCTGTCATGCCGTCCCCAGGGCCCCGAACTTACACATCTGCGTGCACACCTCACAGCCGATGCACAGCGTGGGATCGATCCTCACCTTATTGTCCTTCACGGAAATCGCCGGGCAGCCGATCTTCATACATGCCTTACAGCCCTTGCACTTATCCCTGTCCACCTCCAGGGGCTTTCCGTGCACCGTCCCCTTGATCATCACGCAGGGACGGCGGCTGATGATAATGGAGGGCTCCTCCGCAGCCAGTTCTTCTTCCAGTACCGTTTCCACCTGCTTTAAGTCGTAAGGATCTACCACCCGCACCCGCTCAAAGCCCAGGGCCCGGCACAGAGCTTCCAGATCCACTTTGCCCGCCGGTTCCCCGCGAAGGTTCTTCCCCGTAGTGGGGTTCTGCTGATGTCCCGTCATTCCCGTGATGGAATTATCCAGTATGATGACGGTGGAGTTGCTCCCATTATAAGCGATATCCGTGATACCGGTGATGCCGGAATGGATAAAGGTGGAGTCACCGATGACTCCCACGCTCCGCCTTTCCCCTGCCGCCCCCATGGCCTTATTAAAGCCGTGCAGGCCGGAACAGGAGGCACCCATGCAGACATTCAGATCCATGGCGTTCAAAGGAGCCAGGGCCCCCAGGGTATAGCACCCGATATCCCCGTACACCATGCAGTCCTTCTTATTCAGCACATAAAAAATCCCCCTGTGTGGGCAGCCCGCACACATGACCGGCGGACGGCCCGGTATCACATCTTCCAGGCCCAGCGTTCCCGGCCTCTCAAGCCCCAGGCATTCCCTCACGAGATTCTGGGAAAATTCCCCGCAGATGGGGAAAATATCTTTGCCGGAAACGGAAATCCCCAGCTGCCTGCAGTGATTTTCTATAAAGGGATCCAGCTCCTCCAACACTACCACCCTGTCCACCCTGGCGGCAAAATCCCGGATCAGCTTCTCCGGCAGCGGATAGACCATCCCCAGCTTCAGCACGCTGGCCCTCTCTCCAAAGACCTCTTTCGCATACTGATAAGAGGTGGAGGAGGTAATGATCCCCAGGGAGGTATCTCCCATCTCCACCCGGTTCAGGTCACAGCTTTCCGCATAGGCGGTCAGCTCCTTCGTGCGTTTCTCCACTCTCACATGGGCGTTTCTGGAATTCACCGTCATCATGACCTTGGCCGGATCCTTGACATAGGGTACCTGCTCCGGTTCCTTTCTGTCTGACGTCTCCACGATACTCTGAGAGTGGGACACACGGGTACACATTTTCAACAGTACCGGCGTATTGAATTGCTCCGAAAGTTCAAAAGCCCTTCTGGTAAATTGCAACGCTTCCTCTGAGTCGGAGGGCTCCAGCATGGGTACCTTTGCCGCCAGCGCGTAATGACGCGAATCCTGCTCATTCTGGGACGAATGCATTCCCGGATCGTCGGCCACACAGATTACCAGCCCCGCGTTCACCCCCTGATAAGATATGGTGAACAGAGGATCCGCCGCCACATTTAACCCCACATGCTTCATGGCGCAGGCGCTTCTTGCGCCTCCCAGGCTGGCGCCGTGGGCCGCCTCCAGAGCCACCTTCTCGTTGGGCGCCCATTCACAGTATATTTCCTCATACCGGGCCGCCTCCTCGGTGATCTCCGTGCTGGGCGTCCCGGGATAGCTGGAAACCACCCTGCAGCCCGCCTCGTACATTCCTCTGGCAACCGCTTTGTTGCCAAGCATCAGTTCCTTCATATCAATCCTCCGTACCGTACATGCCCTACGCCATATTCTCCTTCTCCACCAGACAGTCCGCACCGTACATTTTGCGCAGCCTGGGCTTTTCGATCTTCCCGGTGGCGTTTCTGGGTATCTCGCTGAAAATAATCTCCTTGGGCCGCTTATACCTGGGCAGCTCCATACAGAATTCCTCAATTTCCTCCCGGGAGCATTCCATGCCTTCCTTGATCTCAATCACGGCGGCAGTCTTCTCCCCCAGCCGCCTGTCCGGCAGGCCGATCACCGCCGCATCCTTGATCTTGTCAAACTTCCGCAGGAAATCCTCGATCTGGACGGGATAAATATTCTCGCCGCCGCTGACGATCACATCCTTTTTGCGATCCACCAGGAAGTAAAATCCGTCCTCGTCCTGCCTCGCCATATCTCCCGTATACAGCCAGCCGTCCTTTATGGTTTCCGCAGTGGCCTCCTCATTCCGGTAATAACAGGTCATAACGCCGGGGCCCCTGACACAGAGCTCCCCTACTTCCCCGGGCGCCGTCTCCTGCCCGGCCTCGTCCACGATCTTACATTCCCAGCGGTACCCCGGAATGCCGATGGCCCCCACCTTGTGAATATTTTCCATCCCCAGATGCACGCAGCCGGGGCCCGTGGACTCGGAAAGCCCGTAATTCGTATCATAGTCATGATCCGGAAAGTACTCCTTCCACCGCCGGATCAGGGAGGGAGGCACCGGCTGCGCCCCGATATGCATCAGGCGCCACTGCCCCAGCTCATAATCCTCCAGCTTTAATTCCCCCCTGTCCAGGGCGTCCAGGATATCCTGGGCCCAGGGCACCAGCAGCCACACAATGGTGCAGCGTTCCTTTGAGACGGCGGAAAGGATTGTCTCCGGCCTTGTGCCCTTCAGCAGCACCGCCCTGCTTCCCGCTACCAGGCTGCCCATCCAGTGGAATTTAGCCCCGGTATGATACAGGGGAGGAATACAGAGAAAGGTATCCTCCCTCCCCGTGGCATGGTGCTTCTGTTCCATTTCCGCCGCCTGGGTCAGGCTACGGTGCTTATGTAAAATTGCCTTGGGAAACCCTGTGGTTCCCGAGGAAAAGTAAATAGCCCCGAAATCCTCCTCGGTGATCTCCACCCCGGGGGAATGACTGGAGCAGTCAGCCACCAGCTCGTGATAGCTCTCCGCAAAGCTGGGACAGCTGTCACCCACATAAATCAGCAGCCTGCCCTTGCTGAGCCGCTCCGCGTTGACCTCCAGCCTGCCGATAAAGGCGGGGCCGAATACGATCATATCCACCTCCGCCAGCTCCGTGCAGTACAGGATTTCCTCAGCGTCATAACGGAAATTAAAGGGCACGGCGATGGCGCCGCTCTTTAATACGCCGAAGTAAATCGGCAGCCACTCCAGACAGTTGTACATCAGGATGGCAACTTTATCCCCCTTCCGGATTCCCCGGCCCATGAGCATATTTGCAAACCGGTTCGCCTTCTCATCAAAAACGCTCCATGTAATCTCCCTGCGATACGCCTCAAAATGATCGGGCTGAATCAGTCCGTACTCCTTCCATGTAGTCCTCCGGGTATCCTTTTCATCCGGATTCAGTTCCACCAGTGCGACCTCGTCCGGATAAAGCCGCGCGTTTCTCTCCAGAAAATCTGTAACAGGCATGTCCCTTTTCCTCTCTTGTTGCATTATTATGTATTGCGCTCTTACGAATTGAGCCTTTCCATCTTGCCCTTCAGATCGGAGGAAATCGCACTCACCATATCGGCAGATGCCGCAATCTCTTCCGTGGATGCCGCAAGATTCGTGACGCGCACATTGACGCTGTCGATAATGTCGATCAGTTTCTTAGCGTCTGTCAGCAGCTGCGAAATCGCCTCCTGAATCTGTTCTTTATTGGAGTCGCTGTCGCTTGCAGCGTCCTTGGAGAAATCCGCCAGCTTCTTGATATTTTCCGCAATAATAGCAAACCCTCTCCCGGACTCTCCTGCCCTTGCCGCCTCTATGCTGGCATTGAGGGCCAGAAGATTTGTCTCCTCCGCCACATTTGTGATCTCGTTATTATTTTCCTCCAGCTTCACAAGCAGATCCTGGATATTTCCAAGGGATGATTCCAGCTGGTCACAGAAGGAGAGCACATCAGCCATGGACGTGGATATTCCCGTACTCTCCTGGGCATTGCTGTTATTGCCCTGGGACATTTCGCCAATAGAACGATCCAGGCTGGCAAAGTCGCCGCTTACCTCCTCAATCAGCCTGGAAATTATCTCATTCTTTTCCATGATCTCGGCGTTCTTGATCTCCATCTCCTCCGCCAGCTCCTTCGAGAGCATATTTTCCTTCTCCACCCTGCCCTTTACGTACTGGACACAGTTATCCTTGTGATTGCAGTCGTTGTATATCGCCTTGACCATCTCCTTGCAGGTATTGTAACCGCAGGCGGAGCAGTTGATCTTCCTCTGTGCTTCCGTCTGTTTGTCCATCTGCGAATAAATGGCGTCCAGCTCGGCCGCGCTGGGTTCTCTGATTTCCAGCCCCTTCGACTGATCCGTGTAATGCCTTATGAAATCGTTGATATCCAGGGCTTTAAACTGTTTATTGAGCTTCTCCAGCCTCTGCCTGGGCGTCAGCTTCCTGCTGAAGGCATGTCCCTTGCCGTTTCTCTTGCTGGACTCCTTGATCCTCTGCAGCTCATATAAAATATCATCTGTGGCCGTCTTGGCCTCCTCCACCCCGGTGCCATAGATACAGCCCTTGGCGCAATTCAGCGCATCCACCATGAAAGGAAGCTCTTTACCCTTCAATACCCTCTCTTTGTAATCCTCCAGGAATTCATAGGCATGGCGCTCGCCCTCAATCTGCCTGATAAATACTTCCTCCCCGCAAAACCAGTAGACATTCTCCTTCAGCCCCCCGGGCATGGGATAGATGGAACCCAGCCCGTACTCGATCTCATCCTTCACCGCGGGCCCGGAAATTTTGTGCTCCCTGACGTATTCCATCAGGTGGTCAAAGGTCACATTATAGGAGACATAACCGCCGCAGTTGGGGTCTTCTATCTCATTCTTCTTGGCGATACAGGGACTGATAAATGCCAGCCTGTCCTGAAGCTTCATATATTTCTTCACATAGATTGCGCCGCACATCAGGGGCGAGTGAACCGGCATCAGCCGGGGAATCAATTCCGGGATATATCGCTCCACATACCTCACCACAGCCGGGCAGGGCTGGGAGATGCCCCCTGTAAAATTATGTTCCGTGATATACTTGATATATCCCCAGGTAGTGATGTCCGCACCAAAGCTGACGCTTATGATCCGGTTGACCCCAAGCTGCTTCAGCCCGCCCAGCACACTGCCGTATTCCCTGGGGTAATTCGCCAGAAACGCGGGAGCCAGCAGAAGGGAAATCTTTTCCCCCTTTTTCAGATCTTCAAAGAACCTCTCCGTGTCATCCCGATAGCTTCGCGCATCATGCGCACAGGCATCAAAACAGGCTCCACAATTGATACAGCTTTCACCATCCACGATAATCCTGTTCTCACCGTTTTCCTCTACTGCGTGATTTGCGGTAAGGACAGGGCAGACTGAAATACATTTATTACAGCCGACACAGTTATCGTTGGTATAAACCAATGCATCCGTCTTCTGATTTCCCATATGTACCTCCACAAAAATGATTTTTGCAACGTTTTATTATAGTTTATCATATCTGTGAAAGAAAAGAAATATAAAAAATAGGCTTCGCCTATTCAACTCCCCTGCCCCTCAATCTTGAGGGGTGGGGTTGCTTTCTGCCTTTCATTCCCTCATAATAGTCTTATGAACATCCTTCAAAAGATTTTTAAAGAACACTA
>CATKXX010000029.1 GCA_949840935.1 uncultured Acetatifactor sp. | reverse complement strand
TGTAAAAAAATAAGCGTGTCAGAGTTTCTACACTCTGCACGCTCTCCTTTTTCTCTGCTATTTCAATAAAAAAAGAAATTCGGCAGAGGTTTAAAACCTCTTGTCGAATTTCATTCTAAAACTTATCGCTCAATTTGCGTCTATATTCCTAAGAATCCTGAAACGTGTTTGAAAAATGTACCTCTAAGAGTTTCTATTTCCAGGCTCATATCAGATCCGCAAATGAATTATCCATGACATTCGGCAGAAGTGTATAAATATTACAGCCGCACAGCCTGTCAAAATGCTTTTTCGTCTCCATGAATGCCCTCCATTTATCCAGGGTGAAATCCGGCAGGCCGTGTCTCAGCGCCACATCCACCAGACGCTTTTCCATAATACATGCCCCGTTTGGCAGGGAAATAGCGTCGCACAACTGAATCAGGAGATCGTAATCGTCGTACTCCCTGCTCTCCAGGAATTGCTGCAGGAAATCCTTCTGCTCCAAGGTACAGTCATATTTTCCAAAAAAAGTATTCACATCTTTTAATGGAAAAGAGTGGGTCAGACAGATCCGCGCAATCTCCTCCTGTCCCATACCCATCATATAATCATAGCCGTCAAATAGATGCAGTATTCCCCTGATGCCGGCCCTGCGGCCTATATCATGCATCAGCCCCGAGACATACGCCCTGTCGCAGTCCATGCTTCCCGTTTTCTCCGCTATCAGCCTGGCATTTTGGGCCACGGAGATACTGTGTTTCTCCCAGGGGCCGGGATTCAGCCGTACTGCAAGCTCCAATTCCCGGTCAGCTTCCTTTGGTCTTAACATTTCAATCCTCCTTTGCAACGGAAAGTCCTGTTTATTTCCTTTCACAGGCCGGAACCCGGGGCGCCGGAGCGGTACACCTCGTCAAGATAGTCCCAGCGGCTCTCCCCCATGAACTGGATCAGGTAATATCCCATCTGCTCCTCCACATATTCCCACTCTCCATCCTCGTTCAGCCTGTATGTAATATAGGAAAAATAAAAATCCTTTTCCCACTCTCCCCAGTCTGCCTCCGTCGCCATATTGATATTCAGATCCCCGTTGTCGCGCAGAATATACTGTTTTACACTCCCCGGCTTCATCTCATCAAAGGCGGCGGGAAGCGGGGCAATCCGCTCCACCTCCTCCCTGCTTACCTCCCTGGCAGGAACCTCATACAGCTGTCCATGGTCGAAAATAAAAGTATAAGGCTTCCAGGAATGCCCTGACCACAGATACTTCCAGTCGTCCCCGCCTTCTTCCGTGCCCACATTCGTCCGCGTACAATTCCCGTCGTAAGCATTTTCCACCAAGATCACATGCCCCTGACTGTCAACATATTTATCCGCATAGGAGCCCGATATTTCCACCGGCTCATTGTCCCTCACCGTGTAGATTTCTGCCTGGACGGGGAATCCGATGGTATACCGCAGGATCAGATAAGCCTTCCCGTCCTGCCAGATAAAGTATTGATACAGAAAGAATGCGCAGGCTCTGTCTACACACAGGGAAGCTTCCAGGCTGCTGTCCACAAACCAGCAGTCGCCATATATGACATGTTCGTATTCGTTGTCCGCCACCGATCCGATGATGACGAAAGCCTCCTCCCTGGAATCACCGTCAAAGTCGGCGGCATAAGTATGAGTAGTGCGTCCGACGTAATCCTTTCCTGCCCTTTCCGCCGCTTCCAGGGCTGCCGCCGCGTAGTCTCCCTCCGCCTCCCCGGCCAGCGTGGGGCCAATCTCTCCGTAATACAGCTCCCCCTCCGGTTCATGATATTCCAGCAGCTCCGCACACAGCAGATTGAGGTTATGATCGATGATCAGGCAGTACTCCGGGACAGAGCCTTCCCCTTCATAAATGTAGTAATAGTCCACGCTTCCATAGGTCACATAGCAGTGCTCACGGACAAGCCTCTCCCTCTCATCATAACAGCTCTGCCTGGAAGAATACCAGGATCCAAATATCAGGTCATTATGATGATACGATTTCTCCCGCAGGGTTCCATCCTCCCGGTAATACCAGTCCATTCCCAGAATCGTCTGTGTCTCGTTTTCTGACAGGCTGTCAGCCTCTCCCCGGGAATCAAAATGCAGAGGACGGCCGTCCTCCCGGTACAGGACAGACTCCTCATAATCCTTCACTTCGCTCTTTCCATCGCTGCCGTCAAAGGAAAGAAAGGAATAAGGATCCTTCCCCGCCTCTCCTGCCGGCATGAAATCCCTGTAATAGCGATAATTCCCGGAGCCGTTAAAAAGAAAACCCTCCGGCGGCCAGTCCGGATCAGAAGGGTACAACAGGCCGCAGCCGACGAGAGTTGCCTTATCATAATACAGCTCCAACAGGATTTGACCATCCTCATCCGAATATGCGAAAAATGGCTCCTGTCCGTCAAAGCCGTATTCCCGCAGGAATGCCTCCCTGTCCGCATACTCCCTCACTACGGCACCGTCCATCCTGTGGTCAGTGGCAACAAGCGGGACAACCAAAGGCTTCTCCCCCTTCGGAGCCTCGCCTGTCATCCGGTTTCTCCCTGTTCCCCAAATGCCTTCCTTTCCAAAAGCTTCCGGCGCCCCCGGCGAAACCTCCGGCACAGCCTGGCTTCCTGCCGACTCCGAATCCTCCGGCGTTCCACGGTTCCCCTCCGGCTCTGAATCCTTCGGCATCCCACCATTTTCTCCCGGGTCCAGGGCTTCCTCCGCTGTCCCCCCGGCTTCCACGGTTCCCTGCGGTGAGGTTTCTGCGGCACAGCCCGGCAAGCCTGCCAGCAGCACTGTAAGCAGCGCAGGATATATTACAAATCGTAATCCCTTCTTCACTTTCCTCCACATCCAATCCCGTTCCACGTCTCCTGCCACACCGTCCTACCTGTCCCAGATTTCCATGCGGTTCAGTATACCGTCTACATCCACGCCGGGGTGCGTAGCATAAATCCGGCAGATCTGCTCCACCAGAGCTTCCTCCCCATGGACTCTTGCCGCAATTTCCGGCACCCCTTTTCCGGCCTCCATTTCCCTTATGACCCTGCGGATCAGCCGATCCATACTCTTTCCCGGAAAAGGAGAACTGCCTGCACTCCCTGTGGATTCGGGCAGGCAGTCCACGCGCTCCACTTCCACACAGCGCCCCTCCGGGTACAGATGAACCTGGCGCCAGGGGCGTTCCCGGAAAGACTCTTTTTCCACACAACGCCCCTCCGGGTACAGGGTCAACACCGCCATGGTGACAGGAAGCCGAAACCGCTTTGGCCCGCAGCTTCCGGGATTCAGATGCAGGATCTGCCCCTCCCTTTTCTCCTCATATTTATGGGAATGGCCGTAAACCGCTATATCCACATCCCCCAGCCCGGCTCTGGCCTGCTTTCTGTTGTGTACCATATATATTTTGAATCCACAGATCTCCGCTTCCAGCTCCCGGGGAAGCTCCTCAGCCCAATCCCCGTCCACATTTCCCCGCACTGCGTACACCCTGGCAATCTGCCGGAGAGAAGAAAGGACTTCCGGCTTCCCCACATCCCCGGCGTGCAGGATTGCTTCACAGCCCTCCAATACATCCAGGCATTCCGGGCGCAGAAGCCCGTGGGTATCTGATATCACGGCAATCCGATGCGTTTCCATCCCCTGCCTCCTTCTATGGCAATGCACTGATTCTTGAGTGGTCATCACTTGCTGTTCACGCTGCCACTGCGTATGGGCCTTCGCGCTGCTTTCGTCTGTGCTGAGAACATACCACCGACACACAGCACCGTCCGTCCACGATGCCACCGTCTGAATTATAGCATTTTTTTCCCTGTTTGTCATCGCATTTGCCACAGGAACACAGCCACCGGTCAGCTTCTCCTCTTGCAAAACCGCCCCTTGCCGCGATATAATGGACTGGAACAAAGATGCTCCCAAGGAGCTGATACACAGGCCACGCTATTTGAAAGGAGTTTATCATGCCTACTTCCAATGAAATGCACCTTTATGTCAATATGCCGGAGCACAGCCCCAATTTTGCCGACATTACCACCGCCCTGGAAAGCATTCCCTGGGAGGCTCCTGAAAAGGAATTCCCGGCTTCCACGGCAGAAATTCCTCCCGCAATCATCCATATAGGAAAGGGCATCTATCGGGAAAAATTCACTGTCACACGTCCTAATGTAACCCTTCTGGGCGAAGGACAGGATCGAAGCGAAGTCATTGTCGTCTATGGGGATTATGCCCAGGAGATCATGCCTGACGGCGTAAAAAGAGGTACCTTCCGCACCGCCACCGTGCGCATCGATGCACAGGACTTTAAGGCGGCACATATGACCTTCCAGAACGATTCCGGCTTCGGCTATCAGGTGGGCCAGGCCCTCGCCCTCTACACCGACGGCGACCGCTGCTATTTCGAGGACTGTGCTCTGTTAGGCGGCCAGGATACCCTTTTTACGGCCCCCCTGCCGGAGCAGGAATTTGAAAAAGGCGGTTTCAGAGGCCCCGGCGAATTCCTTCCCCGCACCATGACCCGGCAGATGTTCCGAAATTGCTTCATCCAGGGCGATGTGGACTTTATCTTTGGCAGCGCCATCGTCTATTTCGACCACTGTGAGATTTACTCCAGGCTCCAGGAGGGCAAGCCCTTTCCCGAAGGAGGAGAGAAGATTTATGGCTATGTGACCGCCGCTTCCACCCCAAAAGCGGAAAAATACGGCTATGTATTTAAGGATTGCAGGCTCACCGGCAACTGTCCGCCTCATTCTATCTACCTGGGACGTCCCTGGAGGGAATATGCCAAGACAGTGTTCCTCAACTGCGAGCTGGGCGAACATATCCACCCCGAGGGCTGGAAGGACTGGAATAAGCCCCATGGTCATTTCTATTACGGCGAATATCAATCCTACGGGCCCGGCGCAAGCCCTGAGACAAGAGCGGATTTCTCCTGTCAGATGACACAGGAAGAAGCGGCTGAATACACGATAGAAAATGTGTTAAAAGGCTGGAAGCCGGAGTGATAACTCCGGCTTCCCCAATAGGAAATGTATCATCATTGCACGCGGGAGTAAAGCACCTCCATCCTGCCATGATCCGTCTCAAGGCTGATGACAACACCATCCCGCAGATTATAGGTCTCATCCGTATACTCCTTTGTATACACAGTGTCCTCATATCTGAGATCCGCCACAGGTTCATCAGAAAGGATGCCTGTAATGTAAGTGGACATGATATTGGTAATCTCCGCCAGCGCCGAGCTTTCCATCTCATCCAGGTTTTCCAGATCCTCAATCTGCAGACTGCTGATCGCAGTGTACAAATCTCTGGCAATCTGCTCCGAGAAACCATAGAGGAAAACATAGCTGTTCTTTCCTCTGACCACCCTGCGGACGAAAACGCTTCCTTCCACAAATCCTTTATACAGGCATGATTTCGCGTTTCTGACATGGAGCCCGTAATTATCCTCCAGAAGCTTGGAGACGATCAGATCGATATTCTCCGCAGCGCCAGCCAGCGCGCTTTGAGCCTCCAGGGGAGTGTTTGACATGATCTTCCTGTCACATCCACAGACATGCTGCGACAGCCATGTAAGCAGTGTTCCCGCAAAGCTCTTCAGCAGTGCCGGTGAGAAATCCTGCTCCAGCTTTTCCTTATACTGCTGAATCGTCTGTATGAATTCCTGATGAATCCATACATGCTGCGTATATCCCACATACTGCATCTCCTTCTGAATCTTTTCTTCCGATTCAAAATGGAATTTGGTGTAGTCTATGAGGAATTGAATCAGCTCAAAGCATTCCTTCCTTTTCGTTTCAATGTCACCGCTTCTGGCAATAACAAGCAGCTTCTCAATCTTGCCAAACAGCTGGTAATGCTGTTCGTCAATCTCCTTATTCCCGATCCGGTACTGCTCTTTCCATAAACAGATTTCACTCATAGCTTTCTTCCCTCCGGTAATTGATAGCAGATATATCATACCACCATTTTTTTCCAAAGGGAAGAGAAATTACCTATTCTTTCTCCTTATCCAACCCTGACTCTGGCTCTGTCCCGCCGTCCGCCTCAACGCCTTCTTCACTGTCCGTTCTGCTGCCCTGCCCCTCTGCGCCGCCGGATGTAAGCCCTCCCACACTGGCCTCCAGATCCTCAATCTCCTTCTGCATGGACTTCAGCTTTGTATCCTGATGGATCGCCCGCATGATCAGATTTACATCCTCCGGGGAGAACATATCGATAGCCTTGCCCAGCTGGTCTATGCAGTCCCTGTTCACCTTCAGATGGCCGCCGCCGGAAAGGGTGACGTTGATGACCTTTTTCGGATCTGACACATCTCCAAGGCAGATGCTGTTGGTCTTCTCATCGCAGGTAAACAATACCCCGTTATAAACGATGACCCCATCCTTCGCCAGATGGCCATAGGGAACCTTGCTGGAAGCCACCCTGAGATTTTCCAGGGGATTCGGGCCTCCCTTAAAAGCCTCCTCGTACACCTTGACCGCCTCGCTTCTGTCATCCTGCCCCTCCACAGCCTCTCCGTCGCCTAAGGATACCATCTGCTTCTGGGAAGACTTATCATCATCCTCTTTTGTTTTCTCCCACATCAGGCTGCCCATCACAGTCGTCAGGCTCTCTGCTGCCGGCTCTGCTGCGTCAGAAGCAGCTTTTGGAAGGCGGCCGCCCCTCCTGGCAGCGCCCTCCGACACTGTCCTCGTGTTATAGCCGGCCAGTCCTGCACCAATCCTCATCTCTTTCTACCTCCCTGCTGTTTTATAATCCAATCCCGCACTTCTGTGCCCATGGGTGGAACAGAAATATTATGCGTCCACAAAAAGATACGGATGGTGTCGAAGCCGTTGTCTTCTCTACCATCCGTGGCATAATCCTATTCCATATGTATTAATATCGGCTTCCCCTTATCAGCCTTTTAGACCTCTGTTGAAGCTTTCGTTACAATTGAACCGGATTTTATAACATTAACGGAAACATATCCTCCGAAAGGGGTTCAAAAAGCTCTCTGAAGGCCAGCTCCCAATATTTTTCAGGCAGGTCGGGCCAGCTCCACTTCCCCGTCTCCCGGTGGCAGAGCTCCATAACCCGCTTCATCACATCCATATGGGTTAACTCCGGCTGCGTTCCCCTGACCTGGCGCGCAGTAACGGCGCACCAGTAGGGCGCCCTCTCCGCCAGGCCCGATTCCCTCAGCTGCTCTATGGCCCGCTGCCTGTCATAATCCAGGATGACCATTTCCTCCCGCCAGCATCCCCTCTCCCCGTGCAGGATTGCAAACTGGCTCCGTCCGGCTGCCCCGCTGGAAAGGCCCACGGAGCCGGGATTGATCAGGGTTACTCCCTGATGCCGGAACACAAACTGTCTGTGAGTATGTCCGCAGAAAACAAAGGGAGTCCTGACATTCTCCATGACTGCCTTTGTCCCCTCCGCATCTTCCCAAAGCTCCTCCTTCACATTTCCCGGTGAGCCGTGGCAGACAGTGAGGGCAGGATATCCCTCGAAATGAATTTCCCGGGAAATGGGAATCTCCCCGAAAAAGTCTATGTCCCGCTCTGTAAGACGATGATAGGCATACCACAGGGCCCCTGTGGTGGAATCATACTCCTTCCAGTTATTTCCGCCTTCCCGGCGGCACTTTATCCAGTATTCCTCCTTATTTCCCCGGATAAACGTACAGTCGTATTTCTCCCCGCAGGAATAGAGCAGCTCCATGGTTCGTTCCGGATAGGCAAACTCCCCCACGTAATCCCCAAGGAAAATAAAGCGGCCCACGCCCCGGGAAACGGCATACTCCATACATCTCTCAAAAGCGGTATAATTGCTGTGAATGTCTGATAATATCGCTATATCCATGGATACTATGTAACCACATAATTTTTAACATTTACGGCCGGAAATATTTAATATTTCCTTAAAAACCCCTCCACTTTACTTATAAGGGTATTTCATTCAGCTGCCTCATAATATACATGACCTTCTGCCTGGCGTTTTCCACCTGTGCCCTGGCGTCATTGATCCTGGACTGCATCAGCCAGTCCGCGATAATGCCGTCAAAAAAATAGTCTGCAAAGGCCAGGAAATCTCCCGTTTCTATATGGAAATCCTCCACATTCTCCACATCCGTCAATTCCTTCTGGAAGCGCTTCAGGGCGCTGCGCGCCTGCTGCACCAACGCCTCTGCATCATTCATTTTGGAATGCTTGACAAAGGTGCTGATCAGCCCTCCCCCCAGCATATCAACAATTCCCCAATTTCCGGCACTTTTCAGGGATTCCGCCGCCCGGTTCAGGCAGTTTAGCGCCTCCTGGCCTGCCTGCTTTGCCTCCTTCAGCTCCCTTGCCCTGTCCAGATTGTCCATACTGACCTCCTATTTAAACAGTGTCTTCAGCAGCCCTCTCTTGAGTACCTGGGTGCCGGTGCTGATCAGGCTCCTCTCGATCTGGGATCTGCGCCGCTCCGCCGCCCTCTCCTTCTTTTTCTCCGCGGCCTCTTTTTCCTTTTCCTTCTTTTTTGCCGCCGCTGCTTCTTCCTTTTCCTTCTTTTTCTGGAATTCCTCTTTTTCCTTCTCCAGCTGGGCACGCTCCGCCTCCAGGGCGTTCTGCTCCGTCAGCACTTCATAGGCGGACACATTGTCCACACCATCGTCATATTTTTCCATGCCGTCGGAGGCAATCCTCTTTAATCTCTCTACTTTGTCCACCGGCCCCATAAGGCTCTGGGGACAGATGATTGCCGTCTGCTGCGCCATGCCGGGGACACCTTCCTCATCCAGGAAAGAAGTCAGGGCATAGCCCACTCCCAGCTCCATGATCACATCCTCTGTCTTAAAGGCGGGATTCACACGGAAGGACTGTGCCGCCACCTTCACCGCCTTCTGCTCTGCGGGAGTGTAAGCCCGAAGGGCATGCTGGACGCGGTTGGAAAGCTGTGCCAGCACACTGTCGGGAATGTCCCCGGGGCTCTGGGTCACGAAGTAAATCCCCACGCCCTTGGAGCGGATCAGCTTCACCACCTGCTCAATTTTCTGCACCAGCACCTTGGGTGCATCGGAAAACAGCATGTGTGCCTCGTCAAAGAAAAACACCAGCTTGGGCTTCTCCAGATCTCCCGCCTCCGGAAGCCGTTCGAACAGCTCCGCCATCATCCAAAGCAGGAAACTTGCATACAGAGTGGGATTCTGCACCAGCTTTACGCTGTCCAGGATATTGACAATCCCCCTTCCCTCGCTGTCGGTACGTATCCAGTCAAAGATATCCAGCGCCGGTTCCCCGAAGAACAGGTCGCCTCCCTGGTTTTCCAGGGGGATCAGGGCGCGGACAATGGCCCCTATGGACTGGGGCGCTATGTTTCCATAGGCTGCGGTATAATCCGTCCTGTGCTCCGAGACATAATTCAGAACAGCCTTTAAATCCTTTAAATCTATGAGCATCAGTCCCTTGTCGTCGGCGATCCGGAATACAATATTCAAAACCCCCTCCTGCACCGCCGTTAATCCCAGGATACGTGCAAGCAGCTCCGGCCCGATATCGGAGATAGTTGCCCGCACAGGATGCCCCTTTTCCTGATAAATATCCCAGAAGCATACAGGATAGGACTTATATGCAAAGCAGTCCCGGATCCCGAATTTATCAATCCGCTTTTCCATGCTCTCGGAAGCGGCCCCGGGGGAAGCAAGCCCCGAAACATCCCCCTTCACATCGCATAAAAATACAGGCACCCCCGCATCGGAAAAGGATTCCGCCATCACCTTCATGGTAATCGTCTTCCCCGTGCCGCTGGCTCCCGCGATCAGCCCGTGGCGGTTGCTCATGTTTAACTGCATGGACACCTGATTCCCGCCGTCGTCAAGTCCCATGTAAATCCTTCCGTCTCTGTACATTTTATCATCATACCTTTCCTGTGACCGGGGAAAACGGCGAAATGCGTTTTAACCGGCACAAATTTTTATAATATCATATGAAGAACCCTGTCCTTCGCACTCCTGTCCTCCGGCGCGGCATTCTCCCGGGCAGCCTGGCTGAAAATCCCGTCAAAATACTCCTCCATCCATCCAAAGGAGTTATAGACCCCGGGCAGATCCCACTCCTTTGTTGAACCGAAGGTGATATTATTATCATTCACACTGCCCCTCCTCCGGCCTGCGTCAGGCAGCTCCTCAAAGCTCGCCGCCAGATAGCGGACTACATCCTCCATGTCGTCCTGTGTGTGGAATCCCACAAACTCCGCCTGGATATGCTCCGCCTGACAGATGCCGTGGCTCACATACACCGGCAGCGTGCCCTTAAGGCCATATTTCTCCCCCTGAACCGTATATGTATACGAAAAAAGATAAATCTGTTCGCCCGTCTCCGACTGGTAATGTTCAAAGGCCAGATCCGTTACCAGGCCCTCATACTCCTTCTCCGCGTATTCCTCTATGGCTTCACAGCACTCCTCCCATTCCGCCAAAGCCTCCTCGCTTCCCTGCTCCCTGTCACGGATCCGGCAGAGGATCCTGGCGTCGTCCGGCCGCATAAACGCCATACTGGCGTAAGCCTCCCCCGCCTGTACCAGTCCCACCGTGCACCCGTCCACGACCCCGGTACGAAAAAGCTGCGCTATCTCCAGACCTGCAGGGCCCTCCTTTTTTCTCACATACACCTTCCGGCTCATCTGCAGAAATGTATGGGGATAAATCAGGTCGGGATCCAGGATCAACTCCGGATTCATTTCCACAAGCCGCGGATATTCCTCACCGTTTCCCAGAAGCCTTTCGGATATGTTCCACAGGCAGTCCCCCTCCTGCACCTCATATTCCCCAAAGTCTTCCTCCAGCACAATGTAATTTTCCAATTCCTCCGGCGCCTGGTAACACGTCTCATAATAATATGTCTTCGCGGATACCGTCAGCGGAGCCGCCAGCATGAAAAACGCCGTCAAAACCCCCAGTCCTGCCCTTAAGTGTAATCCCATACTCCCGAATCCTCCCTCATCCAGATATTTTCCTGCAAATCCTCACAGGGAAGCACTTCCATACCTTTCGACATTCCAATTATAAGCGCCGCCCCGCAGATAAAATCATACCAAAGCCCGCGCTACACTTTTATATCATCCTGACGTCTCTCACCTTATCAGCCTGTTCACAATCTGATTGTACCATAGCCGCTTGTATCATTCCATATAAAATCCAACAAACCTGCGATTTTGCAGGCAGTCATATGGCGGCCTGAGACTCTGATCCGTGTTTTGTGGCATGCCCTGACGGCAAAACATAAGCGGCAGACAATTCGGCTTTACCTCAAAAAGCCGCTTCCGCTGCCAAAACAAACGGCAAACGAAAGCGGTTCCGGACACCGGGCCTTTATCAGCCCCTCCCCTTATACCTCCGCATACTTGCGCAGGATAAATTCCTTAACCTGCTGGTTATTTTCCGGCTTCGTGTCCTCCAGCGTAGCGTGGATAAAGGGCTTTCTCTCTTTCATAAATTTCAGCACCTGGGTGTAATCCATCTCCCCCAGGCCGCAGCCCACGGAATTCAGTCTTCCATCGCCCACCACAAAGTCCTTCAGGTGCACCATGGCAACATCAGGCCCAAGCAGTTCAATAGCCTCCGCAAAGATAGCCTCCCTGTCCTGATAATTGGAGATATCCAGCATATTCACAGGGTCAAAGATAATCTGCAGATTGGGGGAATCGATCTCGTCCAGCACCCTTCTCGCCCTCTCAGGGGTGGATACAATATGACGGTATACCGGCTCAATGGCAAATACCACACCCATCTGTTCCGCGTATTTTACTACGGGGCGGACATTGTCGATAAAAAGCTGCAACGCTTCTTCCGTATGACATTCGGGGGTAAAGGTATAGGTCTCGTTTGGCGCTCCCGTCTCCGTCCCCACAACACCGCAGCCAAGCCAGGAGGCAAAGCGGATATGCGCCATATAACGGTGCACGGTTGCCGCCAGCTGCTCTTTGTTGGGATTCGCCAGATTCAGATAGCAGCCCAGCACGGCGATATCCACATGATTTTCCGCAAACACATTCCTGATATACATGGCCAGGCCGGGCGTCATAGCCTCGTCCGTGGTGGGGAATTCATCAATCACCTTCGCCAGCGCCAGATGCCCACACTCAAACCCCAGCTTATGTACATCCGCGATACGCTCCGCAAAGGGAAGCTTTGTTGTGTCATGTAACCTGATTCCTAACTGCATACTTCTTTCCTCCGTTTATTTTAAATTTTTATAAAGACTGCAACACCTCAAAAATTCTCTCCGGCTCAGCCTTCAGGCTGCAACAGGGAACCGCACTTCCGCGCTGTCAACTCCCTGCATCCCTCCCAGTCCGAGCCCACAAAGCAATCCTTGTACAGCCGGATGACCTTTCCATCCTTAAGGGTCAGCCACACCCTGTTGCCCGCTTCCCTGATCCCACTGATATCCGAATACCTGTAATTCACGGAAAGATTCCCTTCCTTCAGCGTGATCTGCTCCTCGTCAAAGGTAATGCTCCTGAGCCAGTCCTTCTGCCCATAGCTCTTTGCCATGGCCCCGTACTGCCTTTTCGCCGCAAGAATGTCCCGCAGGAATGCACGGTAGAGGCAGAAAAACGTCATAACCAGATACGGGGCAAACCGGTACGCCGCCGCCAGCCATGTTACCGCGATCCCGAACAAAACCCACACAATGGTAAAGACAAGCCTTGGAGGCTTCCTCTTATTTTCCCACATCCAAGACCGAAAAATTTCCCATGTGACCCTGTATTCATTCCTGATCATTATACCTTCCTCAACACTGTGCCGCCCTTATTTTCTGCCCGCCCATACAACGTCAATACTCTTATTGTGTGCAGCGCGCAAAAGCCACTCCAGCTTCCTTCCGTCACCTTTCCACCAGCTCATCCACCCCGATCAGCTCATACGCCTGGCCGCTCTGCCCCTCGATCTTTACCTTCTCCAGGATCAGCTTTTTCACATTTCTCGCAAACAGCCCCCGCTTCGTGCTGCTGGGCACTGTCTCGGACATGGCGGGGACGCCTTCTTTCGGGTTCTCCGCATAGCTGATGGAAATGTTCTTCATGACGATCTCCTCAATCTTCTGCTCGGGGAGCCCGTCAAAGAAGGCCGCCGCCACATGGCAGTTGGTGCACTCCAGGTTCTCAAATACCATCTTCTTAATGGAGGGCGTCCTGTCGTCCACCGGATACGGCTCCCTGGACTGCACATAGGGCGTATGCCCGTCAGGATCACAGAAATAGAAGGAATTTGCCACCAGCGGGGTCATCACATGATCCAGATCCAGATTGCGGAAGGTGATGCCGTCCAGAATGGCATCCTTTCCTCTGCCCCTTCTGGTCTTGATGCGCAGCCCCCTGTCCGTGCGGCGGAAAACGCAGTCCTCCACGACGAGGTTGACAATGCCTCCCGCCATCTCGCTGCCCAGCGTCACCGCCCCATGTCCGTCTTCCATCAGGCACTGGCGGATGCGGATGTTCTCCGAGGGCGTCTTGTACTTCCTCCCCATATAAATTTTGCCGCTCTTTACCGCGATGCAGTCATCCCCCACGGAAAAATGCACACCCAGGATATCCACATTCTTACAGGACTCCGGGTCGCAGCCGTCGGTGTTGGGGGAGTCCGCGGGATTGGACACAAACAGGTCAATAAACCTTACATCCTCGCTGAAATACGGATGCAGCGTCCAGGAAGGCGAATTGCACACCTTCACTCCCGCCAGCGTGATCCTGCGGCAGTTGTTGATAAAAAACAGGCGGGGACGGAACGTCTCCTTATACTTCATGGGCACCTTCCACCAGTCCTCCGTGGAAGCGTTTCCATTGATCACACCCTGCCCATAGATCACCACATCCTCCACATCGACGCCGCAGATAATACCGGTATAGATATTTAGGGGATTCCCCTCCCAGCTTCCCAGGTTATAGCCGTCCGTCTCGTCATAGCTCTCAACCCACCCGGGGAAAACAGGGAATTTATCCATCTCCGTAAAGGCCTTTAATTCCGCCCCCTTTGCCAGCTCGATCCGGGTGTGGCTCTTTAAGAAAAGGGAAGAAATGCGGTAGGTTCCCGCCGGTATCAGCACACGGCCATGCTCCGGGCAGGCCAGGATGGCCGCCTGGATGTGATGAGTATCGTCATGCTCCCCGTCGCCCCTGGCCCCGAACCTCCTTACGTCGAGTGTCACAAATTCATAGTCCGTCTTAAAATTCAGGCTGCCCGCCTTCCCGGAGCCGTCCCAGACTTCCACATGATATTCCGTGTCCGGCTTTAAATCATACAATGAGACAATGGTCTTCTTAGCAGTCAGCTTCTCCTCCCCGTTGACCAGCACCCGGTAAGGCTCCTTCGTCTCATAGCGCCCGCCGTCCTTTATTTCTATCACGGCGCTTCTGGCCGTGTTCATAACATGAATGATCTCCATACCCTTCTCCTTTCCCTGTCAGCGCTGCCCGTATTCCTCATACTTTTCCGCCAGCAGCACATAAGTCTCCCCGGCATGGGTAATGGCCTCACGGATCAGCCTTTCCGCCTCCGCCCCGCCTGCGCTGCCATCGGTAAATTCACCATCCCTGTAATATGTGGCGATGGTCTCCTTCACAGCCGCCTTAAACAGTCCCACCAGTTCTATGTAATACTCATAAAGCTGGGGCGTCACATTGTCAATGGTGTGGATCAGCGCATCCAGGAAAAGCGCCGAAGCCCCCATGGACGCCGCCTCCTTCCGCTTCCTGTCCAGCAGCTCCATCTGCTTCAGCAGATCGGGATAGCACTCCTTCTTATTACACTCGGTCTCATAATAAGCGTAAACCGGATAGACCCATCTGGCCGCCTCAAAACAGTCTTTATCCACACAGCCCGTATCAAACAGCCCTTCCTCCGTCCTGGGCAGCCGCTTTATCTGCTGTGCTGCCTCTGCCACCATATTTGTATCTTTCACGGCAATTCCCCGCAACGCAGCCGCCAATTGTTCTTTCATGTCCATACCTCCTTGCATCGTTCACAGATTCCCGGCAGCTCCCTGTGCCCGGCCTGTATTGTAAAATACCCCGCAGAAAGGCTTTCTGTCTTTCCGCGGGGCACAATCCGCCTTACTGTTTTAAAGGGTAACACCCTGTTTAAAGATTGCCATATCATGGAAGCCTGCCGCCTCGCTGCAGACCTTTTTCCCGGAGGCAACCTCCACTACATAGCGGAACAGGTTCTCCGTCTCCGCCGCCATATTGCTGTCCTCCACCAACACGCCCGCGTTGAAGTCAATCCAATTGGACTTCTTTCCCGCCAGCCTGGAGTTTGTGGCAATCTTCATGGTGGGCACGGGGGAAGCAAAGGGAGTACCCCGGCCGGTGGTAAACAGCACGATATGGGCTCCCGCCGCCGCCAGCGCCGTGGCCGCCACCAGATCGTTCCCGGGAGCGCTGAGCAGGTTCAGGCCCGGGGTCTTCACCGTCTCCCCGTACTGCAGCACGCCCTTCACCAGGGCGCTGCCGGACTTCTGGGTGCAGCCCAGGGACTTATCCTCCAGGGTGGAAATCCCGCCTTTTTTGTTCCCGGGGGAGGGATTCTCATAAATCGTCTGGTTATGGCTCTTGAAATAATTCTTAAAGTCGTTGATCAGATCCACCGTCTGATGGAACAGTTCTTCGTTTGCACAGCGGTTCATCAGGATCGTCTCCGCGCCGAACATCTCGGGAACCTCCGTCAGGATGGTGGTGCCGCCCTTGGAGATCAGCAGGTCGGAGAAACGCCCCACCAGAGGGTTCGCAGTGATACCGGAAAGGCCGTCGCTGCCGCCGCATTTCATGCCCACTACCAGTTTGCTGACGCTGATAGGCTCCCGCTCAAATCCCGAAGCATACTCAATCAATCCCTTGATGATCTCCACCGCGTCCCCGATCTCGTCGTCGGACTCCTGGGACACCAGGAATTTCACCCTGTTCTCGTCGTAATCGCCGATGTAGGGCTTCAGCACGTCGATATTGCTGTTCTCACAGCCCAGCCCCAGCACCAGCACGCCGCCCGCATTGGGATGGTTGATCAGATCCGCCAGGATCTTCCTGGTATGCTCCTGATCGTCCCCCATCTGGGAACAGCCGTAAGGATGGGGAAACGCAATGACCTCCTCCACCGTGCCTTTTACAAAGGCGTTCGCCTGTCTGGCAATGGCGGTGGCCACATTGTTGACGCAGCCCACCGTGGGGATCACCCAGATCTCGTTGCGGACGCCTACCTTGCCGTCAGGGCGTTGAAACCCCATGAAGGTAACATCCTCCGTGGTCTTTTCTTCCACGGTGACAGGCTCATAGGTGTACTCCAGAAGGTCGCCCAGGGCCGTCTTTACATTGTGAGTATGGATCCAGCCGCCGCACTTCACCGCTTCCTTTGTATTGCCGATGCGGTAGCCGTACTTGATGACCTCGCCCCCCTCAGGGATATCGCAGACTGCCATCTTGTGGCCTGCGGGAATCTCCTCCAGGGCCGTCACGCTTTTTACCTCTCCCTGGACTTCCACCTGTATGGTTTCCCCTTGGGGAATCGCGTTCAGCGCCACCACCACATTGTCATTGTCATTTATTTTCAGGAAATTCTGCATAATGCCGCCCTCATACCATTCGTCTTGATATCATCCAGATAAGAAGTTACCGCCTCCGTCAGTCCGGGAACCTGATTCAGATCCTGTCCGTGGAAATCCTCCCTGCCAAGGTAAGCGGTTACAAATTCCTTCGTATCCTTCTCACAGTTGTCCCGGAAGAATTCCAGCACAGGCATATCGTCCTTCACGTTGTATTCCTCGCCGTTCCTGTGTCCAATCAGCACATTGTCCCTGATCTCCGTGCCGGTGTAGAACGCCATCAGCGCCGCGATGGAGAAGGTCATGTGGGCGGGAAGCTTCCCGAACTTATCCACATATCCCAGCAGGCTGGGCAGGCATCTCGCCCTCCACTTGGAGACGGAGTTTAAGGAGATTGCCAGCAGCGCGTGATCCACATAGGGATTGTTGAAACGGTTTACCACCTCGCCCGCAAAGGCCTTCAGCTCGTCCTCGGGAAGGGTCAGGGTGGGGATCACCTCGTCAAAGATGGTCTTATTCATGAAATCACGGATATCGTCGTCCTCCATGGACTGTCTCACAATATCGTTGCCGCAGAGCCAGGAAGCCAGCACAAAAGAAGTATGGGCGCCGTTTAAGATGCGCACCTTTCTCTGCTTATAAGGATGATGGTCGTCCGTAAACACCACGGGAAGTCCCGCGCCGGGCAGGTCAAATTCCTTACTGATGTCCTTGTCGGACTCAATCACCCAGAGGGCAAAGGGCTCCCCTGTTACCATGATATGATCCTCATAGCCCAGCTTCTCCCATTCTTCCTTCTCCGTAGCCCGGGGATATCCGGTGACAATACGGTCTACCAGGGTCGCGGTAAAGACGCAGGCTTCCTCCACCCACTTTTTAAACTCGTCGGACAGGCCCCAAAGCTCGATCAGCTGCATCACGCACTTTTTCAGCATAATGCCGTTGTCGTCGATAAGCTCCACGGGAAGCATTACAAGGCCCTTGCCCGGATCTCCCTGGAAGGTCTCGAATCTGTGATACAAAAACTTAGTCAGCTTTCCGGGGAAGGTCTTGGGAGGATTCATCTCAAATTTGTCGGTATTATCAAATACGATGCCCGCCTCGGTAGTGTTGGATACCACAAAACGGAGGGTATCGAGCTCTGCCAGGCCCATGTACTTCTCATACTCATTGTAGGTGTCAACCACATCCGCCACGCTGGTCACCACTCTGTTTAAAATCTTTCCCTCGCCGTCCACATTGCCGCGGAGGGAGACGGTGTACTGGCAGTCCTGGTTGTGGAACATCTCCAGGTTTCCGAACTCAATGGGCTTGATCAGCACGATATCCCCGTCGAACGTCCCCTGCTCATTGGCGATATCGATCATGTAATCCACGAACGCGCGAAGGAAATTCCCCTCGCCAAACTGTACGACCTTGACAGGCCTCTCCTTCTTACCCGTCATTGACTTGTTTAAAAGCTCCATCTTAACCTCGTTTCTGCGCGGCCTGCCGTGCAAAGCCAAATCACAGCTTACAGGTTTGCGGGCGCCGCGCAGACACAAACCTGCGGGCCGGACAGCTCCTGCATCCAGCCCTGCTTTCTTCCGCCCGCTCTCACGGGCACGCCACTTCCTCACGTCCTGCGTACTTTACAGCTCCGCCGGGCGGCAGATTCTATGTAAGTACTTTCACAAATAATTTTACTGCCAAAAACTTCTTTCGTCAATATGCAAAAAACAAATGTTTACAGCGGCTTCCAAAAAATATGTCTTGAAAAAAAGCGCGGGGTTAGCTATAATTTGGATAGGACATTTTGTAACTACTTACATATTTTCGTTCAAAAAGGTGCTGTCTGCGGCACCGGTTTACAGCACACGAGGTAACACCCATGACAATCTATGATATTTCCGAAAAGGCCGGTGTTTCCATCGCTACGGTTTCCCGTGTCTTAAACGGAAGCAGCAATGTCAGTGAAAAGACCAAGAAAAAAGTACTGGATGTGATCAACCGGTACGAATATACCCCCAATGCCTTTGCCAGAGGGCTTGGGTTGAACACCATGAAGACTATCGGCATCATGTGCGCCGACAGCTCCGACCTGTACCTTGCCAAAGCCATCTACTACATAGAACAGAAGCTTCGGGCCAACGGCTACGACAGTATTTTGTGCTGTACGGGCTATGAGCTGGGTTCCAAGATGTCTTCCATGAACCTTCTGATTACAAAAAAGGTGGACGGAATCATACTGGTAGGTTCCAATTTTATCTACGAAAGGGAAAGCGACAACAAATATATCGCCGACGCCGCGGCCCAGATTCCGGTGATGCTCCTGAACGCAGACCTGGACGCCCCCAATGTGTACAGTGTGGTTTCCGACGACTTTACCTCCATGTACGAGGCTACGCTGCAGATGATCGACACCGGCATCAGCGATATCCTGTATTTCTATAACTCCGCCTCCTACAGCGGCAAACGCAAGCTTGCCGGCTACCGGGCGGCCATGGAGGAGCGGAAGCTCTTATCCGGCAGCAATCTTATGCAGTTCTATCACGGTTCCCACGAGGATATCCCGGCCATGACGGAGCATTTAAAAAAGCTGGAGCGGAAAGGCCTCCGGTTTCACGGCGTCATCGCCGCGGATGATACGCTGGCCCTTGCCAGCGTGAAATACGCCAGGGAAGCGGGCTTTCACATACCGGAGGATTTCTCCATCCTGGGATACAACAATTCCATGCTGGTAAACTGCTGCGATCCGGAGCTGACCAGCATCGACAACAAGCTGGAGACTCTCTGCCAGCACCTGATCACCACTCTCCTGGGTGTCCTGAACGGCAACGAGATGCCCAAGAAAACTATTTTTTCAGGCGAGATTGTAAAACGGGGCACCACCCGTTGAGATATTACAATAAAACATGGTTCATTTAATTCATTTAAAATGGAGGAGAAGAAATGAAAGCATTCATGGACAAAGATTTTCTGCTGAAAACGGAAACCGCTAAGAAGCTGTTTCACGAATATGCGGAGAACACACCTATTCTGGATTACCACTGCCACATCAACCCCAGGGAGATTGCTGAGAACCGCCAGTTTGAGAACATTACCCAGGTATGGCTGGGCGGCGACCATTATAAATGGCGTCTGATGCGCTCCTGTGGAGTGGATGAGAAATATATCACCGGCGACGCTTCCGACTATGAGAAATTCTGCAAATGGGCGGAATGCCTGGGCAAGGCCATCGGCAACCCCCTGTACCACTGGAGCCACCTGGAGCTGCAGAGGTATTTCGGCTACAACGGCGTGCTGAACAAAAACACTGCCGACGAGGTATGGAACATCTGTAATGAGAAGCTGGCGCAGCCTTCCATGAGCGTCCGCAATATCATCAAGCAGAGCAATGTAACATTGATCTGTACCACCGACGACCCCATCGATTCCCTGGAATGGCACAAAAAGATTGCGGAAGACGACAGCTTTGACGTAAAAGTCCTTCCCGCATGGCGTCCCGACAAGGCCATGAACATCGAGAAGCCCGATTACCTGGATTACCTGGATAAGCTGGCGGAAGCGGCGGAAATGCCCAAGCTTACCACCTTTGCCGCTGTGAAGGAAGCGTTGAAAAAACGCATGGCTTACTTTGCCTCCATGGGATGTAATGTCTCCGACCACGCCCTGGAATACGTGATGTATGTACCTGCAAGCGACGACGAACTGGAGGAAATCTTCTTAAAGAGAAGGAACCGGATGATCCTGACCAGGGAAGATGAGCTGAAATTCAAGACCGCATTCATGCTCTTCGTGGGCAGGGAGTATCATAAGCTCGACTGGGCAATGCAGCTTCACTACGGCTGTAAGAGGGACAATAATACCCTCATGTTCGAGAAGCTGGGCCCCGACACCGGATACGACTGCATCAACAACGATGCTCCCTCCGCTCAGATGGCGAATTTCCTGAACGCACTCTGCGTCACTGACGAGCTGCCCAGGACCATTCTGTACAGCTTAAACCCCAACGACAACCAGTCCATCGGCGCAGTGCTGGGCTGCTTCCAGGATTCCACCGCAGTGGCGAAGATCCAGCAGGGCAGCGCATGGTGGTTCAACGATCATAAGACCGGTATGGTGGAGCAGCTGACCTCCCTGGCCAACCTTGGCAACCTGTCCGGTTTCGTGGGAATGCTGACAGATTCCAGGAGCTTCCTGTCCTACACCAGGCATGAGTACTTCCGGCGCATCCTGTGCAACCTGCTGGGCGGCTGGGTAGAGAACGGAGAATTCCCCGCAGATTATGAGACTCTTTCCGAAATTGTGAAAAACATCTCTTACTACAACGCAAAGAGCTACTTTAAATTCCCTCTGTAAGAGTATGTTACTTCATGTAAACGCCCCGGTGGAAGTCCACCGGGGCGTTTTATGGTATGAGAGAAAACTTAGAGGAATGTTTCATTCCAAGAGATATTTTACCCCAAATTTAATTACTTTTCTAATGTTTTTATGCCTGATTATACAAAAAATACTGTTTTTTTATGCCGTATGGTGTATACTGATGATATGCTTCCAGCCAGAAGGAGGAGAAAGCCATGCCTGCCGAAAAGGGTAAAAAAATACGCAATCTTGATAACATCACTGTGACAAGAGGAAGGAGAGGTGATTTCTCCCCCAAACAGTCCGACCACAGCCACAGCTATTATGAGATATTCTTTCTGCTGTCGGGAAAGTGCCGTTTTCTGTTAAAGGATACCGTCCACTACCTGGAGAAAGGGGATCTGGTTCTCGTCATCCCCGGTGAGCTGCACCATTCGATTTATTCCGCAGACGGTGAATGCGAAATCCTGATGATCTACTTTATGAAGGAGCATATCAACTGGAGCATGTTTTCCGACAGGGATACCTCCCTTTTCCCACAGGAAAACCTGCATTCCTTTATGGGGAGCATCCCGGCCCTTTATCAGGAAGAATTCTTTAACCTCCTGAACCGTATGCTCACTGAAAATGCCGGGATTGACGAATACTCCGCAGGTTTTATGAGGTGCTGCCTCCACGAAGTCCTGCTGATGCTGATGCGCTACTCCGTGATGAACGAGGAAGAACCCCAGCTCTTAAATTCACGGGATGCGGATATCCTGCTTGCCACGAAATATATTTACAAGAATTACAGGAAGCCGCTTTCCCTGGACGAAGTATCGGCCCAGGCTGCCTTAAGCCCCACCTATTTCAGCAAGAAATTCAAGCAGGTAACGGGCATGGGCTTTAAGGAATACCTGAATTTCGTGCGGCTTAAGCACGCACAGACCGCGCTCCTCACCACCAGCAATACCATCACGGACATCGCCCTGGAAAACGGCTTTAACGACAGTAATTATTTCAAAGACTTATTTAAGAAAATATACGGGAAGTCCCCCCGTGAATTCCGCAAGCACCCGGAATGACCGAGGGACTTTTCCCGCCGGATACTTCCATGCCCCACAGCAGAGGATCCCGTTACCTCATCATGTGATCGCCTCTATGTCCTTTTCGCTTCCCATGACCATCACGCTCTCATCCGCCTCGAATACGTGGGTGGGATGGGGCAGGGGAAAAATCTGGTTCTGCTTCTTGGTAGCCATGACGCTCACATGGTATTTGTTTCGGATGGACAGCTCCACCATACTCTTGCCCAGCCATTTCTTTGGAACCGCAATCTCATAAATGCCAATCTCCGGCGTCAATTCCACATAGTCAAAGATGGTGTCTGCGCCAAACTTGATGGCCAGGCGCTCTGCCACCTCCCGCTCCGCATAAGAGACGTAATCCGCGCCGTTCCGCAGCAGCAGCTTCTTGTGCACATCCTTTGTGGCCCTTGCCACAATATACTTGCAGCCAAGATCCTTGAGCAGTACCGTGATCTCCAGCACCGTCTGAAAGTTTTCCCCGATAGCGATCACTGCCAGGTCAAAATTGCGGATGCCCAAAGACTCCATAAAACGTTCATCCGTGGCGTCATCAATCAGAATCTGGGGGATCATCCCCACCATATCGTCCGCTCTCTCCTCATTACGGTCAATAGCAAGCACTTCATGACCGTTCTGCAGGAATTTCTGGGCCATATGACGTCCGAAACGTCCCAGGCCGATGATCAAAATTGATTTCATACTAACCTCCATAGAATTTCTAGCCTACCTGTACCTTCTCCAGCGGCAGCTTGGAATTTATGACCCTTTTCTCAGAGGAAAAAGCCAACAGCATAGTGATAGATCCCACCCTCCCGCACAGCATCAGAAAGGCCAGAAGCAGCTTGGACACCATCCCCAGCCCCGGAGTCACCCCCAGCGTCAGACCCACCGTAGCCACCGCCGACACGGCCTCAAAGAGCGCCGTCAGCAGCGGTATCCCCTCCAGCGCGGACAAGATTACACTGACAGCCGCGGAAAGCAGGATATAGGTCATAAACACACAGGATGCCGTCCTGGTAATTCCCTCCTCCATTCTCCGCCCAAACATCTCAATGTTCTTCTTCCTGCGGAAGGTTGCCAGGATACTGATGCACAGGATCCAGAAGGTGGTGGTCTTGATTCCGCCCGCCGTGGAGCCTGTGGAGCCGCCTATGAGCATAAGGCATATCATCACAAAGATGCCGCCCTCCGACATACCGGTCAGGTCAACGGTGTTAAAACCGGCTGTCCTGGCGCTGACCGACTGGAAAAAGCTGGCGGTCAGCCTCTCTCCCGTGGTCAGGCCGGCAAAATCCGCCTGTTTCCATTCCAGCAGGGCCAGCACCAACGCCCCGAAAAGCACCAGGCTCACACTGATGGACAATACCATCTTACTTTGAAGCTTCAGACGCTTCCATTTAAATTTCTGTGTCAGCAGGTCATGCCACACAAAGAAGCTTAAGCCTCCCACAAAGATCAACAGCATGATCACCGTGCAGACATACCCGTTCCCGGCCATTCCGGTGAGGGAGGAAAACTCCCCCGTAGTCCCTCCCATCAGGTCGAAGCCGCCGTTGCAGAAGGCTGAAATCGAATGAAATACGGAAAAATAGATTCCCCTGCCGATACCGAACCGGGGAATAAAGTCAAAGCTTAAAAGTATTGCGCCAATCCCTTCGATCAGGAACGTGCCCAGCGCGATAAATTTGGTCATACGCACAATACCGCCGATCTGGGGCGCTGAGATGGAATTCTGCATCAGGGAACGCTGGCTTAAATGAATCTTCCTTTTCGTCAATACCATCACCAGGATTGCCACCGTCATAAATCCAATGCCGCCAATCTGAATCAGGCCCAGGATCACAATCTGCCCGAACAGCGTCCAATGGGTAAAGGTATCAAACCTCACAAGGCCGGTAACGCAGGTAGCCGATGTGGCGGTAAAAAAGCAGTCCGTCAGCCCGCTGGAGCCCGCCCCCTTTGTGGAGGCCGGGAGCATCAGCAGCGCCGTGCCGATCAGGATGATCATGAGATATCCTCCCAGGATCAGCTTCATAGGCGATACCGCCTGCCACATATTATATTTCTGTTTCGTTCTGTTACTGTTGTCTTTCCTTTTCATATCTTTCCGCTGTCTCCCGGCTTATATGTCTGTTTCGGATACAAAATACTTCCCATTGCTTATCAAATCAAATACCCCGCCGCATCACAGCAGGCCGTACATGCCTCACCATATGCTTACAGCGGGGTATCTTATCTCACAGCCGACAGCACATTATGCCTGCCAGTCCCTGTCCTCTCAGTATTCCATCACCTTTTCTTCGCCGTTCAGCACACGGAGCGCTCCCTGTGCCAGGGCCAGCAGCTCATCCTCCCCGGGATATACGGTAAAGGGCGCGATCCACTCCGCATGTTCCTTCAGGGCAGCCACCACATCTGCACCGTATGCAATCCCTCCGGTGACAATGATCTGATCCACTTTTCCCTTCAGCACACACGCCATGGAGCCGATGTCCTTGGCCACCTGGAAGATAAATGCCTGCTTTGCCTCGGCCGCCTTCTCATCGCCCTCATTTGCCATCCTGGTCACTTCACGCATATCGTTGGTATTGAGGTAGGCGTTAAAGCCGCCCTTGCCCACGATCTTTCCGTAGATTTCCTTCTCGGTATACATTCCGGAGAAGCACATCTTTACCAGAGCGCCGCTGGGCACCGCGCCTGCCCTTTCGGGTGAGAAAGCGCCGTCCCCGTCCAGAGCGTTAAACACATCGATTACCCTGCCGTTCTCATGGGCGCCCACGGACACGCCGCCGCCCATATGCACTACGATCAGCCGAAGGCTCTCATAGGGCTTTCCTGTCTCCTTCGCGTATCTCCTGGCTACCGCCTTCTGGTTCAGCGCATGGAAAATGCTGACCCTGGGCAGCTCGGGCACACCGGAATACCTGGCAACGGGAATCATCTCATCCACCACCGTGGGATCCACGATATAAGAAGGGACGCCGATGGAATCCGCAATCTCCTTTGCCAGGATACCGCCCAGGTTGGAAGCGTGCTGCCCCTGCACCCCTGCTTTCAGATCCGCCAGAAGGTCATCCGTCACCGCATAGGTGCCTCCGGAAATGGGCTTTAACATCCCGCCCCTTCCCACTACCACATCCAGGCTCTTTAAATCAAAATCCTTCGACTCCAGCAGATCGGTGATGATCTTCCTGCGGAAGTCCTTCTGGTCTACAATGGTTTCATACCTGCCGATCTCTTCAGTGGAATGTCTCAGTGTCTCCTCGAACAATAAGGTCTCATCCTCAAACACACCAATCTTGGTGGAGGTGGAACCGGGGTTAATGATCAAACTTTTTATGGACATACCTTTCCCTCCTGCTGTATTAATTTTACTGCGCCTTCTTCAATTCTTCAGCCACAACCGCCGCCAGCGCGATGGAATTCACCTTGGTCTCAAAGGTGTCGGAACGGCTTGTGAGGATAACGGGAACCTTCGTACCCGTCAGGATACAGCCGTTCTTCAGGCCGGGCACCGTATGTACCAGGCATTTGTATACCAGATTGCCCGCATGGATATCCGGGAACAGCAGGATATCCGCATCCCCCTGAATCTTCCTGTCGGTAGCTCCCTTATGCTTTGCCGCCTCCGCATCGATGGCAAGATCCAACGACAGAGGCCCATCCACGATACAGCCCGTGATCTTACCCTCCTCACACATCTTCGTCAGCTCCGCCGCATCCAGCGTCACCGGCATCTTGGGATTGACTACTTCCACAGCAGCCAGAGGCGCCACCTTGGGCATATCCACGCCGCAGGCCTTGCAGACAGGCAGCGTGTTATTGATGATGCTGACCTTATCCTCCAGCGTGGGGTAAGTCATAAACGCCACGTCCGTCAGGAACAGAAGCCGGTCAATGCCGGGAACCTCAAACACGCACACATGGGAGAGAGTCCCGCCGGTGCGCAGCCCTACTTCCTTATCCAGAACGCTTTTTAAGAAGTTCTTGGAATCGATCAGCCCCTTCATATACATATCGGCCCTGCCCTCATGGGCAAGCTTCACCGCCTTTAAGGAAGCCTGGATCATATCCGGCTCATCGATGATCTCGTACCCGTCCAGATCCATGTCGATGGAAGCGGCAATCTCCCGGATCTTTGTCTCGTCTCCCACCAGGATCGCATCGGCGATCCCTCTCGCCTTAGCCTCCTTGACAGCCTCCAGCACGGCGGAGTCCTGCGCCACGGACACCGCAACCGTCTTCCTGCCGCATTCCTTCACCCTGCTGATGATTTCGTCAAATCCCTTGTTCATTTTCAAAACCCTGCCTTTCCTGTTACCCTGTAGCTTCTGTTTTCTGGAACCGGCCCCCATTTCCCGCGCCGGCCCTTCCAATCCCCCAAAGGGAATCATCCATCTAATCGTTAAAAGAATAACACAATCTGCAGCAAAATGCAATGCCGTAACCGCATCCGGCGGAGATTTATCTCCTGCGTTTCCGGATGCCCTTCACCAGAAGCGCCGCGATCAGAATCAGCGCCGCAGCGCCGGCGAAAACAGGCAGCAGCCAGCCGTTTCCGCCCTCCGCCCCTGACAGCCTGAAGACCCCGGGCCCTTCCATGGAAAATTCCACATAGCTGCCCATCACTTCGACAGGAACCTGCCTGTAGCTGCCATTCTCATACAGCTCCACCGTTGTGTCCTCCGGATTGTCGCAGGCCGCCCTCACCGTCATAGGGCCTGTGAAGGCTTCCGTCTCCCCGCTGCCCTCAATCAAAATCTCAGTACCTTCTGCGGTATCCTTAAGGGCAAGGTGCATTTCCGGCAGGAATTCGCCCTGTACCAGGACACGTACCCGGCCCGCCTCATCGCGCTCCTGGCTGGCCAGGGAGGACACCCATTTCTCATACTGTGCCTCCAATACACGGTTGCCGGTGACGCAGGAGTAATCGAATTCCGGCCAGAATCCATAGCATCCTTCCTTTTCCGGTATCCCGGGAATGGCCGCCGGATCGATGGCTTCCCCATAACGGCACTGGAAGGAAGCCAGCTCGCGCCCCTCCGCCTGGAAGCTTACGGTAAACTCGGAGAATGCCTTCGGAACCCCCTCCCTGCTGCAGAATTCCTCATAGGAAAGAGGCGTTGCGCCGCCTTCATAGCCCACGGAATCGATTCCCGGCACATTCCCCTGCACATAGTAATTTCCCGCCAGGATTCCCTCCTCCTGAATCTGGCCCGCAATGGAGCCCGCACACTCCCCTGTAAGCTCCATGAAAGGATACGCGCAGCTGTAGAAAATATCGCAGCCTCTCCCCGCAATGCCTCCCACATAATTTTTCCCCGACAGCTGCCCCATGGCATGGCAGCTTCTGACGCAGTAGCTTGAGGAGCCCGCAATGCCTCCCACATAGCTTCCGCCGGTGCTGCTGACCGCCCCGTAGGATTCGCAGGAGATCACGGCTCCAAAGTCCGCCCTGCCGACCACTCCACCCACATAATTCTTCTTGCCTGCCACATCGCCGAAGTTTTTGCTCTCCCGGATCACGGCCTTCACAGTCTGTTCAATGTGGAAGCTTTCCACACCGCTGACCGCAAGATCCTCCTCCGGGTCAAAATCATACTCCGTCGCCACCTGGCCCACGATACCGCCCACGCTGTTGTCCGCCTCCACAGGCCCTCTGTTGGTACACAGCGTCACCTTTCCCTGCTGGAAAGCTGTGGTGTCATAGTAGGCAGGCTGCTCCTCCATATCCCCGAGCTCCTGTCCTGGGGCCTCGTCGGAATCATCCGCCACGGAAATCCCCTCATAGCGGAACAGGTCATCCCGCAGTTCCCGGATACACTGCCGCAGGATCCTGCACTGGCCGATCAGGGCGTCCACATCAAGGCTGATCTCGTCCGCCCCCTGCTGCAGCACGCCGGAAAGCTGCTGCAGCTGGTTCCCCGCCGCTTCCAGCTCGCTGTTAAAGGTACTTAAACTGCCTGTGATGCTCTCGCTCCTGTCCCCGGTGGCAGTGGTAATGTTGCTGATGCGGGTGCCTGCGCTGTCGCCAAAGCGTCTCAGCGCCGCCCGATAGCCCTCTGTGTTATCCGGGAGCGTTATCTCCAGATTCCCATCGGACAGGTCTCCGTCCGTAATGCCGCCCCCTGTGATACTGCCCCACAGATCCCCGCCGCTGACGGTTATGGAAGGAGGCGTGCCTGCCCCCGCCTGGTCAGCCAGATCCGCATTCAGACGCTGCAGATCGCTGCCCAGCCCTGACAGCTCCTGATTATAGATATACCACAGGTCATTTGCCGCCGTGGTCAGCCCGCCCGCGGCATTTCCCACATTGGTGAGATGGGCGGATACATCCCTGGCCAGCTCCGACGCCTGTGTCCCATAGCCGCTGATATCGTCATGGGCCGCCTCCAGCAGGTCAAAAAAGCGGTCTGTCTCCCTGTCGATATCCCCCAGCTTGTCATTGAGGTACTGAATCTCCAGGAAGGGCTCCATCTGCCCCACAATACCCCCCACATCCTTCCGTCCCATGACATGGCCGGTATTGGTGCAGCTCTGGATATAGCCCTGGTGCAGACGGCCCACGATACCACCGGTATTGTAACCGATGTGGGAATACCCCACAGTTCCCGAATTGCTGCAATAATAGATTTTGCCCTGGGAAAACCCTGCGATACCGCCGGTATCCGTATGAGCCTCCATGTTGGCCGTGCTGTTCAGATCCCCCAGGTTTTCCATGGTCAGGTCTTCCAGCTCATACTCCACATCCGTACTGTAGATATTGACACCGCCAGAATTCCTGCAGTTGTTCAGCGTCCCGTTATTGGTACCGCAGATTCCGCCTGCGGAATGGTTTCCCACCACCATGACCGCAGACTGGCTGGCCCGAATCTCCCCTGTGGATTCATTGACCCCTGCGATACCGCCGATGTCCTGGTTCCCCACCACACTTCCATAGGCAGTGCAGTTTACAATATGACCGTAATTGACCCCCGCGATCACCCCTGCCTGGCTGCGGGTACCCTCCGGCAACACCTTGCCGGAGACCTCCAGATTCCGCACCCTGCCCGTCTCCTGGACGTACCGGAAGAAGCCCTGGGCGGAACCCGCCTGCCGGATTTCCAGATTGGATATCCTGTGGCCGTTTCCGTCAAAGATACCTCCGAAGCTGGGAATCATCAGGTCGGTGTGTTCCTTCAGGACGATATCGCCCTCCAGCTGCACATACTTATCCCGGGACCATGAATCCAGCTGGCAGTCCAGGGCCAGCTGCGCCAATTCCTCCTCCGTGGAGACGGAGATCACCGTGTAGGAATCTTCACTGGCCGGCTGACCGGCATTTGCCCCCGACCGGTACTGGCCATAGGTGGCGCTGCCCTCCGCCGATGCCTGCAGGGGTGGAAGCAGCAGAAGCGCGCCTGCCATGGCAAGCGACATATAGATTTGAAATGTTTTCCGCATATGTCCCATTATCTGTCACCTCCTGCTTCTCCGCTGCGAGTGGGTTCGCCCTGTGCAGCCTCCCCCACGTCCTCTCCTGTTTCCTGCCCTTCGCCGGCAGTTTCCCGGGCGGCATCCCCGGCCTTCTGTCTCCGGCCTTTGGCATTTCCCGTTTTCCTGCGGGACATTCCGTTCCGGCCCCGCCCCTTATGATCCTGTATGCCGTTTGCGGAAGCATCCGCCGCCGTTTCCTGCGGGACATCTGCCCCCTCCTCTGCATTCGCCGGGGCGTCCGTTTCCGCCGGAGCCTTCCTGGCCTCCCCGGCTTCCTTTTTCTCTTCCACCGCCGGAGCCTTCCTGCCCTCCCCGGTTTCCGATCTTTCTTCCTCCGCCGGAGCCTCCTCCACAGCTTCCAGCGCCGGAAGCTCCTCCCGGCCGTCCGAATCCAGCTTCTCCACCGTATCCTTCGCCCGGATCACAGCCCCCATCTCTCCGTCGATCACGCCAAAGAATTCCCCGTCAACCACGCCGTTCACATAACCCTTGATGTGCCCATTCATGCGGATTCTCCCGCCGGACGGCAGGGGCTTCACCAGATCCCTCTTTAATGTGAACGCTGTCTTTTCAATGATAATGTCCCCGATCAGCAGCGTCTGAGGCAGTGCCAGGAGCACCAGCGCAATGGAAGTCAGAGTCCCTCTCCCCAGCGCAAGCCCGATAGCTGCCACCACAGCGTTGGAGGATACATTGCTGATGATAAAGCCTGCTGCCACCAGCATGGAACCGCTGGTGACAATGGTGGGGAACGCCTGGTTCAGCGTCTCCACAATGGCCTCCTTGATGGGCATATAGGTTTTCAGCTCCATATAGCGGCTGGTGATCACAATAGCGTAATCAATGGTAGCTCCCATCTGTATGGCGGACACTACCAGATACCCCAGGAAATACACCGGTTCGCTCTGCAGATAGGGCATGGAAAAGTTCATCCAGATACTGCCCTGGATCGTCAACACCAGCAGCACGGGAAGGCCCGCGGACTGGAAGGTAAACAACAGGATGATCATGACAAACAGCGCCGTCAGGACGGTGATGATCGTATTGTCCAGCCCAAAGGAGGTGCTCAGATCCTTGTCACTGGTAGAATTTCCCACCAGGTAAATATCTTCATAATTATAATACTGCGCTACGGTATTCCGAATCCTCTCCAACGCCGCGTAGGTCTCCTCTCCCTCCACAGGCACCGACAGCTCCAGGACAAAGCGGCTGCAATCCTCTCCCAGCAGCTGATCCTTCGCAATGCTGATCTGGGAATAGGCATCCGTCAGAGTCTCCTCCAGGTCATCCTCCAGGGTAATATTGCCGCTTTCCTTCTGGTCATAGATAAACAGGAATATGTCGATCAGTGGCACCCTGTAATCACTGACCCCGCTGATCAGCGCGCCGTAATTGCTCTCATTCACTGCATAGGCCGAATACAGGAGATTTGCAATCTCTATATCCATGTCAATGAGCTCGGAAAACTCCCTGGGAGAGAGCTGCTGAGTCAGGATATAGCCGTCCATGGCCTCAATATTGGCAAGGCCCATACAGGAGTCAACCTCCTCCATGGTTTCCAACGCTTTCAGCGCCCGGGCCTCCCGCTCATAATCCCCGTTGGGCACGATCACAGCCAGCTGGTTGATGGTGCCAAACTCCCGGTTCACCATGCTGACAGAGAAGCGGTTTGCACTCATCTTATTGGCCTCCAGCGTGTTTACATCATAAACATACTCCGCCCTGCCGGACAATACCGCCGCCACGACCACCACCACGATCAGGATCGGGGGCACAATATAGCGGGTATGTACACAGAATTTTCCCACCATTGTGATCTTCGGCACAAAGCTCTTATGATGGGAATTATCAATGGCCCTGGCAAATGTAAGGAGCAGGCCGGGCATCAGGAAGAATACGGAGACCAGGCTGAGCACAATGGCCTTCGCCAGCACGATACCCATATCGTATCCGATCCGAAACTGCATGAACATCATTGCGATCATGCCGGACACCGTAGTCAGGGAACTGGACGAAATCTCCGGGATGGCCTTGCTCAGCGCCACGATCACCGCCTCCCTGGCGTCCTTGTCCTCGTGCTCCTCCATAAAACGATGGCAGAGAATGATGGCGTAATCCACCGCCAGAGCCAGCTGCAGCACTACCGCAATGGAATTGGTCACAAAGCTGATGGTGCCAAACCAGTAATTCGTGCCCTTATTCAGGATGGCCGCCGTGATAAAGGTCATGAGAAATACCGGGATTTCCGCATAAGTAGTGGAAGTAAAGAGCAGCACCGCCACGATCACAACCCCCGCCAGTATCAGGATGACGATCATATCATTGTCCAGATCCGAAGCGTCCCTTTCCTCCTGGCCGATATCGGAGGTATAATAGACATCATAGCCGGACAATTCCCCCAGCACTCCGTTCAGGTATTCCAGAGTCTCCTCCTCGTCCGCCTCCCCGGCAAAGGTGACTTCAAACAAGGCCTCCATGTCATGATAATTTCCCTCGTCGAAATCCAGCATACTGACCCCTTCCATCTCCTCGATCAGGGGGGCCAGCCGCTCCGCTTCCTTAAGTGTCACGTTACATACCATGATGCGGGCCGTACCGTAGGTAATGAACTGTTCATCCATCAGATCCAGCCCCTGCCTGGTCTCCGTGGTATCCGGCAGATAAGTGGTCAGGTCATTGTTGACTTTTACCTTGTTCATGGAAAGTACGCTGAATATGATCAGCATAATAAAAACAAGATAAAAGCCCTTCCGCTTATCCACGATCAGGGTGGAAAGCTTCATCATAAATGAGTTATTCTGCTTCTCCTTTTCCATCGTCTCCTCTTTCCGGGATTCTCCGCAATCCCTGCCCCTGTCAACCATGCTGCAGCCCGGACGCTTGCTATATAAAACAAATTGTTCATAAGCCGTCTGATTGTACATTTATTGACAAGTGTTGATTTTTTTATCTAGTGATATTATAATAAATATAGAGGAAAAGGCAATAAACAGTTTTATGTCAAATGTATGTTTATGAACATTCATGACTTGTTTTGTCGAGTATAGCAGGAGAAAGTTATTTTTTTGCGAGCGTGTTTGAAAAGTGCTTTCCTTGGGCTGTGCGTCACACTTTGTGGGATGAAAGCCCCGATTTGTGAGGCGTAGGGCTGCATTGGCCAATTTGAGGCGCTGCAGGCCGCTAAATGGGGATTTCAGACCGAGGGAATGATTTTTCAAACACACTCGGGCAGAACAGCCTGATAAAGGAGGACATCATGGAAAAAGACAGAAAAAACAATATGGGAAATAAGCTGGTAGATGAGACTGCTGCGGAAAAGGTCACTGCGGATAAAGCCTCTCTGGAAAGGAACACCGTAGAAAAGGCGGCTCCGGGAGAAGACTCGGGATACTCCGGCACCTCCCGGAAAAAGCCTGTTGACAGGCGGATCCGCCGGACTCAGACCCTGCTTCAGCAGAGTCTTGTGAGGCTGATGAGTGAGAAGGATATCAAGAATATCTCCGTCAGGGAACTGTCCGATCTGGCGGATATCAACCGGGGAACCTTCTACCTGCACTATAACGACATCTACGACATACTGGAGCAGATGGAGGACGAACTGTTTGTGGAATTTAATGAAATCCTGGATCGTTCCTTCCGCCAGGACGCAGGATGCCATTCACCGGAGGCTGTGCTGCTGGACATTTTCTCCTTCCTGGAACGGCACCGCGAGCTTTCCAGAGTCATGATGGGCCCCCACGGCGACAGGAGTTTTGTGAACCGCCTGAAGGAACTTGTCAATACCCGGCTTTATCATGTCCTGGCACAAAGGGAATGGGCCTGTGTCTACGATTACGCGGAATCCTTTGTGACCTCCGGCTGCATCGGCGTCATCGAGACCTGGCTGTACCATCCCGCCCCCCGCAGCCCCGCCGAAATGGCGAAGATGTGCAGCAAAATGCTGGTGCGGGGACTGGATCTGACATAGAGGCTGTATCCGGCAAAGGAACCTCAGCCTATCCTGCCATCCCCCATCCCTATAAGGCTGTATTGTCGCAGTCTTCTATGGAGACCGCCTCCCTGATTTCCTCTGCCATGTCGGGATCCACCTCGTAGGAAAAACCCTTGAAGGAAATGTCCCGGGCATTCCTGGCATAGATGACCCGCAGGGAATCTTCCAGTATCGTATTCCCGATGTTGGGCCGCAGATCGTGATAATGCTTCGGCCACTCCGTCTTTTTTGCCAGGTGAATGTGCACGTTTTCAAAGGAAATATTCCTGATGTTTTTCGTTTCGTCCCCATAGATCAGGATACCGTTTTCGCCGTAAGCATTGATATTTTGGAAACGGATATTGCGAATATACCCTGTCTCTGTATCCTCATTCCGCCTTACAGCAGTGATGGCTATAGGCTCCGCCTTGCCCCACCAATGCTCTGTGGAGAACAATCTCGTGTCAATATTGAGATTGGAAAAGATCACATTTTCAATGCATCCCCTGTCCCTGAGCTGCAGGGACACCGCCCTGTTGGTGCGGCTGATGCAGCAGTTTTCCACCGTGATATTGCGGAAGGGCGCCTCGCTTTCCGAGCCGAATTTCACCGCCGCGCTGGTGGAAATCAGGGTGCAGCCGGAAACCACAATGTTTTCGCAGGGGCCGTATTCCATTGCGCCTGCCGTATTTTTAAATACAATACAGTCATCGGCGCATTGGATATGACAATTTGTAATCCTGACATCCCTGCAATGGTCAGGGTCGATACCGTCACAATTGGCGAGACGAAGGTTATTCAGAATGCGGATCCCGTCGATGAGCACATCGCTGCAGCCCACCAGATGGGTCGTCCAGAAGGCGCTCCCGGTAAGGGTGATATGGTGCAGTGTCAGATGGGAGACATTCTCCAGATACAGCAGCGGCACCCTGGGGTAAAAGGCCCCGTCAATATGCCACGGGCTGACATTGCCATAAAAAATGCCCTCGTTGCCGTCTATCCTGCCCAGCCCTGTGACGGCAACATTCTCACAGTCCTTCCCGTACAGGAAATAGAGAGTCGGCTTTCCTGTGTAATCACATTTATTATAGGTAGGCGTATCCACCTCCTTCAACGCTGAGCGCTGCACGCCAAAAAGGTTATAATCCTCCAGGCAGTCGCTGCCCTTCAAGACAGCTCCCATTTCCAGATGCAGCTCCACATCGGACTTTAACACCAGGGAACCGCTGCGGTAGACATGGCCGCCGGGAAGCAGCACCCTCCCGCCTCCTGCGGACGAGCAGTCGTCAATGGCCCTCTGAATAGGGCAGGTATCATTGGACACACCGTCACCCTCTGCACCATACTCCAGCACGTTATAAATCATTTGCATCACACTGCCTTTCTTTATTATTATCCAAACCGGCCCTGGAACATGTCCCACAGTAAGCCGCCTTCTTATCCTGTACGCGGAAAAGCACCTGCCGGAAATACCTCCGTGCAGACGCCTCTGAATCACCCTGAAAATGCCTCCGTATACTTACTTTCCATTTGGTATCTTTTTATCCGTGTACAGGATATGATTGATCAGCCATCCCAGCAGGAATTCGATCAGCTCCTGCAGATATTTCTGTGGATCATCATCCACCGCATTCAGGTCGATATTCTCCAGCTTGTCGATAAAAGCCGCATGGGCGCGCTTCTGCGCTTCGAGCCCCTCATAATGAATGCTCTCCATGTACTCCTCTTCATCGCCGAAGTGTTCCTTAGTATAATTTTTCAATTCATCCAATATCTGCGCAATCCTGTCATAGCCGGAGGATGCGTCAAAGGATTTGATCAGATGGTTCGCCCTGTCTACAATTCCAAACAGTGTTTCATGCTCCCTGTCAATCAGCTCCACACCGGTCAGGTATTCCTCCGTAAACTCACAGGGGTTCTCCCGGATCATCCATTCCTCCAGGGGCGGAAGCTTTCCGATCATGATATCGCTGCTTAAAATATGATGATACAGCCATCTGGCAAGAAATGCCACAAGCTCCAAAAGTACACGCTTCTGCTCCTCCGCGCCGTCAATGTCGGCAAAGTCAAAATCCAGAATCTTCTCCCGGAAAAAGGCATGCTGGGTACGTTGGAGTATCAGCTCCGGATCACGTATCTGCGTCATGTACGCTTCCTCATGGGCAAAATGCTCCTCCGCGTAACGATCCAGCTCCGCGAGGATATCCTTGATCTGCTGGTAGTAGTCACTGTGATATTCCACAGCTGCAAGCTCATGAGCCCTGTTCAGCAGCTCAAACAGATACCTGTGTTCCTCGTCAATCTGCTCTATCCCGGTCAGACAGTCCTCCGTAAATTCAAACATGCTCTCCATCCTCCCAAAATCTTTTCCCTGCCGCTGCAATACTCAATGTGCCCCTTCTGCAACTGCTTCCCCGGTGCCTGCAGCTCCTGCGGCGGCCTCCTTTGTTCCCGCAGCCTCCCTTATATTGGCCTGCGCATTCTTATGTGGCGATTTCCCTACGATTTCTATTCCCTGGCCCACAGCTACCGTAACCTCAATATCCCTTTGCATCTGATTGGATTCAAAGCGGTACAGCACCTTTCCCTTCAATGACTGCACGTACTGTGCAGGCAGGCGGTTCAACGCATACGTCGCTATATCCATTCTGCACTGTTCACATTTACAATAATTCGTGCCCGGCCACAGCTGGTCAATCTTCTTCAGTACTGTTTCTTCCATTAAGTTTATCAGTCCCGTCATATTTTTACCTCTTTCAATCGCTTTTCCACAACCACATCAAGTTTATTAAGGATAAAAGCCCTCACTACTGAGCCGAACCTATTTTCACCATCCGGCCTTCCTTTTTCTTCTCCTTGATCCTGTTGCGGATTGTAGGCACCGCGCCCAGCAGCAGGAAAGCATAGATCAAAAGCAGATTGAATATGTAAGCGGTAACATCTATCATTTCCGTGGAGATTGCCTGGGGCACCAGCCGGTAGCACTCAAACACCGTATAGCCTGCCTCTGCGCCGCCGCCTTCCCTGAAAAGCAGGATAGCCCAGTCCAGCCTGTCTCCAAAATAAGTCATGCCCAGCATGATCAGCACGCATATGACAATACCCTTTTTCGTCAGCCTCCCGCCCAGGAGTTCATAGCCCTTCAATACGCCCACCGCCATGATCACGCCCGACAGCGCCGCCACATATCCCAGCTGACTCAGCAGCACGATACACAGCACTCCCAACAGGGATCCCAGCAGTGCCCCCACAATGCCGGCTATTACATTCTCACGCTTCTGGTTCTGTCTTGCGGTGGAAAGCCTTTCGCGCATGGAAGTCTCACATCCTGCACAGAGATGACAATAGGCCCCCTCAGCCTGATGCCCTGAGACCATCTCCTCCCTCCCGCAGATACTGCAGCAGGGATTAAAACCATTTTCACGCAGATATGCCGTAAAACCGGCAATGCCCCCGGCCATGTTGGAATTCAGCTTCTCCTGCTTCACCCTCCTGCCTATCCCGGTGTTGATCGTTACTACAAAATCATTGCCGTTCTGGGTACACGAGCCCAGCTGCGTCACTCTCTTGGGAACATCTTTCAGCTGTTCCTTGGAAAGGCTTGTTCCATATGCGTTTTTTGCCGCGGTATGTACGGACAACAGATAAGGCATGTCGGTATCCCCGGCATAAATAATCAGGTCATAGCCGTCCTTCTGTCCATATAAGACATTGTTTCCTTTGTCATACCGGAGTCCCAGCGCCGATGCCAGCGCTGAATAATGATCTGTCTGTTTACTCATCTTCTCTCCCCTCCGCTGCCAGAGCAGCACCGTAATTTCACGATTTACTTCTGTATACCTGCCTCCAATTAAACAGATAAATTAATTTTATCACATAAAAATGGGAATTACAATTATATTTGTGCAGGGACAAATTTATTTTTCAGCATATTTTTATCCTCTTTCACCATATCCTGTTGTACGTCCGGGCAGCGTGAATAGACCACACGGC
>CATKXX010000028.1 GCA_949840935.1 uncultured Acetatifactor sp. | reverse complement strand
GACAGTCCAGAAAATCTTTGTATAATACAGACAAGGGGCAGAATCTGAAATCTGGCTCTGCCCCTTAGTAACTATTCAACTATCTTATATCAGATTTTGGGTTTACACAAAACTTGAAACTCTCTCTAGAACCTGGCTATTTCGGTCAGGTTTCTTTGTTCATACAAAAGTTTTTTCCACATTGTCCTTGTAAAAATCCCATTATTAATGTATCCTAATAATCAGTAAATAATTTATTGGCGTACCAATGGCGTACTTTCACAGGCTAAAGCACCGAAACACCAGTAAACATAGCCTCTCCACAGTCATCAGGGGTGTGGCCTGTGTTTCTTACTACGTCTACCAGGTGACGCCCTACGACCTGTAGGGGAATACAGCAAATAACAGGCCCGCAGGGCGCGGGACGGGAGGTATAAAAAGATGAATCTCATTCTGTTGTCAGGAGGATCCGGGAAGCGTTTATGGCCTCTTTCCAATGACATCCGTTCCAAGCAGTTCATGAAAATATTTAAGGAAGGAGACCATTATGAATCCATGGTTCAGCGGGTATACCGCCAGATCAGGGCCGTGGACAGGGATGCCAGTGTCACCATAGCCACCTCGAAATCTCAGGTATCCATGATCCATAACCAGCTGGGAGATGAAGTGGGAATCAGTGTTGAGCCTTGCCGTCGTGACACTTTTCCTGCCATTGCGCTGGCAGCTGCCTATCTTCATGATGTCAGGGGAGTAAAGGAAGAAGAGGCGGTGGTGGTATGCCCCGTGGATCCTTATGTTGAGAATGATTACTTTGAGGCAGTCAGCAGGCTGGGGGAGCTGGCACAGGCAGGTTCTGCCAACCTGGTTCTGATGGGGATTGAGCCCACCTACCCAAGCGCTAAATATGGCTATATCATTCCTGAGGATAAGGAGGAAATCAGCAATGTCGCCATGTTCAGGGAAAAGCCTTCTGAGAAGGCGGCGGAGGAATACATTGCCCAGGGGGCTCTTTGGAATGGAGGAATCTTCGCCTTTCGGCTGGGACATGTGCTGAAACGGGCCCATGAGCTGATTGACTTTACGGATCATGCAGATCTTTTCGCCAAATATGATACGCTTGAGAAGATCAGTTTTGACTATGCAGTTGTGGAGCATGAAGAAAATATCCAGGTGATGCGGTTCAACGGATCATGGAAGGATATCGGCACATGGAACACCCTGACGGAGGCCATGCAGGACAATGCGGTGGGACAGGCCATATTTAACGACAGGTGTGAGAATGTCCATGTGGTAAATGAATTAAACCTTCCCATTCTCTGTATGGGGCTTAAGGATGTGGTAGTGTCAGCCAGCCCCGACGGGATACTGGTGTCGGATAAGACACAGTCCAGCTACATTAAACCGTATGTGGATGAGATCGATCAGCAGATCATGTATGCGGAGAAATCATGGGGCAGCTTCCGTGTGCTGGATGTCACACAGCAAAGCATGACCATAAAGGTGGTGCTGAATCCGGGGCACGGCATGAATTATCACAGTCATGAGTATCGTGATGAAGTCTGGAATGTCATATCCGGACAGGGAAGAACCATTGTGGATGGCATGGAACAAAAGGTGCAGGCAGGAGATGTGATCACTATGGCTGCCGGCTGCCGGCATACCATATTCGCTGATACGGAGCTGCAATTAATAGAGGTACAGCTGGGAAAAGAGATCAGCGTACAGGATAAGCAGAAGTTTGACCTGGAATAGCCGTAATGGCGGTGGAAGCGGCAGCGTCGGCACCGCTTGCAGAGCCGGCGGCGATAAGGAGGATGGAACAGGATGGGAGAAAGAAGGCCTTTTCTGCTGGCTCCTGCCGGAAAAGATTATCTCTGGGGCGGTACGCGGTTAAATGATGATTTTTCCAAGGGGATACCCATGAAGCCGCTTGCGGAGACGTGGGAGTGCTCCACCCATGCGGACGGGCCTAGCATTGTGGCGGGCGGAGTGCACCGGGGAAAAACACTTGCGGAATTATTAAAGGAGCATCCTGAATACCTGGGCTCTCATCCCCTGGGACATCCCGATCTTACACCCGGGGAGCTGCCGATTCTGGTCAAGCTGATCGATGCAAAGGAAAAGCTGTCGGTGCAGGTGCACCCTGACGACGCTTATGCAAGAGAACGGGAGAACGGTTCCCTTGGAAAGACGGAAATGTGGTATGTGCTGGATGCCAGGGCAGGGACACAGCTTGTCTATGGATTCCGGCATGATATGACCAGGGAACAGCTGAGAGAGAGCCTTGAAAATAAAACGGTGGAAAAATATCTGCAAAAGGTGGATGTGCATACGGATGATGTATTTTATATAGAGGCGGGCACGGTGCACGCCATCGGGGCAGGTGCGCTGATAGCGGAGATACAGGAGAATTCCAATCTCACCTACCGGATGTATGACTATGACCGTCTGGGGAAGGACGGGAAGAAGCGAGGGCTTCACCTGGACAAAGCGCTGGATGTGGTGAACCTGCGCGCAGCAACAGAGCCGAAGCAGCCTATGCGAGTCCTGCGGTATCGTCCCGGCTATGCATCGGAATTTCTATGCAGATGCAGGTATTTCCAGGTGGAGAGGATACTGATCAACACGGAGCGCTGCCGCAGCCTGGCACAGGTGAAGGCGGACAGTACTTCCTTCCAGGTACTGCTCTGTGTGAGCGGATGTGGTGTGCTGCTGTCAGGGGGAGAGGATGTCCCCTTTTTTAAAGGTGATTGTATCTTTTTTCCGGCGGACTCCGTGCAGGCCAGGATTCATGGCAGGGCTCAGCTGCTGAGAGTTACGTGCTGACAGACGTTGTCGTCAGTCGACGCAGCCACCGCTGCGCCTCATCCCTTCGACTGGCATATGAAATTGGGGGTATCTATGAAATATGATTTTGACAGAGAAATAGACAGAAGAGGCAGAAATTGCCTGAAATATGATTTTGCCGCAGAACGGGGTAAGCCGGAGGGCCTGCTTCCTCTTTGGGTGGCGGATATGGATCTGCCTGCGGCGGAGGAAATAAAGCGGGCTCTGCACGAAGCGGTGGAGCACGGAATTTATGGCTACAGTGAAGTAAAGGAGCCGTATTTTCATGCGGTGCACGACTGGATGCTGAAGTGCCATGGCTGGGAAGTGGAAAGGGAATGGATGGTAAAGACTCCCGGTATTGTGTATGCCATTGCCGCTGCGGTCAGGGCATTTACGAAGGAGGGCGACGGGGTGATGATCCAGAATCCCGGTTACTACCCCTTTGGCCAGGTGGTGAGGGACAATGGAAGGGTGCTGGCGGATAATACGCTGCGGGAAGAAAATGGCAGATATACCATGGATTACGAGGATATGGAACGGCAGATCGTGGATTCCGGGGTAAAGCTTTTTCTTTTGTGCAGTCCCCATAATCCGGTGGGCAGAGTCTGGACGGAGGAGGAATTGCGGAAGCTGGGAGAAATCTGCCTGAAGCATGGCGTACTCATTGTCTGTGATGAAATCCACCATGATTTTGTTTTTCCCGGGCACAGGCATCATGTGTTTGCGGGCCTGGACGAGCGGTTCCGGGAGATTACTGTGACCTGTACGGCTCCCAGCAAGACGTTTAATATTGCAGGGCTGCAGGTTTCCAATATCTTTATTGCCGACCGGGCGTTGAGGGAGGCTTTTGTGAAGGAGATTGACAGGACGGGCTACAGCCAGTTGAACCAGATGGGGCTTGTGGCGTGTGAGGCGGCTTACAGGTATGGCAGGGACTGGCTGGATCAGCTTCTGGTGTATTTAAAGGGAAATCTGGACTTTGCCCGGGACTTTATCAACAATGAGATGCCTGGTGTCAGGCTGGTGGAGCCGGAGGGAACCTTCCTGTTATGGCTGGACTGCAGGGAGCTACATATCAGTGATGATGAGCTGGACAGGCTTGTGACCGAAAGGGCAAAGCTGTGGCTGGACGGCGGCAGGATGTTCGGCCCCTGCGGGTCAGGTTACCAGCGTATCAATATGGCATGTCCGAGGGCTACTCTGGAAAAGGCGTTAAAGCAGTTTGCGGAAGCTCTGAAGATTGAAAATTAGAATTTTCAATCTCAAGATTTGTGCCTGCGCGCTGCAAAGTCATAAATGACTTGTCACAAGCTCGTAAGCCATGTATGGCTTTGCGACAAGAGGGGTGTTTACACGCTCTCTTGGGCAGCGTAGAAATGAGATTAAAAATGAAAGCATTTTTCAAACGCGCATTAGTAAAGATGCCCAGAGTAGTCTTTCGCGAGAGGGATTTTGTGTACGATTTAGACAATGTTTTCTCTGCGCTTCGATCATATGCATATTTTACCAGTCTTGTCCATATACTGTTAAAAACGTTTGGGATGCCGGTTACTGTTCACTTCGGTTCTGACAGCAGAAGTAGTAACGGATACCAGGTAAAGGAGGCAGTCAATGGCAAGAGGACAGCGCAAGACAATAGAAGAAAAGATTCAGGCCAAACAGGAATTGATCGAAGCCCTGATGACCAGGGTGGAATCCGAAAAGCGTGAATTGGAGGAGCTGTATCAGGCTAAGAAACAGAAAGAGCTGGAAGCGGTGGGGGACCTGATTTCTGATACGGGCCTGGAGCCTGATGAAGTGGCAGAGGCTTTAAGGCAATACATGGAAAGCCGTGCGGCGGCAGCGTCATAAGAGTTTCCTGTGAAAAGCTGATGCAAAAAACGGCAAAATATGCCGGCTTATGCCTTCCGGTTCCGGACAGTAACATGAAAAGCCCATGCTGTCCGGAATCGGAAGGCTTCTTGTCTTCTGAATATATTTCCTAAAACATCCTGAACAATTTCCAGAGCAGTTTTCCCCAGATTTTCCGAAATGGTTGTTTTTTCCTGAATAAAACGATAGAATCAGATAAAGGGCACTTTTTTACTGGATAGAACAACGGAAAGGTATGAGGAAATGGGGAAATATCAGTTCAAGGTAGATTTAAAAGGGATCATCCGCCTGCTGAGTGACAATCTGTATTCCAGCGATCAGGTATTTCTGCGGGAGCTGCTGCAGAATTCCGCGGATGCCGTCATGGCGAGGAAAAGGGCGGAGGAGGGTTTTACAGAGGGTAAGCTTACCGTCACATACCGGAAGGTGCAGGAGGGTGCGCAGCTGATCTTCTCCGATAATGGGATTGGCCTGGACGAGGAAGAAATCCATTCTTTTCTCTCCGTCATCGGTCAGTCTTCAAAGAGAGAGGAGACGGCGCGGAACAGCTATATCGGACAGTTCGGCATTGGCCTGCTGTCCTGTTTCCTGGTGACAAATGAGATCCGGGTCATCACGCGTTCCACCAGGGAAGAAAAGGGTCATCAGTGGGTGGGAAAGAGCGATGGCTCTTACGCCGTCACCACACTGCGGAAAGCAGTGGAGGTCGGAACCCAGGTACATATCAGCCTTACGGGAAGTAAATACGAAACCTTCACCGAGCAGGAGATCGTCAGGGCCCTGTCAGAGTATGGCTTTCTGCTGACCATGCCGATAATTTTCAGCGGGGAGGAGGAGCAGAGGATTCTCAACAGCAATTTTATCCCCTGGCGCCAGCCTCTCTGTATGTCGGAGGATATGCTGGCATTTGGAGAACAGATCTTTGGGGAGAGCTTCTTTGATGTTATCCCGCTGACGGGGGAGGGGATCAAGGGATATGCCTATATCTCCACAAGGCAGTCCAGCGCAAATATTGTGAATCATCATAAAATATTTTTGAAAAATATGTTTGTGACAGAGGAGGGAAAGGATATCATACCCAAATGGGCGTTTTTTACCCGGTGTATCATCGACGCGGACGACCTGACGCCCAATGCGTCCCGGGAGGGATTTGCCAGGGACGGGAAGCTGTTGAAGGTAAAAAACTGGATAGAAAAGAGCATTTTTGACTATTTTGTATCCCTTTCCCAATATAATGTGAGGATGCTGAAGACGTTGCTGCGTGTCCACAACGTGGCGATCAAGTCGCTGGTGGTGGAAAACGAACAGATTTTCAAGCTGTTTTTCCCCTTTCTCACCTTTCCCACCAACAATGGGGTGCTTACGGGATTCCAGTTGGTGGAGGCTTCTAAGAAGATGCCGGTGCATTATTGTGTGGATGTGGACGATTTCAGGCGGATCTGCCCGCTGCTGGCAGGAACGGACAGCCTTCTGGTGAACGGCGGGTATATTTATGATGCAAATATTCTGCAGAAGCTGCAGAAATATTATAAAAATGTGCAGATAAAAGCGTTCAATGAAAATTCCTATGAGACCCTTTTAGCTTCCCCTCCGGGGGAATTGGAGGACGTTCTTGCGGGGTTTGTAAGAGAGGCGGGGGAGGCGCTGAAGCCTTTGCGCTGCAGCGTGTCCCTGAAGACTTTTTCCCCTCCGGGGCTGCAGGCCCTCTATATTCCGGGGAGCGATGTGTTTTTTGAGGAGGCTATGGATGAGGGCAGTTTTTCGGGGTTCTTCGAGAATTTTGATTTCGGGGACGAAGCGCAGGAGGCGGCAGACAAGCTGTACTTAAACGGCGGCAACGGCTTTATCCGGAGCCTGGCGCAGGTGGGGGATGAGCGGCTGGCAGGCGCTGTGGCCAGGGTGATCTATGCCCAGGCACTTCTGGCGGGACATTATACGCTTACCCCTGAACAGGCGGAGGCGATGAACGGGGGGCTGCAGCTGCTAATGGAGTACGCCGTCAGAGGCGGCGGAAGTACAGAGTGGCCGGCGGAAGGCTTATGACCGCATCTCGCTTCGCGGGCCTGCCACTGCTGTAGTGAATATTTGTGACAAGCAATGCGCAGAAATGAGGTTAATCATGGCGATGTTTGAAAATATTAAGATAAATGAGCTCGGAAACAGCGACCTTGCAGATGCGGTGAGCAGGGCGAGGCGCCTGACCTCCGGCAGCTATTCCAATTACGAGAGGAATGAGGAAAGCCTTTCACGTCTGCTGCCCCAGATCATGAAGCTGAGCCGTCAGGAAAAAGAATGGTATCTCTATTTTGACGCGCTCTATAACCGGATCTACCTGGCTAATCGTGCGGGCGATACTCGGACGATCGTAAAGTATGCGGAGATTTATTACAGGGACAGCGCCCTGTATATGGACAGGGAAATCCCCAATTATCCGGGGACGGACCTGGCGGAACACAATACCTGGATATACCTGTATATCCGGGATGCCTATGAGAGCTATTGGGAGATTGACGATGCCAGGATGGACTCTTTCATGAGACAGTATGAGGAGGCGGCGTTAAAATACGGGCAGGCGTACTGGTATTACAGGGGGGAGATGCAGCTGGCGCTCCTGTACAGGGACGAGGCTTTGATGGAGCATGGTAAACGGGGCTTTGACAAGTATGAGAAAGAGATGAGGAGCTGCTATATCTGCGGCCATCTCGAATGCCTGGCGTATTATATTATGAAGGACAGGCTGGAGAGCGCGGAGGGGCTGCTTCTGGATTACAGGAACCAGCGGATCCCGAGGCAGCACAGATGGTGCTATCAATATTGCCAGAATGCGGAGACACAGAGCCTGTACGCCTCTGTCCTGGAATACAGCCTGAATCTGGGAAAGACGGAAACATTCCGCTATTTCCTGGAAAAGTACTGGATGGAGCAGCCCAGGGAGTGCCAGAGGGGAGAGAAGGAGCGCTGGTACTGTAATCTTTCCATCTATCTCTGCGCCATAACCGGCAATTTCGATGCCCTGGAATCCGACCTTGCCGTGGCCCGGGAGGATATGGAGAAGATGGAGACCTACAGTACCGTCAGCCGGATCAAGACCTGCCTGCAATGGTACTGCTATTTTATCCTGCTGGACAAAAGCGGCGTCCATGAGGTCGATCTCTGTCTGCCGAAGACGGAGGACAGGATTTCCGCTCTTGAAGCCGGCAGGTACATGGAGCGTATTGCGGACGAGAACGGGGAGAAATTCTCCCGGGCAAGGGCAAAATATGACTATGCGCTTGTCAAGGCCGCATACCTGGAGTGTGCGGGACTGGCATGAAACAGGGTATGCATCCCTGCATACCCTGTCCCTGAAAAGGCTCTTACTAAATGACTTTTTTAAAGGATTTGGGGTCAGCCCCCAGATTTTTCTGCGCCGTGGACAGCATCAGCTTAATGCGGTTTAACTGGTTTACCTCGCTGGCGCCGGGGTCATAGTCGATCGCCACAATATTGGATTCCGGGTAAGCCTTCCGCAGTGCCTTGATGACGCCCTTGCCTACCACATGGTTGGGCAGGCACCCGAAGGGCTGGGTGCAGACGATATTGGGCACATCGTCGTGGATCAGCTCCACCATTTCCCCGGTCAGGAACCATCCTTCCCCGGTCTGGTTCCCGATGGATACGATAGGCTTTGCGAATTCCACAATCTCCCGGATGGGAGTGGGAGGCGTAAAGTGCCTGCTTGCCTGAAACTCTTTCACTGCGGCGCCCCGGAGCAGATGCTCGATGGCCCAGATGCCCAGGGAGGAGATTCTCGCGGCTTTTTTGCTGGTTCCCAGGTGTTTGGCCTTGTAAATCTGATTATAGAAGCAGTACAGCATAAAGTCGATCAGATCCGGCACCACGGCTTCCGCCCCTTCCGATTCCAGCAGCTCCACCAGATGGTTATTCCCGGCAGGGGAAAACTTCACCAGGATCTCGCCTACCACGCCCACTCTGGGCTTTCTGATGTCACGGAGCTCTATCTGGTCAAAATCCCGTATGATCTGTTTGCACAGCTTATTAAATTTAAGGAAATGAATGCGTTTTGCGGATACAAATTCCTGCGCTGCCTTCCGCCATTTCCGGTGTACGGCGTCCACACTTCCAGGCACCTTCTCATAAGGGCGCATACGGTAGACGCAGCGCATGAAGATATCTCCGAATTCAGCGGCCATGGCGGCACGGATCAGCAGATCCGCGTTCAGATGGAAGCCCGGATTGCTCTCAATTCCCGCCAGGTTCAGGGAGATGACAGGGATTTGCGCCATATCGGCCTTCTGCAGGGCCCTGCGGATAAAGCCCACGTAATTGGTGGCGCGGCAGCCCCCGCCGGTCTGGGTCATGATGATGGCAGTCCTGTCCAGGTCGTATTTCCCGGAGAGCAGCGCTTCCATAAGCTGTCCCACCACCAGCAGGGAGGGGTAGCAGGCGTCGTTATTGACATATTTTAGTCCTACATCCACAGAATGCTTATTGTCGTTGTCCAGCACCACAAAGTTGTATCCGCAGGCCCGGAAGGCAGGCTCCACAATCTCGAAATGGATGGGGGACATCTGTGGACAGATGATGGTGTAATTTTTGCGCATTTCCTCCGTAAACGTCACCTTTTCAATGGAAGAAGGGTGGAGAGTACGCTGCTTGTGCATCTTTTCCCGTACCTTGATGGCGGACAGGAGGGAGCGCACACGGATTCTGGCAGCCCCCAGATTGTTCACCTCGTCGATCTTCAGGCAGGTATAAATCTTGTCGGAACCGGACAGAATATCATTGACCTGATCCGTGGTAACGGCATCCAGGCCGCACCCAAAGGAATTCAGCTGGATCAAATCCAGATTGTCCACCGTCTTTACGTAGCTTGCGGCGGCGTAAAGGCGGGAATGGTACATCCACTGGTCGGAGACGATCAGCGGCCGCTCAGGATGGCCTAAATGGGAGATGGAATCCTCTGTCAGCACCGCCATGTCAAAGGAGGTGATCAGTTCGGGGATGCCGTGATTGATCTCCGGATCCACATGGTAGGGACGCCCGGCCAGCACGATCCCCCGCTTGCCGGTTTTCTTTAGATAGGCGAGAACCTCCTCCCCCTGCTTCTGCATATCCCTGCGGGCGCTGCCGAGCTCCTCCCAGCCTGCGGTGGCAGCCTCCTTCACCTCCCCCGGGGGAAGCTCCGCAAATTCCTGCAGCAGGGCGTTGGTGACGGTGCCCAGATCCCGGAAGGACATAAACGGGTTGCGCAGCCGCATCTGCCCGTCGGTGATGGCCTCCACATTATTTTTAATGTTTTCTGAGTAGGAGGTGACAATGGGGCAGTTGTAATGGTTGTTTGCACCCTCTACTTCATCCCGCTCATAAAACAGTGCGGGATAGAAGATAAAGTCCACTCCCTGATTGATCAGCCAGGCCACATGCCCATGGGCCAGCTTGGCGGGATAGCATTCGGACTCGCTGGGGATGGAGTCGATGCCCAGCTCGTAGATCTTGCGGTTGGAGCTGGGAGAGAGTATCACGCGGTACCCCAGTCTGGTGAAAAAGGTATGCCAGAAGGGATAATTCTCATACATATTCAGGACTCTGGGAATCCCCACCGTGCCCCGGCGCGCCTGGTCGGCTTCCAGGGAGGGGTAGGAAAAGAGCCGTTTTAATTTGTATTCAAAGAGGTTCGGAACATGGTTCGCGTTCTTCTGGCCGCCGATACCGCGCTCACAGCGGTTGCCGGAGATATAGGTACGGCCACCGGAGAATTTGTTGATGGTGAGGCGGCAGCTGTTGGTGCAGCCCCTGCACTTTGACATGCTGGTCTCATATTGGAGACTGCAGATTTTATCATAGGAGAGCATGGAAGTCTGATATCCTGCCTCGCAGCGCTCCCTTGCGATCAGCGCGGCGCCGAAAGCCCCCATGATCCCCGCGATATCGGGGCGGATGGCCTCGCAGCCGGCGATCCTTTCAAAGCTTCTGAGGACGGCGTCGTTGTAAAAGGTGCCCCCCTGTACCACGATATTCCGGCCCAGCTCCGAGGCGTCGGATACCTTGATCACCTTGAACAGCGCGTTCTTGATGACAGAGTAGGCCAGCCCGGCGGAGATATCGGCCACACTGGCGCCTTCCTTCTGGGCCTGCTTTACCTTGGAATTCATAAACACGGTGCAGCGTGTGCCCAGGTCGATCGGATGCTCTGCGAACAGCGCCGCCTGAGCGAAATCCTGCACGCTGTAATTCAGGGATTTGGCAAAGGTTTCGATGAAGGAGCCACAGCCGGAGGAGCATGCCTCGTTGAGCTGTACGCTGTCTACCGTGCCGTTCTTAATCTTAATGCACTTCATATCCTGGCCGCCGATATCCAGGATACAGTCCACATCGGGGTTGAAGAAAGCGGCGGCGTAGTAGTGGGCCACCGTCTCCACTTCCCCGTCGTCCAGCAGGAAGGCGGCTTTCATCAGCGCCTCCCCGTAGCCTGTGGAGCAGGAGCGTACGATGCGTACACCTTCGGGAAGCTGTTCGTAAATTTCTTTTAAAGAGCGGATGGCGGTCTTTAAGGGGCTGCCGTCGTTTCCACTGTAGAAGGAATAGAGAAGGGAGCCGTCCTCGCCCACCAGAGCGATCTTGGTGGTGGTAGAGCCAGCATCGATCCCCAGGAAGGCATTGCCCCGATACCCGGCCAGGGGGGAGGTGCCTACATGGTGCCTGCTGTGACGCTCCGTAAATGCATCATAGGCGGCCTGATCTGCGAACAGGGGCTCCATCCGCTCCACTTCAAATTCCATCTTGATGTCGGAGGAAAGCTTATCCACCATTTCCTCCAGGGTGAAAGCCACCTCTTCCCTGGCGTTCAGGGCCGAACCGATGGCCGCAAAGAGATGGGAATGAGGGGTGTCGATAATGTGCTCCTCATCCAGCTTCAACGTGCGGATAAAGGCCTTTTTTAATTCCGGCAGGAAATGCAGCGGCCCGCCTAAGAACGCTACATGCCCCCGGATGGGCTTCCCGCAGGCCAGCCCGGAGATGGTCTGGTTGACCACCGCCTGGAAGATGGATGCGGAGAGATCCTCCTTGGTCGCCCCCTCGTTGATCAGGGGCTGGATATCCGTCTTGGCGAACACGCCGCAGCGCGCGGCGATGGCGTAGAGGGACTGATAGCCCTTGGCGTACTCGTTCAGCCCGGCCGCGTCCGTCTGCAGCAGGGAGGCCATCTGGTCGATGAAAGAGCCCGTGCCGCCGGCGCAGATACCGTTCATCCGCTGTTCCACATTTCCGCCCTCAAAATAAATGATCTTGGCGTCCTCGCCTCCCAGCTCGATGGCCACATCCGTCCTGGGGGCCAGTTCCTTTAACGAGGTGGCGACGGCGATGACCTCCTGGGTAAAGGGTATTTCCAGATGGTTGGCCAGGGTGAGGCCGCCGGAGCCGGTGATCACAGGATGCAGGGTGAGATTGCCCAGCTGTATGTAAGCTTTATTTAACAGAGAGGAAAGCGTCTCCCGGATATTGGCGTAATGACGCTCGTAATCGGAAAACAGGATATTGTGATCCTCGTCCAGAATTGCAGTCTTGACGGTGGTGGAGCCGATATCGATACCGAGGGCTGCAGCTTTGTTGATACTTTCCATGAAAAAATCATCCTTCCTGATACTAAAAATCGACATTCCCTGACATTATAGTACACCTTTTTTTAAAATGCAACGAGCAAAGCATATGAAATATTTGTGAATTAACTGATATTTTTATAAAGTTGGAAATGGCTGGTTGCCTAATGGAAAAGGTAATGTTAAAATGTATTCATCTGCTTTTTTGAAAATGACTGCCTGCAGGGCGGGCGAAAGGAACGGACACTTTATGAGCAAATGGGAAAAGAAATTCGGAAAATATGCCATCAGGAACCTGTCGCTGGTATTGATCCTCTGTTATGTGGTGGGTTATGTGATCGAGCTGATCAACGGGAATTTCCTGCTGTACCTGACGCTGGATCCCTATAAGATCCTGCACGGGCAGGTCTGGCGGATCTTTACCTGGATCATCGTGCCGCCCGGTTCCCCGGATATACTGACTCTGATCATGCTGTACTTCTATTACAGCATCGGTACATCCCTGGAGAGGACCTGGGGGACATGGCGCTATAATGTCTACCTGCTGTCGGGTATGCTGTTTACCGTGATCGGCAGCTTTGTATGGCTGGGAGCGCAGTATCTGATCGGGGGCGGGATGAGCGGGGAGGTGGCGGCCTATGTTTCCAGCATGGGTTCCCTGTTTTTCAGCACCTACTATATCAATATGTCCATCTTCCTGGCTTTCGCGGCTACCTTCCCGAATGTCCAGGTGCTGCTGATGTTTGTGGTTCCTGTCAAGGTCAAGTGGATGGGAATTATCTACGGGGTGATCCTGGCGTTGGAATTTTTGTTTGCGGGCAGCCTGGTGACGCGGATCGCCATCGCTTCCTCGCTGCTGAATTTCGTGATCTTCTTCTTTACCACCAGGAGCCATATCCATATGTCGCCGAGGCAGATGAAGCGGCGGGCGGAATTTAAGCACGATATCAAGCGCAATCCCAGGATCACAAAGCATAAATGTGCTGTCTGCGGCAGGACGGACGAGGACGACCCGACGCTGGAATTTCGTTTCTGCTCCAAGTGCAACGGGAATTACGAGTACTGTCAGCAGCATTTGTTTACGCATACACATGTAAAATAGGATGGCTGTTCAGCTGCATGGTGATTTGCAGACTGCGTGTGGGCGTCTGCACATAGGGCGGTGTGGGAATTACCGCCTGAGCGGGAATGCTGCAAAGCAGGTGCCGGTAGGAAGGCCGCCCGGGCGGAACGGAAAAGAGGAGGAATATGGAAGATCGTGAGGAAGGGACCCGCGGAAAAGAATTATGGTTTGCCAGGACCCTGGAGCAGGTAAAACAGCAGGCAAGGGTGCAGGGGAGCTGTATCAGCGAGGAACAGGTCAGGGAGGCTTTTCAGGAGCTGGAGCTGGGGGAAGAACAGCTGGGCATGGTCTTTGATTACCTGAGAAAGCAGAAGATCGGAATCGGTGAGCCGGTGGACGCGGAGGAGGAGCTGACAGAGGAGGAGCGGGACTACCTCCGGGCCTATATGGAGGAGCTGGAAGGGCTGCCCGCATACAGCCAGGGGCAGGTGGAAGGCTATACCATTGCGGCCATGGCCGGGGAGGCGGATGCCCAGGCAAAGCTGGTGGAAATCTATCTGAAGGATGTGGCGGACATTGCAAAGCTTTATACGGGCCAGGGCGTGCTTCTGGAGGATCTGGTCGGGGAGGGAAATCTCGCCCTGACCTTTGGAACCGGTATGCTGGGCAGCCTGGAGAAGCCGGAGGAGGCCCAGGGCATGCTCGTCAGGATGGTCATGAACGCCATGGAGGAGTATATACAGGAGAATGCGTCCAATCAGAAGACGGATCGCAAGGTGGCGAGACAGGTGAACCGGGTGGCGGATCAGGCGAGAGAGCTTGCCCGCGAGCTGCACCGGAAGGTGACGCCCGGGGAGCTTGCGCAGGAGACGGGGCTTTCCATGGAGAGCATACGGGACGCCATGCGTATGAGCGGATATAAGATTGAGGATATCGATGATGCAGAAGAAAACCTATGAGGACTATAAATACAGTATGCAGGATACCGCCAGGCTTTATGTGGGGAGCAGATATACCATCGGAGAGCTGTTGGAGGCCGAGGACATCCTGTTTAAATTCCGCATGATCGTGGAACGCTATATTTTACCGGAGGCGGACAGGGAGGATACCCTGGAAACCCATTTGTATTACCTGGAAAAGGAGAAATTCCTGGTGCAGACCTACAGGCATATGAAGGCCAGGGTCAAAGTGAGCGTCATCGAGGAGAGGACGAGCCTCCTGGGCAGGAAGAAAAAGGGGTATGTAACAAAAGACATGACCATTGACGAGCTGGTGGAGCTTACCGTGGCGGAGAAGGAGAGAAGGGGGCTTGTCATACAGGAGCTGTCCGTCAGCAAGCTGGCGCTGATGGGGCTGTAGTGTACCAGAGCATTTTTCAAACACGCTCTGGAAAAAGATTGCAGGAGGATTGGAAATGAGAGTGGAAGAATTGTCCGCTTATGAAGTGATGGAAAAGAGAGAGATCAAGGATATCAAGAGCATGAGTTATCTGGTGCGTCATAAGAAAACAGGCGCCAGGATAGCCCTCTTGGAAAACGACGACGAAAACAAGGTGTTTTATATCGGGTTCCGCACCCCGCCGAAGGATTCCACAGGCGTGGCCCATATCCTGGAGCATTCCGTACTCTGCGGCTCCAGGGAATTTCCGGTGAAGGATCCCTTCGTGGAGCTGGTAAAGGGGTCGCTGAATACGTTCCTGAATGCCATGACTTACCCGGACAAGACCATTTATCCCGTGGCAAGCTGCCATGACAAGGATTTTCAGAATCTCATGCATGTCTATCTGGACGCCGTCTTTTATCCCAACATCTATAAAAATGAATCCATTTTCCGGCAGGAGGGATGGCATTACGAGACGGATGAGGAGGGGACACTCTCTATCAACGGGGTGGTCTACAATGAGATGAAGGGAGCGTTTTCCTCCCCGGATGATGTGCTGGAGAGGGAGATCACAAGCGCCCTCTATCCCCATACGCCCTATGGCTGTGAGTCCGGGGGGGATCCCGAGGCGATACCGGAGCTCACTTACGAGCAGTTCCTGGATTTCCACAGGAGGTATTACCATCCCTCTAACAGCTACATCTACCTCTATGGCAATATGGATATGGCGGAGAAGCTGGCCTTTCTGGACGAGCATTATCTGTCCGCCTTTGAGCCCCTGGAGATTGACTCCGCCATAGGGAAGGAGGAGCCCTTTGCGGAGCCGGGCAGGAGGGTGAAGGAATATCCTGTAAACGAGGGAGAGGACGAGGAGGAGAATACCTTCCTCTCCTGGAATCTTTCTGTGGGGGACAGCCTGGACAGGGAGCTGTATCTGGCGTTCCAGATCCTGGATTATGCCCTCTGCTCCGCGCCCGGCGCGCCGTTAAAGCAGGCTCTGGTGGAGGCCGGCGTGGGCAGGGATGTATACAGCATTTATGAGAACGGAATCAGACAGCCCTATTTCAGCGTGATCGCCAAGGACACTTCCGTGGAAAAGGAGCAGCAGTTCCTGAATATTATCCGGCAGGTGCTCTCAGGGCTGGTGGAAAAGGGCTTTGACGAAAAGGCCCTGCTGGCAGGGATAAATTACTATGAATTCAAGTACCGGGAGGCAGATTTCGGTTCTTATCCCAGGGGGCTGATGTACGGGCTTCAGATTCTGGACAGCTGGCTTTATGATGAGAAAAAGCCCTTTATCCATATCGAGGCCGAGGCAACCTTTGAATTCCTGAAAAAGCAGGTGAGGACAGGGTATTTCGAGAAGCTGGTGCAGGAATATCTGCTGGACAATCCCCATCGGGCGGTGATCATACTGAAGCCGAAGGCCGGCCTTGGCCTGCAGAGGGAGGAGGCCCTGAAGGTGTCCCTTGCGGAGAAGAAGGCCTCCATGAGCGCTGGGGAACTGCGGCAGGTGGAGGAAACCTTCGCGGCGTTGAATGCCTTCCAGGAAAAGGAGGACTCCCCGGAGGATCTGGCGAAGCTTCCCCTGCTCACCCGGGAAGACATGAAAAAGGAGGCGGAAGGCTTTTGCAACGAGGAGAGGACAGTGGCCGGGACGCCCCTGCTGTATCACGACATTGAGACCAACGGCATCGGCTATCTGCGGCTAATCTTCCGGTGCCGGGAAATCCCGGAGGAGTATTTCCCCTATATCGGGATCCTGAAGGGCTGCCTGGGGCTTTTGAATACGGAGCATTATGCATACGGGGATCTGTTTCATGAGATGAACCTGGTGACAGGAGGCATGGCGGCGGTAAATAATGCCTACTCCCGTGTGGAGGATCCGGACAGGTATACCCTGACTCTGGAGATTAAGACGAAGGTACTGTATCAAAACCTGGCCAAGGCCCTGGAGCTGATCGGCGAGATTCTTCTGACCAGCGACTTTACGGATACGAAAAGGCTGCTGGAAATCCTGGCGGAGGGAAAGTCCAGGATGCAGGCCCAGATGATCTCCGCGGGACACAATGTGGCGGTGGGCAGGGCCATGTCCTACGGCAGCGTTTCGGGGGCGGTCAGCGAAATCATTTCCGGCGTCCCCTTCTACCGTCTGACGGCCGGACTGGTGCAGGACTTTGAGGCGGAGAAGGGACGGCTGTGCGAAAAGCTGCAGACGCTGGCCCGGATGATCTTCCGGCCGGAGAACCTGATGGTGGATTTCGTGGGAGACCGCCGGGAGATTGGCCGGCTGGAGGAGCCGGTAGCGGCGTTGAGGGAAAGGCTGTATACCTGCCGGGTAGAGAGAGAGGATTACGTCCCTGTGGCTGTGAAACGGAACGAGGGCTTTATGACCTCCGGCCAGGTACAGTATGTGTGCCGTGCGGGAAATTTCCGCAGAAAGGGCCTGCCTTACCAGGGGGCGCTTAAGGTGCTGAAGGTCATAGAGGGCTACGAGTATCTCTGGATGAATGTCCGTGTGAAGGGCGGGGCTTACGGCTGTATGTGTGCCTTTGGCAAGTCGGGGGAGTGTTTCTTTGTATCCTACCGGGATCCGAACCTGGGCAGGACGCTGGAGGTCTATGAGAAGGCGGCGGACGCCGTTGCGGCCTTTGAGGCGGACGAGCGCACCATGACCCAGTATATCATCGGCGCAGTCAGCGAGCTGGACATGCCCAGGAATCCTGCGGCAAAGGGGCTGCAGGCCCTGAGCGCGTATATGACGGGTATCACTCTGGAAATGCAGCAGAAGGAGCGGGATGAGATCCTTTCTGCAACGCCTGAGACCATCCGCTCCCTGGCGGAATATATCAGGGCCTTTCTGGCGGAGGATAACCTGTGTGTGGTGGGAAATGCGCAGAAGATCAAAGCGGAAGAAGATAAATTTATGAAAATCGAGAACCTTTTCCAGTAAAATCCGTCTGTTACAGTGAAGGGCAGTTTGAAAACAGAGCGATACAACTGTGACGGGAGGATGGGATGATGAAGAAGAGCAGGACTTTATTACAGGTATTGACGGCAATGGCGGTATCGGCAGTGCTGTTTATCGGCTGCGGTTCCGCGGGGGAAAGCGCTGTGCCGGCGGCCGCACAGTATAACAGCGCATCCCCTTCCTATGCGGCGGACGCTGCGGCAGGCGGGGCAGTCTATGAGGAATCGTATGGGGGGGCGGAAAGCGGCGCCCGTGCTTCGGAGGGTGTGGCGGGGGAGCCAAAATCAGGAGACGCAGACGGCGATATCGGGCTGCCCCAGGACAGGAAGCTGATCCAGACAGTGGAGCTGGAGATGGAAACCAAGGAATTCGACCGGATGATGGCCGAGCTGGAGACGCAGATCCAGGCTATGGGCGGCTACATAGAAAATCTGGAAACCTATAACGGCAGCAGTTATTCTTCCTCTCGTTCTTCGCGCTGGGCAAACCTGACGATTCGGATCCCTGCGTCTTCCCTGAACGGCTTTTTACAGGATATGTCCGAGATCGGGAATGTGGTCAGGCGGTCTGACAGTGTGGAGGACGTCACCCTGTCTTATGTGGACATGGAGAGCCGCAGGGACACGTTGAAGGCGGAGCAGACGAGGCTGCTGGAGCTGTTGGAGAAGGCGGAAACGGTGGAGGATATGATTGCGCTGGAGGAGCGGCTTTCCGATGTGCGTTATTACCTGGAAAGCATGGAATCCAAGCTTCGCATCATAGATAACCAGGTGGACTACAGCACGGTACATCTGAACCTTGCCGAGGTGAAGGAGCTGACTCCCGTGGAGGAGAGGACGGATCTGCAGAGGATTGCGGAGGGCTTTGTTGACAGCATAAAGTCCATCGGGAATGGTGTCAGGGAGGGCGTCATCTGGTTTGTAATCCATATTCCCTATCTGGCGCTCTGGGCGGCAGCCGCCGCAGTGGCGATTGTGCTGTTTAAAGGGCTGCGGAAGAAAAGAGCCGCCAGGAAGGCGGCGAAGGGACAGCGTAAGGAGCCGAAGGGACAGGGTAAGGAGCCGGATGAGAGCCCCCGGGAGAAGGAAGGCGGCGATATTGCCCGTTGACTACAGGGCAATGTGGAAAAGGGAGGTAGGTATGGGCGGGATGTTTGGAAAAGCGGCGCACAGAATGAGGCCTGTGAAAAGGAAGATGTGTTGTGCTGTGTTCCTGGCCTGTGTCATGCTCGGCGTATGCGCCTGTGGGCGGACGGCGGAGGATTCCTCCGGCAGCAGGGCGGGTGCTTCCTCCGGCGGCGACAGCGGAAAGGAGGCTTCCTCCGGCAGTGTCGGCGACAGCGGGGCGGGGGACTCCTCTGACGGTGTCGTGGGCAGCGGAAATCTGCCCGCGGAGGGGGCCTGGTCCACAGGCAGATATCTCCGGGGCAGGGGCGATACGAACCTGATTATTTTCAGCGGGATTGACGCGTGTGAGATGCGCACGGGCAATGACAATGTCTCCTTTGAAGCTTTTGAGAGCGGCGACCTGATACAGATCTACTATAATTCCATTCAGGAAACATGGCCGGGACAGGTCACCGTCTATGCGGCGGAGAAGCTGGAGGACGGGGAAATCGGGGATATCGATCCGGAATGCCTGGAACAGCTGCGGGAGTTTCAATGGATTGAGTGATGATATTAACTGACAGTTAAAAATATTTCCTGATAGTTGAAACAGGCTCCATTGCGGAGCCTGTTTTTTCCGTATATACTGAATTTACCGATCGGATAAGGGAACAGCCGGCATAATTAGCGGCAACCACAAACTTGATATGCGCAAAAGACCGCGCAGAAATGGAGTAAATGATGACAGATATCAAAATGGGCAGCAGGATCATGGAGATGCGCAGGGCCAGGAAGCTGACGCAGGAGCAGCTGGCGGATATGCTGGGGGTGTCGGCCCCGGCTGTCAGCAAGTGGGAGACGGACAGCTCCTGCCCCGACATCGCCATGCTCTGTCCGCTTGCGAGGGCGCTTGGGACAGATGTAGATACGCTTTTGTCCTATGAGGAAACGTTGACGGAGGAAAAGCAGGGACAATATATGACGGAGATCATCGGCATGGTGAGAGAGGGAAAGGGGGCGGAGGCGGAAGAACGGCTGGAGCAGCTTCTGCACAATTACCCTTCTTCCGCTTCCCTGAAATTCAGCGCCATAGCGGTGTATTCCCTTTTTGAGATGAACAGCCCATCTGATGCCCGGGCGGGGGAAACAGTGCAGGACGGGAAAGCAGTACAGGCGGGGGAAACAGTGCAGGGCGGGAAAGCAGTACAGGCCGGGGAAACAGTGCAGGGCGAAAAAGCAGTACAGGCCGGGGAAACAGTGCAGGACGGGAAAGCAGCACAGGACAGGGAACGCTGGAAGAAGCGCAAAAAGGAGCTGGCAGGCGCGATTTATGCGGCAGGCGAGTCGCCGTATTATCTGCCCGCAATTTCTATGCTGATCACACTGGAGCTTGCGGATAACCATCTGGACAGGGCGGAGATGCTGTTGGAGAAAACCCTTGTAAACACGGCGGACTTTACCCTGCATTGGGTACAGCTGTACCAGAAAAAGGGAGAGTATGAAAAGGCTTTGGAGACAGTGCAGCAAAATCTGTATAAACGTGTCAACGATATACAGACCTGCCTCATGATAATGCTTGGGGACAATATGGGGTTTGACAGGGAAAAGAGCCTGGAAATCTGTGATATCTTCCGCAGACAGGAGGAGTTGTTTGGCGTGGGCGGCGGCATGGGGGCAGGGGTTATAGCGGAGGTATACCTGCGGCTGGGAAGGAAGCAGGAGGCGTTAGACTATCTGGAGGAATTCATGGAACGGTTGATAAGAGGTGTGAACCTGCCCAATCAGACACTTTTTTATCCCGCCTTCTCTGCAGAAAAAATGCAGCTGCAGCCCTGCGTCGAGATCAGGCAGAGCGTGCTGAAGGGGATGGAGCAGGATGATTGTCTTTCGGAGCTGCGCCGGGAGGAACGGTTCCAGTCAATGATGAAAAGGCTCAGGGAAACCATGTAAACACAGGCTTCAGGGAAAGGCCCTGCTGGAACCTGTTCGCTTCACAAGAAAACAGGAGGTAGACGTTTGGCGGACGGGATGATATAATGATTTCATGACCATATGACAGAAAGGAAAAGGTAAATTTCATGAAGAACAAGAAGGAAACCGTGCGATAGCAATGGCTGTCGCTGCGTAAAAGAGCTATAGCCATTGCAGCCTGACAGTAAAGATCAGGAGGGCGTTATGGGCTATATCAGGGCGGAAGAAGTTCTCCCCCGGGAGGTACTTGCTTCTGTACAACAATATGTGGACGGGCAGATGCTCTACATCCCAAGGAAGGCGGAAGAAAAGAGGATTTGGGGGTCTGCCACGGGCACAAGGAAAAAGCTGGAGATCAGAAACGCATGCATATTAGAAAAATTCCAGGCGGGCAGCTCTGTGAAAGAGCTTGCCGAGGAGTATTTTCTGACGGAAAAGAGCGTGCAGCGGATCATCAGAAAAATGAAACCCTCCTGACAGGAGCCGACAGAGTCAGATTATATCCGCAGAAGCGGAGGAGGGTGGAAAAGTGAACAGAGATAATAAAAGGAGATCTTTTGAAAAGGGGTATTACAAAAATCACCCCTGTAAGGAAACATTTACCTGTAAGCTGTGCGGAAGGCCGGTAGTGCCGGAGGGCGCCGGAAGCGGCCACAGGAATCATTGCCCGAATTGCCTGACCAGCCTGCATGTAGACGTGGAGCCGGGAGACCGGCAGTCCGACTGCGGTGGGTTTATGGATCCGGTGGCGGTCTGGGTGAGAAAGGACGGAGAGTGGGCGATCATTCATCGCTGCAGGACATGCGGGAGCTTCAGCTCTAACCGCGTGGCAGCGGATGACAATCCCATGAAGCTGATGTCCATCGCCATGAAGCCGCTGGCAATGCCGCCCTTCCCCATTGACCGTATCGAGGAGATGACGCGGATGATGGGCGGGGAGGGACAGTTAAGATAGCATAAATGTTTTCAGAAAGGATGCGCACAGAGATTGCTGTATTTGCGATTTCTGTGCGTTTACTTTTTTGGGAAAATTTGATATAATCTTATCCAAGGCCAAAAGCGGCCGAAGTTTACAGAAAGAAAGAGGAAATACATGAAAGAAAACCCATCCTATAAATCAGGCTTTGTCACCCTGATCGGCAGGCCCAATGTGGGGAAATCCACATTGATGAACCGGCTGATCGGGCAGAAGATCGCTATTACCTCCCGCAAGCCCCAGACTACCCGCAACCGTATCCAGACGGTTCTGACACTGGAGGAAGGCCAGATCGTTTTCCTGGATACTCCCGGCATCCATAAGGCGAAGAATAAGCTTGGGGATTATATGGTCAATGTGGCGGAGCATACCCTGCGGGAGGTGGACGTGATCCTCTGGCTGGTGGAGCCCACGGGCTATATCGGCGCAGGGGAGCGCCATATTATCGAACAGCTGAAAAAGGCCGATACGCCTGTAATCCTTGTCATCAATAAGACAGACACCGTGAAAAAAGAAGACATCATAGGCTTTATCGATACCTATCGCAGGGAGATGGATTTTCAGGAGATTGTCCCCGTGTCCGCCCTGAAGGGAAATAATACCGGTGAGCTGGTAAAATGCATTCTGAAGTACCTTCCCTTCGGCCCTGCGTTTTATGACGAGGATACTATCACCGACCAGCCCATGCGCCAGATTGTGGCGGAGCTGGTCAGGGAGAAGGCCCTGCGGCTGCTGGAGGAGGAAATCCCCCACGGCGTGGCGGTCACCATTGAGAGTATGAAGCAAAAAGGCAAAATCTGCCATATTGAAGCGACCGTCATCTGTGAAAAGGAGTCCCATAAGGGGATCATCATCGGGAAAGGCGGCCAGATGCTGAAGAAGATTGGTTCCACAGCCCGCCCTGAGATTGAGAAAATGCTGGAAATGCAGGTGAATCTGCAATTGTGGGTGAAAGTGAAAAAGGATTGGAGGGACAGCGACTATCTTCTGAAAAATTTTGGATATAACCCGAAGGACGTCAATCAGGGAATAGAATAGGGAAAAATGCAGACCCTAACCAGTAAAGCGAATACGAATTTTACGAATCGGGGGATGCGGGAAATGAATCTGGAATACTGGAAGCAATTTGAGAGCAGCGGCAGGATTGAGGACTATCTTTCCTTTGTAGCCTGCGCCAGGCAGGAGGATGCAAAAGGGCACGACGGAGCGGGAGAGGACAGGGATGCAGGAATATATATGTGTGACAGGGATCATATTGAAGCAGACTCCCGTGGGGGAATACGACAGACATATTAGCCTTCTGACCAGGGAGAGGGGAAAGCTGTCCGCCTTTGCCAGAGGGGCGAGAAAGCCGGCGAACCGCCTGGCAGCGGCCACCAACCCGTTTTCCTTCGGTACATTCAGGCTGTATGAGGGAAAAAGCTCCTACACAGTGGTGGAGGCGGATATTCAGAATTACTTTGAAGAGCTGAGGACGGATTATATCGGTGCGTATTACGGGATGTATTTTGCGGAGGTGGCCGATTATTATACCAGGGAGAACAATGACGAGCGGGAGATGATGAAGCTGCTGTACCAGACGCTGCGCGCCCTGTGCGCCCCATCCCTGCCCGACCCTCTGATCCGCTGTATCTATGAGTGTAAGGCCATTGCCGTGAACGGGGAATTCCCGGGGCCGCCTGTGGATGAGGAGCTGGACGAATCCACGGTTTATGCGCTGCAGTACATAGCATCCAGCCCGATTGAGAGGCTGTACACCTTCAATGTGACAGAGACGGTACTGGGGCAGCTGCAGCAGGTTTCGGCGCGTTATATGAAACAATTTGTGGGAAAAGAATTTAAGAGCCTGGAGGTTCTGCAAACTCTCTGTTGAAAAAACGGTGCTTTTTTGATACAATAGTTTGGCACAGCCTGGAAGAAGCAGGCGTGCTGCCTGCGTCCCAAACGGCAGGCTGCGGAAAGGCATGATCAATATGAAAAGAAGCTTAAAGACGGTGTTGGGAATTCTGCTCATGGTACTGATGATAACAGGATGTGGGGAAGCCGGGGTTCCGGATACCATAGACAGGCCCATGATCTCCATTGCGAAGACGGGGGAGGTAACGGAATACCTGGTAGGCGAATTTGACGCAAAGGACTACTACAGTATTTCCGAATTGTCTTCCATGGCGGCGGAGGAGGCAGCCCGGTACAATACCGCAAGCCAGGCCGGTACGACAGTGCCGGTGAAGCTGGAGAAGGCGGAGGCTCTGGAGGACGGTTCGGGCCGTGTGTGCATTGTCTACCGGTATGACAGCGCCGGGAGCTATACGGGCTTCAACGAGGGAAGCCTGTTTTATGGAACCGTGGGGGAGGCCGCCGCCCAGGGGTACAATGTGGATATCGCCCTGAAGGGGGTAAACGACAGTGATGGCATGATCACAGCGGATCAGCTGCGGCAGGCTGCCGACCGGCAGCTCATCATTGCGCCGGAGGGAATGTATGTGTACTGCCCCGGGAAGGTGCAGTATATCAGTGACAATGCGGCTATGGCGGAGGACGGGAGCGTGGACGGCACAGCGTCCGAGGGCCCGGTATATATTCTGCTGAAGTAGCTGCTTCCACAGGGCGCATAGAGACAAAACAAGACAGACGGAAAGGTATGGTAGAGGAAAATGGAAAAGACAATGGAAAAGATCGTGGCGCTGGCCAAGGCGAGAGGGTTTGTGTATCCCGGCTCGGAGATATACGGCGGGCTTGCCAATACATGGGATTACGGCAACCTTGGCGTGGAATTAAAGAATAATGTCAAGAGGGCCTGGTGGCAGAAATTCATACAGGAGAATCCCTATAACGTGGGCGTGGACTGCGCCATCCTCATGAATCCCCAGACATGGGTGGCAAGCGGGCATCTGGGAGGCTTTTCCGACCCTCTGATGGACTGTAAGGAATGCCATGAGCGTTTCCGTGCTGATAAACTGATAGAGGATTACTGCGCCGATAATGCCATTGAGCTTGAGGAGAGTGTGGACGCCTGGAGCCAGGAGCAGATGAGGGATTTCGTGGAAGAAAAGAACATACCCTGCCCCAGCTGCGGAAAGCATAATTTTACGGATATCAGGCAGTTCAATCTGATGTTCAAGACTTTCCAGGGCGTCACCGAGGATGCGAAGAACACGGTGTACCTTCGTCCTGAAACGGCCCAGGGTATTTTTGTGAACTTTAAGAATGTGCAGAGGACTTCCCGGAAAAAGCTTCCCTTCGGCATCGGCCAGATCGGGAAATCCTTCCGCAACGAGATCACTCCCGGAAACTTTACCTTCCGCACCAGGGAATTCGAGCAGATGGAGCTGGAATTCTTCTGTGAGCCCGGTACGGATATGGAGTGGTTCCAATACTGGAGAGGCTTCTGCCGCGACTGGCTGCTGTCCCTTGGCATGAAGGAGGAGGAGATGCGCCTGCGGGATCACAGTCCCGAGGAGCTTTCTTTCTACAGCAAGGGTACTACGGATATTGAATTCCTGTTCCCTTTTGGATGGGGAGAGCTCTGGGGCATAGCTGACAGAACCGACTATGACCTGACCCAGCATGCCAATACCTCCGGTGAAGATATGACCTATTTCGACGATGAGAAGAAGGAGAAGTACATACCTTATGTCGTGGAGCCTTCCCTGGGTGCGGATCGCGTTGTCCTGGCGTTCCTCTGCGCGGCTTATGATGAGGAGGAGCTGGAGGGCGGCGACATGCGCACAGTCCTTCGCTTCCACCCTGCCCTTGCGCCCGTGAAGATCGGTGTCCTGCCCCTTTCCAAGAAGCTGAGCGAGGGTGCGGAGAAGCTCTATACGGAATTGTCCAGGAAATATAACTGCGAATTTGACGACAGAGGGAATATCGGTAAGAGATACCGCCGTCAGGATGAGATTGGGACTCCGTTCTGTGTGACATATGATTTTGACTCTGAGACGGACAACTGTGTTACCGTGCGCTTCAGGGATTCCATGGAGCAGGAGCGCGTAGCGATTGCAGAACTGGATGCATATTTTGCAGATAAGTTTACTTTTTAGGTAAAAGGTTCGGAGAGGGCAGAAGCTGCATTCTGCTCTCTTTGTGATTTTATGGGGAAAAAGGATGGGCAGGATGAACAGGACAGAGGTATTCCAGATTCTGGGAATGGATGAAACAAAGGATGAGAAAAGGATCAAAAATGCTTATCGTGAAAGACTGGCTGTGACGAATCCCGAGGATGACCCGGAGGGGTTCCGGCGCCTTCGCAGCGCGTATGAGGAGGCGTGTATACTGGCCAGGGAGGGCGATGCCGCGCAGGAGGAGCCTCAGAGGGACACCACGCCCTCCGGCCTGTGGGTGGAGAGGGCTGCTGAAATCTATCGGAATATCCATACCCGGCAGGATCTGGCGCTCTGGAAAGAGCTTTTTACCGCGGATTGCTTTCTGGCCCTGGAGGATGAGGAAAACTGCAGGTTCAAGCTGTTGAGGTTTCTGACGGAGCATTTCAAGCTTCCCACCGGGGTGTGGAAGCTGCTGGATAAAAAGCTTTCCCTGATCCATGACGCGGCGAAGCTGAAAGAGCAGTTCCCGGCGGATTTCATACGCTATATCCTGAATAAATGCGAACACGGCGAGGATGTGGAATTTTCGCAGTTCGAGGGGCCCGAGGACGGGGATTATGATCTGTTTCTGCAATATTATGACAGAACCTGGCAGGCTCTCGCAGAGGATAAGCTGGAAGAGGCGGCGCAGAACATTGAGAATGCGGATCGTCTGGGCATCCGCCATCCTGTCCTGGAAATATGCCGTGGAAACCTGTTGAACAGACAGGGGGATGCCTCTAAAGCGGTGGCCCTGATGGAAGGGCTTCTGGAGAAATATCCAGGGGACGCAATGGTGTGCTATAACGCTGCAGAGCTATTGTGGAAGCAGTCCGGAAACAGCCGGTTCCGGGACAGGGCGGCGCAGCTCTTCCAGAAGCTGAAGGAGGAGACGGATAATCACTATATGGCAAATGTGCGCCTTGCGGAATGGTATTACGAAAAGGGGGAGTACAGGCAGGCGAAAAAATGTGCCGAAAAGGTTCTGGCCAGCGGCTCAGACGAAGCTTTTATGGAGCTCTTGGTCAAGATCAATGCAGAGCTTGAGAGAGGGATGGAGCAGGAATACCGCGCAAATGGAAGCTGGGAGACGGCGCTGGAGCTGTGCTGGTGCTATCTGCAGGACGGGAAGATCGCCAGGGGCATCCGGCTGGCCGTTGATATAGAAAAGCAGCTTCCGCCCGAAAGGGAGGCGGAGTTTGACGGGCTTATGGCGAAGCTTTATGTGGAGGAGGCGGAGTACGAAGACTCCGTTATCATGACGCATGCCTGGGAGGAGGCTTTGCATAAGAAGCTGGAGACTGACGAGCCGGAGGAGGAGAAGGAGAGAGACCGTGACCGGCTCAGGCAGGCTGGCCTGATCCGCATACAGTGTTATTATAATCTGGGATTTCAGGACAGAGAGCAGTTCAGAAAGGCTGTGGAGGAGAGCAAAGGGGTGTTGGCGGGCAGCAGAAAGGACGCAGCAATCCTGTTGGAGCAGGCGCAGATCCTGATTGAATTGGAGGAATACGGTCAGTGCCTGGAGCTGACGGAAAGGCTGGTGGAGGAGTACCAGATTCCTGCAGCCCATGCCGTTTCCCTGGAGGCTTACCGGAGGCAGCTGGACGCTGCAGGAGTCGTCCGCAGCGCTTTGCAGTGTAGCCGCTGTTTTCCCGGTTTTATGAAGGCATATGAATATGTGGCAAAGGTATACCTTGACCTGGGCTACAGGGAAGAATTGGAGAAGATACTGAAGGATGCGGAAAAGAACGGGATAAAGAGCGATATTCTGAACGCCTACCGTTACCAGCTTACCAACAAGACAATGGAATTATCCATTCTGGGCAATAAGCTGCGTCATTTCCGCGAGAAGTATCGCAATCGTGTGGAACGGGGAGAGATATCCCTGTATGATGAGGGCCTGAAGCTTTTGACGGAATATCTCTATCATTATCCTGACAGCTATATGTTTGTGGAGCGCGGGCTGTTCCATAAGGCGGCGCATCATTACAAGGAGGCGAGGGAGGATTTTGAGAAGGCCCTTGCGTTGGAGCCGGCCAACTCTTATGCGCTGAACGGCCTGAGCTTTGTCTGCCGGTACACGGGGGACTTTGAAAAGGCTCTGATCTGTATGAAAAGGGCCGCACTGTACAGGGACGAGGAATTGTCCGCCGCCATTTATGAGGATATGGCGGGAATCTATTCCCTTCTGGGAGACTACCGGAGGGCGCTGGCGGCACAGCTGCAGCTGGAGAAGCTTGTGGGAGGAGGGAAGCGGAGCCTGCAGAGCCTGGCAGGGCTGGCGGAATGCAGGCTCAGGATGGGGCAGACGGCAGAGGCTGACGAAATTTACCAGCGGCTTTACAGGAACGATGCCTGGCAGTGTTACATGCACCGCGTCAGGCTGTATGGCAAAAGCGGCGACGGGAAGAAGGCGGCGGAACTGCTGGCCGCATGGAGAGAGAAGCTTGGCCTGGCGAGGGAGGATCCTGTCAGCAGGTGCGCCAGACGCGTGAAATATAAAGGAAATAAGCAGCTTTACAGCGATTACTATATGGAGGCGGCGTGGTCAGAGCTGATGTATGGAAGCGGGAAGATGGCGCTTCGGCATTTTGAGGAAGCAATCGTCTACAATGCGGAGGGCTGGAGAGAGCATGAGCTTCTGGCAAAGGCCATTTTCGGCTGCATTGTCTGCGGGGATGACAGGCGGGGGCTGAAATATGTTGAGAAGCTGCGGGCATGGCTTGAAAAGGAGCCGTCCAGGGCGCAGGATGTCCTGTTTAACAGGGCGCGGCACAGGCTTTATTACAGGGTATTGGATTGCTTTTTCATATCGCCCGGGGCGGCAGAGGAGCTTCTGGAACAGGAAAGCGGCACGGAAATCTGCCATTCCTGTACCAGCCCCTACTGTAAGAAGCTGGAAGCACTCCGCATCCTGCTCCTGCACAGGCAGGGAAAGGATCAGGATGCGCGAAAACGTCTTGAGCGCAGGCTGGAACAGCTTCCCCAGGACGAGTATCTGCTGGCCATCCGGCATACGGTATTTGGAGACTCATAGGTATACTCAGTCGAATGGACAAATATTCAGAGGTTAAAAATTCAGGAAACGAGGGAGTACATGATAGTAGGAATTGATTTGGGAACCACAAACAGCCTGATAGCGTATTTTTCGGAGGAGGGGCCTAGGATCATCCCCAACAGGCTGGGGAAGAACCTGACGCCCTCCGTGGTCAGTGTGGACGAAGAAGGGAATGTCTATGTAGGGGAGACCGCCAGGGAACGTATGAGCCTCTATCCCGGTTCTGTGGCGCAGACCTTTAAGCGGAGCATGGGTACGGAGAGGGATTATGTCTTAAGCGGGAGGCATTTCAGGCCGGAGGAGCTGTCCAGCATGATACTTCGCGCCCTGAAGGAGGATGCGGAGAGCTGGCTGGGTGAGGAGGTCACCGAGGCGGTGATCAGCGTCCCCGCGTATTTTGACGATAAGAGAAGGAAAGCCACCAAGCGCGCGGGAGAGCTGGCAGGGCTTCGGGTGGAGCGCATGATCTCCGAGCCCACGGCGGCCGCTGTGGCGTACGGCCTGTACGACAAGACTCAGGATACCCGTTTCCTGGTATTTGACCTGGGCGGCGGCACCTTTGACGTATCCATCCTGGAGCTGTACCATAATATCCTGGAGGTCAGGGCCGTAGCGGGGGACAATTACCTGGGCGGCGAGGACTTCACGGAGGTGATGGCAAGGCTGTTTCTTCAGAAGCGTAAGCTGCAGCTTCAAAAGCTGGATGAGAAGGAGCAGGTCAGGCTGTACCGCCAGGCGGAGAAGGCGAAACGGGAAATCAGCGGGAAGGATCAGGTGGTCATGAGCTTTCTGTACCAGGAGGAAATGCTGGAGGAGACCGTTACTGCCAGGGAGTACGAGGATGCCTGTGAGGAACTCCTTATGAAGATACGCGAGCCGGTGAAAAAGAGTCTGTCGGACGCGGGACTGAAGCTGGGCGACATCGATGAGGTGCTGCTGATCGGAGGGGCTACCAGGCTTTCCCTTGTCAGGGATTTCCTGATCCGCCTGTTCCGCAAATTCCCGGATACGAAGCTGAATCCCGATGAGACGGTGGCGCTGGGGGCCGCCGTCCAGGCTGCCATGAAGGAGCGCAGGGAGGAGGTCAGGGAAGTGATCCTGACGGATGTCTGCTCCTTTACACTGGGTACGGATGTGGTGGTGGAATATGAGGAGGGCCGGTACGAGAACGGGAGGTTCTGTCCCATTATCGAGAGGAATACCGTTATCCCCGCAAGCCATACGGAGCGCCTCTATACCGTGCGGGACAATCAGGAGAAGGTCTGCGTGAAGATTCTGCAGGGGGAGAGCCGTTTTTCCAAAAATAACCTCTACCTGGGAGAGCTGATGGTGGAGATCCCCAGGGCGCCCAGGGGGCAGGAATCCATAGACGTCACATATACCTACGATATCAATTCCCTTCTGGAGGTGGAGGTCACTGTCAACTCCACGGGGGAGAAGCAGAAGATGATCATCAAAGGCCAGGAGAACCAGATGACGGACGAGGAGATCACCAGGCGTATGGAGGAGCTGGCCTATTTAAAGCTTCAGCCCCGGGACTTTGAGGAGAACCGGCTGGTGCTGCTGCGGGCGGAGAGGATGTATGAGGAAGCCCTGGGCGACCGCAGAAAGAAGCTGGATCACTATATTACAGCCTTTGAGGCGGCGCTGGATAAGGGGGAGCACGACGAGATCGTGGATGCCAGGGAGGCATTAAATGAAATCCTTGAGAAAGAGGATGATTAGAAAAGATAAAAGGAGATTAGGCGTTGCTGTTTAATTCTTACATTTTCATTTTGTTTTTCCTGCCGACGACGCTTTTGATGTATTTTGGCCTGAACAGACTGGGAAAAGAAACGGCGGCAAAGTGGGTGCTTACAGGTATGTCATTGTGGTTTTACGCTTATTTCCACATTACGTATCTGCTGTTGATCGTGGGAAGTATTCTGTTTAACTTTGGCTGTTCCGGCCTGATGCATCGACAGAAGGACATAAGAAAACGGAAGCTGCTCCTGGGGGCGGGGATTTCGGCTAATTTGGGTGTGATCTTTTATTTTAAGTATTTTAATTTTTTCCTTGCAAATGTGAACATGCTGTTTCATACGGATTATTCAGCAGGGAAAATTTTAATGCCTCTGGGAATCAGTTTCTTTACTTTTCAGCAGATTTCCTATCTGGTGGATTCTTTTCGGATGGAGACAAAGGGGTATGCGTTTGTTGATTATGTCCTGTTTGTCACCTTTTTTCCTCAACTGGTGGCAGGCCCCATTGTGCTGCATAGGGAGATAATCCCGCAGTTTTGCGAACCGTCCAGAAAGAGGATGGATCAGGACAAGCTGGCAAGGGGGATCTATCTGTTTGCCGTCGGCCTGTTTAAAAAAGTGCTGATTGCAGATGCTCTGGGCAGAGGAGCCGACTGGGGGTTTGGAAATGCCGAAATGCTGACAGCTGTGGATGTGGTGATTTTGTCTGTACTGTATACGCTGCAGATTTATTTTGATTTCAGCGGATATTGTGATATGGCCTGTGGGATTGCTAATATGTTTCATCTCGACCTGCCGGTGAACTTTCGTTCTCCTTATAAGGCCACATCTATTCTGGAATTCTGGCAGAGATGGCATATGACGCTTACCCGTTTTCTGCGCACATATGTTTATTTTCCGTTGGGAGGGAGCCGGAGAGGAAAGGTACGCACCATGGGGAATGTCATGATCGTCTTTTTGCTCAGCGGCATATGGCATGGTGCAGCCTGGACTTTTATTTTGTGGGGTGTGATTCATGGGATTGCCAATGTGTTATGCAGGCTGTTTGGGAAGGTATGGGAGCGGATTCCCAAAGCCCTGCGTTGGATTATGACATTTACCTTTATTGACCTGACATGGCTCATTTTCCGCGCGGATTCTTTGAAGCAGGCTGGTATTCTTTTCGGAAAACTGCTCAAGCCCTGGAAATGGCGAGTGAGCGAGGGACTGCTGGCGCAATTTGATCTGCTGGAATTTACATATATAGAAGACCATGTGGCATTCCTCGGCGCTTTTGCAGGGCGCTTTCCCGCAATACATCTTACTGTCCTGCTGACGGTGGCGCTTTTCCTGGTGTTGATTCCCCGAAACTGTCAGGAAAGGAAATGGAGGCCTTGTGCAGGAAACGCAGTGGGCAGTGTGGTGTTACTGGTGTGGTCCATTGTTTCCCTGTCCGGCCTGACAACTTTTTTGTATTTCAATTTTTAATGGAATTTGAAATCAGTCTCGAAAAGAAACAGGAGTGAATCTGTATGAAAGCGAGAACATGGAATCTTTTGGTGATTGGATGTACGGTGGCTGTACTGATTGTATGGGGAGGAATCACCATGTTTGTTGACCCCTTTTTGCATTACCATAAGGGGCAGGATTTCCTGGAATATCCCCTAAAGGATGAGAGGTATCAGAATGATGGAATTGCGAGATATTATGATTATGATAGCATCATTACCGGAACCAGCATGTGCCAGAATTTCAAATGCAGCGAATTTGATGAACTCTGGGGGGCGCAGGCAATCAAGATTGCAAATTCGGGAGCCAGCTTTCATGAATCCAGCGAAAATATCAGGCGGGCTTTTTCCTATAATGACAATGTGAGAAATGTTTTGTGCAGTATGGATGGAAGCAGACTGAACGCACCTGCGTATCAGGACGAATATGAAGGCTATCCGGTGTATTTATATGACAGGAATCCTTTTAACGATGTGAATTATCTGTTGAACAAAGAGGTCTTGCCAAAGACGATAGCTGTGCTGAATTATACCAGGTCAGGACAGAAAACTCCCACCATGGATGAGTATGGAAATTGGAGTGTTTATAAAACCTTCGGAAAGGATATTGTTCTGTCTTCCTACGAGCTGCTTGAGGAGAGAGAGGAAGAATGTCAGTTGACAGAGGCGGATATCCGGCAGATTGAAGAAAATGTGAGCGTTAATTTTCTGGCGCTGGCCGAGGAATATCCGGATACTACATTTTACTTCTTTTTTCCGCCTTATAGTATCTGTTACTGGGAGGCACTGGTAAGGACAAAGCAGTTGGACAGTCAGCTGGAAGCACAGAAATTGGGGGTGCAAATCCTGCTTTCTGCTGAGAATGTCCAAGTATATGATTTCAGTTTCCGGATTGACATTATAGAGGATTTGGATAATTATACCGACAGTATACATTATGGGGAATGGATCAACTCAGAAATACTACAGATGATCAATGCAGGGTCAGGTCTGTTGACAGAAGATAATTTAGAAGAATACTATGACTGCATCAGGGAGCTATATTCGGAATATGACTATACTTCTTATAGAATATCCCAGGCCGGGCAGCATAATTGTGTGGATTGAGGCATAGGTATAGGTATAGCAGAGAGGGGCAGTTAGGAAATGGAAATAGAGCTTTTGAACAGGATACAGATGATCCGCAGCCCTTTTTGGGATGGTTTCTGGCCCCTGATCACCAGGCTGGGTGACAGGGGGATGGTCTGGATCCTGTTGGCGGCAGTCCTGCTCCTGATCCCCAGGACGAGAAAGAGCGGGCTGATCCTGGGGGCGGCATTGTGCCTGGAGCTGGTTTTGTGTAACGAAATACTGAAGCCGCTGTTTGCGAGAACCAGGCCCTGTGATGTAAATGCCGCGGTGGGGCTTCTGATCCCGAGGCCGGGGGATTTCTCCTTCCCCTCAGGGCACACGGCTGCGTCCTTTGCCGCGGTGGCGGCGCTTTATTTTGCGGGGGAAGGGAGGCTGTGGAAGCCGGCCCTGCTCCTGGCGGTGCTGATCGCCTTTTCCAGGATGTATCTGTATGTGCATTATCCAACGGACATCCTGGGAGGCGTGACAGTGGGAATCATTGCCGGGTATGGAGGCTGCCGGCTGATTAGAAATTTACGGATTTGATGCGGAGCCGATAAAATATTGTCCATGGAGTAATACTAATCAAAAACAGGAAAAGGAAAAAACTCTATGGACATTTTCAATGTGCTGACACTGGTGGGCGGACTGAGCCTGTTTCTGTTTGGCATGAACATTATGGGACAGGCACTGGAGCGCCGGGCAGGGGGAGGGCTGCGGGCGCTTCTCGGGAAATTTACGACAAACAGGATTGCGGGCCTGCTGACAGGGCTTGGTATTACGGCAGCGATCCAGAGCTCGTCGGCCACTACGGTGATGGTGGTGGGCTTTGTGAATTCAGGCCTTATGACCCTGAAGCAGGCGATCAACGTGATCATGGGGGCCAATATCGGGACTACGGTTACAGCGTGGCTTTTAAGCCTTGCGGGGATCGACAGCGGCAATGTTTTTGTGAGGCTCCTGAAGCCATCCTCCCTGACCCCGGCTCTGGCGCTGGCCGGCATCATCTTTTACATGTTCGGTAAGTCAGAGCGGAGGAAGGATACGGGTATGATCCTCTTGGGCTTTGCGACGCTGATGACCGGCATGGAGACCATGTCGGGGGCCGTTTCCGGGCTCCGTGAGGTGCAGGGCTTTCAGGAGCTCTTTCTTTTGTTCCAAAACCCGATCCTGGGGGTGGCAGCAGGGACGTTTCTCACGGCGGTCCTGCAATCAAGCTCCGCCTCCGTGGGAATCTTGCAGGCCCTGGCAGTCACGGGGCAGATATCCTTTGGCGCGGCAATCCCCGTCATTATGGGACAGAATATCGGCACCTGCGTTACGGCCATGCTGTCCTCCCTGGGGGCGAATAAGAATGCAAAGCGTGCGGCGCTGGTGCATTTATCCTTTAATGTGATAGGGACGGCGGTATGGCTGACCGTGTTCAGCCTGGTGAGGGGGATATTCCGGCCGGCATTTTTAGAGGCCCCCGCTTCGCTGTTCGGTATCGCTGTGGCACATTCGGTCTTTAATATCCTGTGTACCCTGCTGATGCTTCCGCTGTCAGGCCTCCTGGAGAGGCTGGTCATCCGTCTGGTGCCCGACGCCGGACAGCCCGAAGAACAGCCGGAGCTGGACGAGAGGCTGCTGAACACTCCGCCTGTGGCGCTGGAGCGCTGCCGCGGGGTGGCGGCGGACATGGCCCGGGAGGCTGTCAGGGCCTTAAAGGAGGGCATGAGCTTTCTGTGGGAGCGCTCGCCGGAGCTGGCAGCGTCCGTGCGCCGCAGGGAGGAGAAGACGGATTATTACGAGGATATTCTGGGGACTTATCTGGTGAAGCTGAGCACAAGGCAGATCAGCAGGGAGGATAACGCGGAGGCGGCGAAGCTTCTGAAGATCATAGGGGACTTTGAGCGTATTTCCGACCATGCGGTAAACCTTTTGGAGGCAGCGGAGGAAATGGAGGGAAAGGAGCTGCTGTTTACCGCCTCCGCCTCATCGGAGCTTAAGACCCTTTGTTCCGCTGTGGAAGAAATCCTGGGGATATCCCTGGAGGCCTTTCTGTCGGACGACCCGGAGGCAGTGGCGCAGGTGGAGCCTCTTGAGCAGGTCATCGACCAGCTGAAGGAGCAGATGCGCACGCGTCACATCCTCCGTATGCAGCAGGGCCTTTGCTCCATCGATGCGGGGTTTGTGTGGGCCGACCTGCTTACCGACCTGGAGCGCACGGCTGACCATTGCTCCAATATTGCCGGATGTGTGGCGGATATGGCGCGGCATAATCTGAACCTCCACGAGTCGCTTCGCAATATCCGGGAGGACAGCGAAGCCTTTCAGAGGCAGTTTCAGGCGTATGGGGAAAAGTATTCCCTCGCCCGGATGCGTTCCGAATAGATTTTTTCACTATACAAAGCGGGAAAAAAGTGTTATCCTATCGAAAGAATCTTTTATAACAGGAAGGACAAACCCATGAAAGCATATGGCGTAAATGAATTGAGAAGAATGTATCTCGACTTTTTCGAGAGCAAGGAACATCTGAAGATGAAGAGCTTTTCCCTTGTTCCGCCCCACACGGACAAGAGCCTGCTGCTGATCAATGCGGGCATGGCGCCCTTGAAGCCCTACTTTACCGGACAGGAGATCCCTCCCAGGAAACGGGTGACCACCTGCCAGAAATGTGTGCGCACCGGGGATATTGAGAATGTGGGCAAGACCGCAAGGCATCTGACCTTTTTCGAGATGCTGGGGAATTTTTCCTTCGGGGACTATTTTAAACATGAGGCCATCGCCTGGAGCTGGGAGTTTCTGACGGAGGTCATCGGCATGGATCCTGAGAGGCTCTATCCCTCCATCTACGGGGAGGACGACGAGGCCTTTGCCATCTGGAACCAGGAGATCGGCATCCCGGCGGAGAAGATCACCCGGTTCTACCGGGACGAGAACGGCGACTGCGACAATTTCTGGGAGCACGGCGCGGGCCCCTGCGGCCCCTGCTCCGAGATTTATTATGACCGGGGGGTGGAATACGGCTGCGGAAAGCCGGACTGTAAGGTGGGCTGTGACTGCGACCGCTTTATGGAAGTGTGGAACAATGTGTTCACCCAGTTTGAGAGCGACGGCAAGGGCCATTACGAGGAGCTTTCCCAGAAAAACATCGACACTGGTATGGGCCTGGAGCGTCTGGCGGTGGTGGTGCAGGGCGTGGACTCCGTGTTCGATATCGATACCATGAAGGCCATCCGGGATAAGATATGCGAGATTGCCGGCGTGGAGTATCAGAAGGAGGAGGCGGTGGATGTGTCCGTGCGTCTGATCACCGACCATATCCGTTCCACCACCTTTATGATCAGCGACGGCATCATGCCCTCCAACGAGGGAAGGGGCTATGTATTGCGCCGTCTGATCCGCCGTGCGGCAAGGCATGGAAGGCTCCTGGGCATCCGGGGCAAGTTCCTTGCGGACTTAAGCCGTACTGTGATCCGCGAATGTAAGGACGGTTATCCCGAGCTGGAGGAAAAGAGCGAGTTTATCCTGACGGTGCTGACCCAGGAGGAGGATAAATTTGACCGTACCATCGACCAGGGGCTGAGCATCCTGTCCCAGATGGAGGAGGAGATGAAGGCTGCGGGCGTTACGGAGCTGTCCGGGGAGAATGCCTTCAAGCTCTATGACACCTACGGCTTCCCCATGGATCTCACCGGGGAAATCCTGGAGGAGAAGGGCTTTACCATGGACGAGGCGGGATTCCACGCCTGCATGGAGCAGCAGAAGGAGACGGCAAGGAAGGCCCGCAAGGTGACCAATTACATGGGGGCCGACGTGACCGTGTACGAGTCCATCGATCCTGCCGTCACCACGGAGTTTGTGGGCTATGACAGATTACAGCACAATTCCAAAATCACTGTTCTGACCACGGAGACGGAGCTGGTGGAGGCACTGGCCGACGGGGATGTGGGCACCGTGATCGTGGAGGAGACCCCCTTCTACGCCACCATGGGCGGACAGAACGGGGACACCGGCGTGATCACCACCGCCGACGGCAGCTTCCAGGTAAAGGACACCGTGAAGCTTATGGGCGGAAAGGTGGGCCATATCGGCACGGTGACAGGAGGCATGATCAAGGTGGGGGATATGGCCACCCTGACCGTGGACGAGGGAAACCGTTCCGCCACCTGTAAGAACCACAGCGCCACCCACTTACTGCAGAGAGCCCTGCGGGAGGTGCTGGGTACCCATGTGGAGCAGTCCGGCTCCTATGTGGACGGGGAGAGGCTCCGATTTGACTTCAGTCACTTTGCCGCCATGACCAGGGAAGAACTGGACAGGGTGGAGGAGCTGGTCAACGAAAAGATTGGGGAGAATATCCCTGTGGAGACTCAGGTCATGAGCCTGGAGGAGGCGAAGAAGACCGGGGCTATGGCGCTCTTTGGGGAAAAGTACGGCGAGAAGGTCCGGGTGGTGCGGATGGGGGATTTCTCCGTGGAATTCTGCGGCGGCACCCATGTGTCCAACACCGGCATGATCTCCCTGTTCAAGATCCTGTCCGAGGCAGGCGTTGCGGCAGGCGTGCGCCGTATCGAGGCGCTGACCGGAAAGGGCGTGCTGGATTATTATAAGAACCTGGAAAGGACTCTGGAGGAGGCGAGTAAGGCATTGAAGGCCACTCCCGCCACCCTGGTGGAGAAGTGCGGCCATGCCATGGCGGAGATCAAGAGCCTGCACTCCGAGCTGGAATCCCTGAAATCCAAAGCGGCAAAGGACGCCCTGGGGGATGTCATGGATCAGGTGAAGGAAGTGAAAGGCGTCAAGCTGCTGGCGGCCAGCGTGGACGGCGTGGATATGAACGGGCTCAGGGATCTGGGCGACCAGCTGAAGGAAAAGCTTGGGGAGGGCGTTGTTGTGCTCTTATCCCATCAGGAAGGCAAGGTAAACATCATTGCCATGGCTACCGATGGCGCGATGGCGAAGGGTGCCCATGCAGGCAACCTGATCAAAGGGATTGCCGCCCTGGTGGGCGGAGGAGGAGGCGGCCGTCCGGCGATGGCCCAGGCCGGAGGAAAGAATCCCGCGGGCATTCCCAATGCCATAGAGGAGGCTGCCAGGGTGCTGGAGGGCCAGCTTGCGTAGGAATGGCTGTGCGGGAGCACAGTCCTTCCGATTCCCTGCGCAGGCTTCCTCATAATGTCCTGAGATTTATAGAAATCTTTCATAGAAATCTTATAGAAATTGATAAGTTTTAGAATGAAATTCGACAAGAGGTTTTAAACCTCTGCCGAATTTCTTTTTTTATTGAAATAGCAGAGAAAAAGGAGAGCGTGCAGAGTGTAGAAACTCTGACACGCTTATTTTTTTACA
>CATKXX010000027.1 GCA_949840935.1 uncultured Acetatifactor sp. | reverse complement strand
ATAGCAGACGGAGAGTGCTTATGTGCTTTTTGGGCTGGCAAGTCCAGAAATGATTTTATCCAAAACAGGCAGAGGGTTTTCTGCCCGTCAACGCAGGTTGGCGAGTGTACCTTGATAATTGAATATGCAAATACATACGGGACGTGTGGGATGTGCGGAGCCGCTATGCGGACACGCCAAGAGCTGCCTGCTTCCATTTTTGTGTGGAAGTGTGTACGAGGGAATACTGAAATCTGGTATTGAAGTTAAGGCAGTGAGCGATGAATGTCTGGCGAAAAGTGCAGCAGTTGCATGAGGCAATGAGGCATATCTTTGATAATGATACTTCCGGGTTTCCCGGTCAGTTTGAAATGACGGTGCGATACCGATGTGGACAGTGTAATGAGCTGTCACCTGTATGGATTTTTTGAAAAGCAGATTGTTTTGTCTACTAATGAGAGCAGGAGCAGGCAGCTTCTATTGTCATTAGCAGATAAAGTTATCATGCTAAAATACACCGTTAGGAGGGAAAATATGTCTGAAAAATTTCAGGAGAAAAAGAGATTTGTAAGATATAAGGAAGGAGCTAAGCTCTATGGTTTATGCCAAAGCACTTTTGAGAAACGGGCGAAAGAAGCAGGTGCAACATATAAGGTAGGAAAAGCTGTACTTGTGGATTGCGAAATTTTTGAAAAGTATCTGGAGAGTTTTCGTATACCGGCAGAATAAAACCGGGAGTGGAAAAGTAAGAGATTTCCATGTGCCAAAAAGTTTTTTATTCGTATTACGAAAAATACTTGACATTTCGTAATACGGAAAATATAATGGTATGTAGATGTAGAGAGGAGTGTGCCTATGGGAAAGAGAGGGCGTCCGAAATCGGATGTCATAAAAGAGCGTATCGTAACCATAAGGATGTCTGACGCAGAATATCACACTCTAAAGGAATACTCTGACAAACATCAACAGACTATAACAGAAACTATCAAAACGGGAGTTGACTTATTGTACAAAACTCGTAAGTAAGGCACAGGATTTCTTCTTTCCGAACAAGAAAGGAGTGGCTATGGCTAAATCACGAAAGGACAATAAGGGACGAGTATTGCGGAAGGGGGAAAGCTATCGTAGTTCAGATGGAAAGTATCAATACGCCTATGCTGATGAAGCAGGGAAAAGACGATACATTTATTCTAAAAATCTGACTACACTTCGCCAGAGGGAAGAACAGATATTACGGGATAAACTGGACGGGATTGACAGTGGACAGGCTAAGAACCAGACGTTGAATGACATCTTTGACAAGTACATGGCAACACGGAAAGATTTGGCGGAAAGGACTTTTGCGGGATATATGTATCAGTATAATGCATATGTCAGGAAAGGCATAGGCAACCGTAAAGTTAAAGACATCAAATATTCAGATGTATTGCTGTTTTACAAAAAGCTGATGGAAGAATTGAATCTTAGCTATGGAACGGTTGAACATCTTCAAAGGGAATTGCACCCTGCATTTGAAATGGCGGTCAGGGATTGTATTATCAGAACGAATCCCACACATAACGTGTTAGGACAGCTAAAGAAGCAGACAGGCGCTAAGAGAGGTGTAAGGAATGCTTTAACGCCGGAACAGCAGACGGCATTTCTGGAGTTCATGGACGGTCACCCGGTGTACGATCACTGGAAACCAATCTATACCTTTTTTATAGGAACGGGTTTGAGGGTTGGAGAATTGAGTGGTCTGACCTGGAAAGATATTGATGTTGAGAATGGGGTTATTACAGTTGACCATGCAGCGGTTTATTTTGCGGGCAAGATGAATAAATCCCCAAAAAAGATATATATTTCAACACCAAAGACAGATGCAGGTATCCGTAAGATTCCAATGGTGAAGGAGGTGCGTCAGGCACTGAAAGAAATTAAGCAGTACCAACATGACAATGGAATTTATTGCGCAACAGAAATTGACGGATATACAGACTTTGTATTTCTGAATCGCTTTGGACGGGTATTTTTGCAACAGGATTTAGACAGGGCATTAGAGCGCATTATTGATGCGTATAATGATGCCGAGCTTCACGAAGCGAAAATGAAAAGCAGAGAGCCGCTTATTTTGCCTCATTTCACTTGCCATAGTCTGCGCCATACATTTTGCGCAAGGTTTTGTGAGAACGAGAGTAATCTGAAGGTAATCCAGTCGGTGATGGGTCATGTTGATATTGCAACTACAATGAATATCTATGCCGAGGTTTCGGAGGCTAAGAAAAAGGCTTCAATGGAGGCATTGGCAGAAAAGATGGTTTTGTTTTCTCAATAATAAATATGGAAGAATCCTTTAAGGCATTCATATTTATTGCGGATAGAAAGAGTACAACAAATTTGGTGGAAGTACATCAAAAGTACATCAAATTTCGTCTGAATGATACTGAATAATACCTTAATCGGGTGATTGTAGAAATACAGAATACTCGATAATACCTGATAATAAGGCATAATTAGGGTTGTGTGTATCATTATGGAGGAAGTGCAGACCATAGTGGCTTGCGGGGCAGGCAGCATATCAAAGAGGGTGTACCCTGACGGGCGCATCGAGCGGTGCGAGAATGTCAAGGATGTAGCCCAGTATATCGCGAGGATAGACGAGATGATCGAACGAAAACGGAAGCTGCTGGAGGAAACGGCTCCGTAAACCGTGGGGGAGGAAACTCCCTGCGTATTGAAAATCAGCGGGCACTACAGACAGGAGGGTGTGAAGATGAAGCAGATACGCTTTGAGTATATAGATTCAGGGGAGTTTACTCAAAAGCTTGCGGATTTTAAGGCATGGTGCGAATCCGGCCGAATCACAAAAATGATGTTCCAAATCTATACGGAGGTATTGGAGCCGGAGGTGGTTCAACAGGTATGCAGCGATATCGAGAGTATATTTCCGGATACCCTGTACATGGGATGCTCCACCAGCGGGAATATTGTGGACTGTCAGCTGTCAGGCAGGATCACGGTGGTCTGTACGCTCTTCGAGCTCCCTACGACCCGGGTACTGCTCTTTCAATACGATCTTTCAAGGGAACCCGTAGACAAAATAACAAGTGATATTGTAGAAAAAACAGAGAGAAATCCCTGGGTGAAGGCGATAGAATTATTCTGCACCATTCCGGAGGGTTCCACCACACGTTTCTGTGACGGACTGAAGAAAATCAGGCCGGATATACAGATTTTCGGCGGCGTCACCTGCAGCGATGACATCACCAGCGATGATTCCTGCGTATTTTCAAGGGGGGCCGGGTACTCCGACAGGGGGATTATCGTCGTATTTTACGGCGGGGCGGATTTTTATGTGGAGTCCATCAATGTCACGGGCTGGAAGCCCCTTGGCAGGAAATTCCGCGTCACAAGGTCTGAGGGGTCGATTCTGCAGGAGCTGGATGGGATTCCGGCGTATGATGTATATCATAAGTATCTCAATATCCGGAATGATGAAAACTTCTTCTATAATACGCTGGAATTCCCTTTGTTTTACGAGCATAATGACACTACTATACTGCGCACCCCGGTGGCCAGCAATGCGGACGGATCCATCACCATGACTTCGGATATCGATGTGGGATCTGTAGTGAGGATTTCCTATGGGGATCCCGGGACGATTGTGGAGAGCATACGGAATGACAGTAAAAGGATATGTGATTTTCGACCGGAATTGCTGCACATTTTCTCCTGTGCCGCCAGACGTACCTTCTGGACTTCAAAGGAGCCTACCTTTGAGATACAGCCTTTTCGGGAAATCTCACCCTCCAGCGGATTTTTTTCACACGGGGAATTCCTGCGGACAAACGGCAGCCTCAACCAGCATAACGTAACACTTGTCATTGCTGCCATGCGGGAGGGGGAGAAAAAGGAGCAGGACGTATCGCCTGTTTCCATGGAGGAGAGCTCTCTTTCAAAGGTGCCACTGGTATCCCGGCTGGCGACCTTTATAAGCATGACATCCCTGGAGCTGGAGGAAATGAATAAGCGGCTGGAGCGTGCAAACGACAGCCTGAAGGCGGCTGCAATTACGGACGGGCTGACCGGCCTCTGTAACCGCAGGGAGATACAGGCGCGGATTGCGGAGGCACTTCGGGAGGTAAAGGAGGAGAATTTTTCCCTGGTTATGCTGGACATAGATAATTTCAAACGTGTGAATGATACTTATGGGCATCAGGAGGGTGATGCGGTCATTATGCGGCTGGCGGACATACTTCGGGACAAGAAGCTCATCGGCCGGGAAAATGCCGTTTCCGGGAGGTGGGGTGGTGAAGAATTCATGGTGCTGCTGCATGATACGGAGGCAGAATCGGCATTTGAGACGGCGGAGCGCATCAGGGGATGCTTTGCAGAAATTGATTTCCCTAATTCCGGGATACATACCGTCAGCCTTGGGGCGACCCAGGCGAGGGAGGACGATACTCTGGACTCCCTTTGTACCCGCGTGGATACGGCGTTATATAATGCGAAGGAAAGCGGCAAGAACAGAGCGGCCATCTTATAATGCAGAATGTTGTCGGAGGAAAGCCATATGAAAAAAAGAAGGGAAAAAGGGTTCCTTCAGTATATCCTGACGCTCACTATCACCCTGCTTGCGCTTGGCAGTATTGTAGTCTATACCTTTGGCTCTTTCTATTCCATAGCCATGGAGGATGCAGTGAACATAGGAAGAAATTCTGTGTCACAGGAAGCCGAGCGGCTGAACAATTTCCTGCTCCGGGGACTCGATGTCATGCAGGTGACGGGGCTGGTAATGGATGCCATGATGCGCGATGGTGCCGCTTCGGAGGATTTAGAGCGCTTTCTTCTTCAGGAATCGAAGGATTACGCTGCCTCAATCGACAAGAATTTCACAGGGATATACGGTGTTTTCAACGGTGTCTATCTGGATGGGATTGGCTGGACGCCGGATGAGGACTATGTCCCCCAGGAGCGGCCATGGTATATTACGGCATATGAGGGCGGCGGAAAGCCCATGGTGGTATCCCCCTACCTGGATGCCCAGACGGACAGTATCATGATCTCCGTAAGCCAGCTCCTGTCGGATGAGGAGAGCGCTGTCTCGCTGGATATTGTTATGGATGAGATGCAGGAGATGGCGGAGGATATGCAGCTGAACGGAGAGGGCTATGGGTTTATCGTGGACAGGAGCGGGCTTGTGGTGGCGCATCACGATCCTGCCCAGAAGGGGATGAATTATCTGACAGCTGAGGATATGCCGGAGATGCAGGAGCTGGTAAGGAAAGTGATCGCATCAGGGGGAGAGGCAGTCATCATGGAGATAGACGGGGAAGAATGCATGATTTTTTCCCAGGAGGTTCAGCGGGACTGGTTTGTGATCATGGTGGTAAATACGGTGGATCTGTTTCAGAGGGTGCAGATGAACCTGTGGCGCAATATTCTGCTGAGCCTGCTGATATTTGCCGTGGTGGGATATTTTTGTACCACCAGTTATTTAAACCGGAAAAAGGCTATGAAGTATGCGGAGGAGCTGAAGGAATATCAGGCCACACTTGAGGAGCGCGTGGAGGAGCAGACACGCCGGATTGAAAACCATACCCGTGAGAGGATACGGATGCAGGAGAATGTCATCGAGGGGATGGCTACGATCATTGAAAGCAGGGATTATTCCACGGGACAGCATGTGCGGAATACGAAGCAGTATGTCACTATGATGGCAAAGCATATGCTGGAGAAGGGAACCTATCCCGGGATAGTGGACAGACAGTTTACTGACCGCATTCCCAATGCAGCGCCGCTGCATGATGTGGGAAAGATTTTTATATCGGATGTTATTTTAAATAAGCCGGGGAAATTCACCCAGGAGGAATTCGAAATCATGAAGACTCATGCCTGCCTGGGTGGTGAGATCGTGGAGAAAATCCTGGGGGACAACGCGGATCCGGAGCTGGTGCAGATGGCGAAGGATGTAGCCTGCCACCATCATGAGAAATGGGACGGCAGCGGCTATCCCGGCGGGCTGAAAGGGGAGGAAATCCCCCTGGCGGCTCGGATTATGGCGGTGGCGGATGTCTTTGACGCGTTGGTGAATAAGCGTGTATATAAGGAAGCGATGGCGGAGGAGACGGCTTTTGAGATCCTGAAAGAGGGTTCGGGGAGTCATTTTGATCCTGTGGTGGTGGAGAGCTTTTTTGAAATTCGCGGGGATGTGCACCGTTATCTTGTGGAAAGTATGCGACAGACAGGGCAGGAAGAAAATGTATGAGATGTGAAATCTATGGGCTGAATGAGCTGAAAAGATATAAATATGTTGTGATCCTTTCCAGATACCAGGGGAAGATTCTGCTGAGCCGCCACAGACAGCGTACCACCTGGGAGACACAGGGCGGGCACATAGAGGAGGGAGAAACTCCCCTGGAGGCGGCCAGACGGGAATTGTATGAGGAATCCGGGGCTGTGGAATATGAGATAAGGCCGTTGTGTGATTATGGAACGCAGGAGGATGTGGAAAAGGGAACCGGCGGGATGGTATTTACCGCCGAGATCAGCAGGCTGGAGGCGCTTCCTGACAGTGAGATGGCGGAGACAGGGTGCTTTGATATCCTGCCGGAGAACCTGACATATCGTGGGATCACTCCCATATTGTTTGCACAGATCGGTTACTATTATTATAGAAGGGCTGATTTGGACGACCTTGAGGTGCTGGTGGAGAGCAGGCTGGAGACGCTGCGGGCGGCTAATGGGCTGGGGAAGGATGCTGACTTGGGGGAGGTCAGGGAGAAATCCGTGAAATATTACCGGGAGAGCCTGGAAAGTGGTATGCATGTGGCTTATCTGGTGTATGACGCATACAGACTGATCGGCACCGGAGGAATCAGCTTTTATCAGGTCATGCCCACCGTTCATAATCCGGGCGGCTGGAATGCCTATGTCATGAATATGTACACGAATCCGGACTATCGCAGAAAGGGCATAGCGTGGAACCTTCTGGAACTGCTGACGGCCCGGGCCGCCGACAGGGGAATCTGCCAGGTCGGGCTGGAGGCAACGGAGGCGGGAAGGCCGCTTTATGAGAAGTACGGATTTGTTCCGGCCGGGGACGAAATGATTTTGAAGCTGTGAAGCGAGGAGCTTACTGTGGCTTTTCCTTGGATTTAAGAGGGAAAAGGAGGTATGAGATAAACCATATATCGTTTATATATACTCTCAATGCCAATTGCCATTGCACCGGGTTTGTAGTAAGCTTGGCTTATGGAGGTGGAAGCTTATGACAGATGGAGAAAAACTTGATTTGATCTTATCGGAAGTGCAGGCAAAAATCAGTTGAATCTCAAAGAGAAACGATGTGCAATTGGAGCAGATGCATATACAGGAATAAGAGGCGCGTGGAACGATATTTTCCGTTTCACGCGTAATTATTTCTACATCGAATTATTCCGTGGGAAACATTGACAGCGGAAAGAAAAGACAGTATCATAGACTGAGAAAAAAGGAAAGGTAAGCCGCACAGGCGGCAAGGAGAAAATATGGCGCTGAGCAAGAAGCCTGTAAGGGGCATGAAAGATATTCTGCCGGAGGAGATGCAGATCCGTGACCATGTGATCAGCGTAATCAAGGATACCTACGGTAAATTCGGATTTACTTCCATTGAAACTCCCTGCATGGAAAACATTGCGAATCTGACAAGTAAGCAGGGCGGGGATAACGAGAAACTGATCTTTAAAATATTAAAGCGTGGTGAGAAGCTGAATGTAGCGGAGGCCGGGAGTGAGGAGGAACTGGTGGATGCGGGGATGCGTTATGACCTGACGGTCCCTCTGGTGCGTTATTATTCCAACAACACGGCAAATCTTCCGTCCCCTTTTAAGGCGCTTCAGATAGGGAATGTGTGGCGTGCCGACCACCCTCAGAGGGGGCGTTTCCGGCAGTTTATGCAATGTGACATCGATATATTGGGAGAGCCCTCCAATCTGGCGGAGATTGAGCTGATCCTGGCTACCACCACCACCCTGGGAAAGCTTGGGTTCAAGGGTTTTGAAATCCGTATTAACGACAGGCAGATTTTAAAGGCTATGGCGGCTTACAGTGGTTTTGCCGAGGAGTCTTACGACAGCGTGTTTATCATTTTAGATAAGATGGACAAGATTGGTGTGGAGGGTGTGGAAGCGGAGCTTGTGGAGAACGGCTTTTCAAAGGAGGCTGTGGACAAATACCTGGAGCTGTACCGGGGGCTGGAAAAGGCGGATAACGGCGTGGCCTACCTGGCAGAGAAGCTGGAGGGCGTGCTGGAGCCCTCTGTCACGGAGGGGCTGCAGGAAATTATAGACAGCGTCAGCGCCACGAAAGCGTCCGACTTTCAGATGGTATTTGACGCTACCCTGGTCAGGGGGATGTCTTATTATACCGGTACCATTTTCGAGGTGGCAATCCCGGAGTACGGCGGGAGCTGTGGCGGCGGCGGGCGCTATGATAAAATGGTTGGGAAATTTACCGGGAAGGAGGTGCCTGCATGCGGCTTCTCCATCGGATTTGAGAGGATTATCATGCTGCTTCTGGAGAACGGGTTTCAGGTGCCCGCACAGCCGCAAAAGGCAGTTTACCTGATTGAAAAGGGAGTGGGCGGTGAACGGCTCTGCCAGATTATTGCAAAGGCGCAGGAGAGACGGCAGGACGGTGCACAGGTGCTTGTGGCGCGTATGAATAAGAATAAGAAATTCCAGAAGGAACAGCTGATGGCGCAGGGATATGAGGAATTTGAGGAATTTTATAAGGAAGAATTGAAGGGCTGAAGTAAAATGTGGCAGATGCCAGCAGCAGGAGCGAATCGGTAATCAGTATCAAATCTGAAAGACAGAAAAGCAGTACCTGGGGCTTCGTGTGGGAAACGCTTTCCGGAAGGAAAGGCAGGAGGCCTGAACCGGGAACAGGAATCTATATTGTTATAAAATCAGACAGAGAGAATGAACAGAAGGAGACAGGGACATGGCAGAATCAATGAGTGGCTTGAAAAGGACTCATCGCTGCGGCGAGCTGTCTGCGGCAAACGCAGGACAGACCGTTACCGTCATGGGATGGGTGCAGAAGCAGAGGAATAAGGGTGGTATCATTTTTGTGGATCTCAGGGATCGTTCCGGCATATTACAGGTAATCTTTGAGGAAAGCGATTGCGGCCCGGAGAATTTCGCCAAGGCGGAGAAGCTTCGCAGCGAATTTGTGGCGGCGGTAGTGGGAAAGGTGACAAAGCGCGAGGGCGCGGTAAACGAAAATCTGGCCACCGGGGAGATTGAGGTTCGGGCGGAGTCCCTGCGTGTCCTGGCGGAGGCAGAGACGCCGCCGTTTCCCATTGAGGCGGATTCCAAGACGAAGGAGGAGCTTCGCCTGAAATACCGTTATCTGGATCTGAGGAGGCCGGATATCCAGAGGAATTTGATGCTCCGCAGCAGGATTGCGACTACAGTGCGTAGCTTTTTAAGCGAGGAAGGCTTCCTGGAGATCGAGACGCCCATACTGAATAAGTCCACGCCGGAAGGGGCCAGGGATTATCTGGTGCCCAGCCGCGTACATCCCGGCAGATTTTACGCGCTGCCCCAGTCGCCCCAGATTTTCAAACAGCTTCTGATGTGCTCCGGTTATGACCGGTACTTCCAGATTGCAAAATGCTTCCGCGATGAAGATCTCCGTGCGGACAGGCAGCCAGAATTTACCCAGATCGACCTGGAGATGTCTTTTGTGGATGTGGATGATGTGATCGACGCCACCGAGCGGATGGTGGCCAGGGTATGTAAGGAGGCCATCGGGCTGGAGGTGCAGCTTCCTTTAAAGCGTATGACCTGGGACGAGGCCATGAACCGTTTTGGCTCCGACAAGCCGGACACTCGTTTCGGAATGGAACTGGTGGATGTCTCGGAAACAGTAAAAGGCTGTGGTTTTGGCGTGTTTACCGGTGCATTGGAGGCAGGCGGCAGCGTCAGGGGCATTAATGTGAAAGGCCAGGCAGAAATGCCAAGAAAGAAGATAGACGCCCTGGTGGAATTTGCCAGAGGCTATGGCGCGAAGGGGCTTGCCTATCTCTCTGTGCTGCCGGACGGGACATACAAGTCTTCCTTTGCAAAGTTTATGGCGCAGGAGGAGCTTGAGGCGCTGGTGACTGCCATGGGCGGCGAACCGGGAGACCTGCTGCTCTTTGCGGCTGACCGGCTGAAAATTGTCTGGGCCGTTCTGGGTGCTCTGCGTATCGAGGCAGCAAAGCAGCTGGGGCTGATTGACGATAACCGTTTTGATTTCCTCTGGGTGACGGAATTCCCCCAGTTTGAGTGGAGCGACGAGGAGGAGAGATATGTGGCCATGCATCATCCCTTCACCATGCCCATGGAGGAGGATCTGCCTTTCCTGGAGAGCGATCCCGGAAAAGTCCGTGCAAAGGCTTACGATATTGTGTTAAACGGTGTGGAATTGGGAGGCGGCAGTGTAAGGATTTTCCAGGCGGATGTGCAGGAGAGGATGTTCAGGGCCCTTGGCTTTACGGACGAGAAGGCCTATGACCAGTTCGGTTTCCTGCTGGATGCCTTTAAATACGGTGTTCCTCCTCATGCAGGACTTGCCATCGGCTTTGACCGGTTTGTAATGCTTTTGGTGAAGGCTGATAATATACGTGAGGTCATTGCCTTCCCCAAGGTGAAGGACGCTTCCTGCCTGATGTCGGAGGCGCCCAATGTGGTAGATGAAAAGCAGCTGGAAGAACTGTGCCTGCGTATTGTGGAGGCGGATTAAACAGGTGCGGCCGGTTTTAGGTCATTGCCCGCGGGAATAAAAGCCGACGTCCAGCAGAAATGCTGGAGCTGTCGGCTTTTGTGAATCAGGGCGAGAAAAAGCACAGGTATGCAGGGGGCAGAATGGGAAAACGCAGAAGGGGAAACTACAGTTATCAGAAATACAGTTATCAGAGCAGCTGCGAAAGGGACAGAAAGAGAAAAAGGAGGAAAATAATTCTCCTGGCGGTTACGGTGGTATTGATTCTGCTGCTCTGCGCGGGCGTAGTGACAGGAATGAAGCTGATAGAGAGGTATGGGCTGGGAGAAGGAGGAGCCCTGATGGCCGGTGGGCCAGTGCAGCCGGGAGCGGAAGGGTCTGCGGCTGACGGGGCAGCGGAACCGGAAACGGAAGGGTCTGCGGCTGACGTGGCAGCGGAACCGGGAACGGAAGGGTCTGCGGCCGACGTGGCAGCGGAACCGGGAACGGAAGGGGCTGCGGCTGACGTGGCAGCGGAACCGGAAATGGAAGGGTCTGCGGCTGACGGGGCAACGGAACCGGGAGCGGAAGGGTCTACGGCTGACGTGGCAGCGGAACCGGAAATGGAAGGGTCTGCGGCCGACGTGGCAGTGGAACCGGAAATGGAAGGGGCTGCGGCTGACGTGGCAGCGGAACCGGGAACGGAAGGATTGACAGGCGGCGAGACGGCGGATGTGTCTGCGGTTCAGAGAGGAATCAGCAGGAGATCGGAAAAAGACAGCCTCCTGGATGGACAGGCTGAAGCAGCGGAGGAAACGTGGGCGGATACTCATTTCAGAGTAAGAGGAATATATGTTACCGGCCCTACGGCGGGAAGCGTGAGATTTCAGGATATGCTGACCCTGTTGGATGAGACGGAGCTGAACGCCATGGTCATAGATGTGAAAAATGACGAAGGTCAGATTACCTATACCATGTCACTGGAGGGCGCCAGGGATATGGGAGCCTGTGTAGCTTATATCGGGGATATGGAAAGCCTGATGGCACAGCTGAAGGAGCATGGGGTATATACAATAGCCCGAATTGTCTGTTTCAAGGATCCCTGCCTGGCACAGAACCATCCTGAGCTTGCGCTTACAAAACCGGATCAGACGCCGGTGGTGGATGCCAACGGCCTGGCCTGGGTCAACCCCTACCGGACAGAGGTGTGGGAATATCTGACGGATATTGCAATGCAGGCGGCACAGGACGGGTTTGACGAGATACAGTTCGACTATGTTAGATTTCCCATAGGGGAGGATGCTGAACAGGCGGATTATGGCGTGGACATGGAAGAATATCCGAAGCAGCAGGCTGTCGCGGATTTCCTTGCATATGCATCGGAGAGGCTGGATGAAAGGGGAGTACCCGTGACAGCGGATGTGTTTGGTACGATCATCGGCAGCGAAACGGATGTAGAAGGTGTGGGGCAGGATTATGTAAAGTTGGGAGGAATTGTCAGGGCGTTATGTCCCATGGTCTATCCCTCTCATTACGGAAACGGTGTATTCGGGCTGGCGGTGCCGGATGCCCAGCCCTATGAGACTGTGCTTGCGGCGCTGACGGATTCCCGCGAAGAATTGGCATCAGTGCCCCGGGGACAGCGGGCTGTAGTGCGTCCCTGGCTTCAGGCGTTTACCGCTACCTGGGTAAAGGGGCATATTTCATATAGCGGAGAAGAAATACGCAGCCAGATACAGGCAGTTTATGATGCGGGATATGAGGAATGGTTTCTTTGGAACGCAGCGAACCGCTATACTGCGGACGGTCTGCTGCCGGAGGGGGAAGGCACCGGGCAATGAAGCCCTCCAAGAGATTCCTGGCGGAAGTACACATGCCATAAATAGCGGCGGAAATGGACGGGAAGGCAGTTTCAGGTACGCCTTGGAGGGGAAGGGATGGAACGGAGAGATGGAATGCAGGAGAAACGATACCTGCTAAATATACGACAAATGCTGGAAGACGGCGGAGGAGACATTATCTATGAAGCCTCCCAACGGTTAGACAGTAAACGCAGGCAGAAGGCGCTTTCCGTAAAGAATGCCAGGGCTCAGGCCGCAGCCATAGGTGCTGGGCTGCTGATTCAAAAGGCGTTGGCGGATTATATGGAGGGCGCCCGGCGGCTGGAATGTCCGCTGGAGCAGCAGGGGCCGCCGGGGAAATCCGCAGTGTCACAGAAGCCGGTGGTGGAGTGCTTTTCCATGGAAAGACTGCTGGCGGTCCTGGGGCGGAAAGTGACAGAGCCGTGTTACCGGTATGGTAAAAACGGCAAGCCTTATCTTGAGAATTATCCCATTCAGTTTAATCTTTCTCATTCTGGGGACTTTGTTTTCTGCGGTGTATCAGAACAGGAGATTGGCGTGGATATCCAGAAACTCCAGGGGGGCTGCGTCCTGTCTTTGGCGAAGCGTTTTTTTGCCGATTCGGAATATCGGGCGCTGGAAGCCTGTGGAGATGAGGAATTGCGCTGCCAGATGTTTTTCCGCATGTGGGTCAGGAAAGAAGCCTACGGGAAGCTCACGGGGGAAGGAATTGCGGGTGTCATTGGAAGGAGCGTCTGGGAGGGATTTCCTGCGGGGGAGGTGCATCCGGCGGGTGTCATAGGAGGGAGCGTCCGGGAGGGATTTCCCGCGGGGGAGGTGCATCCGGCGGGTGTCATTGGAGGGAGCTTCCGGGAGGGATTTCCTGCGGGTGTCATTGGAGGGAGCCCCCGGGAAAGTGATTTAATCTGGGAAGAATATGATGTGCCCGACGGCTACCTTATGGCGGTCTGCAGATTTCGGAAGGGCTTTGCCTGTGGGTAGTGCATCCGGGCGGCAGGCGTGACATAAATGTATCTGACAGATTCTGTAAATACGGTATAGTGAAACGGGTGCAATTATGGTATACTTACACAGGATACACTTGACAGGCTGATTGCCCGTCCAAAAGATATATGGATATTGGAGGATTGCTATGAAGAGGCTGATGAGGTATTTGAGGGATTATAAAAAAGAATCCGTCCTGGCTCCGCTTTTTAAGCTGCTGGAAGCCTTTTTTGAATTGTTGGTTCCTTTGGTTATGGCCAATATCATCGATATTGGCATTGCCAACGAGGATATGGGATATGTATCCAGAATGGGATTCTGCCTTCTGGGGCTTGCCATAGTGGGACTGGTTTCCTCCATTACGGCACAGTTTTTTGCTGCCAAAGCGGCGGTAGGATTTTCTACCCGGCTGAGACAGGCGTTGTTTGACCATATTCAGGGCCTGAATTTTACCAACATTGACAAGGCGGGAACATCCACCATGATCACCCGCATGACCAGCGATATTAATCAGGTGCAGTCCGGGGTAAATATGGTGCTTAGACTGTTCCTGCGTTCCCCCATTATTGTGTTTGGCGCCATGATCATGGCATTTACCATCGATGTAAAGAGCGCCCTGATTTTCGTGGTGGCGATTCCGCTGCTGGCCATTGTGGTATTTGGGATCATGATGTGGACCATGCCTCTTTATAAGAAAGTGCAGGGCGGCCTGGATAAGGTACTTGGGGTAACGCGTGAAAATCTTACCGGCGTCCGTGTGATCCGTGCTTTCCATAAAGAGGAAGAAGAAGAAAGAAGATTCAGGGAATATACGGCCGCTCTTGCGGACAGTCAGACCTTTGCGGGTAAGATCAGCGCGGTGATGAACCCTGTAACATATGTTATTGTAAATGGAGCCATCATCGCACTGATTTACACAGGAGCCATTCAGGTAAATGTGGGGAACCTGACCCAGGGAGAAGTCATAGCCATCATCAATTATATGTCCCAGATTCTGGTGGAATTGGTGAAGCTGGCCAATCTGATCATCACTATTACCAAGGCTCTTGCCAGCGCTGACCGTGTGGCGGGAGTGTTTGAAATCCGGAATGAGGAGCAGGCGGGAGAAGGGGCTGCTTCCGGCTGTGCTTCGGGAGAGACTATGGCAAATGCGGAGACAGGTATTTTTGCGAGTGCATCCGCCGGGGGCTGCGCAGCTGCAGGCGTGTCCGCGAGTGCGTCCGCCGGGAGCCATGCAGGCACAGGCTTATCCGGGATTCCGTTTTTGGAGTTTGATCATGTCTCACTGACTTATGCGGGGGCAGGGGCGGAGACGCTTCAGGATATGAATTTTACGGTCAACCGCGGAGAGACCGTAGGCGTGATCGGAGGAACCGGATCCGGGAAGTCTTCCCTGGTGAACCTGATTCCCGGCTTTTATCCGGTGACGGAGGGTGCCATCCGCCTGGAAGGGCAGGATATCCGCTCTCTGTCGGAGGAAGCCCTGCGCAGCCGTATCGGCGTGGTGCCCCAGAAGGCGGTTCTGTTCAAGGGAACCATCCGCAGCAACCTGCAGTGGGGAAAGCCGGACGCCACGGAGGAAGAAATGTGGCAGGCAATCGACACAGCCCAGGCCCGGGAAGTAGTGGAAGGCAAGCCGGGAAAGCTGGACGCCCAAATCGCCCAGAACGGCAAAAACCTGTCCGGGGGACAGCGGCAGAGGCTGACCATTGCCAGGGCCCTGGTCAGGAAGCCTGAAATCCTGATTCTGGATGACAGCGCGTCGGCATTGGATTACGCCACCGATGCCAGGCTGAGGGAAGCGCTGCGCGCCCTGGAGGGCAGTACCACCACCTTTATCGTATCCCAGAGGGCTTCCACCATCCGCCATGCGGATAAGATCATTGTGCTGGACGACGGGGAGATTGCCGGTATCGGCACCCATGACGAGCTGCTGGCCGGGTGTCAGGTCTACCAGGAAATCTATTATTCCCAGTATCCTGATGAGAGGAAGGCGTAGTTTAAAGGGAAGGCTGTTTGCAAGGTAATGCCGTTTAAACGGCGGAATGAGAGGAAATATGGCTAAGACGGAGAAAAAAACATCAGGGCAGATGGAGACTTTAAAGAAGGTGTTGAATTATATCCGCAGACATTGGCTGCTGGTGGGACTGTCGCTGGTACTGGCGGCGGTGACGGTGATCCTGACATTGTACATTCCCATCCTCACCGGAGACGCGGTGGATTTACTGCTGGGAAAAGGGGCAGTGGACTTTAACGGCGTATTCTTTATTATGAAAAAGATCGGGATTGCCGTAGCCGTCACCGCCGTTTCCCAGTGGGTTATGAATACCTGCAACAATCATATCACTTACCATGTGGTGAAGGATATCCGGGAAGATGCCTTTCATAAGCTGGAGCAGCTCCCGTTAAAATATCTGGATGCCCATGCCTATGGCGATATTGTCAGCCGGGTGATCGCCGACGTGGATACCTTTGCGGACGGCCTGCTGATGGGCTTCACCCAGCTTTTCACCGGGGTGTTGACCATTTTCGGAACACTGGGTTTCATGCTGTACACCAATGTCCCCATTACCCTGGTGGTGGTATGCATAACGCCTGTTTCTTTCCTCGTGGCAAGATTTATAGCCACCAGGACTTACAAGATGTTCAAGGAGCAGTCCGAGACCAGGGGCGAGCAGACATCCCTGATCGAGGAAATGATCGGAAACCAGAAGATCGTAAAGACGTTTTCCAGGGAGGAGGCGGTGAAGGAGCAGTTCGGTGAGATCAACGGCAGACTGCAGAATTGTTCCCTGAAGGCCATATTCTTCTCCTCCATCACCAATCCCGCCACCCGTTTCGTCAACAGCCTGGTGTACGCCGGCGTGGGGATTTTCGGCGCGCTGGTGGCGATAAAGGGCGGTATCAGTGTGGGGCGTCTCTCCTGCTTTTTAAGCTATGCGAACCAGTATACCAAGCCCTTTAATGAAATATCGGGCGTTATTACGGAGCTGCAGAACGCTCTTGCCTGTGCGGCACGTATTTTCGAGCTGATTGACGAGGAGGCCCAGGTTCCGGACAGCCCGGATGCGAGGGTGCTGTCTAAGGCAGGAGGGAACGTAAAGCTGGAAAATGTTTATTTCAGTTATACTCCTGACAAAAAGCTGATCGAGAATTTCAATCTGAGCGTGAAGCCGGGACAGAGAGTGGCGATCGTGGGGCCTACCGGCTGCGGCAAGACTACGGTAATCAATCTGCTGATGCGTTTCTATGACGTGGACAGCGGCTGCATCCGGGTGGACGGCACGGATATCAGAAAGATTACCAGGGGAAGCCTTCGCACCAGCTACGGTATGGTGCTTCAGGAAACCTGGCTGAGAGCGGGAACCATCAGGGACAATATTAAGATGGGCAGGCCGGGAGCCAAAGACGAGGAGGTCATTGAGGCCGCAAAGGCCGCCCATGCCCACAGCTTTATCAAAAGGCTTCCCCAGGGATATGACACGGTCATATCCGAGGACGGCGGAAGCCTGTCCCAGGGACAGAAACAGTTGTTATGTATTGCAAGGGTCATGCTCTGCCTGCCGCCTATGCTGATACTGGACGAGGCGACCTCATCCATTGATACCAGGACGGAAGTCCGTATCCAGAAAGCCTTCGCGAAGATGATGCAGGGACGCACCAGCTTCATTGTAGCCCACAGGCTGTCCACCATACAGGAAGCAGATATCATCCTGGTCATGAAGGACGGCAACATCATAGAACAGGGTAACCACGAAACCCTCCTGAAGCAAAACGGTTTCTACGCCACCCTCTACCAGTCACAATTCGCACGTTAGCCATGAGCTCTGCATTTTAAGGCATAGAGGTACCCGGAGGGGAGCTCGCTCCCCTCCGGGTACCTCTATGCCTTAAAATATAGTGCGAAGCACGTGGAAGGATAAGAAGCAAAGCTTCTTATCCTTCGCAGAGCGCCCCCGGCGGAACCCCAAGAAAAATCTGTGCAAAACTGAATATCATGCGGGGCACATGTAACCAACCCCCCGGAAAATGTCGCAAACACGATAATCTTTCAACCCAGAAAGCCGATATATATCATAGCGGTATATTTGTTTACAGTTTTACCGGATAAAATTACAAGGAGGTAAGCGATGAAGGTAGATAATAATATCACCCTGTTTGCAGGCGGCCAGCCTGAGAGCAGCCTGACCACGGAGGGAGCAGGAAAGAAACAGGAGGGCAGGAAGACTGTCTTTGCGGGAAATCTGAACAATCAAGGTGGCTCCCTGCAGGATCGCATTGAACAGAAGAAGAAGGACGCGCAGAAGCAGGCTTTGAAGATAGTGGGAGACGCTTTTGCCGGCGACAGGGCCATTGATGACGACATGGAAAACAGGCGCCAGAATGTTACGGAGCTGGTGGAGGATCGGAAGCGGCTGGAGGAGGAGAAGGCGGGAGTGGAAGCCCGCAGCGAAGATCTCCAGAAAGCCTATGAGTCAGGCCAGGTCAGCGAGGAGGATTATGCCGCTGAATTGAAAAACCTTCAGCAGGAACAGCTTGTGCGCGAGGCGGAATTAGGTAAAAACGAAAACCAGATCATGCAGGAAAATGCTGTGATCGCCGGGACACGGATTGAGCGGCTCAAGCATCATGCCATGACGGATGCCCAGGAACAGGCGGAGGATGTGCTGGATGCTGCCAGGGATGAGATTGTCGGGATGGTCTGCGAGGAAGGCAGGGATCATATCGACGAGGAGACCGAGAAGAGGGAAGAACAGGCGGAGGAAATCAAGGAAGAAAAGGAAGAACAGGAGGAATTCATCGAGAAACAGAAGGAGCACCGCGAGGAGCAGGAGGAAATCCTGGAGGAAATGCCTACGGAAGAAATGGTGTCCCTCGACCGGATTCAGTCGGACGTACAGCAGGAGGTGCAGAATATCCTCGACAAGATGAAGCTGCTGGCCGAGGATATCAAGGGCGCAGTGGTAGACCAGAACCGCTGATCACTGCTCTTCTGTAAAGTAGAATAAATAGTAATTTTCATATTCGATCGTTTCATGCGGAATTTCAAAAGCATTAATGCTTTTGATAAATTCCGCATTTTCTTTTCGGGCGAGATATGCGTTCGATGTGGAGATATCCGTATCGCCGTCCACCCGGAAATTGTAATGCCCATATCCGCCTTCGCAGCGGAGACCGGCCCATTCATACGGGGATATGGGAGAGAAAAATAATTGCACCTCCTGAAATTCCATGGAATCAATGTACACGGTTTCGGCGCACAGCTCGGATTCTGCAAAGCTGACTGCGTCAACGGCAGGGATGAAATATGCAGAGTTAGGATATAACACAATCTCATACATTGTAAAATAATAGCGGATAAATGCCAGGGCGCACAGGAAATACGTACCGGTAAGAACCGTGACGAAAGGCCGGCGGTAAAATTTTATAAAATGGCAGACGGAGTGTATGCCAAGGAACAGGAAATAGGTGTAGCCGGCAAAGAAATAGTTGGCCCGGTAAATCTGAGGCGCATCAACCAGCCCTATCGTGACTGTGCACGATATAAAGAAAAGCAGAAAAAGGGCGGAATAATGGAAACGCCTTGTGCGCAGTGAAACACAAAAATGGTACAGGGACATCAGGAAGCCAAGGATTATGAAAGGAATTGAGATGCGGTACATGGTACAATATTTGGGCACGGAATCTATGACAAGCCCGCCGTGAGTCAGGGTAATCTGTATGGCGTGCCATACCTTTGTCCAGAAATCCTCCATGCTGATCTCGTTTACCCTGCCGGAGGCAAAGGGATAGATATGCAGGCCCAGGAATTCAAAAGGCTCCAGCTTAAACAGCAGGGATATGATGAACAGCAGTATTGGCAGGCTGCTGACGCAGACGCAGACTGCCCATAAAAAAGTCCTGGGGATATTGATCTTCTTAACAAAAAGGAGATACAGGGCGGTGAAGGACAAAAACAGCGGGACAAGGATATAGCTTGGGGCATAGGAATACAGAATAAGGCCGCAGGCGGCGCCGCATATGCATAAATCAGCCGCCTTTTGGGTGGACACATATTTCGCGATGGTATATAGGGCTATGACACAGCATCCAAACATCAGATTACAGTCAAAGCCCAGGCGGCCGTGCATGATAAAATAAGGCAGGACAGAAACCAGGAACGCACAGGAAAGAGTCAATTTCCTGCTGCCGAAGACCAGACGGATCGTTTTAATGCTGAAAATTACGACCAGCATACTGAAAATCAGGCCGGGCAGTCTTACAAGGCGGAGAGAGAGCCCGCCATTCCCTATGGTGCGGATGAACAGGGCAGTAAGATAAGTGTACAAAGGGCTCTGCCCGCCATAAATATAGTTTTGGGGATAAACGGGCGTTTCGTTGAGATATCTGTCAACACCAAAATGGGCCAGGCACCACGCGTTGTAACCGAGAGCGGCCTCGTCTATATGAATGATATTGGGGATGGTTGACAGGCATGATGCGCGCAGTAAAAAGGCAATGGATAATGCGGCGCATAATCCGACCGCGTAATAATGTTTCTGAAAAAAACCGAATACTCTGTTCATCTTATAGCTGCTCCTGCTGTTCTGATAAATTTTCCAATGCAAATTCATTATACCCCGACAGCTGTTTCATAGCAAACAAAACATTACAGAAAGCGTGGAACTTTGGAGGGAGCCTTCACATATCCTATAGAAAGGTATGCGGAGGGTACTATAATGGCTTTGGTGGTATTGGATGCCGGACACGGAGGGAATAATCCGGGAGCTGTCTACAATGGAAGACAGGAAAAGGATGATGCGCTGGCACTGGCGCTGGCGGTAGGGCACATTCTGGAGGAAAATGGCGTAAACGTTTATTATACCAGGACGACGGATGTTTACGAGTCCCCCTATCAGAAGGCAATGGAAGGAAATGCGGTGGGCGCCGATTATTTTGTGTCCATCCACCGTAATTCCAGCCCCTATCCGAACCAGTATACAGGGGTGGAGACGCTGGTCTATAACAGATATGGGGAAGCGGCGCGGCTTGCCCGCAATATCAATGAACGGCTGGTTCAGGCGGGCTATGAAGACCAGGGGGTAAATGAACAGCCTGACCTTGTAGTACTGAACAGGACGGAGATGCCTTCTGTGCTTGTGGAGGCTGGGTTCATTAATACGGATGCGGACAACAGGCTGTTTGACGAGCGGTTCGGAGAGACAGCCCGCGCCATCGCAGACGGAATCCTGGAAACCATCCGGGAATAAATCACATGGAACGCCAGGCAGCAGCCAGGGCAACGGCAGCCTGTCAAAAGGACTTGCTTTTATATCAAAAACAGATATAATGGTCATTGACAGCAGATAGGAGGAGCCAGGCGGAAATGGATAAAAGGCTGCGCATCATATGGATGATAAGAGTTATACTGACACTGTTATTGATCGGTTTTATCCTGGGGGTATGGCCGGGATATCTGGTTCATGATCTTTATGTGAGCAGGACGATGAGCGAGCTTTACGAATCCACGGAGGTACTGGCGCCCCGGAGCGTAGTGACACAGTATTTTGTACCCCAGAGGGGGCATCTGTCAGCGATCGAATTCGCAGTCCTTTTCGATAAAACAAAGGTAAAGGGCGAGACGCTGCGGTTTTCGATATATAATGAAGCCGGCGAGGAGATTTTTTCCCAGGATATCAAGCTGGAGCGGATGAAAAGTGAGAGCTATTATAAGGTGCATATCGATGGGAAGCTGAATGCGGGCGAGACCTATTGCTGGGTGATAGAATGCCCTGACGCCGGGGATATCGGCCTGAAGGCCATGTATACAAACCATCTGGCAAACCAGGCACCGGAGAATGCCCTGTTCCTGCTGGACAACGAAAAGTATGGGGATTACGGCGATATAACAAAGAGCATTTCCCAGTATACGTACCTCATCCATCCCGATAAGATTGAGATCATCGGTGAATATTGGGCGGGCGCCGTGCTGGCCTATATCATCTGTATGGATATACTGTCCCGGTTTTCCGGGGACGGGAATGACAGGACAGCAGGCAGATTAAAACGAAAACACGTCAGAGCGTAACAATGGCCATGCCCTCCGCATAGTATATAGAAACTGTGCGGAGGGCTTTTTTTGATTTGCGGAGGGAAATTACATATCTGGCAAGGCTTTTTATGAGTGTCTGCGCCGCACTTCTGGTCAGTGCCTGTGCGGAGGGCTGCGCGGAAGGAAGGAAAGGGGACGGTACAATGCCGCCCGATGCCTCCCGGATCTCGGGATCCCTGCAGCTTTCGGGTTCCACCTCCATGGAAAAGCTTTCCAACGCCTGGGCGGAGCTCTTTATGGAAAAGTATCCCCAGGTAAGAGTGACTACGGAGCTTGTGGGATCCAGTGCGGGAATTGAGGCAGTGCTCTCCGGGGATGCGGATATCGGCAATTCTTCCAGAAATTTAAAGGAGGATGAAAAGGCGGGCGGCGCGGTGGAAAACCTTGTGGCGCTGGACGGAATCGCGGTGTGTGTGGATCCCGCTAACAGGTTGTCGGGGCTGACCTGCGGACAGCTTGCCGATATCTACAAGGGCGCCGTTTCCAGCTGGGCCGTACTGGGGGGTGCGGAAATTCCTGTGGTGGTGACAGGGCGCGAGGCTGGAAGCGGTATCCGGAGCGTCTTTGAGGAGGTGCTGGGAGTGGAGGGGCAGTGTGCCTATGCAAACGAGCTGGACAGTAATGGAGCCGTTTTGGCGAGAGTGGCGTCTGTACCCGGGGCAATCGGCTACCTGTCCCTGGATATGGTGGACGACACGGTGAAGGTATTGCCGGTGGGGGGAGCAGCGCCTGACGCGGAGCATATCCGGGACGGCAGCTATCCCCTGGGCGCTCCCCTCATCATGGTGACCAGGGGAGGGATTGACGAGCAGGACGAAATCGTACGGCTGTGGTTTGACTTTGTCTACAGCGAGGAAGGGCAGGCGGTTGCGGAGCGGCTCGGGTATGTCAGAATACGGTAGGGGCTATGTGCCGTGGAACATCTTTCAAATGCGCTCCAGACTGTCATAGACCATCATGGAGCGTGACAGTATGGAATATCCTGAAGTGATCGGGAGTTATGGGAAGGCGGAAATGCTGGAAAAGAGTCGTAAGGGGAGAATAGCTGCGGAGGAAGTAATGCAGGCGGTCTTCGCATTATGCAGCTTTACCGCGGTGTCTGCGGTGGCGGCAATCACATTGTATATGCTTTTGAAGGGGCTGCCTGCCCTTTTTAAGGTGGGGGTAAAGGAAATTCTCTTCAGCAGTGTCTGGGAGCCCACTGCAACGGAACCGGAATACGGTATCCTGTACATCATATTGACCTCTGTGCTGGGGACGGGGATTGGGGCGCTGTTCGGTGTACCGGCAGGGATTCTGACTGCAGTCTTTCTGGCGGAAATGTCCGGCAGAAGGGGGGCGGCTGCAGTGAGGGCTGCAGTGGAGCTGCTGGCGGGAATTCCTTCCGTGCTTTACGGGCTGTTGGGGATATATCTGCTGAATCCTCTGATGTACCGCCTGGAACGCAGGATTTTCGCGGGCTCTGAAACCCATCAGTTCACAGGCGGCGCAAATCTGCTCTGTGCGTCCCTGGTGCTGGCCGTTATGATCCTGCCTACGGTGATCCAGGTCAGTGAGACGGCCATCCGGGCAGTACAGCCGGATATCAGAGCAGCCTCCCTGGCTTTGGGAGCTTCCCCCATACAGACTGTCTTCAAGGCGGTTCTGCCTGCTGCAAGGCCCGGTGTGGCAGCGGCTGTGATCCTGGGGGTGGGAAGGGCCATGGGGGAGACCATGGCCATCACACTGGTGTCGGGGAACAGCGTCAACCTGCCGCTGCCCTTTCATTCGGTGAGATTCCTGACCACGGCCATTGTCAGTGAAATGGGATATTCCCAGGGGACGCACAGGGAGGTGCTCTTTACCATAGGGCTGGTTTTGTTTGTGTTTACGATCCTGATCAATATCTGGCTGAGACATATTATGAAAAAGGGGACAGTGGAAAAGTGAACGATTCCTTATATCAAAGGAGCAGGCGCCCGTCAGAGCTGTTCCTGTCGGCGGCGGTCTACGGTGCGGCGTCCGCCTCGGCGGCGCTGCTTTTAGGGATCATCGGTTATATCTTTGCCAGGGGAGCCGGGTCGGTAAGCTGGAGCTTTCTGACATCCGTCACCAGCGCTCTGAGGCAGACGGTGGGGATTGCAGGAAATCTGGTCAATACCCTGTACATAATCGTGATGGCCCTGCTGGCGGCCGTCCCGGTGGGCGTGGGGGCGGCAATCTATCTGAATGAATACGCAAAGCCGGGGAAACTGGTGGAATTGACGGAATTTACCATAGAGATTCTGTCGGGCATTCCGTCCGTTCTTTACGGCCTGTTTGGAATGGTATTTTTTGGCGGTACACTTCAGCTGGGTTATTCTCTGCTGAGGGGAGCGCTGACGTTGTCGATGATGGTGCTCCCGCTGATCATCCGCAATACCCGGGAAGCCTTGCGGACAGTGCCTGAGAGCTACCGTTACAGCGCCCTGGGAATGGGCGCCGGCAGATGGCAGATGATACGCACCGTGCTTCTGCCCTCCGCCATGCCGGGAATCCTGACCGGTATCCTCCTGGCCACGGGCAGGATTGCGGGGGAGTCTGCAGCGCTGCTTTTTACCGCCGGCAGCGGCAGGTTCCTGCCTCGGCTGGAAGGAGGGCCGGCGGACAGATTACGGGCGCTCGGGGACAGGATTTTTGAGTCCGGAGGAACCCTGGCCGTGGAGCTGTATCTGCAGATGCAGAACGGGAAATACGATGCGGCTTTTGGTGTGGGGTGCGTGCTGACAGTCATTGTACTGTTCATAAACCTGCTGATGAAGGCTGTTGCAGCCGGCTTTGGCGCCGATGGAAGGCGGGGAGGGAAATAATGTGCAGGACAGTAAAATTTCAGTAAAACATCTGAATCTGTACTATGGGAATAAGCGCGCGCTGCGGGATGTGGATATGGAGATAAGGGATCATGCGGTCACGGCGCTGATCGGCCCCAGTGGCTGCGGGAAATCCACCTTTTTGAAGTGTATCAACCGTATGAACGACCTGGTGGGGAATGTGCGGATAGAAGGACATATCCTGCTGGACGGGGAAGATATTTACGACAGGAGAGTGGATATCACACTGCTCAGGAGACGGGTTGGGATGATATTTCAGCAGCCGGTCCCCTTTCCCATGAGTATTTATGACAATATCGCTTACGGCCCCAGAATCCATGGAATCAGGCCGGGACGAAAGCTGGATCGGATTGTGGAGGAGGCACTGCAGGGTGCGGCAATCCTGGAGGAGGTAAAGGATCGGCTGGACAGACCGGCATTGGGGCTGTCCGGCGGGCAGCAGCAGCGGTTATGCATTGCCAGGGCTCTGGCCGTGGGGCCGGAGGTGCTTCTGATGGATGAACCCACCTCCGCCCTGGATCCGGTATCTACACTGAAGATCGAGGAATTAATGAAACATTTGAAAAAAAAGTATGCCGTGGTAGTGGTGACACATAACATGCAGCAGGCTGCAAGAGTGTCAGACGACACGGCATTTTTCCTCACAGGCGAGGTGGTGGAGTCAGGGGCTACCCGCATCCTGTTTACAAATCCCAGGGAAAGACTGACGAAGGACTATATCCTGGGAAGATTCGGTTAGCGGAGGCCCCTTCGTTCCCCCTAAAGGATGACTCCCGGAGGAATATCCTCCGGGAGAAATGCCGGCTATGCGGTGGCGTCCTCCTTTTTCCCCGGTTCCTCGTCTTCCTCAGCAGCCGGTTCCGGCAGGGTCATGAGTACCTTGACAATACGGTTCTGCTCGATTCCCTGTACCTTCAGATGGATTCCGTTTTCCAGCGTTACCTCCTCGTTATCTTCGGGGAGACGGTCAAGACATTCAATGATAAGGCCGCCGATGGAATCGTAGTCGTCGCTGTCAAGCTCCGTATCCAGCTCGTCGTTGATATCGTCGAGCTTCATGCTGCCCTCCACAAGGTAGGTGCGGTCGCCGACCTCCTGGATCAGTTCCTCCTCGTCCTCATCGTATTCGTCGCGGATCTCACCCACAATCTCCTCCAGCAGATCCTCCAGTGTGATCATACCCACGGTGGCGCCGTATTCGTTTAAGACAAAGGTGACGTTGGTGGTCGTCTCCCGCAGCTCATACAGCAGGTCGGCCACTTTCTTATATTCATATGTATAGTGTGCATCCCTGAGGATATCTTTTATGTGGAAATTGTTTTCATCCTCGCACAGGATGAAGTCCTTAATGTTGATGAGCCCGATGATATTGTCATTATCCTCCTGGTACACGGGAAGCCGGGTGTACATGGACTCCCGGAAGACGGACATGACCTGGCTGTAACTGTCGTTTACGTCCACAGTCACCATATTGATCCTGGGGATCATGATATCCTTCGCCTGCGCATCGGAGAAATCGAACACATTGTAGATCATCTCGCGCTCTTCCGATTCGATGACGCCGTCTTCATGGCTTACCTCCACATAGGTACGCAGCTCCGCCTCCGTCATGGTGGTGATCTTCTTGCTGGGGTCGATGCGCAGCAGGCGCAGCATCCCGTTAGCCATTTTATCCACAATGTAAATAACAGGCGTCATTACCTGCATTAATCCATAGATGATCCCGCTGTAAGCCAGGGAAATTTTTTCTGAAGAGAGCATGGCCCATGTCTTGGGGACGATTTCGCCATAGAGCAGGATAACGATGGTCAGGATCCCGGTTGCAATACCTGTGGGCACACTCACCCGCATGGCCAGCGTAGTGGTAAGGGATGAAGCCGTAAGGTTTACAATGTTGTTTCCGATTAAGATACTGCTGAGCATTTTGCTGTAGTTTTCCAGTATCCTGTTGACCCTGGCGGCGCGTTTGCTGCCTTCCTCCTCAAGAGTGCGCATCCTCACGCGGTTGACGGTCGAAAACGCCGTTTCGGCCGAAGAAAAAAAGCATGACAGAAAAACAAGAACAATTACGATAATAAGTTGTATGACACCTGGGGCATCCAAAAAAATTCACTCCTTTTTCAATGTATTTGCTGTTAAATATACAGGATTGCCTGCCGGTTGTCAAGTTTGAGGAACCTTCTGCATATTATTTTATAGAAAATTTATAGACAGACAGGGGGAACACGGATGGAACAGACAACGGAGCAAGGGAACATACCTGTTTTATTTCTTCTCAAAACGCTGCTTTTTTCTTACATACTGACGGGAGCGCTCCTGGCGGTTTTGGCTTTTCTGCTCTATAAGCTGGGGCTGAAGGAGAGCGTTGTCTCCATTGCCATCATTGCCATTTATGTGGCGGCTACGTTTTTTGCAGGCTTTGTGGCGGGGAAGAAGCTCAGGAACAGAAGGTTTTTGTGGGGGCTTCTGATGGGAAGCGCTTACTTTATCGTGCTGGCGGGCATTTCCATGGTGTTGGGAGAGCCTGCGGGGCAGCTGGGCGATTCCACGATCACCACGCTGGTGCTCTGCACTGCGGGCGGAATGCTGGGCGGAATGCTCAGCTGACTTTTTTAAAAAAGTCTTTTACAAACAGCCCTGAATATGCTATAATGTCATTGCTTTTGAATGGTCTGATGACTGAATATCCATGAAGGAGGCTATATTAGAATGAAGCATATTAAAACGCTGACCACCAGAGATCTGAAAGAGTCCATGAAGAAGGGCGGATGCGGCGAGTGCCAGACTTCCTGCCAGTCAGCCTGCAAGACTTCCTGCACTGTAGGAAATCAGAGCTGTGAGAAGATTAAATAATTGGGCGTTGTGGTACAAGAGTGGCAGCGATTCCGGTCGCTGCTTCTTTTCGTTGCGATTTATCCGCGGGAAAAGGCTCTGTGTCCTTACACTTGAGAAAGGAAAAAGAAGCTGTGATACACCTATACAAAAGCAACGGGTATAATATTGTCATGGATGTGAACAGCGGTTCCGTCCATGTGGTGGATGAGATTGTGTACGATATGATCCCACTGGTGGAGCCCCTTGTCAACGAAGGCATCAAGGATGCCGCCACGATCCGGGCGGCTGTCTTAAACCTTGCAAACATCCCCTATCCCGAGGAGGAGATCGGGGAGGCTGTGGACGAGGTGCTGGAGCTGGAGGCGGCGGGACAGCTGTTTGCCCCGGATATATACGAAAATTATGTGTTTGACTTTAAGAACCGCCAGACCGTGGTCAAGGCACTCTGCCTCCATATTGCCCACGACTGTAACCTGGCCTGCCAGTACTGCTTTGCGGAAGAAGGAGAGTACCATGGCAGGAGGGCGCTTATGAGCCTGGAAGTGGGAAAGAAGGCGCTGGACTTCCTGGTGGCCAATTCCGGCAACCGGGTGAACCTGGAGGTGGATTTCTTCGGCGGGGAGCCGCTGATGAACTGGCAGGTGGTAAAGGATCTGGTGGGGTACGGCAGAAGCCTGGAAGGGCCTCATAACAAGAAATTCCGTTTTACCCTGACCACCAACGGCGTACTGCTGGACGACGAGATCCTGGAATTTGCCAACCGGGAGATGGACAACCTGGTCTTAAGCATTGACGGGCGCAGGGAGGTTCATGACAGGATGCGCCCTTTCCGGGGCGGCCAGGGAAGCTATGACATGATCGTTCCGAAATTTCAGAAGGCGGCGGAGAGCAGGGGGCAGATGCGCTACTATGTGCGGGGCACATATACCCGTTACAATCCTGACTTTTCCGAGGATGTCCTGCATCTGGCCGACCTGGGCTTCCAACAGATTTCCGTGGAGCCTGTGGTGGCCCAGCCCTCGGATCCCTATGCCATCCGGGAGGAGGATCTCCCAAAGCTGAAAGCGGAGTACGATAAGCTGGCGGCGGAGATGATCAGACGCCGCAGGGAAGGAAGGGGTTTTAACTTCTTCCACTTTATGATCGACCTGGAGGGCGGTCCCTGTGTGGCCAAGCGGCTGTCAGGCTGCGGCTCCGGCACGGAGTATCTGGCGGTGACCCCCTGGGGGGATCTCTACCCCTGCCATCAGTTCGTGGGAAATGAGAAATTTCTCATGGGAAATGTGGAGGAGGGCATTGTCCGTCAGGATATCAGGGATGAGTTTAAATGCTGCAATGTCTACGCCAAGGACAAGTGTAGAAAGTGTTTTGCCAAATTTTACTGCAGCGGCGGCTGTGCGGCCAATTCCTACAATTTCCACGGCAGCATTAACGACGCTTACGACGTGGGCTGCGAGCTTCAGAGAAAGCGTGTGGAGTGCGCCATTATGCTGAAGGCGGCGGAGGCGGAGGAAGCCGGCTGACAGCCGGACAGGCAATGGATGAATAGAAAGCCGGAAATGGCGATCTGGCAGAAAGCCGGCGATAAAAAGAGAAAGACAGTAATAGAAAGGACGAAGGAACAATGAAAAAGAACAAAGCGATCGTTATCCTGCTTTGTGTCCTTCTGATTCTGGCGGGTGTCACCTATGTGGACATCTTTGGCGTGAATCCGGAGGGAGACGGAAGTGCATCGGACATCAAGCTCGGCCTGGATCTGGCGGGCGGCGTCAGCATCACCTATCAGGTGGTGGGGGACGAGGATCCCAGCGCCACCGATATGAGCGATACCATAGCGAAGCTCCAGAAGAGAGTGGAAAATTACAGCACGGAGGCCATCGTTTATCAGGAGGGGGGCGACCGGATCAACATTGAAATCCCCGGGGAAAACGATGCCACCAGGATCTTACAGGAGCTGGGCCGTCCCGGTGCCCTGTATTTCATTTCGGAGACAGACTCGGAGGGCAATGTGAATTATACCGGGCAGTATGTGCAGAACCCCGACGGTACCGTGGGATTTGCCTACACCCTGAATAAGACCATCGACGAGCTGCTGGCGGACGGATCCATTATGGTACAGGGGACGGACGTGAAGGACGCTTCGGCAGGCTCCATGCAGACGGATCTGGGCTATGAGTACGCCGTCAGCCTTGTGATGACGGAGGAAGGCCAGGAAAAATTCGCCCAGGCCACCCAGAGGGCTTTCGAGAAGGGCGAGACGCTGGCAATTTATTATGACGGGAGCATTATCAGCGCTCCCAGCGTCAATGCGGTGATCACCGACGGCAATGCACAGATTTCCCCCATGGAATCCTTCGAGCGGGCGGAAAACCTGGCTTCCACCATCCGTATCGGCGGCCTGAAGCTGGAGCTTCAGGAGCTGCATTCCAAGGTGGTGGGGGCGCAGCTGGGTATGGACGCTATTTCCACAAGCCTGAAGGCGGCGGCTATCGGTATTATTTTAGTCATTATCTTTATGATCGCGGTATATTACATTTCCGGCGTGGCCTCCGCCATAGGCCTGGTGTCCTACACGGCCCTGGTAGTCCTGTTGATCAACGGCTTTGACATGACGCTGACCCTGTCCGGTATAGCGGGCATCATCCTGTCCATCGGAATGGCGGTGGACGCCAATGTGATCATCTTCGCCCGTATCCGGGAGGAGCTTGCCACCGGGAAGACGGTGCAGAATGCCATTAAGATCGGTTTTGACAAGGCGCTGTCGGCCATCATCGACGGCAATATCACCACGCTGATCGCCGCCCTGGTGCTGTGGGTGCTGGGCCCCGGTTCCGTGAAGGGCTTTGCCCAGACTCTGGCCCTGGGTATTGCGCTTTCCATGTTCACCGCCCTGGTGGTGACCCGGTATATCATGTATGCTTTCTACGCATTGGGATTAAAGAGCGAGAAGCTCTACGGCGTGGGAAAGGAGCATAAGGCGCTGAACATCCTGTCCAGAAAGGGCATTTTCTTCGGTATATCCGCCGCCCTGGTGATTGCGGGCTTTGTGGCAATGGGCGTGCATAAGGCGTCCTCGGGGGACGCGCTGAATTACAGCCTGGAATTTAAGGGAGGTACTCAGACTACCGTCACCTTCAACGAGGCGATGACCCTGGACAAGGCCAACGCGGAGGTGGTGCCTCTTATGGAGGCAATCACCGGGGCAGTCCAGATCCAGACGGTACAGGACTCCAACGAGGTGATCTTTAAGACCAGCTCCCTGACCGTGGAGCAGAGGGATGCGGTGAATGAAATGCTGGTGAGCAATTTCGGCGTGGACGAGAAGCTGATCACCACGGAGACCATCAGCTCCACCATCAGTAATGAAATGAAATCCGACACCATTATCGCGGTGGCAGTGGCTATTGTATTTATGCTGATCTATATCAGGATCCGTTTCAAGGATATCCGATTTGGCGTCAGCAGTATTATCGCGCTGCTGCACGACGTGCTGGTGGTGCTGGCCTTCTATGCGGTGGCGAGAGTGTCCGTGAGCAATACCTTTGTGGCATGTATGCTGACCATTGTGGGTTATTCCATCAATGCCACCATTGTCATCTTCGACCGTATCCGTGAGAATATGTCGGTGATGACCCACAAAGACGACCTGAAGGATGTGGTGAATAAGAGCATTACCCAGACCATGTCCAGGAGCATCTTTACTTCCCTGACCACCTTTATCATGGTGGCGGTGCTGTATGTGCTGGGCGTTACCAGTATCCGCGACTTTGCCCTTCCTCTGATGGTGGGCATTGTATGCGGTACCTATTCTTCCATCTGCCTGGCAGGAAGTCTGTGGTATCTGTTCCGAGTGAAATTTGCGCCGAAGAAGGGAAAGTAAGCCGGACAGCACACTATATTGGAAAGAGCATTTGGGAGACCGGATGTTCTTTCCATTTTTTCAAGGATCGAGACTGCTGTAGGGGAAGGTACTATGTCGAATTGGATTACAGGTTTCTTTACGCTGGCTCTTTTTGCCGGTATGGCCGGAACAGATATGTCCCGCCTGGAACCGCAGCCGTCGGAGCTTACTGCTGCAGTGGGCCTGTCCGTAGTCCGGGAAATCCGGGCGATATGGGAGGAGGGCTGCCTGCAGGCTTTGGCGGTGAAAGCAGACACGGAGACGAAATCCGGCATATTTCTTTCGGAAAGTGATATGAATGAAGAGATTATCTGTGATGCGGCGGCGGGGAGCCGGAAGCTCACCTATGTGGAGACAGATTTTTCTGTGGATTCCCGGTTTTATTCCGAAAACGCCTCTGAATTATTGGCATTGGCGGAGAGGGCGCTGGAGGAGCTGTATCAGATAACGGGAACGAAAATAGAGGAGAGTTATTTTACGGTGACGGAGTATGGCGATGTGAGCTTTGCCATGACAGAGAGCCAGCTGAAAGCAGGACAGGATTTTTTCAGCAGGTGCTACGGCGCCCGGGAAGGATTTGAGGACTGTATTACGTGTATCACTATTACGGACAGTACATTTGGATATCTGACAGGGGATTCGCCGGTAGAGTATTATGTGATGCCTCCTGAAAGGGATACCATGACGGACGAGGAGATTGTCCAGTGGTATTTTGAAAATTCGCCCCTGTCAGATTTAAAGCGCTGGAGGTTTGGAAGAACAGAGGTATTGACAGGCGACAGGGTGGACACAATAGAGGAATCCTTTGAAGACAATTATGTGATCCGCACCCAGGCGAAATTGTATTATGAGCTGACCTATAATAAGGAGACGAAGACGGTCAGTGCCTACTATGGGCCTTATGACTCCTATCCGGTGCATTAGGCTTATTGTATAAGGCAAGGGTATTTTGCAGCTGCGGAGAAAGAGTGGCGGCCGGAAGGGGAGGAAACATGCGGTATACGAAACAGGAATTGAAACAACAGCTTGAGGCTGCGGGCCTTAAGAGAACAGACACTGTACTGATCCATTCCTCCATGAAGGCCATCGGCCGGGTGGAGGGCGGTGCCGAGAGTGTGCTGGATGCCTGGATGGAATACTTTGACAGGGGGCTTCTGCTCCTGCCTGCGCACACCTGGGCGCAGATGAGCGAGAGGTATCCGGTCTACGACCCTCAAAAGGAGGAGTCCTGCGTGGGGCTGCTGACCAGGCTGTTCTGGAAGCGCCCGGGAGTGGTGCGCTCCCTGCATCCCACCCACAGCGTGGCCGCTTTCGGGCAGGGGGCCGCCGCCTATGTGGCCGGGGAGGAGTACTGCAATACTCCCTGCACCCCGGGAGGCTGCTATGACAGGCTGCGGCAGGCGGGGGGTAAAATCCTGCTGGTGGGGGTGGGGCATGAGAGGAATACGTTCATCCACAGTGTGGAGGAAGTGCTGAATGTGCCGAACCGTCTGGCGGACAGGCCCCTGCTGCTCTATACGGTGATGCCCGACGGCAGCAGGAGAACCGTCTATATGCGGAAGCATTTCAATGCCATGCAGCCCCATATTTCCGAGGATTTCGTGAAGCTGGAGCAGGCCTTTTATGAAACAGGAGCGGCAGTAAAAACCGTGTTCGGGGATGCGGGCTGCATTCTCTGCGACGCCAGAAGGGTATTTGAAGTGACCCGCCATTGTCTGGCACCAGATCCGGAATGTCTGGTGACAAAGCCCCTGATCCCGCCGGAAAGGTGGGAGGCGTTGAAGTACAAACCGGAAGGCTGTCTGTGGGACAGCAATAAAGCAGGAGAAGAAAATGAAAATAGCAATCTGTGACGACGAGAAGAGCGAACAGCGTCTCCTGGGCAGATATGTGGAGGAATGGGCAGCGGGAAAGGAGAAAAAGGTAAGCCTTCGCTGTTTTGACAGCGCGGAGAGCTTCCTCTTTTCCTGGGAGGACGAGAGGGATTACGGGGCGCTGATCCTGGATATTGAGATGGGCGGGATGAACGGCATGGAGCTTGCCCGGAAAATCAGGGAGAAGGACTGTGATATCCCGATTCTGTTTGTTACCGGGTATGCGGAATATATGCAGTTTGGTTATGATGTGACTGCTCTTCATTATCTGATGAAGCCGGTCAAAAGGGAAAAATTTTTTTCCGTGCTGGACAGGCTTCCGTGGGAACGGCCGGAATCGGGAAAGCTTCTGTTTCGGCCGGATGAGGGAAATGTCAGTTTATTACCGGGAGAAATCTGGTATGTGGAGGCGGAAGGGCATCGGTGTGTGCTGTACACACAGGATGCCGCGCTGTCGCTGAAGGAGACCATCAGCAATGTGGAGAAGCGGCTGGCGGAATATGAATTTATCATCAAATGCCACCGGTCTTATCTGGTGAATCTGCAGCATGTGTCGGTAGTGTTGAAGGAGGAGCTGGTCATGGACGATAAAAGGAGGGTGCCCTTAAGCAGGAACCTGCGGAAGGAGGTTAATGACGCCTTTATCCACTGTTATGCGAGGTGAGGGGAAATGTTTAAGTATATGATATTGGCGTTGGCGCTGTTGATTCCGGTCAATGTGGGATTGTGGGCCTTTTTCATGCCCTGGTTTGTAAACCGAAGGCTGGGAAGGTTCCAGAATGATCTGGTAAACAGGCATTATGACGAGGTGGAAACCATTTACCGGAAGATGAGGGGCTGGCGTCATGATTACCACAATCATATCCAGGTCCTGAAGGCGCATATGGAGCTTGGGGAGTATGAGCAGGCGCGGAAATATCTGGATATGCTGGCGGAGGATCTGGCCGCAGTGGACACGGTCATAAAGACGGGGAATGTCATGGTGGACGCCATTTTAAACAGTAAACTCACCCTGATGCGGGATCATGATATCCGTGTGGACGTGACGGCCATCGTGCCCAGGGATGTGGGGATTTCGGGAGTGGATCTGTCGGTGCTGATCGGCAACCTGCTGGATAATGCCATGGAAGCCTGCATGCGGATCGGCAAGGCGGAAGACCGCTTTATCCGCATCTATATTGATATCATCAAGAAACAGCTGTACATTTCGGTGATAAATTCCATGGAGGGGAACGTGAGGAAAAGCGGCGCGCAGTACCTGTCCTCCAAACAGGGCCTGCACGGCTTTGGCATCCTGCGGATTGACAGCATCGTCTCCAGATATAACGGCTACATTAACAGGCAGAACGAACAGGGCGTTTTTGCCACGGAGGTGACGCTTCCGCTGGAGGAGTGAATTGCTGTAAAGCTTTGTGAAGAAAGAAGAAAGGAAAAAGATTATGAAAGTATTAATGCTGAACGGCAGCGCCAACCAGAAGGGAACTACCTTTACCGCGCTGACGGAGATTGGGAAAACACTGGAGCAGGAAGGCATCGGATACGAAATCTTCCAGATAGGAGGAGGGCCCGTGAGGGACTGCATCGGCTGCGGACAGTGCACGGAGAGCGGTTGTGTCTTTACCGACGACAGCGTGAATGCATTTGTGGCCAGGGCGAAGGAGGCGGACGGTTTCATCTTCGGCGCGCCTGTATATTACGCCCATCCCAGCGGGCGCATACAGTCTTTCCTGGACAGGGCGTTCTACAGCAGTAAGGAGGCCTTTACATACAAGCCTGGGGCGGCTGTGGCGGTGGCCAGAAGGGGCGGCAGCAGCGCTTCCCTGGATGTGCTGAACAAGTATTTCGGCATCTGCCAGATGCCCACCGTAGGCTCTACCTACTGGAATATGGTCTACGGGGCTAATGCGGCGGACGCCCTTCAGGACGGAGAGGGGTTGCAGACCATGCGGAATGTGGCTCACAATATGGCCTGGATGCTGAAATGCCTTGAGGCGGGAAGGGAAAAAGGAATCGGGCTGCCGAAGGCGGAGAGAGGGGAGAAGACCAGCTTCATCCGCTGACGCGGCAATACCATTCGTGCATGATGGGATACCACTCATGCACGAATTTTTTTTGACCGGGGGATTAGTGGTATACTGCATCCTGGAATCAGAAAAGAAATGGAGGCTGAATATGAGGTTTACGGCGGTGGTTTTTGGAAATGGACGGGGGAAATACGGTATGGGAAGTAATTTCCTCTATTGCTTCCGGGAGATGTGGAGCTGGAATAAGGCATTTTTCTTTTGCTGTGTGCTGGGGTTTGTCCCTGCCCTGGCGTCTAACTTCCTGGGGGTTTATATGCCCTCCCGGGTGGTGGCGGATCTGGAAGCCGGTGAGGCGTTGATGACGCTGCTGCTCCATCTGCTCCTGCTCAGCTTTGGGGCATGGGTCTGCGGCGGGGTGGACGGTATGGTTCAGGAGTATAAGCAAACCATGATCTGGAGCTTTAAGGGACATTTTCAGGGAAAATACATCCACAAGATCATGGATATCGATTATGACAGGCTTGAAAGCCAGGAACGGCAGACTGTCCTGGGGAATGTAGCGGATACTGTGGGCAAAGGGAAAAACCTGAACGGGCTTGTCTTTTTGAGCTATGTAATGGAGGATCTGGGGCTGGTCGTGGTATACGGCGTGCTGCTTTGCTTCGCAAACCCCCTTCTCACTGCGGCGGTACTGGCGACGGTATTCGTAGATCTGAGGCTTCTGGCTTTTGCCAGGAAAAAGCACGGGGAATATTACGAAAAGCTCAGTATGCAGTCCAGGAAAATGAATTATATCAATACACAGTCCCAGAATGCGCCTGCGGGAAAGGACATTCGTGTGTATAAGCTGCTGGATTGGTTTTTAAGAAAATACGACGAATCGCTCCAGGCCATGAACAGGACTCATGGAAAGATCATGGTCTGGTACACCAACAGGCTGTATGTGGCGGCGCTGCTGGCATTCCTGCGCAATATGTTTGTCTATGCATGGCTGATGTGGCAGCTGGTCAGGGGGCAGATCGGGGCGGGGGATTTCGTATTCTACGTAGGACTGGTGAACGGCCTGGCGGACAGCTTTGAGATGACCATGCGGCAGATCATGAGCCTCAGCAGCACCAGCCTGGCCATCAGCTATATCCGGGAGCTCCTGGACTGGGAGGACGACTGGAAAAGAGGGGAGGGCATCGGAGAGGCGGCGCTTGGGGAGCTGTTAAACAAGCCTGTGGAGCTTAGGCTGAAGGATTTGTCCTTTACTTATCCGGGCAGCGATAAGCCTGTCCTGTCCGGCATTAACCTTACGGTAAGGCCGGGGGAGAAGCTGGCTCTTCTGGGGCTCAACGGGGCGGGAAAGACCACCCTGGTCAAGCTGATCTGCGGTTTCTACCACCCTACAAAGGGACGAATCCTGATTAATGGCATCCCCCAGGAAAGCTTTAGCAGGGAAGAGTATGAGAGGGTCATATCCGTACTGTTCCAGGACTGCACCTTCCTGCCCCTGACGCTGGATGAAAACCTGACCGCAGGGGAGCCCGGGGAGGCGGATCGGGCGCTTCTCGACCGTTCCCTGGATTATGCCGGATTCCGGGAGAGGTATGACAGGCTTCCCGCAAAGGGGGCAACGAAATTGATCAAGGAGGTCAACGAGGGCGCGGTGGATTTCTCCGGAGGGGAGAAGCAGAAGCTTCTCTTTGCCAGGGCCATGTACAAACAGGCCCCGCTGCTGATCCTGGACGAACCTACGGCGGCTCTGGATCCCATTGCGGAGAATCAGCTTTACATGAATTACGGGGCCGCCACCAAAGGGGCCACCTCCATCTATATCTCCCATCGGCTCTCCAGCACAAGATTCTGCGACAGGATAGTGCTTCTGGAGAATGGATGCTTTGTGGAGGAGGGAACCCATGAGGAGCTGCTTCGGGGAAATACAAGGTATGCCGAGTTGTTCCATATGCAGAGCAAATATTACCAGGAGGAGCAGGAGAGGACGGAGGCCGGGCGCAGGCAGGCGGAGGCCTTCGGGGAGACGGCACACCAGCATCCCTTAGAGGAAGGCCTGGAAGGAGGGAATGTAGAATGAACAAAGAGGATTTGAAGAACCAGTTCCGACTGATTCGTGACTGTTGTAAAATGGGAGAGACGAAGACGGTCGTCTGTATGGTAGTGACCTGTGTCCTGGAGGGCGTCCGTCCCTACATTTCCCTGCTGTTGATGGGAAGGCTGCTGGACATGGTCTATGGAGGGGCCGGATACCCGGAGCTGATCCGGATGGCTTTGATCGCATTCGGATTTGTGGGGCTTTCCTCCCTTGTGGAGGCCATCATGCATAAGCGATATAACGGCAGGCTCATGGGGATGTATGAGACCCAGACCTATATGATAGACAGAAAGTGCCTGGCCATGGATTACGAATATCTGGAAGACAAAGAAGTCCACGACATGGTCTACCGGGTGGACAGAGGAGAGGGCGGAGGCTTTGGCCTGCTGGGCAATCTGCTTTCTGACTGGGAGTATGTGATCCGGGGGGCAGTGTCCATTTTGACGGCCATGGCAGTTATTTTCCCGCTGTTTGCGGATGCCACAAGCGTCCGTGAGGGCTTTATGACCTCCTGGCTGGCATCGCTACTGCTGTTTGTGGTGATCGGGTTTATTACCGTGCTGAATTATGTCCTGGATGTGAGATTCGGGGAGGCGGTATGGAAGTACCGGGAAAAGGAGTCAAAACATAATAATATGCTGTCTTATTATATGGGGATTTTCGCCTCCTATGAGAGACAGAAGGATCTGCGTATCTTCAGGCAGCGGCGTTTGATAGAAGAAGGGACGAAACGGGAAATTGACGAGCTGGACGGTTACCACAGAAGCGAGGCCAGGATCAGCTTTAAACGCGCTTTGGTAAAGTATACTGTTGCGGCCCTGTCGGGACTGCTGGTATACGTCTTTGCGGGAATCAGGGCGTACCTGGGGCTGATTTCCATCGGAAGCGTGGTGACTTACGCCTCCAGTATTGTACAGATGACCAGTTCCATGGCATTGTTCATGCAGCGGATGGCAAGGCTTAAGAACAACAGCCGCTATGTAAACGACTATGTCCGGTTCATGGGGCTGGAGAAAAGAAAGTACGATGGCTGTATCCCCCTGGAGAAACGCAGGGACAATAAGTTTTCCGTGGAATTTGAGCATGTGTCCTTCCGGTATCCCGGCTCTGACGAGTATGTGATAAAGGATCTGAACCTGAGCTTCATTATCGGGGAGCGCATGGCCATTGTGGGAAAGAACGGTTCCGGGAAGACTACTTTTATCAAGCTGCTGTGCAGGCTGTATGATGTCACGGAAGGATGCATCAAGGTGAACGGCGTGGATATCCGCAAGTATGATTACAGGGAATACTGCCGTCTCTTTGGGGCGGTTTTCCAGGATTTCCAGATGTTTGCCTTTCCCCTGGGGGAAAATATTGCCGGCGGCGAGGACGTGGATTGTGGAAGGGCGATGGACGCCCTGAACCGGGCAGGGCTGGCGGAGCGCCTGGAAAACCTCCCGGGGAAGCTGGACACCTATGTGGGAAAGGAATTTACGGACGAGGGCATTACCTTCTCCGGCGGGGAGAAGCAGAAGATGGCTATTGCCAGGGCCATTTACAAGGATGCCCCCTTTGTGATCATGGACGAGCCTACGGCGGCTCTGGATCCTGTGTCGGAGTGTGAGGTCTTTGCGGGCTTTGACCGGATGGTGGGGAACAAGACCGCCATCTATATCTCCCACAGGCTGGCATCCTGCCGGTTCTGCCAGGATATCATTGTCTTCGACAAGGGGCAGGTGGTACAGCGGGGGAGCCATAAGGAGCTGGAAGGGCAGGAGGGGCTGTATCGGGAGCTCTGGGAGGCCCAGGCCAGGTATTATCAGTGAGACAGAGCTGGAAAGGGGGGGATTTTGTCTATTGAAAAAGCCGGCTGTCACGGATATAATGAATGTTAGAGCGTGTTTGAAAAATGCTTTCCTTGGGCTGTGCGTCACACTTTGTGGGATGCAAGCCCCGATTTGGGAGGCGTAGTGGGGCTACGTTGACCAAATTGGGGCGCCGCAGGCCGCGAAGTGGGGC
>CATKXX010000026.1 GCA_949840935.1 uncultured Acetatifactor sp. | reverse complement strand
AAGCACCAAAACGGAAGAAGTAAAAAAATAGTACAAATCGTTTCCAAGGGAGAAACGGCCACAGCCCGCAAAATCACTGGGGTTGTAGCCGTTTTTTCTTTTCACAAGTGTCAAACTCGGGATTTTATCACATAAAAATGGGAATTACAATTATATTTGTGCAGGGACAAATTTATTTTTCAGCATATTTTTATCCTCTTTCACCATATCCTGTTGTACGTCCGGGCAGCGTGAATAGACCACACGGCTTCTCCGGGAAAACATATCCGATATAATACTGATCTGAATGGCCTCCGGCGGCAGGCATAAACCGTTCACGTCATCAAAACAGCTTTTAGTGACAAATGGCTAATACTGCGCATTTGTACCGCCGATAACAGAAATAAGGATTTCCATTCAGGGAACTGTTCCCAGAGCTTGTTTGAAAATTCATTCCACCATCTGCACGCCCTGTTTTGCGATATATTTGACCCTCATTCGGGCCAAATCTCCCACAAACTGCGACGCACAACTGATGGAAAACAATTTTCAAACACGCTCCATGGGATATTTTACAAGAATGGTTTGTGCCGGAGCGTCACAAACCTGAACCCCAGGTCCAGAGCCGGTATACGGCCCGTGTGCCCGCACAGAACGCTCCAGAACGGAGGATTGACATGAACACTAAAACAATGGAAGGTATTGCAGGTGCCGGGACAAATATGAAGCTGGCCAATACCCCCCTTCGGGTTTACAAGGAAGCAAGACGGCAGAATGACACAGCCGCAATGGAACGGTCAATGGGATATGTTGGCGATTTTTCCGACAAGGCGGACGAATACAAGGCCGAAGCCAGGGAAGGAATGAAAGAGGACGCTGAAGCAGCCAGGGAAAAGCTGCAGGCAGAGTGTGAAAAGGCTGTCCAAAAACGCAGGGAGGAGCAGGCCGAGCTGGAAAAGCGGATGGAAAAGGACAAAAACCAGAATTCCGACCGGGTAGAAATCAGTGAAGGCGGCCGGGCATTGCTGAAAGAGGATGCTGCCCAGGGCGAGGCTTCCACTCAGGAAAAGATATCTTCCGCCAGAACAGAGCCTGTCATATATACCCGGACGGGAGAAGCGGACGGCATCGTGAATGCGCAGGATGTGAATATTTCCGTTTCCGTATAAGGTTCTGTTGAAAAAATTAGTAAAACAATCTTATCGTCAGGGAAAGCCTTCGTAAGAAGGCTCGGTGCAGGTCACAGAGTGTACCGTAGCAGAGCAAATAGCTGCTGGACAATTTATAGTCGGAATGATTGCTATTACTACGTAAATCAAGTATAATAAAAACAGCGTAACAGGGATTTCGGTGGTTTAAAAGTGCGCCTGATATCGTTAACATATGCAAAGAAGGGAATATAACATGGCAGATACGAATTTAGCGCAGGCCGTTGAGGCGGCAAATGCTTCAAGCTCCTATGACACAAACATTAAATTCCTGCTCGCAGACAAGCAGATACTGGCACGGATTTTAAAATATGCCGTTTCGGAATTCAAGGATATGGCGATTGCGGATATTATGGCCAGTATCGGCGAAGATATTGAAATTGGAACGAGGCCGCTGGATGCAGGGCTTTCAAACCTGGGGCGTGTAAACACAGCCAACGCGGAAGATAATATTCCGGGAGAGGGAAAAATCTTCTTTGATATCCGTTTTACTGCATATCATAAGGAAATGGAAATGAAATTTCTGATCAATTTAGAGGCACAGCGTTCGTCAGATTCTGCCAAATTAGGATACCATCTGGAAAACAGGATTATATTTTATCTTGCCCGGATGATTTCCGCACAGAAGCAGACCGAATTTTTCCACAGTGACTATGATAATTTAAAGAAAGTCCGCAGCATATGGTTATGTTTAAGCAATAGTGAGGGCGGCGATTCCATTGAGGAGATCAATCTTAACAGAAATACCGTTTTTGGAAATAAGGGCAATCCTTACGGCATGGATCTGATGCGGGGCATCATTATCAACATAAGAAGCGGGAAAAACATAAAAGATTCCCAAAACACTCTGATTTCCATGCTGGAGAAACTGCTTTCCGAGATAAGTGTGGAAGAAAAGAAACGTATACTTACAGAAGAATTTGGAATGATAATGACAACTGAAATAGAAGGGAGAATGCAGACTATGTGTAATTGGTCGGAAGCTATTTGGGAGAGAGCCATGGAGAGCGGCATGGAAAAGGGCATGGAAAAGGGCATGGAAAAAGGCATGGAAAAGGGCATGGAAAAAGGCATGGAGAAGGGCATGGAAAAAGGCATGGAAAAAGGCATGGAAAAAGGCATGGAAAAAGGCATGAAAAAAGGCATAGAAAAAGGCATGGAAAAGGGCATGGAAATAGAGCGTCTTAATGCCATTGAAAGAATGATTCAGGCTGGTGCCACAAAAGAACAGATCATATCCTTTGGCTATACTGAAAAGGAATATACACAAGTAGAAAACATGCTGTGCACAAATGTATAGGATAAATACATAGCCGGGAGGGAAGTCCAACTTTTTGTCCGCACCCCCTACAGGCACGCATACAAAAATATGAGCAATATTAATTTCACATCCAATAAAACCGGCAGCTATAACAACTGCCGGTAAGGGAAATTTATAAAACTTACACATTTAACTTGACAAACCCACATAGCCTTTTCTCAGCTTGTGGAACAGCTCACAAAAACACGTATCTTTAGTATTTTCCCGGACTGCCCTGATACCAGGATACGCCACCGTTTGATGCGGTCACAATTGTGCTGTTCCACAAGCAGCTGACGATATTTATTGATCACTGTTTTCTGCCATTTTACAGTTTATCTGCAAATCCCCTATTTCCCTCACCGCCTTCCTGATCTTCAATATCATGGAAGGCGCAACAGAGAGCTCGTCGATTCCCATGTTAACAAAGGTTTCCGCAAGGTCAGGATCTGCTCCCAATTCGCCGCAGATACCCACCCACTTTCCATGCCTATGGGCATTCTCCACCACCATTTCAATCATTTTCAGAACAGCTCTGTGACGGGGATTGTAGAAATCATCCAGCTTCCCGTTCTGTCTGTCGATGGCCAGTGTATACTGGGTGAGGTCGTTGGTGCCTATACTGAAAAAGTCCACCAGCTCTGCCAGCTCATCGCTGATCATAACCGCCGCCGGGGTCTCGATCATGATGCCCTGCTCCGGATGTCTGTAAGGAATCCCATCGTCTTCCAGCTCCGCCTCGACTTCCTTCACGATCTCTCCGATCCGCCGCACCTCCTCCTGTGAAATGATCATGGGATACATGACGGAAATATTTCCAAACGCAGCTGCCCGCAGCAGCGCCCGCAACTGGGTTTTGAAAATCTCCGACTGCGTCAGGCAGATGCGGATGGCACGGTAACCCATGGCAGGGTTTTCCTCTTTTTCCAGCCGAAAATAATCGGCCTGCTTGTCGGCGCCGATATCCAGGGTGCGGATGATCACCTTCTTACCCGCCATCATCCGGGCCGCCTGCCGATACGCCCGGAACTGTTCCTCCTCTGTGGGAAAGCTGTCCCGGCCCAGATACAGGAATTCGCTGCGGAACAGCCCTATCCCGCCTGCGTCGTTTTCCAGCGCACATCGTATGTCGTCCACACTGCCGGCATTGGCATACAGCTGAATGATTCTGCCATCCCGTGTCCGGTTCTCCTTTCCTTTAAGCGCCTCCAGTAGACGCCGCTTCTTCCACTCCTCTTCCATCCGCTCCCGGGCCCGGACGCACTGACTCTCCTCCGGGTCAAAGATCACCCTCCCCTCAAAACCGTCCAATACCGCCCGCGTCCCCGTCCGAATCTGATTCGGCTCCAGGCTCACTCCGACCAATGCCGGTATGTTCATCATTCGGGCCAGAATAGCCGTGTGGGAATTGGCGGAGCCGCGCACCGTCACAAACCCCAGGATCTTCTCCTTATCCATCTGCATCGTCTCACTGGGGCTTAAATCATCCGCCACAATGATGGAAGGCTCCATGTCCCCGGGGGCCTCCTCCGTCCCCTCCAAAATGCGGATCAGGCGGTTAGAAACATCTATCACATCCGCCGCCCGGGCCCTCATATACTCATCCTCCATGCCTGCAAACATCTCCGAGAAATGTTCCCCTGTCACAGCCACTGCATACGCCCCGTTCACCAGCTCCGTCCGGATTTTGCTGTAAATGAGCTCCAGGTAATCCTCGTCCTCCAGCATTACCCGGTGCGCCTCAAAGATTGCAGCATCAGCTTCACCCACCTCCTTTACAGCCCTGTCATACAGCTCTAGTAACTGCCGCTTGGCCTGCATCCCTGCCCTCTGCACTTCCCTGATCTCCGCCTCTGCATCCGTGATCCTCCCGGGCCTTACGGGCTGGTCATGTTTCTTCCACACCCTCACAGGCCCCAGGGCGATTCCCTTATATACGACTTTCCCTGTAAACTGCATCATAGGTTTCCCGCTCCTTCCCTCTTGAAGATTCTCCTCAAATGAATCCCATTTTTTGAAATTCAAAATAAATCCCGTCGTCCCAGACGCTTCCGCAGACACGATCCGCTGCCTGCTTCAATTCCCTGCAGGCATTGCCCATGGCGACGCCGACCCCGGCAGCCTGAATCATCTCATAATCGTTCATTCCGTCCCCGAAAGCCACCGTATCCGACATTTCCGCCCCATACCAGCTGCATATCAGCTCCATCCCCTTTCTCTTGTCAATCCCCCGGGGGATGATCTCCCCGTTGAGGCAGACAGAGCCTTCGGAAAAGGGATGGGCTGCATAGTGAAACCTGTCCCCCAGATACTTCTTCGTCTCCTCAATCCTTCCAGGATCAGTCCCCGTAAAACAGATCTTGTAAGCGCCACAGCGGGAATATCGGTCATAGGGCTGAAAGGAAAGTCCTTCCTCCATCTCCCTTTGCATGCGAATCAGCTCCCTGCCTGTCCGGTCAGGCTTCTCCATCCTCAGAAGCGCCTCCATCTGCGGGTCAGTGTAGATTCCCTCAGGGCTCTCTATCCTGCAAAAGATTCCGTATCCGTGGAAAACGGCAAGGCACTCCTGCACTGTGTCCTCCGGAAGGATGCTGTCAAAGAGCACTTTTCCCTCCGCTTCCACATGCGCCCCTGCGCTGGCAATAATGCCGTCAAAGCCCAGGCGCAGGACTTCCTTCCCTATGATGGCCACATTCCTTCCGGTACACAGAAACACCTTATGTCCCTTCTCCCTGGCCAGGCCTACTGCCTCCGCCGCCAGCGCCGACGGCGGCTTCCTCTCGGGAACCAGTGTGCCGTCTATGTCCAAAAAAATCAGCTTCCTTTTTTTCTGCATTGCCATACCTTCCCGCCATCCCATGCTCTGCCGCAGACCACCGTCGTGGAGAGCCTTTCTTTAAAAGCCGAACCCGCTCAGACATCCTGTCACATTGATTGTACCGCAATCTCATACCATAAAGAAAGAAAAACGTTCTAAAAATACAGTATACCGGAAATTCCCATCTGTGTTATACTGTACTATGAGGGGAATGCCATGGGGCAGGAAGGGGAAGAATAACATTATGGAAAATATGGAAAAAACAGAACTATTTGAAAAGATGCCCATTCCAAAAGCGGTAATGAAGCTGGCGATTCCCACAATCCTCAGCTCTCTCGTCATGGTCATCTATAACCTGGCAGACACCTATTTCGTGGGGATGCTGAACGATCCGGTGCAGAACGCCGCCGTTACACTTGCCGCCCCGGTGCTGCTGGCCTTCAACGCGGTCAACAACCTCTTTGGCGTGGGCTCCTCCAGTATGATGAGCAGAGGGCTGGGAGCCAAAGACTATGACACCGTCTACCGCAGCTCCGCCCTGGGTTTCTACTGCGCCCTGATCTGCGGGATACTTTTTTCCACACTGTACACGGTCTTTCGCACGCCCCTGCTTACTATGCTGGGAGCGGACAGCCAGACCGTTTTTGCCACCGGCGATTATCTGAAATGGACGGTGAGCTTCGGCGCCGCCCCCGCTATCCTGAATGTGGTCATGGCGTATCTGGTACGGGCGGAGGGCTCCTCCCTTCACGCCAGCCTGGGCACCATGAGCGGCTGTCTGTTAAATATTATCCTGGATCCCATCTTCATCCTTCCCTGGGGCTTAAACATGGGTGCGGCGGGGGCGGGGCTTGCCACCTTCCTGTCCAACTGCGTGGCCTGCGCCTACTTCTTTGTACTGCTGTTTGCGAAGCGGGGACGAACCTATGTCAGCATCCGGCCTTCCCTGTTCCGTTTCCGAAGGACCATCGTCCTGGGAATCTTTGCGGTGGGAATTCCTGCCTCCATACAGAACCTTCTGAATGTGACGGGCATGACCGTGCTGAACAATTTCACAGCCTCCTACGGCGCAGACGCCGTGGCTGCCATGGGCATTTCCCAGAAGATCAATATGGTTCCCATGCAGGTGGCCTTCGGCCTTTCCCAGGGCATCATGCCGCTGATCAGCTACAATTACGCCAGCGGCAATGTAAACCGCATGAAGAAGACCCTGACCTTCACCATGAAGATCAACCTGACCTTCATGGCCTCTCTCTCCCTGATCTACTACCTGGGAGCCAGCCCGCTGATCTCGCTCTTTATGAAGAATCCGGCTATCGTAGCATACGGGACGCGGTTTTTGAGAGGGCTGTGTCTTGGAATGCCGTTCCTGTGCATGGACTTCCTGGCCGTAGGCGTATTCCAGGCCTGCGGACTTGGCAGGAAATCCCTGGTTTTCGCCATCCTGCGTAAGATCGTCCTGGAGATTCCTGCGCTGTTTCTCCTGAATTATATCTTCCCCCTGTACGGGCTGGCCTACGCCCAGTTTGCAGCGGAGCTGATCCTGGCGGCAGCCGCGGTGATCGTGCTGATCAGGCTGTTCCAGAAGCTCCAGAAGGAAAGGGGAGGCGTACAGCCCTCAGACTAATACTGTGTTCCATACTGGCCCTGAATCGCAGCCGGACTCTCATCCCATATATCTGTCCAGGAAACTGAAGACCCTGTCCCAGTATTCCACCGGCTCCGCCCGGTTCGATTCCCCATGTCCCGCATTTTCCACTATATAACATTCCTTAGGGCAGGCTGCGGCCTCATACAATGGCTGCAGCATCCAAAAGGGAACAAAGGTATCCTTCTTTCCGTGGATAAACAGTATGGGGATCCGGCATTTTGCCACCTGCTTCAGGGCGCTGGCCTCTTTCAGGCCATAACCCGCATGTATCCTGGCAAAGAGATCCGTCACATGCATCAGGGGAAAGGCCGGGAGATGATACAACATCTTCAGCTGATAGCGGAATTCCTCCCATGCGGAGGTATAGCCGCAGTCCTCCACAATGGCCCGCACCTGCCCCGGCAGCTCCTCACCCGACGTCATCATCACCGTTGCGCCTCCCATGGAGACTCCCAGAAGGGCAATCCTCTGTGCCTTCTCCTTCCAGACAAGATATTCGGCCCACCTGACGATATCACGCCTCTCCGGCCATCCCATTCCAATATAATCCCCTTCGCTGCGCCCGTGGCCTCTGGCATCCGGCATCAGGACCTGATAACCCTTTTCATAAAATTTTCGTGCATAAACCGCCATTCCTTCCGCATTTCCCATATATCCATGGCATAGGATGACCCAGGGCCCCCGGGCAGGATTTCGCAAAAGGATCCCTCTCAGGCAAAGTCCGTCCTCGGAGAAGTTCAGACGTTCCTCCACGGATTGTCCCTGGAGCCAGATCAGATCCTGATCTGTCGTGGAATGAGGCACATCCGTCCCCTGATTGTGGGGCGCAGCAAAGATCTTCTCCTTATTTGTTTTCTGCGTCAGACACAGCCGATAAAAGAATGTCCCTGCCCCGAGCAATATCCCCGCCCCTGCCGCACAGGTAATTCCAATCAACATTCCCACCGGTTTTTTCTTTCTTACTCTTACCTCTTTTCTGAATCTGTCCATCTGCTATGCCACTCTCCACACTAAAATCATTTTTTCTTCCGTCCCGCTGCCTCTTTCAGCAGCAAAGCCTTCCCCAGGTCGCCTTCGACCCTGATCTTTTTCATGGTATAAGCAAGCACAGGATCAAGCCTGCCATCCATAAGCTTCAGCAGAGTGTCCGCCTGACAGCTTATCAGCACATCCCTGTCATAATATTCATAAGGCTCCACCACAGCCTTCCCGTCCTTGAGCTCCAGATAAAAAGCTCCTGCAGCCTCTCCCTGGATATTAAACTGAAAGGCCACATGCTCCCGGACACCCGAGACGTCCGCGGACTCCGCAATTTCCTTTACCTTCCCTACCAATTCTTCATAAGTCATAATGCCCCTCCTTTTATAAAATGGTTTTCATTAATTCTGCTGCCTGATCTGCTCGCCATAAATGGGCAGATATCTTACCAGGGCAACCCCGTCCAGATTCTCCTTATGCATATCCACCGCAGTAATCTGATGATTATCATAAGTTGTATAATAATAGATTCCCCTGTCCGCATTACAGCAGCAGGTAAAAATAGTCACCTCGTATTTGTCATCCCCCACGTTGCAGCATCCCCTCTGCTGGTCAACCGAACCCAGGATGTGGAAAAACTGGCTTACACTCTCAGCTTCCGAATCGCCGGAAATGGAATTCATTTTCACAAAGGCTGCCCTGATAAAGCGGGACTGGGAGGACAGATCCCCGGGAAGCCCCAGTGCCCCCATGCCGCGGCTGTACGCATGCAGCTGAAGTCTGTCGCAGAAGTGATTCTGAGGAGTCCTGGGAGACAGGTTCATATAATTGTTCAGCTGAAACATCTGCTCGTTAAAGGGCGGATTGTTTGTCAGGATTCCAACCGGATTATCATAAATCCTGACCCCCTCCTTTACCGATTCCACTGTAACAGCCTCAGTACTGTCCGCAATGATCCAATGAAGCTGAGCCAATGGCAGCCTGTCACTAAAGGCAATATTTGTGATGTTTATCCTCCCCAGCAGCACCCTTGCCTCCTGTACGGAGGCGCACTGCCCCAGGATCCAGGGAATAAATTCAAACTGGGCCAGATTGTCCTTATCCGGCATAGGGTTTTTGTAATCCGCATTTCCCACAAAATTCAGCCCCGCCATCCCAAGCCCCTTCTCGTTTACTGCCTCGTAATAAAGCGGACATTCCTCCTCCACATGGGCCATACCGATCATTGCATAATGCTTCGGCACAATTCCCATATTGCGAAAACGAAGCGGATAATTGCGGGGGGTTACTGTGATTTCATCGCCATAGGAGAATTCATAGTCCAGCGTTCTGCCGAAATAGAAATCCTTTGTCTTATAAGTTGCTGCTGTACACATACTTTTACCTCCGTCCATAATATTTCTGTTAATGTCTGAAACAGCCAAAGCCCTCTGGTGCCGTTGGCTTCTCTTTATAAGTATGACACAAAGAGGAAATCTTACACCTTTCTGCAGGCAGGATGCCAGCTTCCGTCATCCCTCTTGTCCCATCTCCCTTTAAGAGGCAGCAGCAACTGTGCGGCTTTATTCCGGAAGGTATCTTTGATACAGTTCCACATGGTCCCTGATACAGGTCCATCCGGTATCAGAGCCTGCCGTCACGCAGATATATTCTTTCCCGCTGTGATCTGCCGCAAGGGATGCCGCACAATTTTTAGACTGATCCACAAAGCCCGTCTTGGCGCAGAGCACTTCCCCATGAGTATCACGATCCTCAATCCTGCGCAGAAACCAGTTGGAGATATCGATTCCCTCCGGATGCTCCGCTGTGGAGGATGTAATATAATGGTGATCCGAGAGCACCTGACGACAAAATTCATTGTCCGCAGCCTCTTTCAGGATGATCGCCATATCATAGGGAGTGCTGTAATGCGCCTCATCATACAGGCCTACGCAGTTGGTAAAATGAGTCGTCTCAGAAAGTCCCATCTTCTCCAGCCTTGCATTCATCATATCCACAAATGCCTCCTGGGAGCCTGCAGTGTAGTACGCCAGCCCCAGGGCTGCATCCGCGCCTGATTTCAACGCTGTCCCATAGAACAGATCCCTTACCGGTATGACCTCGCCGACCTCAAAGCCTGTGTTGCTGCAGCCATGCGAAAAACTGTAATCTGTTATCTCAATATTCATGGTAAAGGTGCCCTCAAAATCCGTTATGTGCTCCGCGGCCACCAGGACTGTCAGTATCTTCGTCATGGAAGCCGGGTTAATCCGATCCCATCCATTCTTCTGTGCCAGAACCTCCCCGCTCTCCACATCTATCAGTATCCCATATTCGCTGACCACACTATCGCTGAAGCCGTTGGTATTCTCTGTGGTGTGGGCCTCAAATACCGGCTTCGGCACTTCCGACAGCATAGTGCCGATCATGGAAGCCGCTTCCTGCCAGCCCGAAACGGCTCCTGCATCAGACCCGCCTGCCTGCATTGCACTGCCCTCGGAAGGCATTCCCTGCTTCATTGCCGACTTTGCAGAGCGTATCCCCTCCTGTATGACGGCCTCCGCAGTCTCTCCCTGCAGCGGCTCCCCGGAATAAGCTTCCCCTTTATCCCCGGCATCTTCCTTTGGACGCACAGCCCTGACGGTTCCAACCACCAGTAATAGAATACACAAGATTGCTGCCGCCGACACTGCCGGCACTCCATATCGGTACAACATCTCCCGCCGGTGCTTCTCGCGTTTCATTTCCTCAATTCTCTGTCTGCGCCTCTGCTGTCTCTCCCTCTCCTTTCTTTCCTCCTCACGCCAGTCCATCTCACGCCAGTCATCCTCCAGCCAGCCCTCGCCAGTGCTCGCATTTCCCGGCCAATCCATTCCCTCGCTCTCATTGCCCTGCCAGTCACTGGCCCAGCTCACATTTCCCGGCCAATCCATTCCCTCGCTCTCATTGCCCTGCCAGTCACTGGCCCAGCTCGCATTTCCCGGCCAATCCATTCCCTCGCTCTCATTGCCCTGCCAGTCACTGGCCCGGCTCGCATTTCCCGGACGACCCACGCTCCGGCCATCACCTTCCTGTCCCTGTGTATATTGCATCACAGCTTTCATTGCCCTGATTTCCCGGCAATCCTTCTGCTGTTGTATGTTTTCCTGCTGACTGTCCTGCTTACCTCTCTCCTGCAGGCCGGCATCCTGTCCTCCCGTAATATTTCCGTTCTTGCTGCCGGAATATCCCAATTCCTCAGTACGCATAAAATCCCCTTTTGTATTATCCTAAACTGCCTCCAAAATGCCTCACATGAAACCAGATTCCATTCCGTCCCTGATCCCAGCCGGCGTTTTTACAGGAACGCCTGTACAAACCGTTCACAACGTTCCCCAAACTGTTCATAAAAATCCCTGTCCGTTTCATATCTCCTGAGATAAAAGACATGCAAAACTGCCATATTCACCTGCTTTGCAAGAGATTCCTCCTCACAGCCCTCCATCAGCCCCTCCAGATCCTTCAGGAGATAATGCCACTGTCGGATAAATTCATGGTTCTGTTCCTGCTGCGGCGTATCAATCCACCTGCTGACCTTTACCTTAGACCGATTCCCTGCCGGACACTCATGAATCTGAAGGATATATTTAAAATCTCCATTCTCATAATATCTGCCCAGAGGAAAGAGTCTGCATATCCCTGGCCGGAACTCATGTATACTACAGCGTCCCTCCGCATTCAGGAACACACAGCTCTCCTTTTGCCCGGCCATTCTTAAGTTTGGCAGAACGCACCCGTCCACCACATTCAATTCTGCCATTCCCTCCTCCAGGAGAACCTGCAGCCCCTTTCCCAGCCCTGCCTCCAGCCTGTACAGGTCAAGCGGGTCAAGAATCACAGAATTACCCATTCCGCGGCAACAGTCTGCGCATCCCACGCAGCCATGGCAGTCCGCTTTTACCATATCGTTACAGCCATACAATCGTCCGTCTGAAATTTCCGCAAGGCTGACATTTCGTCTCAAGTCTTCTTCCTCCATTTTATTCCATGAACAAATACCCGTCAGTGTGCTGCGGGGTTTTTGACTTCAACAGCTTTCTGCATAATGCATACGCCATTAAAATACCGCATGGTATTCTATGCATATCCTTCGACCATATAATTTCGCCCGTTATTCTATGGTATACTTATTAATAAGAAGCTGATATTCTTCCTCTGTCACAGGGATAATACCCCCATGCCGTTTCCTGGTGCCTCCCATATCAAATTCGCTGTCATCCAATATTCGGAATTCCCCGCCGGCAAGATCCTCCGTCACCAACGGCAGATAGCCCTTCCCCGATGCAAAACGGTCTACTATGAGACACCAGCCTTTTCTGTCATGGAACGAAAAAATTTCCGGCCCTTCCACTCCGTACAGCCCATCCAGCGTTGCGGAGCTGACCGCCTTAAAATCCTCCGGTTTCAGAGTTTCGCTGAAATCCACACAGATTGCCTTGACGGTTTCATCCTTGGTATAACGATAATATCCTTCCTTTGTACGGATGATAGTGCTGTCTATTACATGGTTGTCCTTTTCCAGAAAGACAAAAGGTTCGGTGAAGCTGTCAAAGTCTTTGGTATAAGCAGCGTATATTTTCTGTTTCCTGTCCACCATGGATGCCCAGAATACCAGCACCGCCTCCTTCTCCTCATCATATACCGCCTCCGGCGCCCATACGCAGCCCGCGCCTTCCACTCCTATGGTGTGCGCCTCAGGGCCCTGCCAGTTTACCAGATCCTCCGATTTCCATACGAGCATATCCCTGCTACCCTCGTACTGTGCCGTCTCCCATCCCTTTCCCGCTTCAATCCGCAGATCGGTAGCAATCAGGTAAAACCCGCCGGGAGTCCGAATCAGGAAGGGATCCCTGGCCCCCTTCTCCCCCACATCACTCCGCAAAACGGGTTGACCGCCATTCAAATCCCGCCAATGCAGCCCGTCACGGCTCAGGGAAAAATAAATCTGCTCCCCGTCTCTCTGTTCCCCTGTAAAATGTGCAAATAAATATCCCGCATATGCCATCTGATTACTCGTCCTTTCTCTGTCCCGTATGTCCTCTTGATTATCGGCTGCCCGTCACGATTTCTGCTTTCTGGGAGCATTGCCCTCTTTTCAGCGGCTGCCTGCTGCCGGTTCTGCTCCCGAAATCCCTGTCACCTTTTCAGCGGCTGCCTGCTGCCGGTTCTGCTCCCTGGGGCACTGCCCCGGATTCTGCGCTTTGTCCGCCGCGTTGCTTTCTCTCCATGATCTCCTTAAGGCTTTCCGTATAGGGCGCCCTGGCAATGCCATATTCCGTTACAATGCCGGATATGAGATCATGCCCTGTTACGTCAAAGGCGGGATTATACACTTTTACCCCTTCCGGAGCCATTCTCTCCCTGTACCACATATCTGTAACCTCGTGGGATGGCCGCTGCTCAATCACAATCTCCGCGCCGGTAGGCGTCGCCATATCGATTGTGGAAGTAGGCGCACAGATATAAACCGGCACATCATAATACTTTGCCACCGCAGCCACTACTGAGGTACCTATTTTATTAGCGGTATCCCCATTTGCAGCAACGCGGTCGCATCCCACGAACACAGCCTGCACCAGCCCTCCGGCCATCACAGACGCGGACATGTTATCACAGATCAGGGTTACATCTACCCCCGATGCAAAAAGCTCAAAGGCAGTCAGCCTCGCCCCCTGCAAAAGCGGCCTTGTCTCGTCCGCAAACACCCGGAAGCCATAGCCTCTCTCCTGCCCCAGATATATAGGAGCTGTCGCAGTGCCATATCTCACTGCTGCAAGTTTTCCTGCATTACAATGTGTTAGAATCCCATCACCGGGTTTTACCAGAAGAAGGGCATTTTCCCCTATTTTGCGGCAAACTTGTATATCTTCGTCCCGAATCCTCACAGCTTCCATGTGCAGGATTTCTTTCACTTCTGCTACTGATTTCTGCTCCTCTCTTCCCGCCCTCAACGCCGTCGCTTCCATACGCTTCAACGCCCAGGAAAGGTTTACTGCCGTTGGTCTGGAAGAATCAAGGTATTCCTTATATTCGCAGAATTTCTTATAAAAGACCTCGAAATCCTCCGTGTCAAGCTGTTTTGACAATATATAAATCCCCATGGCTGCAGCAACGCCTATGGCAGGTGCCCCCCGGACCTTCAACAGGTATATGGCGTCCCATATCTCCTTGGCCGTGGTCAGGGATATCAGCTCTGTACGGCCCGGCAGCAGCGTCTGGTCAATAATGACCACCGCATTGTTCTCGTCATCCAGTGCCACCGTGTCATATTTCATTACATCCGTTATCATAACTATTCCCCCTTACTTTTCGTACACCGGAACGTACCTGGACACATCCTATTTCCTTATAATTTCCGCAAATTCCGCCCTGGCTGCCCGGGCCAGATCCAGAGGCGAAAGCTCCAGCTGGGAACCAATCCTGCCGCCGCTGACTATGATATTCTCCTGCGCCTGCGCAGAGCTGTCAATCCTGGTGACATACTGCTTCTTCATTCCCACAGCGGTACAGCCGCCCCTGATATACCCTGTTACAGCGTTGATATCTCTCACAGGAATCATTTCCACACTTTTCTCGCCCACACTCCTCGCGGCTGCCTTCAAATCCAGCTCCTCTGCAACAGGAATCACAAACACAAAATAATTTTTACTGTTCCCCATTGTCACGAGGGTTTTATAAACCTTTTCAAGAGGCAGGGAAAGCTTCTCCGCTATCTGCAGGCCATCCGTGAATTCATCACATTCGTAAGTATAATGAGTGAACGGGATCTTAAGCGACTCCAGAATTCTCATGGCATTGGTCTTTATTTCTTTTTGCTTCGCCATCGTTTCCTCCGTTTTCGGTAAACAGCCTCACGGCCGGTTTCTGTGTTTAATATGGACTCATTTTACCATAAATGCCAAAATAAGGCTATGCTTTCTTCAGTTATGCTTTCTTCATTTTCCAGCAGGGCATTTGGCTATTGAGAAAGATATCCCTTTATGATATGATAAAAGCACTAACTAAATATCGAGGAGGTTATTCTTATGCACGGAAATGTTATTGTTGGACAGTCGGGCGGACCTACCGCAGTGATCAATTCCAGCCTTGTGGGGGTATACAAGACGGCAAAGGATCGCGGCGCGAAAAAAGTATACGGTATGCTTCACGGCATCAAGGGGTTACTGGACAGGCAATATGTTGACCTGTCGGAACATATCAAGTCAGATCTGGATATCGACCTCTTGAAAAGGACTCCTTCCTCCTTCCTGGGCTCCTGCCGCTTCAAGCTGCCGGAGATCAGAGACGGAAAAGAGGTCTATGACAAGATTTTCGACATTCTGACAGAGCTGGAAATTGAAGCTTTCTTCTATATCGGCGGTAACGACTCCATGGATACCATCAAGAAGCTGTCCGATTACGCAATCCTTATCAGCAGCGATATCAAATTCATGGGTGTACCCAAGACCATTGACAATGACCTTGCCTGCACCGACCATACTCCCGGCTTCGGCAGCGCAGCAAAGTATATCGCCTCCGCTACGAAAGAGATTATCAGGGACGGGCTTGTCTACGATTATCCCGTTATCACCATCCTCGAGATCATGGGCCGCAATGCAGGCTGGCTGACTGCTGCCACAGCGCTTTCCAAGGGAGAGGACTGCGAAGGAGTGGATATGATCTTCCTGCCCGAGGTTCCCTTTGATATCGATAAATTCATGACTAAGGTAAAAGAGCTCTGCCAGGGCCAGAAATCCATTGTGATCGCCGTTTCCGAGGGCATTAAGGTAGCTGACGGCAGATATGTGTTCGAGCTGACAGACCATGTGGAATTTGTAGACGCTTTTGGCCATAAGCAGCTCCAGGGCTCCGCGAAATTCCTCTCCGACAGGATTGGAAATGAGCTGGGCGTAAAGTCCCGTGCCATTGAGCTGAGTACCCTCCAGAGATGCGCTTCCCATATGACCTCCCGGGTGGATATCACAGAGGCTTTCCAGGTAGGCGGCGCTGCAGTAAAAGCTGCTTTCGAGGGAGATACAGGAAAGGTAGTGGTACTAGAGAGGGTTTCCGAGGATCCCTATATCTGTACCACCAGCACACAGGATGTACATAAGATTGCCAATGTAGAGAAGAAGGTCCCCCTGGAATGGATCACTGAGGACAACACCTTTGTCAGCGATGAGCTGATCCATTACATCCGTCCTCTGATTCAGGCCGAGCTGTCCCCCGTGATGGTGGATGGCCTCCCCAGGCATCTGCGCCTAGATATGAGCGCAAAGTAGTACCTGGTTTGAAAAATATCCGCAGAAAGTCCAGGAGGCTGCAGCAAATGCTGCAGCCTCCTTTTCGTATTACACGCGGCACCTGTCGGCACAGCTGCCCGATTCTCATAATCATAATCTGTCACAAGTCACTCTGCTTACACCTGGAACCTGCTGGCCTGCTCGTTCAACAGATGGCTCAGGTTCACAAGCTTCTGTGTATCCTCCGTACACTCCCCTATAGTATCAGATAAAAGAGCCATGCTGGCGCTCGTTTCCTCCGTGGACGCCGCATTTTCTTCTACTACGCTGGCCAGGCTGTTAACGGAATCCGTGACTATTTCCTTCAAAGAACCCAGAATCCTTGTCTGCTCACCGATTTCATCCGTAGCGCCCTGTACCAGGGAAACCTCGTTCACAAGAAGGTTGAACGCACTTCTCGTCTCATCCAGACACTCCTGCTGCTTATGTACATTCTGCATCACCTCGTCCATTTTGCTGACGGAGATTGACACATTATTGATCAATTCCTTTACAATCCGTTCAATCTCCAGCGCATTATCCGAGGATTCCTCGGAGAGCTTCCTTATTTCCTCCGCCACAACAGAAAATCCTTTTCCTGATTCCCCTGCCCTGGCTGCCTCTATACTGGCATTTAATGAGAGCAGGTTCGTCTGCTTTGCCACTGCCTTTATGAGCTCTATAGCCTTATTGATATTAGCGGCAGAGTCATTATTCTGGCTGACCTGTTCGGATACTGTGAGAATGGCCTCGATGGTAGTATTCGTGATATGATCCAGCTCACCGATGCTTTGGGTGGCACCTGCGGAATGCTCTGTCATGGCGGATACTGCCTCCTCCAATTTCTGTATGTCGCTCTTTTCCGTTTCAATGACCCTGTCGAGCTCCGCTATCTTCCCATTTACCGTCTCGGTGTCGCTGGCCTGATTGGTCGCTCCCTGCGCCAGGTCATCGATAGCCTGGTTTGTATCCCTGATACCCTGCGTTATATTCCCGAATTTCCTGCTGAAACTCTCACTGCTCTGATCCAGGCTCTGCCCCGTATGTATCACATTGCCAAGCATTCCCGTTAATGATGAGAGCAGATTGTCCAGGGAACGAGCCATTGTCCCAATCTCGTCAGCCCGTCCCATGAGCTTCGGATCGACAGTAAACCTTAAATCCCCCATGGATGCCTGGCAGAGATTTCCATTGACAAGCTTAATGCCTCTTGTGATGCGGAATCCCACTACGGCGGACAGAAGCAGCGCCACAATCAATATCAGGACGGCTGCCACACTGTAGATAAGAAGCATCCGGGAAAAATCATTCTGAATGTTCCCCTTCATGCTGTCAATCTGGGCATTCATATCGTCCACATAATTTCCGGTAGCGACTGCCCAGCCCCAGGGCTTGAACATTTCCGAATATGCAAGCTTGGGAGCCACCGTCACACCATCCGCCTTGGTAAAATAAAATTCATTAAACCCGCCCCCCGCTTCCGCAGATGCCACAATATTCTGTGTAACCTTGACGCCGTTCTGATCCGTCATGTCATAACGGTTGTCCCCCTCCTGCTCCGTCAGGATCGGATGCACTACCAACACGTAATCCGCACCGTCTATCCATAAATAGCCGGAAGAGTCATCCCGATAGCGCATGGCACGAACCGCATCCCTGGCCATTACCTGTGCTTCCTCCTCCGTCAGCTCGCCACTCTGGCTGCGGTCGTAATAGCTCTGTATCACCGCCAGCGCTCCCTGCACCTGGGACTTGATTTCCATCTGATATCCTTCCAGCATGGAAGTTTCATACAATTCCACCGATTCGTCCATGGATTTGCTCATCTGGTAGACCCCCAGACATGCCAAGCCGATGGTAGGAACCGAAACTATGATACAGATGATCAATATGAACATGACTGTCAGGCTGCGAAACCCTTTTAATTTTTGATCTGCAACAGTTACCCTCTTACTCATAAGAATGACACCTCCCGTATTTTTTGAGTGCGTTTGAAAAAAAGTTTTCCGCAATATGTGCGTCACAATTTGTGGGAGTAAAATCACCTGTGAGATAAATGCCCAAATCAAGAAAGCGCAGCGGGCCGCATTAACCGAACTGGGTAAAAATTCACGCAAAGTGAGGCGTGCAGACTGGAGAAATGATTTTTCAAACATATACTGGTCTATAAGTACTATTATACACTCTTTTTCCTGAAAATCAAGGAACCATTCAGTAATTAAATACAGTATTAATTTTCCATATCATTTTTAGAATACGAAAAGCAGACAATACATTGCAAAAAGACGTATGGATCACCTTACTATGATCCATACGTCTTTTTAATGCATATTTTATGGGAAGAAATCTTTCTTTTACAGGATATCCCTTTTAATTCTTAGCCGCCTTCTCCGCTTTCAGCGCCGCTGTCAGGGCGGGGACGATCTTATTCAGGTCTCCCACAATACCGTAGTCAGCCACGTCAAAGATGGGCGCGGACTCGTCCTTATTGATAGCTACAATCAGATCGGACTCCTCCATACCTGCCACATGCTGAATGGCACCGGAGATGCCGATTGCAAAATAAATCTGGGGACGAACCGTCTTGCCAGTCTGGCCCACCTGCAGATCCTTGGGCTTCCAGCCGCTGTCCACCACCGCACGGGAACAGGACACTGTGCCGCCCATCACCTCCGCCAGATCTTCCAGCTGCTTAAAGTTCTCCGGGCTGCCCACGCCGCGGCCGCCGGATACCAACACCTTTGCGTCCATGATATCCACAGTGTCGGAAACAGCCTTCACCACTTCCTTAATGGTCACATACTTATCGTTGGGAGCGAAGCCGGGATTATATTCCTCCACCACAGCCTTTGCGCCGGCGATGGGGTCGATTTTCTGCATAACACCAGGACGCACCGTTGCCATCTGGGGACGGTTGTCGGGGCAGGCGATGGTGGCGATGGTGTTGCCGCCGAAGGCGGGACGGGTCATCAGCAGCTGATTGTGCTTCTGTTCCTGCCCGGGCACCGCAGCCAGAGGGAAATCACCAATCTCCAGTACAGTACAATCCGCCGTCAGGCCGGTGGCAACTCTTGCGGAAACTGTAGGGCCCAGATCCCTTCCGATGGCGGTAGCGCCTACCAGGACGATTTCCGGCTTATACTGGTTGATCACAGAGGACAGCGCGTGAGCATAGGGCTCCGTCCTGTATACTTCCAGCTCCGGATCATCCACAACAATGACCTTATCGGCGCCGTACTCCGCCAGCTTGTCGGCCAGGCCCTTTACCTGATATCCGATGAGCACCGCCACAACCTCCGTCTCCAGTTTTGCAGCCAGCTCTTTCCCTTTTCCCAGCAGCTCAAACGCGATACCGCTGATCTCATTGTCCACCTGCTGGGCAAACACATATACACCTTTATATTCTTCAAGAACTACATTGTTCATGATCAAACCTCCAAATTATTTATATTTATCAGATGATGTGCTTCTCCTTGAACTTACCCACAATGTACGCAACTGCATCCTCGGGGGAATCGGGAACCACTTTTTCACCTGCACCCTTGCGTACCTTGTCGGACGCCTTTGCAATCTTGGTGGGGGAGCCCTTCAACCCTAAATCGCTGTCGTCCACATCCTTCAGGTCAGCCCTTCCCCAGGTGGTGATTTCCGCGTCGCAGGCATCGAAGATTCCGCCGGGAGTCATGTAGCGGGGCTCGTTCAGCTCGGAAAGAGCAGTGATCAGGCAGGGCATCTTCGCCTCCAGGATATGGTATCTGTCGTCATACTGTCTCTGAACGATCACCTTGTCTCCCTCAATCTTAATCTCCTGGGCATAGGAGATCACAGGGATTCCAAGATGTTCCGCAATCTGGGGGCCTACCTGGGCGGTATCACCGTCGATAGCCTGACGTCCGGTGATGATCAGATCATAATCAATGTTTCTCAGGGCTCCAGCAATGGTGGTGGAGGTAGCCCATGTGTCAGCGCCGCCCAACACTCTGTCGGTTACCAGGATACCCTTGTCGGCGCCCATGGCCATTGCCTCCCGCAGCACATCCGCAGCCTTGGGAAGTCCCATGGTAAGGACGGTAACCTCCGCGTCAAACTGCTCCTTTAACCTCAGTGCGGCTTCCAGGCCGGCCTTGTCATCCGGATTCATGATGGCAAGCATTGCGCCTCTGTCAAGGGTTCCGTCCGGATTAAATTTCACGCCGCCCTTTGTATCGGGCACCTGCTTGATACAAACAACAATCTTCATTGTATTTTCTCCTTCATCCAATCAAATTTTGAAATTATTTCAACAGACCCGCAGAGATTACCATTCTCTGAACCTCGCTGGTTCCCTCGTAAATCTCGGTGATCTTCGCGTCGCGCATCATACGCTCCACATCATACTCCCTGATATAACCGTAACCGCCGTGGAGCTGGACAGCCTTGGTGGTCACTTCCATGGCAACCTCCGCCGCGTACAGCTTCGCCATGGCAGCTTCCTCGGAATAGGAAATCTTGGGGTTGGTCCTGTATTCATCCTTCTTCAGGGCAGCCCTGTACACCAGCAACTTTGCAGCCTCCACCTTGGTAGCCATATCCGCCAGCTGGAACTGAGTGTTCTGGAAACCGCTGATAGTCTTGCCGAACTGCTTTCTCTCCTTGGTGTAGGCGATGGTTCTCTCCAGCGCGCCCTCGGCCAGACCCAGTGCCTGCGCGGCGATACCGATACGCCCGCCGTCCAGTGTGTGCATGGCGATCTTAAAGCCCTGTCCCTGCTTGCCCAGGATGTTCTCCTTGGGGATGCGGCAGTCGGTGAAGATCAGCTCATAGGTGGAAGAACCGCGGATACCCATCTTCTTCTCCTTGGTGCCGAAGGTAAAGCCGGGGGTTCCCTTCTCCACAATAAAGGAAGAAATCTCCTTCATCTTCCTGCCTCTCTTTTCAATCACGCCGGTAACGGCGATCACGATATATACGTCGGCTTCCTTACCGTTGGTGATAAAGCACTTGGAGCCGTTGAGCACCCACTCGTCCCCGTCCAGAACTGCCTTGGTCTGCTGTCCCTGGGCATCCGTGCCCGCGCCGGGCTCGGTCAGGCCGAAGGCGCCGATCTTCTTCCCGCTCGCCAGGTCGGGAACATATTTCTGCTTCTGCTCCTCCGTGCCGTAGGTCAGAATAGGATCCACGCAGAGGGAAGTATGAGCGGATACGATAACGCCTGTGGTACCGCATACCTTGGAAAGCTCCTCCACACACATCACATAGGTCAGGATATCACAGCCCTGCCCGCCGTACTCCTTGGGAACGGGGATTCCCAGGAATCCGTACTTCGCCATCTTTTCAACAGTCTCTCTGGGGAAGCGTTCTTCCTCGTCCACTTCCTGAGCCAGGGGCTTTACTTCATTCTCGGCGAAATCCCTGAACAGCTGTCTCGCCATCTCATGCTTTTTGGATAATGTAAAATCCATGGTAATTCATCCTCCATTTTTCCTGCAATCCCTATGCGGCTGTCCGCCAGGCTGGCCTCCGGCCTCCCGGGGCGGGATACGGCGCTCTCTCGTTCCACGCAGCGGGGCAGTTAACTCCGTTCCGTCCATTGTCCGCAGGCATGAAACAATCCACAAGCCGCACCTGATCTCTCACGCTGCCTGTGAATCATTTCATCGCCGGCCTGCCGCACCCAAATGCCGCTATCCGGATTGCATCTCTCTATTTTTTATTTGTTATAATTGTAGAAACCTTCTCCCGTCTTCTTGCCAAGCTTGCCAGCACGTACCATCTTTCTCAAAAGAGGAGCGGGAGCATACTTGGAATCGCCGGTCTCCGCATAGATAACCTCCATGATCGCCAGAACAATGTCCAGGCCGATATAATCGCCCAGAGCCAGGGGCCCCATGGGATGGTTTGCGCCCAGCTGCATTGCCACGTCAATATCCGCCACGGAAGCAACGCCTGCCGCATAAACGTTGATTGCCTCGTTGATCATGGGGATCAGGATCCTGTTTACCACAAAGCCTGCAGCCTCATTGACCTCAACGGGAGTCTTGCCGATTTCTGTTGCGATCGCCTTGATCTTCTCCACCAGCTCTGCAGGTGTATTGGCGCCTGCAATCACCTCCACCAGCTTCATCCTGTCCGCAGGATTAAAGAAGTGCATACCAATCAGGGGACGATCCAGGCCGTTGCCCATCTCTGTAATGGAAAGGGAGGAAGTATTGGAAGCAAAGATACAATCCTTCTTCACGATCTGCTGCAGCTCCGCAAAGGTCTGCTTCTTGATGGCCATGCTCTCAGGGCATACCTCGATGACCAGGTCGCACTCTGTGCAGATGTCCTTCAGGCCGGTAACTATCTTGGCCGCTATGGCATCAGCCTTCTCCTGGGTAATCTTTTCCTTTCCTACCAGGAATTTCAAATTCTTTAAAATTTTTGCCTTTCCGCCGTCGGCGAATTCCTGCTTGATATCACAGAGACAAACCTCGTAACCGTCCGTCATGGCAAATGCCTGTGCAATCCCGGCCCCCATAGTACCCGCACCGATAATACCTACTTTCATGATCCTGTCCTCCTGTTTTTGTTATAAATTATTAGCAGTTCTTAAAAGGCTCCTTCACCTTTTCCTTATTCTTGTCAAGGAAAAACGCCATACCATACTTCTGGTCTTCCGTCTCGAAGCAGTCGCCAAAAAGCTTTTCTTCGATGACAACAGCCTCGTCCATATCCACATCCAGCCCCTCGTTAATGGCCTTCTTACAGTTGCGTACAGCGATGGGGGCATTCTTCGCAATGCCTGCCGCCATCTTCTCCGCGGCCGCCAGCAGTACCTCCTGAGCAGTCTTTACCACATTGCCGTCGCCGTCTGTCTCCGCGGAGTACACCTCGTTTACCAGGCCGATCCTGTATGCCTCCGCCGCCTTGATATTGCGGGCGGTGTAGATCATCTGCTTCGCCATGCCTGCTCCCACCAGGCGGGCCAGCCTCTGGGTGCCTCCAAATCCGGGAGTAATGCCCAGGCCCACTTCCGGCTGCCCGAACACAGCGTTATCAGAGCAGAGCCGGATATCGCAGCTCATGGAAATCTCGCATCCGCCGCCCAGGGCAAAACCGTTCACAGCCGCGATCACGGGGATGGGAAAAGTTTCCAGCCTGCGGAACACATCGTTACCCTTCTTGCCAAAGGCCTCGCCCTCCGCTTTGGTCAGTGTGCTCATCTCCCCGATATCCGCGCCGGCCACAAAGGACTTCTGTCCCGCCCCGGTGAGGATCAGGCAGCGCACCTCATCCAGATTCACCGTATCCAGGACTGCGTCCAACTCCTCCAGCACCTGGGAATTCAGAGCGTTCAGCGCCTTCTCCCGGTTGATGGTAATGGTGGCGATATTCCCCTTCTGTTCATATAAAATATATTCCATTCTTCTATCCATTTGCGCGTTGCGTCGCGCGTCCATGCAGGGAACCGATTCCGCCGCATGATGAAAAAGCTGAACACGCATTTTTATCCAGCTTTCAAAATTGCCGTCCGGTGTGGGAAGCCTTTTTATCTTTTCATCAGCATTCTCTGAGAATGCCGCGCCGGGCACCCTGAGAAACCGGTCATTCAAGGGGCCGGGACTCTCCTTTGCCCTCCCCTTTTGAGGCTTCCCGCTTCCCGCCGCTTTGTCCCTCCGTTTTGTCCTTATCGGGCCGTCTGCTTTTCAGCTTTTCACCTGCCCTATAAATGAGCTCTATCAGAGCACGGTTCGCATAAATCCCCATTCTTATCCCTCTTCTTGCGCGTTACGGTGCGCATCCCAGTCGATACATGGACGAAACATCCAGACCTGTCATGCCTCCTTGGGCGGCACAAACAAGCCCCACAGAATCTTACGGCCCTGAAGGAAACGCACATTCCCGGCAGTCTTCCAATACAGCAGGCAGCCATTGCTGCTCCGTCCGCAGCCTGCGGCCGCGGACGGACAGTAGCCCAGGGCCTTATCAGTCTTCCATCTTTACAATAGTGGAGCAGCCCATGCCGCCGCCGATACACAGCGTAGCCAGGCCGGTCTTGGCCCCCCTTGCCTGCATCTCGTAGAGGAGGGTCACCAGGATACGGCATCCGGATGCGCCCACGGGATGGCCCAGAGCGATGGCGCCGCCGTTGGGATTCAGCTGCTTATCCACATCGATCCCCAGCTCCTTGCCCACAGCGACGGACTGTGCCGCAAATGCCTCGTTTGCCTCGATAATGTCGAAGTCCTCGATCTTCATGCCGGTCTTGGCCATGACCTTTTTGGTAGCCGCCACAGGGCCGATACCCATAACCTCGGGACGGACGCCTGCCAGAGCCCCTGCCACAAAGGTAGCCATGGGCTTCACCCCAAGCTCCTTTGCCTTCTCCTCGCTCATCACCACGATCGCCGCAGCGCCGTCGTTGATGCCGGAAGCGTTACCTGCAGTCACGAAGCCGTCAGGATTGATGGTGCGGAGCTTCTGAAGCCCCTCAATGGTAGACCCTGCACGAGGGCCCTCATCCACCTTGAACTCGATCATTTCTTTCTTTTTCTTTACCATAACGGGCACGATCTCCGCGTCAAAAGCGCCGGATTTCTGAGCCGCCTCCGCCTTCTGCTGGCTCTTTAATGCGAACTCATCCAGCTCCTCCCGGGTAAGGCCCCACTCCCGGCAGATATTGTCGGCGGTGGTGATCATATGATAGTCGTTGAACGCATCCCAGAGGGCGTCCTTGATCATGGTGTCCACCAATGTACCATTGTTCATCCGGTAGCCGTAACGTGCCTGGGGAATTGCGTAGGGAGCCATGGACATGTTCTCCATACCGCCTGCCACAACGATGTCCGCATCCCCCGCCATGATCATCTGCGCCGCCTGGTTCACGCAGTTGAGACCGGAACCGCAGACAACATTCATGGTGACAGCGGGCACCTCGATGGGAAGCCCGGCCTTGATGGAAGCCTGACGTGCCACGTTCTGGCCCTGGCCTGCCTGGATGACACAGCCCATGTAGACCTGATCCACATCCTCGGGCTTAACCCCCGCTCTGTTCAGGGCTTCCTTGATCACGATTGCCCCCAGGTCAACTACGGGAGTGGTGCTCAGCGTGCCGCCCATGGTACCGATCGCGGTACGGCACGCTCCGGCTAAAACTACTTTTTTTGACATTGTGAATCCTCCTTGTCTTTGAAAGGGAAACCGGCTCTCTGACGAATCCCTGCTTCCTTTTCAATGTGGTTTTATTGATTGTTATTTTTTTATCATACTCACTGTGACTAGTGTATCATAGTCACTGGACATTTGCAATGTTTTTTATAGGAAATCTTAGTGTTTATCTCACCTTTCTCTCAGAGCGGATCTGCCACGAAAAAGACGCGTGAAAGCGCCTCGCGGCAGCACAGGTGTGAAAAGTATCATGCCCTGCGCATCAGGGAACATTCGTTCTGTTTTCTGTTGCTATATTTTCCCTTTTGTGGTATCATATGTATCGTAGATGCTTCGTATCATAGATGCTTCGCATCATATAGATGCTACGCATCATGGATATTTTAATTTGTCTCAAGGAGAACCTATGGAACAGCTATCACTTTTTGACACCCGGGCAGAACATTCCCTTTCCCCCGCCGCACCCCTGGCAAACCGGATGCGGCCTCAGGCCCTGGAGGATTATATCGGGCAGAAGCATCTCTTAGGGGAGGGCAAGCTGCTGCGGAAAATGCTGGAGCAGGATCAGATCCCCTCCATGATCTTTTGGGGCCCTCCCGGAGTGGGCAAGACTACTCTGGCCCGGATCCTTGCCGGCCGCACCAGATCCAGTTTTTTAAATTTCAGCGCCGTCACAAGCGGTATTAAAGAAATAAAGGATATTATGAAACAGGCGGAGGAAAACCGCGCCTACGGTGTACGCACCCTCTGCTTCGTGGATGAGATACACCGTTTTAACAAAGCACAGCAGGACGCCTTTCTGCCCTATGTGGAAAAAGGCAGCATCACCCTGATCGGCGCCACCACAGAAAACCCTTCCTTTGAGATCAACGCCGCCCTCTTATCCCGATGTAAGGTATTCGTGCTGAAGGAGCTGACGCAGGAAGACCTGACAGAGCTGCTCTCCCGTACCATAACGGATGCCAGGGGCTTCGGTTCCATGAATATCCATATGGAGCCGGAGCTTCTTTCTGCCATTGCCGTCTTTGCAAACGGGGACGCGCGCGTCGCCCTGAACACTCTGGAAATGGCCGTGTTGAACGGGGAGATTTCCCCGGAGGGCGCTGTTACTGTGACCAGGGAGACTGTGGAACAGTGCCTTGGGAAAAAAACTCTCTTATATGACAGAAAAGGCGAAGAACACTACAACCTGATCTCCGCCCTGCACAAATCCATGCGCAACTCCGACCCTGACGCCGCGGTCTACTGGCTGGCCCGGATGCTGGAGGCAGGGGAAGATCCCCTGTTCATTGCCCGGAGGCTGATCCGCTTCGCCAGCGAGGATGTGGGCCTGGCGGACAGCCAGGCTCTGCAGATTGCCGTTGCCGCCTGCCAGGCGTGTCATTTTAACGGTATGCCCGAATGCAATCTGAACCTGACCCAGGCAGTGGTCTACCTGTCCCTGGCCCCCCGCTCCAACGCCCTGTACAGGGCTTACGAGACGGCCAAAGAGGATGCCCTGTCCCGGCTGTCGGAGCCGGTTCCCCTGGTCATCCGAAACGCCCCCACCCGGCTCATGGACGAGCTGCACTACGGCGAAGGATATGTTTACGCCCATGACACGGAGGACAAGATTGCCCGCATGACCTGCCTGCCCGAGAGCTTGAAGGACAGACGCTATTACCTGCCCACAGAGGAAGGCAGCGAAGGGATCCTGAAAGAACGCCTGGAGCGCAGCAGGGAGCTCCGCATGGAGGGGAGCGAGCCTCCGGCTGCAGCCACCTGATCCTGCCCAGATCCTGTCCGGCTTCAGCTGCCTGATTACAGCTTGACAGAATTTTTGCCTGATAGTATGATTTAATAATAAGAAGACATATCATTTATTGTTTTGCCCGCAGAGGCAGTATATCCATAATCACGGAAGGAACGGAATTGGCAGATGGCAGAGGGACAGGAAGAACAGATCAGAATCGTACAGGAAACGGTGGCCGGCAAAGAAATCACGTTTGCGCACGTGATGGGAGGCCCTGCGCCCATTATCTATCAGAAGCTCGGCTTGAACCCCCAGGTGGATTATCAGTCGTCCGCCATTGGGATCATGAATATGACGCCCCCGGAATCGGCGGTCATCGCATCCGATATCGCGGTCAAGAGCGGCAACGTCTACCTGGGTTTTGCCGACCGTTTTACGGGGACGCTGATCATCACAGGCGAAATTTCAGACGTGATGTCAGCCATGACGGAAATCGTGGATTATTTCCGGGATACATTGGAATATGTAGTCTGTAAGATCACAAAGAGATAGGAAGTGCTGCCATGGCCCGGATAACAAAGGAAGAACTGCTGAAAAGGCTGTTCCATGACGATTATGAACATTTAAAAGGAAAAAGGCTTCGCATGACGCGTCTGCGTGTCCCCGGGAAAGAAGTCTGCCTGGCTCATATTATCAGTTCTTCACAGACCTGTGTGTACCAGAATCTGGGACTGCATATCGGGGTTCACGAAGGGGAAGACCACACTGGGGAGTCCATCGGCCTGATTCGCTTCACCCCCTGGGAGGCTGTCGTGGCGGCCGCTGATGTGGCGGTAAAAAGCGCGGATGTACAGATTGGCTTTATGGATCGCTTCTGCGGCTCCCTGATTCTCACCGGCGGGCTGTCCGAAGTGCAGACTGCTGTGGAAGAGGTGGTCAGGTTTTTCGGGGAAATACCGGGGTTCCACACCTGCGACATCCACAGGAGTTAAAGCGTATTTGAAAAATCATTCCCTCGGTCTGCACGCCCCGCTTCGGGTCTGCAGTGCTCCTGAAAACCCGCAAGCCGTTCCATCAACGTCAGGAAATGGCTTTAATCAACACATGACAGCACGTGGACAACATTGCCAGACAGGACAGAACATGAAGAAATTATTTTTGATGGGCAGAAGTGAAGCCGGAAAAACTTCCCTGACTCAGGCGCTGAGAGGGGAAGAACTTCATTATGTAAAAACCCAGTACACCAGCTCCGATGATGACACCATCGATTCGCCGGGGGAGTACGCGGAGTCCAAGCGATTCAGCGTGGGACTGGCCTGCTTTTCCTTCGAGGCGGACGTAGTCGCCGTTGTCCAGGCGGCTGACGAACCCTTTAACCTGTTCAGCGCCAGCCTCCGCTCCTTTATCCTGCGCCCCCTGATCGGCATTATTACAAAGATCGATTCCCCCTATGCCAATATCCCCATGGTCAGGCAGTGGCTTGTAAACGCCGGCTGTGAACGCATTTTCCTGATAAACAACGTGACCAGGGAGGGAATCAGCGAGCTCCTGGAATATCTGAAGGAGGATCTGCCCCGCCTAACGATGGAGCAGGCAAGCTATAAGCAGAGCATCGGGCTGGGAGAATGGGATCCACTCCCGAAAGGAATGGAATATCCGACATCCCGCAGCTTCCGTTAGGGAGGCTGCTTTTTTTGTTTCACGCTTTGCCTTTTAAACACCTCGTTAAAGCCCCGCAGCTTACGAAACTTTTACTTTTCTTAAGATTTCGTCCGATTGCTTGTGGGAGAAAATGGATTATGCTAAAATTCATATGATGGGGAAAATAAGAAAAAGCTTTATATACCAATGGAGGAGAACCAATGAAAAACAGACTGTATTATTTACTTTTGCCGGTATACCTGTTTGTAGTGGGCTTTGTACTGGTCGTAAACGGGGTATTTACCGGGCAGGTTACATCCACCGGCAACCTGGTGATCAACCTGACGTTCCTGCTGTTGATCGGCATCCTGTTCCTGATTTCTTTTTCCAGCTTTCACAGATTAAATATTATGACGGACAAGCTGCTCGACGAATCGGACAAGATTTATAAGGCATATGAAGGTGGAAACCATAAATTGTGGGACACCTACCGCAGTAAGAGCAAGGTTTTCGAGGATGAGATCCTGGACGAGGCATTCGGCCGGTACCAAAAGAAGATGAACAGCTATCAGACCAGGCACGGCCTGGCGGAACGCTGCGAGCTGGAAGATTATCTCAACGAAGACCTGCTGAACCAGACGGGGATGAATTATTACAACTCCGCAATCTCAGGAACCATGACAGGGCTGGGCATCCTGGGCACGTTCATCGGCCTGTCCATCGGCCTGGGATCCTTTAACGGCGATGATATCTACACCATTTCGGACAATGTGGGGCCGCTGCTTGACGGCATGAAGGTAGCCTTCCATACCTCGGTGTACGGCATCCTGTTTTCCCTGGTATTCCAGTTTGCCTACCGCAGCCTGATGGCGGACGCATACGACAAACTGCAGGAATTCCTGGACACCTTCCGCGAGTGCGTGGAACCCACCGTCAAGAGCCCGGATGAAAACATCAGGGCCATGCTGGTGTATCAGGCCAATATGGCCAATTCCATGAAACAGATGACGGAGCTATTAAAGGGGGAATCCAGGGATCAGGCGGAAAGCCTGGACAAAATGGCACAGAGCTTCGCAGCCAGGATGGAGCAGGCCCTGGGGACGGACTTCGACCGGCTTGGCATGACCCTGCAAAAGGCCTGCAGTGCCCAGGAGACCTACGCAGACAACTACTGCAGCATGACAGAAACCACCAGAGAACTCCTGCAGGCCAATCGCGTCCTGCAGCGGGCATTGGAGGAGACCATGGCCCGACAGGAGGACATGGCCCGGCAGCTCAAGGAGCAGGCAGAACGGATCGATGCCACCTGCAGCACCATCAACGAGGAAATCAGCAACCAGCTGTATACCTACGCGGAAACTCATGATCTGTAGGGGCTTAAGCATAAAGAAGGGTGGAAACCAAATTGACGAAAAGATATCGAAAAAGAGGGACATTTGAGGAGCCCAGCTACTGGCAGTCCTATTCGGACATGATGGCCGCCCTGCTGCTCATCTTTGTCCTGATCATCGCCATTACACTGGCAATCTATAAACAAAAGACGACTGCCCTGGAGCAGACCCAGGCCGAGCTGAACGCGGCAAAGCAAAAGCTGGAAACAGCAACGGAGGAGCTGGAGCTGGCCAAGGTTGACCTGGACAATTACCGCAGTGAGATCGAGGCTTCCCGCCATGACCTGGAGGATTCCCTGTTAAAGCTGCAGGCGGCTTACGACGCTGCAGCACTGACCCAGGAGCAGCTGGCGGCGGCTTATCTGGAGATTGACGAAGCCAGGGGGGAGCTGGAGTCCACCCGGAGCCAGCTTCAGGATATCGTGGGCATCAGGACGGACATCATCGGTCAGCTGCAATCCAGGTTTAACAATTCCAGTATGGAAGTGGATCCACAGAACGGCTCCATCAGCTTTTCCTCGGATGTGCTGTTCAAGTACAACAGCGCCAACCTGACGGATACCAGTAAAGCTACTTTGACGGAAATCATTCCCATGTATCTGGATGTACTGCTCCAGGATCAGTTCCGGGATTATATCGCTGAGATCATCATTGAAGGCCATACGGACACTGACGGCAGCTATCAGCACAATATGACCCTGTCTTCGGATCGTGCCAGCTCGGTAGCCAGATATATCCTGAACCCGGCCAACGGTCTCAGCCAGGAGAAGGTAGAACAGCTGCAGTCCCTGCTGACTATTAATGGCCGGTCTTACAGCAGCCCCATCTATGTGGAAGGGACAGACGAGATTGATATGGCCGCTTCCCGACGGGTGGAAATCAAATTCCGCTTAAAGGAGGACGAGCTGATCCAGAGGATCACAGAAATCCTGTCCCAGCCTCCGGAAGCAGCCGGGACACCGTAATATCGGCTGTTTCCTCCGATAATCCTTGCGCCCGCTGCCAATCCATACTATAATATACACAGCATCAGTTCTGGGAAGAGTGCGGCAACGTATCGCCAGTGTCTCGGTTCACACATTGATCATCCCGGAGGAACACTTGGCGGCTGGTGCTGTTTCAATGTGGAATATAATAAGGACTGCCGGTTTCCCGGCAGTCCTTATTTCAGGTTAAACTATTTGTATTTATCCTTTTACCGCACCGCTGATTCCCTCCACATAGTACTTCTGTGTCGCCAGGAACAGGGCGCCCACAGGAATGGAAATGATGACGGCCCCCGCGGCAAAGCTGCAGAACCACTGGTCGATATATTCCACATCCAGCATCTGATACAGGCCGACGGCCACCGTATAGTAATCCCTGTGAGTTCCGCACAGCACCTTCGCCAGCATGAAATCCTTGAAGGGGCCGGCGAAGGAGGTCAACAGGGTGTAGACCACCACCGGCTTACTTAAGGGCATGATGATCTTCGTCAGCACCTGCCACTTACTCGCGCCGTCCAGCATGGCCGCTTCGTCCAGGGAAATGGAAACCGTGTCGAAGAACCCCTTTGCGATATGGTAGCCGCAGCCCGCTCCTCCGGCATAGACCGCGATCATGGCGACACGAAGCATGGGGCCTGCGGTCCAGCCGATCATCTTGATGATATAGTATACCGCGATCATGGACATGAAGCCCGGGAAAAGATGGATGATCATAGCTGCGTTCATCAACGGTTTCCTGGCCTTAAAGCGCAGCCTCGACAGGGTGTACGCCACCGCGATCACGAAAAACGTGGAGATCAGACAGCTGGCGGTAGCCACCAAAAAGGTATTGAACAGCATCTTCGGGAAATTAAACACCGAGAAATCTGTAAATAGCTTTATGTAATTATCAAAGGTATAGCTGGTAGGGAAAAAGGTGGAGCTATAGGAGCCCTTCGTTCCGCGGAAGCTGGTCAGGATAACCCACAAAATGGGAATCAGCCAGATCACGGACAATACGGTAAGCAGCAAATGAGCAGCAATCACCATTACTTTTTTCTTAAAAGGATATCTGCTGAATTTTTTCATCTGAACGCCTCCTCATTCTTGTTGGAACCGCTGAATTTGAAAGTGATCAGCGACACAACGGCCAACGTTACGAAAGTCATGATACCGATCACCGCGCCGACATTGTAGTACTGGTTCTCAATCGTCAGCTTATACAACCAGGTGACCAGCAGATCCGTCTTACCTGCAGTGGAATCCACAGGCCTCGGCAGACCTTCAGAAGTCAGGAAAATGACATTGAAATTGTTCACATTACCGGTAAAGGTAGTGATCAGATAAGGCATCATAATAAACATCATATAGGGCAGCGTAATCTTGCGGAATGTCACAATAGGCCCTGCCCCGTCCACCCGGGCCGCCTCATAAAGCTCCTGGGGAATATTCTGCAGGATCCCCGTCACCTGAAGCAGCATATAGGGAACGCCCACCCAGATGTTGATCAGGATTACAGTCACTCTCGCCCAGGTCGCGTTGGTAAAGAAGGGAAGGGATTCTTTCGCACCCAAAATCCCCATATTCCGCAGCATAATGTTGACCGCGCCCTCCGGCTGCAGCATGGTACGCATGATCAGCAGGGTTACGAAATGGGGGATCGCAATAGTCAGCACAAAGAAAAACCTCCACATCTTCTTCCCTCTGATCTCCTTCCAGTTGATGAAAAGAGCCAGTATCAATCCGCAGAAATAGTTGGAGAAGGTAGCCACCAGCGCCCAGATGAGCGTCCATCCCAGCACAGGCCAGAAGGTTTTCCCAAGGCTTCCCCCAAGTCCAATGACACGCTTAAAATTCTCAAGCCCTACCCAGTCAAACAGAACCAGCTTGCTGTTTTCCACACTGTAGCTTGTAAAAGCCATGCTGATCATGAATACCAGAGGCAGTATCGTAAACATCAGCACACCCGTCACTGGAAGCGACAGCAGTGTCATATGCAGATTCCCATTGAACAGGTTCTGCAATTCCTCCCTGAAGGAAAGAATCCTATGCCCTTCCTTTTTCAGGCACTCCAGTTTATATGCCTGCCGCAGGGAGCTTCGGCCAAGCAGGACAAATAACAGTACAATCGCCAGCGTGATAATCCCGTACAGCAGGATCAGCTGGGAACGATCCCCATCCACATATTCATAGATACTCTTGGCCTCATTCCAGACCTTCTGCTGCTCCATTTCACCCAATGTGATCAACATGCTTAAATTATAAAAGCCTGTTTGGATCATATAGAACAAAATGGCGATTTCTGCTGCCAGAAAAAGCAGGCCCTTTTCAATCTGCCCCCGGGCCAGGCATCCCGCGCCGAATATCAATGCGGAAAGCCGCGTCAGCATGGAGCCCTTTTTCAGGGCATCCGCAGCGGGGTATTTATTTTCAAATTCTTTTTTCGATTTCCTCGTTTTCATCGTTAAAACCCCTCTCCTGAAAAACCCGCAGACACATTACTACAATATGCCTGCGGGCTCATAATCACTGTCACCTGCACTTCCGTTCCACTCTTCATCCGTAACTGTTCGGAATCCTGTCAATCACAGCCGCGGAAGCGCCTTCCAAATCGTTATCTGCATCCTTATTCCAGCCCGGAGGAATTTGCTGCCTCATCAAATGCCTTCAGCTTTTCTTCCGCATTTGCTTTTGTAACATCCCCGCTCAGGATTTCTTTGCCGAAGCTCTCAGCAGGCGTCCAGAACCAGGACATCTCCGTGAAGCTCATACGGGGTACTGCAATATTGGAAACTGTATAGCTGTCCACCATCACCACCTCATCCGCCTGGATTTCAGGGGTGGCAAGATACTCGTCATAGCAAGGTACATAACCGCGCTTCTCATAATGATACTGCTCGCTGTCGTATCCTCCGAGATAAAGAGCCAGCTCAATAGCCACCTGGGGATACTGTGTGGTTGACTTCACGCCGATTCCCTTTGCGGAGTTAAAAGGGCGAAGCTGATAATCCGTACCGTTTACATTTACAGAGGGAAGAGCCGCAACACCAAAATTATCCCCAAGGATTTCCCTGGTCTGCGCCGCCTGCCATGTACCGCAGAAATATGCATTCACAGTGCCCTCTCGCATCATGGAGATGGCATCTTCGGGAGACGCTGAGACAAAGTTTTCGTTGGCAGCCAGATCGATCAGGTACTCTGTCATCGCAATGCCCTCATCGGAGTAGAAGTGGATTCCGGCCTCGCGATCCATGCCGCCTTCTCCAAAGAATGTCCCGCCCGCTCCAAGGAAGAAGCAGGCATTGTAAAATCCGTTGTCCAGCTGGACAGAAACCTTTCCTTTTTCAAGCATTTTATCAAGGGACTTGATATCATCCTCAGAAAATACGCTCTTGTCATAATACATGAAATATGTATTTGTCGTGAGAGGCACACCGTATACGCCGCCGTCCTCATATGTAAGGGACTTAACAAGCGTAGGGGAATAATGCTGATTCACTGTATCCAGATATTTTCCGCCCAACTCCGCCAGAGCCTGCTCCTTGCAAAAATACTCAAGGTTGGTGGATGAGAACAGGAACACATCCGCAGCGGCCTCAAGATCGTTCAAAACCTGCTTTCTCGCATCGGACTCGGTACATACACCATATTCAAAGGTGATGTCCCAGTTGGGATGCAGCCCGTTGAACTGCTCGCACATGGTCTGAAGCCATGCACCGTACTCCTGATCCTGATCCTCGGAAGGTGCCCATACCTTCAGCGTACAGGTAATGGGTTCCTCCTCTGCCGCCGGTGTCTCAGAAGACGCCTGCGATGCCCCTGAACTAGACGCTTCGGCAGAAGACGCCTGTGATACCCCTGAATCAGACGCCTGTGATGCACTGCCCGAGCCGGACTCTCCGGAACCGTTTCCGCAGGCTGCCAGTGAAAGCATCATGGCAGCTGACAATCCAACACTTAACAACTTCTTTTTCATGTTCTTTTCCTCCTGCTTACAATGAATTTTATTTTCAGAAATTTTGTTTCGGAAATATAGGCGAAAACACATTGCTGTTTCCCTGTACTGTTTCGTGTATTTATTCCGTTTTCTCATTCTGAAAATATGTTTTGTTTAGAAACCGTTTTCGTACCTTTGTAGTTTGATATTACTAGACTTTTTGACGTATGTCAATAGAAAATTTAAGAATTTATTCGTCATATTGTATATTTTAAGTAGAGTATTGCTTTTTTTTTTGGTTAATGTTATAATTAATCTTATAGAAAGCGTAATACAGTGCTTTCTCGCATAGCGAATTGTTTCCGAAACAGTTGTTTTATTTTACGAAACTTACTTTATGTACAGCCAGGCTAAGAAATATGAACCTTGCAGCTCTGTAAGACCGAACGTGTCCGTCAGACATTCGTAACGGAATCTCAGCAGCGTCCTATGCACCTGGAAAGATATTTCATATTCAAGCCGCAAAATAAATATAGAGACAAAACTTTAATATAATAAAGGGGAGGTTTTGCCATGGCAGACATTAGAACAAACTTTCACACACATGTCCAGCGCTGCAGACACGCTGGGGGAACAGAGGAGGATTATGTTAAGGCCGCTATCTCACTGGGGCTTTCCCAGCTGGGGTTTTCCGATCACGGCCCTTTTCCCGACAAGGACTTTGGTATGCGGATGCCTTTCTGCGAGCTTCGGGAATACCTGGATGAGCTAAATGCGTTGACAGTAAAATATCATACTGATATAATTTTATGGAAAGGTTTGGAAATAGAATATTTGCCCGAATATCGGAACTATTACGAAGAACTTCTGACTACATGGAAATTTGATTACCTGCTGATGGGGGAGCATTTCTATAAAGATTCTGAAGGAAAGAATGCCAACATATATGGGCCGGTTCCCTCTACGGAGCATTTTCTCTGCTACGCGCGTACCATCGCGGAAGGAATGAAAAGCGGTTACTTTAAAGCCGTGGCCCATCCCGACATCTATATGCTCAACCATTTTCCATGGGATAAGCATTGCGAACAGGCTGCTGATATCATCATTGATACCGCGGTCGCTACTGATACCGTGCTTGAGTATAACGCAAACGGTTTCCGCCGCAAGCTGGAAAATTTCCCGGACGGCCTGCGGCACCCTTATCCTCATGACGCTTTCTGGAAAATGGCCGCTCAGGCTCCCGTCAGGGTGATCATTGGCTCTGACTGCCACAATATACCAAGCTTGTGGGATGACACGGTGGATCAGGCTTACAAGCGTCTGAGAGAGTTTGGAATCGAACCGATTATGGAGCTTATAAGAGGAGCCGAACAGCATGAATATACGAGATATAGCGAGACTGGCGAATGTGACTCCGGGCACAGTGTCCAAGGTATTAAATAACTATCCCGACATCAGCGATGCCACACGTCAGAACATATTAAAAATCATAGAAGAAAACCAGTACACCCCCCGCAACAGTGCCCGGTCTCTCAAGCTGACCTCCAAGATCCCTCAGATTGGGCTGGGCATGGAGGGAATCTGCGACTGGCTCCATCAGTCCATAGCCAGAGCGCTTTCCATCCGCCTTCACAATGCGGATTATACTATCCTGACCTTCAATGACAATTATTACACACAGGACAAAACCGAGAAGTTTCAGGAACTGCTGTCATACATAGACAGGCACGAGCTGACCGGAATGGTATATTTTGGAGGCGAATTTAAAAGCGTACCTGCAAAATATTTTCAGTCCCTGCCCTGCCCTGTGATTTTCGTCAACACTGTCCTTCCGGATCAGATCAGCACAGAAACCTATTCCAGTGTCCAGGTGGATCACTACGGTACTGCCGCCAAACAGATGGAATACCTTATTTCAAAGGGTCATCGCAATATCTGTACGCTCATTACTTCCGAAGTTGATACCAGTGTCTACGGGCTCAGGCGGGACGCTTACCGGGATGTGCTCAGGCAGCGCGGTCTCGAGCACAATCTGTCCCATGTGATAGAAAGCCATTATATCTGCGACCATGCCTTCCCGGCGTTATCCGCGCATCTGAAAGCGCATCCGGAGATCACCGCTATCTGCTCTGCCGCGGATGTTGCAACGCCGGCGGCAGTCAGGGCTGTCCACAATGTCGGCAGGACACTCGGAAAGGATATGGCCATTATCAGTTTCGATGGAATGATCCCTCTGCAGTACTCCGTCCCCTCCATCACTATTTTCGAACAGCCCTGGGAGGAGATGACAAACTATGTGTATGAACTGCTGATCGGCCTGATTGATGAAAGCAGGCAGCACCTGCAGATTACCTTTCAGGCGAAATTTCAGGAAAATGAATCCTGCCCGCCCTGCGCTCCCCTGGCACAGGGGCAGTAATGCCCCTCGTCTGGGCTTATTCCCCTGTTCCTTCCATCTTCGCAGGGGGGCCGGATGAATTCCTCCAAAGATCCGGCGCCTCTTAAAACAGGCTCATCTGCTCATACTCTGTCCTGCGCTCCAACAGGGGCGGTGATTTCCGAAGCAGCCCTTCCACAGCGCCATCCTTCAGAAGCCATTCCGCCACCTCCTCCTGCTCCAGGATCAGGGGCATACGGTCATGAACCGGTTCCATGGATGCATTGGCTCTGGTCGTCAGGATCACAAATCTGTCTCCGTCCTCATATCTCCTGTAACATCCTGCCATAAACAGGGTACTCCTGCCTTCCCTGCAGAAGGTATGCTTCTGCTTACTGTGATCCCACTCATAAAATCCCGCCGCAGGGATAACCGCCCTGCGGTGCAGTACAGCCTCCCTGAACATCGGCTTTTCCATGGCAGACTCACACCTGGCGTTGATGATAACCTGCCCTTTCTGGAAACCCGGGAAGCCCCACCTCTGACATTTGCACTCCAGGCCGGAGCCGGATGAAGTCAGGATGAAAGCCGTCTCCATAGGATGGATGTCCTTTGCCACAATCCCCTCTTTACAGATCATGGTCTCCCGCATTTTATCATCTACCTGCCTGACCAGCGTCTCTACCTCTCTCGCCGTATCATCATCCACATAATATCTGCCGCACATATTGCCCTCCTGCATCATCACCGATTTTACTGCTTATGCTTCCACCCCTGAATGCCATTTATCCTTACCTATGGCATAATATTTTTTCCCTGCCAAGAATAAAAAGCATCACCAACAGAATCACCGGAAATACCAGCCCCACTCCCATACCTGCACGGATATTGTCTCCTGCGAACTGCGTAATGCGGCCCACTATCCCCGGCCCGATGCTGCCGCCCAGATCCCCGGCCATTGCCAGCAGCGCAAACATAGCCGTCCCGCCCGCAGGGAATTTTTCAGAAGATATGCTGATCGTCCCGGGCCACATTATTCCCACAGAAAAACCACACAAAATACAGCCGATAAGCCCTGCCAAAGGATTGGCGGACAGGGATGCCAGAAGGTAACATATTACACATAGGACTCCAGAACCTGTCATAAATTTCATCAAATCCATTCTGTCACCGTATTTTCCAAAAATTACGCGGCTGATTCCCATGGTAACGGCGAACATACAGGGGCCCGCCAGATCCCCTGCCGTTTTCGACAAGCCCAGCGCAGCTTCCGCGTAAGCCGATGCCCATTGCGCCATGGCAAGCTCTGAGGCGCCGGAACAGACCATCAGACAGACGGCCAGCCAGAACATGGGCCGCCGGAACAGCTCCCTGATTCCCATTCCTCCTCCTTCTTCCACTAAATATTTGATGGGGCATGTGGCAAAATAGTAAATATTCACTGCCGGAATCAACGCCCATAAGACAGCCAGCCATTTCCAGCTGTCCATTCCAAACAGCAGAAAAAACAATGTTGAAATCAGAATCGTCCCCACCGCACCCCAGCAATAGAAGGAATGAAGCAGACTCATTGTGGCTTCCTTATTCTCAAAGGGGCAGGCCTCCATAATAGGGCTGCCCAATACCTCGATCAGGCCGCTTCCCACCGCATAAATGATGACACTGGACAGTATTCCCATAAACGGGTTCGGCAAAATATCCGGCAAAAATGCCAGCCCTGCCAGCCCTACGGCGGAGCATACCTCGGAGGCTACAATACAGACACGATATCCAATCCTGTCCACAAATTTCGCGCAAAACAGATCTACCAGAAGCTGCGTAAAGAAAAAGCAGGTAGATATCAGTGCGATATTTCCAAGTGCAATATGATAATCATTATGAAACTTTAAAAACAAAAGCGGCGCAAAATTAGCTGTGATAGCCTGTGTGATAAATCCCATATAGCAGGCTTTTTTCGTTTTTCCATAGTCTGGCATGATCATCCTGTCTCCTTTTATTTTCTGCCTTAATTTTTTAGTCCGAATCCCCATTGACACAACACTCACAACCTCATGGGAACAGGAATACGAATTCCGCCGCATGACGGTCCGCTCCGTGGCCGGCAGCTTCATTGTTGAATTATATTACATAAGAACCCTATTTTCATTGATTTATATCCTATATTTGTTGTACAATATCTTAAAACTTCTTTCGGGGGATAATTTGACTATGAATTTTGAAACTGCATACAGCAGAATTTCGACAGATGAAAATTTGATGGAAACGATCCAGCATGGCAGCAGCAGCTATCCGTTCCGCTTTTATTATGAAAACTTAGCCCTGTTTGATTTTAACTGTGTGGAGTGGCACTGGCATACCGAGCTGGAATTTGTATACATTGAATCAGGAACCGTTACCCTTTGGATTGGGGAGAAGCAGTTTGAACTATCGGAGGGAAACGGAATATTCATTAATTCCAAAGTCCTTCACCGCTTTTATTCTCCCGCTGAAGCCATTATTCCAAATTTTTTATGTATGCCCTCTTTTATCGCTCCGCAGGACAGTCTTATTTATCAAAAATATGTCCTGCCTGTGCTCTCCTCTTCGCTGGCTTATCAGGTTTTCCATGTGGAAACCCGCTGGCAGGCGGAGGTTGTATCTGTGATGAAACAGATCATAGCTGTCCAGGAACATATTTCTTCCAGGGAGCTGGCCACAGCCTCCCTCCTGCAGAGACTCTGGCTGGTGCTGTATGAAAATACAGATTTTTCCCGTACCCCATGCCGCACGGATGACTCGGCTTCTTCCCAAGCCAGATTACAGCTGATCATGCAGTATATTCATCAAAACTATTCACAGGATATTTCGTTGAACGAACTTTCCGGTTACGCTGGAATCAGCAAAAGCACCATATTAAACCTTTTTCACAAATACCTGCATCTTACGCCTATCCATTATCTGATAAACTGCCGCTTAAATGAAGCCGCATTGCTGCTGTCAAAAACGGAGAAAAAGGTCGCCACTGTTTCTAAGGAAACAGGCTTTCATAACGTGGACTATTTTTGCAGATTATTTAAAAAGCACTATCATTTGACGCCGACCGAATACCGGAAAAAGAAAGCTTCCACCTTTGGAGAATGAACAGCAGTCCTGAACCCTCTATACTTTTCTACATACATGTATAGCATTCGCATTTTACCTGCTGCCTTCCTGCCTTTACTGTTGCATCTGCTGCATGGTTTTTGGTTCCTGCCCTTCCCCGCTGCTATTCTCTGGAGAATCCTCTTTTACCGGTGTCCGCATTTCCTTCGGAATTCCCGCCTCATACTCCTCCACCGCCGGATCCACAATCCCACTCGTCCGCACCCACTCCTTCGTTCCCTCCACCTTCGCCGCCGGCTGGGTGTGCTTCGCCAGGAACCGGGTCAAAGGATACACATCCACCCAGATTTCATTATTCCCCTCCTTCTGGGACTCGTCAAAAATCAGCTGCAGCCCCCAGTGCAGGTGCGTAATCTCGATATTATTCACATTCTCCTTGGTGCTGTAGCCGGTATGCCCCATATACCCGATCACATCCCCCGCCGTCACCACGCTGCCCTCCTCCAGCCCCTCCGCATAGGGGTAATTCTGGCGCAAATGGGCATAGTAATAGTAACGATGACCGTCAAAGCTGCTGATACCAATCCGCCAGCCGCCGTACTGGTTCCAGCCCAGGGCAGTCACTACGCCGGATTCTATTGCTATGATAGGTGTGCCCACATGGATATTATATTGATACTTCTTTGGTTTTTTTCTGCTGCCTTGGGAAGACAGTACTATCTTAATGTGGGATATTTTAAATGAAGAGAGCGGTGGCAAGCCCCGCTCTCTTTACTGCTACTCGATTGTCAAATCCTCAACTACAACGCCTAATGCTTCAAGTTTTGCTTTTAATTCCCTTTCCTGGTTTCTAATTTCCTTGTCCTTATCCTGCGATACCTTGACGCGCTGTAAATTCATATATGCGCTTATAAACATTGTTTTCTGCTCTTTCTCTGTCATTTCATCCATTGCCTCCAACATTCTGTATTCTCCTTTCCGTTCATCAGATTTACTTGCCTCATCTGATAATACTATTATACTTATATTGGTTACCAATGTCAAGCATTTACTTTCTTTTCTATGATTATTTTTCCATTAGAAAAAGAAACTAATACACTTTTATCTTCCTGCGTTACCCCCAGTTCCTTTACCATTTCAGCCGGAAGACTGATTTTATAGTTGACCGAATTTTTCCCAGCAGTCCCCCCGGCTTTTCCCATGATTATATTTCTTTCTACCATCTGCAATCCTCCTATCATTGGTTACCTATCAATATCATAAAATAATTGGTTACCAAATGCAAGAAAAATATTTTTGAAAACTACTAAAAAGAATTGAGCATACCAGAAATTGGATATTAGAAGAACGAGCGGCAGAATACCTACCGCCCTTAATCTCTCTCATGATTAATTGTAGAACACTGCCTGGATGCTGTTGTAACCAGCTATCCCGTCCTGTGCCAGGTTCAGGCGCTCCTGCAATAGATAAGCCCTCTTATCCCTTAGAGACCTTATCTGCATCCACCCACCCATGGACAGTACAGCTTTTATCCGTACTCACCAGATGGTACGGGTGGGGCTTGCCCTTGCTGACCTGTGTCACCTTTGCCCTGCCGCCCTTGCAGGCGCGGCCCTTTGCACTGGCATAGCTGCTGGTATAGTGGATGCTGCCAGTAAATGTCACCATATCACCGACTTCCAGCTCCCCGGAAGTGTTGGGCTCATTCTTCACGCCCGCCTTACTCTCGTATTTCGGAAGGATATATCCTCTGATATACCGTCCGTTCACCTGGATATTTCTGCGCCCTACTGCATCATTCAGGTTGCCCTCGATGACAGTGATCGTATTTCCTACTACTTTCTCTACCATGCCAACGTGATCAGGCCAGCCGGTATCGTCCCCAGCCCCGGAGTCCTGCCAGTCATACATGACGATATCCCCAGGCTCAGGGCGGTATGCATCGTTCTCCTGCCAGATACCCATTTTCTGTGCCAGCTGCACCATCTGTCCGCATCCGCACTCCAGGGGGATGATATCTTCAAACCCTGCCTTGATTGCTGCAGCTGATACGCAAGTCGCGCACCAAGCATCCGTATATTTCACGGAATATCCACGCGCCAGGGGCTTATGCTCATTGTAGGTGTCAATGATCTTTCTGTGGCTGCCGTTGCCCTCCTTGCGGCCGATCCACCCCTGCATGATCCCTACGATCTTCTGTCTGGCTGTCATATTGCTGATACCTCCTTCCGGTCCCTTTGCCGATACAAATTCGTCATAATACTGCTGGCCGTACCTGGCCCGCTTCTCCTTTACGGTGCTGCCCTGGTCCTTCGGCTTCTCAAAGCCAGTAAGGACGGCATCCGATGCCGCCCTCACAGACCTTGCAGTTTTCAGCTTCGCCAGGATCGCACCATAGCTTCCTCTCATTTCCTCCATAAGATAATCCAACTGCATTTCCAGATCGCCGATAGAGCATCCACGTGCCCTGGCAAACTTCAAGAGCTTTTCCTTCCGGCTCCAGAACGTCCATTGGGCCAGCCCATAGCCGGCGCTGTCCTTTACGAAGCCGCCATACGAACCGTCATCCACCGCCTGGGTATATGCTTCATCCGTATAGCCCAGCTTCTTTTCTGAAGTGTTCTGAAGGTTCTTCGGGTTCAGCCCCGACTCGGCGTACAGGTTCCCCATGAGCCCTGCTGTACCGTGATCACTCAGTCCTTTGGATCTCAGATGGTTCCATATCTGCTCCTGGACTGTCTTTCCTTTCAGTGCCATGATGCCGCTCCTTTCCTTACTCATTTTTCTCTTTTTCTTTCCCCGTCTTAAACTGCGAGATCGCCTGGATGACCTTATCGTATCCCACCATAGCAGCCAACCACGACATGAATACCAGGGCAGTTAGATATACCGCCATCTGCGCATTGATTGCCGCGCCGGTAAGGATGATGTATGCAGCCCCTACCGCAATAGACAGACCGGCAGAGATATACCCGGCCAGTGTATTTGCATAATAGGTCTTGCCCCTCTCCTGGAAGCACTTCTTGACCGCCTCTGTCACAAGGCTTGTAAAAGTAGATACCAACATCAATAACATCAAAAATACGCTCAAGCTCATATTCCCTCCTTCTGAACCTTTTCTTCGTGTTCCCTGTCCTCCAGCTCGAATGACCGCTCCCTCTGCCGCTCCTTCGTGGTCTTTATCCAGCCCATGACCCCACACTCCCCTCCGCAGGCAGCAAATACGCATGTGCAGAGCGTGTCCGGGATTGCCCCGGTCTGGTAGTAAAGCCACACCATCACCACGATAAAGAGGAGCAGGAAAACAGCGATCACCGCCAGGATGACATCCATTGTCCTTGTCCGCCTTTTCTTCATGTCCCCTCCCTTACAGCCCAACCTTGGCAAAAACAATAGCAAGTACAGCCCCTAATATGGCGGTTCCGATATACGCCATTGCTTTCCGCCATTTTTCGCCGTCCCTGCTCTCGATCTGCCCCAGACGCTTACCCTGCTCCTCCTGGACCTTCAACATGTTCTGCATGTTCACAGCCAGCTTTTCCGTGGATGCTGCAAGGTCGGTCATCTTCTGGATGCTGTTCTCCAGGATCCCGATGCGGTGGTTCTGCCGGTCATTTTCCTCTTTCAACCGGTCATTTTCTGACTCCATCAGGTCCCGGAACTGCTCCAGCTCCCTGTGTGTTACCGGGTTGTCCATCTGTGCCACCCCCTTTCCCTTAGATTTGCGCATAAATAAACGCATATCGGCACCAGAAAATCTGATGCTCATATGCGTTCATTCTGATATCAATAGTGCCACTGCTCAGATAAATGGCAATTTA
>CATKXX010000025.1 GCA_949840935.1 uncultured Acetatifactor sp. | reverse complement strand
ATTATCTGCGGTGCTGGGAACAGAATGACTTTACCGTGGACGGCTATATGCGGTATACGGAAATCTGTATTGTGAACGGATATGCAAAGGATCAGAAGACCTGGGAGGAAAACGGGCGTGTCAGGAGGCTGCTGATGTATGTGGAGGATAAGCCCTACGCTTATCTGGAGCTGGAGGATACGATCCTGCCGCAGTATTTCAGGCTTCCGCCGGAGGATATCATGACCGGGGACGGGGAGGAGATCACCTTCCGATTTGTGATTGAGGATGTGTACCCGGGCGAGGTCTACGAGGACACCTGCCTCACCGGGCTGGTCATGGAATTTACCGGGCGGCATGGGCATTGAGGAAAAAGGAAATCGTGAAGATTCTTTATGATCCTGTGGAAACGAAATGTCTCACACCAAATTTCCACAGCGCGTGGCAGGGTATCAGGAATACGAAGCCTGTCAGGGGGCATAGCCCGAGAATCGTTCTGCTGTCTCTGCCTGTAAGGTAGAGAAGGGGATAATACTGTATCATGGCAAGGGGCACCAGGAAGGTGAAAAAACGCAGCACAGCTTTTCCATAGATGCCCATGGGATATTTCCCGAGCTCTCTGCCTCCGTCGGTGAAAATATTCAGGAATTCCAATCCCTGTGTGGTGAAGAAGCACAGTGCGGCATAGACCAGGAAGAGTCCCGAGAACAGAGCGGCTCCGCCGAAGATCATCAGGACTACTATAGCAGCCTTACAGGGCGTCCAGGAAATATCGCTGGTGAATATGACATACAGCATCATGACAAATGCCTGTAAAAGCTTGCCGATCCTGGTGAATTCTACCTTTGTGGCAAGAACCTGGAAGATATCGTTTCTGGGCCGGAGCAGGATCCGGTCAAACTGCCCGTTGGAGAGGATGGAGCCGAAGGCGTCAAAACCTCTGGCAAACATTTCTGCAAGTGAGAAGGAAAACAAAATCACACTGTAGCCCAACAGTACCTCCTGGTAACTGAAGCCCTGCACGGAATGGAAACGCAAAAACAGACAGGAAATTCCCAGGAATGCCGTGATGGTCGTCATCACCTGGGCTGCCATGGTCAGGAAAAAGGAAGCTTTATGCTCCATCATGCTCTGGACGTGTATTTTCAGATATTTCAGGTATAGTTTCATAATTGACTCCGTTTCTGCGCGGTTTTCGAACACGCTCTTAACCTCCCTGTACCACTATTCGACTGAGAGCTTTCCGAAGCAGTATCCTGCCTGCCAGTATCATTGCGGCGAGCCAGAAACATTGTAAAAGGATGGCTTGTGCCGCCTGCGGCCCGGCGATGTCGCCTCCGTAAATCCGCAGAGGAGCATTCTGCATCGAGGCGAAGGGAAGCAGCTCCACAATCTGCCGTATGCCGTCGGGCAGAAATGGGATTGGGATGACTTTTCCTGACAGAAGGTCAACCACTGCCAGGCAGAAGGCTCTGGTTCCCTGGATGGAGAAGGTATAAAAAGTGCTGACATAGATCAACATACTGAAAGCCACGGCATTTAAAAATCCCAGGATTGCGGAGAGCAGAAAGAGCCCTGCCGATCCGGGAGTGGGCGGAAGCTTCAGTCCGTACGGCGCAGGCAGCAGAGCTGCCACCACAAACACCGGAAGGCAGCGGAGAGCGGCCCGTGACAGCCTTACCCCCATGTTGCGGAATATCCACATATTATAAAGGTCGCAGGGACGGCATAGCTCGTAGGCGACATTTCCGTGTGTTATCATCTCAAAGATGTCATTTTCCAAGATCCAGGCCATGAAAAGTGCCAGCAGGCCCTGCTGCAGCCAGACATAATTGGACAAAGCCTGCATCTGCATGGGAAAATCGGTCTGGTTTTCAAGGTAAAAGCAGCGGTAGATCAGGATTTCCATGCCTCCCCATGCGTATTGTGTCAGAATACCGGCGAAAGCGGCCGCCCGGTATTGTATGCCTGCGATAAATTTCATACGCAGAAGGCTGATATATTTCTGCATAGATAAACTCCTCCTTTCTGATTTTCCTGATTTCGTTTAGCAGATTCTATTAGTCTTAGATTCGACAGGCATACTAAATCTGGTAGCGGCGGTAAAGTGACGCTATCATCTCGTCCAGGCTTTCCCTGTTGGGAAACTGTTCTTTCAGTTCCGAAAGGGAACCATCCAAAAGGATTCTTCCTTTCCCAATCAGGATAATACGCTTTGCCAGTGCTTCGATATCCTGCATGTCATGGGTGGTGAGGAGGACGGTCGTCTTTTTTGCCTCATTCAGCTTTAAAATGAAATCCCGCACGGCCAGTTTTGATACGGCGTCGAGCCCGATGGTGGGCTCGTCCAGAAACAGTATTTTCGGGCTGTGCAGAAGGGAGGCTGCTATCTCGCAGCGCATACGCTGGCCAAGGGACAGCTGCCGGGCGGGAGTCCGCAGGATTTCTTCAAGGTGCAAAAGGGCGGTAAGCTCCTCAAGGTTGTTGTTAAATTCTATGTTGGGCACGGCGTAGATGTCTTTCAGGAGGCAGAAGGAATCGATGACGGGGACGTCCCACCAAAGCTGCGTCCTCTGGCCGAAAACAACCCCTATCTCCCTTACATGCTCTTTCCTCTGCTTCCAGGGAATTCTTCCGTTAATGGATACCAACCCTTCTTCGGGTGTCAGGATTCCGCTCAGAATTTTGATCGTGCTGCTCTTACCGGCCCCGTTGGGGCCGATATAGCCAACCATCTCCCCTTCCGGGATGAGAAAGGAAATCCGGTCGAGGGCCTGTACCACCTCGTACTTTCTGTACCACAGGGACTTTACAGCTTCCTTAAGCCCTGCGTTCCGCTTCGCTACCCGGAATGATTTTGATACATTTTCTACCTGGATCATGGGAAAACTCCTTTCTGTATTTTGCTGCGGCATGCTTCCGCATCCTCTTTCCAGTTTTGATCTGCTACATTTTCATCGCCTTACATTTCCATTGTATTGTATACAAAAAAAATTACTAGACTTTTATTTCAAAATGTGGTAAACTATACAATAGTACTCGGCCTGAAAACGGGAGATGCAATGAGCTGTACGGGTCGGGGGATGATGTTTCAAGCACGCTCTGATTTTACATACATGTTCTTGTCTGAGATTCGGACTTTTTATCCATAGGCTGTAGCTTTTACAGGTTGTTTTCATACGTATTATCATGCCGGCGCAGTCGCCATGCGTGAAGCCGCTGTTTTGACAAACAGCGTTGATTATTGCCGTGCCTGAAAGTATAATGGAAGAAAAGAATTGCGCAAAAGCCGCGCAGAAATGAGGAAGCTTATGGAAGAACGATTGAGAAGTATCAGTGATTACGAGGGATCCACCCTCCTGGGGATGAACGGCGGACAGCCGGAGAGCCCTGACGGGAAACGGTTAGTGTATGCCCGCAAGCCGGATCTGGAGAAGGGGCTTACGGAAATATGGATCTGTGACCGGGACACCCTTGGGAATCAGAGGAAGGTCTTTACCGTGGACTGCGGCAACCATAACGGGCCGTCGGCCACCTTTACAGACAACAGCTGTATTGTGTTCCGTGACAATATCGACGGCCTGTCGGCCTTCCGGATTCTGGACGTAGACACAGGGGAGGTGAAGTACGGCCCTGTCTTCGCGAAAGAGAGCCACTGTGCGGAGAACGGCTGGTATCCTTTTTCCGTTTCCGAGGAATTCCTGGGGAAAAATCCGGGTTTCCCCCAGATTGACCGGTGCGGCATTTACCTCCTGAACCTTTCGTCGGGGGAGATAAAGCGGGTGGCGGACAAGGAGACGGTGTACAATATGGTGGTGGAGCACGGCTGCGTGCCCAATGCGCACACTACCTCCATGAGCCATGTGCAGCTGAACCCTTCCGCCACCAGGGTGATGATGCGTCTCAGCGTGGAGAATTGTCCCGTATTCGGCGCCCTGGGTTGTATCGACCTGGAGACGGGAAAGACCCATGTGATCCCGGACAAGCCGGTGCATCAACTGTGGTTTGACGACGACACTTATATGGCTACGAGGCAGTATTATGACGGGAAAGTGATCGAGATGGCCAGCAGCCGGATTCAGCGCTTTACGGTGGACGGCGAATGTCTGGAGACCCTGGGCGGAATCGGCAATCACATCGACGGTTCCCCGGACAGGGAGTACTTTACCGGAGACAGGGCCTATCCCGGATACCCGGCGGATATCTTCCTGTACCGGAGAGGGCGGACGGAACCTCTTGCAGTCTTTGGAGGACAGGATTTCCAGGACATCACATGGCGGAAGAAGGTGCACCCCAACCCCACCTTCTCCCGGGACGGAAAGAGGATTTACTTTAACCATCCCGTCAGCGAGGACAGGACGGTGGCCTGCTTTGTGGAGGTGGAGGAGCTGTTGAAATAGGGGCGCGTCTATTGAACTGTTGCGCCGAAGGGCATGAGGGCCAGCTTTGCCAGCTTAAACTGCTGCAGGCCGAAGGGGATGCCGATAATGGTGATGCAGAGTATCAGCCCCAGGGCCGTATGCTCTGCCGCCAGCGGCAGCCCGGAAATGATCAGCCAGAGGATGTTTAAGAGCAGGGAGCCCGCGCCGCCGCCGTAAGTTACCTCCTTGCCGAAGGGGAAGAAGCTTAAGGCTGCGAATTTAAAGCATTGTGTGCCCACCGGGATACCAATGATGGTTATGCACCAGAGGACTCCCGCCAGGCACCAGCTGAGCCCGCTGATGAAACCGCCGAACAGAAACCATAAAAGATTGCCAAGACAACTCATTTTGTGTACCTCTTTTCTCTAGAGCGTGTTTGAAAAATCATTCCCTCGGTCTGCACGCCCCACTTCGCGGCCTGTGGCGCCCCAATTTGGTCAACGTAGCCCCACTACGCCTCCCAAATCGGGGCTTGCATCCCACAAAGTGTGACGTACATCCCAAGGAAAGCATTTTTCAAACACACTCTAATTGTTGAAGGGCTGTTGAAATATAATATGCATCTGGATCCGGGTGTGCTGACACATGTTATGCCATCAGGCTGAAAAATAAGCGTGCCGGCACACTCTAACGTATTGTAGCATATTTCCCATGTTCAGTCCATTTTTCTTTGTAATTATCAGTTACTTTTCACACCCCATGCCACCGCGAAGCGTTGTCACGCGTCTTTTGCGTGATCAAACCAAAGCGATTAGAATAATCGCTTTGGCCGCTGTTTTGCGGTTTCTGTGCATAAAGCCTTCGTAAGAAGGCTTGTTACTGGTCACAGAGTGAACAGTAACAATTATCAAGTAAATAGCAGAAAGCAGGCAAGAAAAAGATTGACACAAATAGTTTTATATAGTACTATTCTATATAGGAGGTTATAGATGATTGAAACAAGCGGAGGATTTCTGATCACACAGATCAAGCAGATTCAGGGACGCGTCTTTGGCAGATTGCTTACGGAAGCGGGAATTGATGAGTTTAACGGCGCCCAGGGTCGTATACTCTATGTCTTATGGCAGGAGGATGATCTGCCTATCGTGGAACTAGCCAGAAGGACGGGACTGGCAAAGACGACATTGACGAGTATGCTTGACCGCATGGAAAGCAAAGGCCATATTACAAGATGCTATGACCCCGGAGACCGTCGGCAGATCCGCATCCGCCTCACGGATAACGCGCGTCGTCTGGAAGGTAAGTACAGGGAGGTCTCCGATAAAATGAGCCGCCTGTTTTACAAAGGCATGACGGACGAGGAAATCCTGAGGGTGAATGCAGGACTGGAGAAAATTTTGAAAAACCTTGAGGAGGAGGAAAGAAAAACATGACACTGAACGAAATTGACAGCTTGGTAAAAGGATCCGGGTTTGCAAGTATTGGCTTTCTGGATAAGAACGGTAACCCGGGTATCAGAAAGGTATTCAGCACCTGGCACAAGGGGCTGGGAGGCCATCTGATTTCAACGAACACATCTTCACAGCATGTCCAGGCGTTATTGGAGAATAACAGGGCCTGCCTGTATTTTGACGACAGCCGGACTTTCCGGGGCGTGTGCTTTACCGGGACGGTGATTGCGCACTTTGACCACGAATATAAAGCCATGATATGGAATGAGGGCGATGAGAAATACTACTCAAAGGGAGTGGATGATGAAGATTACTGCGTCCTGGAATTCCGGGCAGATTACGGCCGTTATTACAGATATGACGGTATCGGCGATATTTCTGCGGAGGAGCTGGCAGAATATGATAAAGGGGCGGAGTTTGTAAATTACACCAGAAAGTAAACGGCAATATAAAATCTCTGATTCAGAAAAGGCTATGACAGCAATTGTTATAGCCTTTTTTCAGTCAGAGAAGAAAAAGAACCAAAGAAATAAAAAGGACAGGATAAACTTATGGCAAAAAGAGAGTATTTCGCAGAAATGCAAATAGATTGAAATGGCCAAAACTAATAAAAATATCAGGAAATTCCGATAAAATGTATAGAGTGTGAAATGGAGGAGAGGGGTACTTCAAAAGCGGAAACACTTGAAGGCCTTAGAGATACGACAGGTAAATCATTTAGAAATGCAGATTTGGAAAAGCTCATTAAGAAATACGATTCGAAGGCATATGTGCAGTATAGCAGATTTGCAAAAAGTCCTGACGGTGCGAGGACTCAGGGCGGCTTGGGCTTTCTTTCAAATGAGTCGAAAATTCCTTTTACCCTGTTCACCTGTGGATCATTCTTATGGTCAATTATATTCCAGCAATGAAAGGAGGCGTTTCAGATGAAGATGCTCAGAACAGGATGCCTGACATTATGCATATCCCTTTTCCTGACAGGCTGCGGGATTGCGCGGAAAGGGGAAGATGGCGCGCCGGTTGATCCGGTCACCCGCTATATGGAGAGCAGGACAGGGGAAACCGGCGCGGCGGAGGATTCCGCCGACAGTTCCGGCGGCAGGGGGACGGACGCTGCCGGGGAGGGGCTGCCCGATATCATGGGAAACCCTGCCTACAGCGCCATGGGCCGCCAGGTGGTGACGGTGGTGGTCACCGTGCCGCTGCGTGAGACTATGGATCGGATCATTGCCTTTAACGAGAGCAACCCTGATTATTTTATCGAGATGAAGAATTACGGGGGCGGCGCGGAACAGTTTGAGGTTCTGGAGACGCAGCTTTCCCTGGAGGTCTTATCCGGGAAAGGCCCTGACCTGGTAATCTGGGATCGCATGAATTATTCCCAGTCCATGGCGTCGGACAGGCTGATGGAAAATCTGTATGATTTTATGGATGCGGATCCGGATTTTCACAGGGAAGATTATTATGAAAATATCCTGGAGGCGTTCGAGGTGAGCGGGGGCCTGTATCTGTGCCCCGCTTCTTTCAGTATCCATACCGGGTGCGTGAGGGCGGACGAGCTGGAACCCGGCAGGGATGCCACGGAGAGCTGGAGCCTTGAGGAGATGATGGAAGCTTACACGGACAGCCCCCGGGCGAAGGTGTTTACCATTAATTTTACCAAAGAATTACAGCTAAAATTTATCAGTGAGGACTGTATGGGGAATTTTGTGGATTGGGGCAGCGGGGAATGCCGCTTTGACACGCCAGAATTTGTGGAATTAATGGAATTCTGCAATACCTTCCCCGAGCAGTTCCAGGATGACTTTTATGCGGAAGACAATTCCCATATCAAGGTATTGAGCAGCGGGAAGATCTTCTGGCAGCCCATCACTTTGAATGAAGCCTGGGATGTGGCGTACAGCAGGGTTACAAATGGCGATATGGACATGCTCTGGCCGGGCCACCCGGTGGCGGACGGGGAGAAGGAATTGGGAGGCGGCGTGGCGGCCCCCTATGGGGACTGCTATTCCATATGCAGGAACAGCGGTAATCAGGAAGCTGCTTGGGAGGTCATCAAGAGCTTTCTCGGGGCGGAGGCGCAGAGGGAGGTGGAGGGTATCCCCCTTTTGAAATCCGTCTCCGAGGAGAGGATACAGGATGCCCTGACCCTGGAATATGAGACGGCGGACGGCGGCAGGCAGGAAAAGATTAAATGGGAGATAAGGATTGCCATAGACGAATGGACAGAGTCGGAGGAGGTAAAGCTGTCCTGTATCACGGAGGAAGACGCCAAAACCTATCGGAGCATTATTGAAAGTACTGGCCGCAGCTACAGCAGCGACGACGGCATATTGGACATTATCCTGGAGGAGGCCGGGGCTTACTTTGACGGCGATAAGGATGCCGCTACCGTGGCCGACATTATCCAGAACCGCGTCAGTATGTATGTCAGCGAGCGCATGAAGTGAGTTTGCCGGAAGACAGGGCCCTGTCAGCCTGCTGGTAGAAGGGTTCCGCAAGGCCTTACTGCGGAAGATACGCAGTCATTTTAGCCGTCGTACTGACGGCCCATACCATCATCGCAACTCCGGCCGTATGGCTGCCCTTTGAGGAACAGGGACAGTCCGTTGCCGGATGGCTTACCGAGGCGGTTGAAGGCAATCTGAAGGATTATATAAATGTGGCCAGGCCGTCGCATAATGAATCGCAATCTGTGCTTGAATATTGTCGGAATTAGGATATAATGGAGGAGGACGGACAGACGAACGAGAATGCCCGCAGATTATGGAAAGGTATGGAAGCCAATATGGAATTTGTAGAAAGAAAACGCTGGTTATTTTTGGGACTGCCCTTTACTTTTACCAAGTATACTGTGAAGGAAGATATGATCACGATAGATGAGGGGCTGTTGAAGACAGTGGAAAACGACTGTTATATGTACAAGGTACAGGATGTGGGGCACAGTGCGACTCTTCTGGAGAAGATAGCGGGGCTGGGAACGGTAACCTGTTATACGGGAGATACTACGCATCCCACGCTGGTACTGTCACATATCAAGAATTCCAAAGCCGTTAAGGACTTTATCCTGCAGAAGTCAGAGGAGGCGCGTTTAAAGAGGCGCACTGTGAATATGCTGGATATCGGTTCCGGGGATCTCTCAGATCTGGAGGACGCCGACTGAGCGGCCGGGATGCCTGCTGAACAGTCAGGATGCCGGCCTGTGTAAAAAGGAGCTCTACAGTGTGGCGGATGTCATTACTGTAGGGCATTTTGATGAGCAGCATTCCCGGAGACGGGGGGACACCCCATGAGCCGTTCAAACAATAGCCCGGCTCCGAACCAGCAGGGGGCGAAATCCAGGCGGATCAGATGACGGATGTTCCAGCGGCTGCGGCTGTAGTCCCAGGGGCAGAGTCGTCTTTTTTCCAGGATGCGTCCCGTGAGGTATTCCCCGGAGAAAATCAGGCCCATATAGGTGAGGCCGCGTACCCAGAAGGGGCTTCTTTTCAGCAGGCGGCTGACGGGAGAGAGGATGGCCGCGCAGCCGTAGATGGGAAACATCCAGACGGAGGTCGTCCCCTTCAGCGTCATGTCGCGGCGGCGAAGGGAATCCAGGGCGGTGAACAGGATTTCCATACACCAGCCGGTGAGGCCGCATTTTATAAAATTGTGAAAGAAAGCAGACAAGGGCTTTTTCATAGTGATCCTCCATAACCTTTGTGATTCCGCTCCGCGAAATGGGGTTTGCAATCGGCGCGCTTTTAGTATGTTCCGTCTGCGGGATTTTATGACAGGTAAATATATTTATGAGGTAAAACCGGATGAATGAAAGAGAAGCAATGGCATTTATAGAAGGGGCCGCCGCTTACGGGATTGTTCCCGGGCTGGACAGTATCCGAGAGCTCTGCAGGCGTCTGGGCGATCCCCAGAGGAAACTTAAATTTATCCATGTGGCGGGAACCAACGGCAAGGGTTCTGTCTGCGCCTATCTTTCCTCTATTTTGAAAGCGGCGGGATACAGGGTGGGGAAATTCGCATCCCCGGCCGTTTTCACATATCGGGAGATCATCCAGGTCAATCAGGTTCCTATTTCCGTCAGGGCGCTCTGCCAGGGAATGGAGCGGATTCGGGATATCTGCTGTGAAATGACAGCCGAAGGGCTGCCCCACCCCACTCCCTTTGAGATTGAGACCGCCCTGGCGTTTCTTTATTTTCAGGAAAAGAAGTGCGATATTGTGGTTCTTGAGACCGGTATGGGGGGGCTTCTGGACGCCACCAATATTGTGGAAAACACGCTTGTGGCAGTGATCGCTTCCGTCAGTTTTGACCACAGGAAATTCCTGGGGAATACCCTGGCGGAGATTGCCGCCCAGAAGGCGGGAATCATTAAAAGGGGAAGCTATGTGGTGAGTATGCGCCAGGAGAAAGAAGCAGAGGAGGCTATCCTGGCCCGGGCGGGCAGCCTGGAATGCCCCTGCGTGGTTACGGATCCCCAGAATATAAAAAACATACGTTATGGACTGGCCGGACAGCGTTTTGATTATAGGGACAGGAAGAAACTGGAAATCCTGCTGGCGGGGAATTTCCAGCCTGAGAACGCGGCTCTGGCGCTGGACGCGATAGACGCGCTGGGGAAAGCAGGGCTTTCCATACCGGAGAAGGCCGTATACCAGGGGCTGAAGGAGGCCCGCTGGCCGGGCCGTTTTACCGTCGCAGGGAAGAAGCCGTATTTTATCATAGACGGCGCGCACAATGAGGATGCAGCAAAGCGGCTTGCGGAGTCCGTTGAATTTTATTTTACAAATAAGAGAATTATCTATATAATGGGGGTATTGAAGGATAAGGACTACGGGAAGATCATCCGTCTGACGGCTCCCCTGGCGGAGCATATCATCACGGTGACGCCCCCGGAAAACCCCAGGGCATTACCTGCCTATGCGCTGGCTCAGGAGATCGCGGCGGTGCATCCCAAGGTGACGGCGGCGGACAGCCTGGAGGAAGCCGTGGAGATGAGCCTGCTCTTAGCGGGGAAAGAGGATGTGGTCGTCGCCTTCGGATCGCTGTCTTATCTGGGCAGGCTGGCCGGGATCCTGGAGAAAAAGGCGGCGGGAAAGCAGGCTGTAAAGCGGGGCCATCCGTGAAACAGGCCGAAGATATGCCGGGGAAGCGCCGGGAGGGAAAGCTGCGAAGCCTGTGAAGCGGAACCAGCCGCAGACCAGGCCGAAAGCCAATAACAGCCTGATAAAAGGAAAACGGTATTAAAATGGAAAATCAGAAATCGTCGGAACAAGCTGACAAAAAGATAACATTGCAAAAGGAAGACCGGAAAGGCATTGGAAAATGGTAGATCAGGAGAAAATCAAAGAGGCAGTGAAGCTGCTGTTAGAGGGAATCGGCGAGGATACGGGCCGGGAAGGGCTGCTGGAGACACCGGACAGGATCGCCAGGATGTACGGTGAGATCTTTTCCGGGATGGAGGAGGATGCAGGAGAGCATCTCTCCAAGGTGTTTACAGTGGACAATAACGAGATGGTGCTGGAGAAAGATATTGTGTTTTACTCCATGTGCGAGCATCATATGATGCCCTTTTACGGCAGGGCCCATGTGGCCTATATCCCTGACGGGCGGGTGGTAGGATTGAGCAAGCTTGCGAGGACGGTGGAGGTATTCGCCAGGAGGCTGCAGATACAGGAGAGGATGACGGGACAGATTGCGGATGCCATCATGCAGAACCTTCAGCCCAGGGGTGTTATGGTGGTCCTGGAGGCGGAGCATATGTGTATGACTATGCGGGGCGTGAAAAAGCCCGGAAGCCATACGGTGAGCATTGCCGCCAGGGGTGCGTTTGAGCAGGATGCCAATCTGCAGAACCGTTTTATGCAGATGCTGCAGAGTTAGAGACAGTGGACATACCACCCGGAAACAGCGTATGAAATGATAAGAGGTTTACAATGGAGAGAATAGACAGAATATTAGGACATCGTTCATTTGTGGAATGTCTGGGGAAGAATCAGGCGGCAGAAGCAGATCGTTGCTTCTGCCGTCATGATATGGCGCATTTCCTGGATGTGGCCAGAATCGGGATGATACTGAATCTGAAGGAACGGCAGGGGATAGAGGAAGAAATCATCTATGCGGCGGGGCTTTTGCATGATATCGGAAAGCATCTGCAGTACAGCCAGGGAATCCCCCATGAACAGGCCGGCGCCCGGCTGGCGGCTCCCATCCTGCAGGACTGCGGATTTAGCGGGGATGATGCGGATGGGATTGTAAAGGCCATCCTTGCCCACAGGGACGATGCTTCCGCTTCGGCCCCCGGCCTGACGGGGATTTTGTACCGGGCGGACAAGGCCAGCCGTGCCTGCTTTGCCTGCCCGGCGGAGAAAGACTGTAACTGGAAGGGCAGCAGGAAGAACCTTACGATAAAGTTTTAGCAGGATGTTATCAGAAAAACAGCGCAGAAATGGAGAAAAGAGAGAAAGAATTTGACAAAACTTTCACAACTTGTTTGTGCTTTGGAAAGGAATGATAAAAAATATGAAAATTGGCGGCAGGGAATATGCGACAAAGGGACACACTTACGTCATGGGAATCCTGAATGTGACCCCGGATTCCTTTTCCGATGGCGGGAAATGGAATGACAGGGACAGGGCGTTAAGGCATGTGGAAGAAATGCTGAAGGAGGGGGCCGACCTCATTGATATAGGGGGCGAGTCCACCAGGCCCGGTTATACGCCGGTTTCCCCGGAGGAGGAGATTGCCAGGGTGGCGCCGGTGATCGAGGCGGTGAAGGGGAATTTTGATGTGCCCGTGTCGCTGGATACATACAAGGCGGAGGTGGCGCAAGCGGGGATAGCCGCCGGGGCGGATCTGATCAATGATATTTGGGGGCTGAAATATGATGAAAGAATGGCGGCTGTGATTTCAGGGAGCGGCCTGCCCTGCTGTCTGATGCATAACAAGGAGAGCGCCGGATACCGTTCCTTTATGGAGGAGGTAAAGGCGGAGTTGTCAGAGTCGCTGAAGCTGGCGGATCAGGCCGGAATCCACAGAGACAGAATCCTGCTGGATCCGGGAGTGGGTTTTGCCAAGAGCTATGAGCAGAATCTGGAGGTCATCCGCCGCCTGGAGTGCCTGGGAGAGCTGGGCTGCCCGCTCCTGCTGGGCTGCAGCCGCAAGTCCGTTATCGGGCTCACCCTGGGTCTGCCCGCGGATCAGCGGGTGGAAGGGACTCTGGTTACTACGGTCATGGGAGTGATGAAGGGATGTATGTTCGTCCGGGTACATGATGTGGAGGCTAATGTCCGCGCGATTAAGATGACGGAGGCGATTTTGTATGGGGCGCGGTGAGGCGGCTGTAATACCGATGAAGATAATTCAGTGATGATGTGAACGGCTTCATAATCCGGACTTTAACCCCCTCGAATTCGAGGGGTTTAAAAAGCAGGCGGGAGCAAACGCATTTACCATGTCGCCCAAAAAGTGGATAGAAGCGACAGGGGCTGTGGGAATTGTCTCCAAGGCAGGGCGATATGGCGGTACGTATGCCCACAGCGATATTGCTATGTCATTTGCAACTTGGATTTCCCCCGAATTTCAACTATATATTATGAAAGATTATAGGAGATTAAAGGCAGACGAGAACAGCAGACTGTCTTTAAACTGGAATTTAAACAGGGAAATTTCCAAATTAAATTACAGGATACATACGGATGCCATTAAAGATAATCTTATACCGCCGGAATTGACGCCCGCCCAGATATCTTATACGTATGCAAACGAAGCGGATATGTTAAAAGTCGTCTTGTTTGGAAAGACGGCGAAGCAGTGGAAAGATGAAAATCCTGCGGCCAAGGGAAATATGAGAGATATTGCAACATTGAATCAGTTACTGGTGCCTGCAAATCTGGAAAGCTATAATGCGGTTCTGATCCATCAGGGAAAGAAACAGAAAGAGAGAATGGAATTGCTCCGGCAGTTGGCGGTACAGCAGTTACAGACATTGGAGGCTGTCAGTCTGAACAGCCTGCCTGTATTGGAATCGGGAAAACAGTGAGAGCAGTCCCATAAAGGAGGCGTGAAATATGTATCTGGAAAGTGCAACGGATGAAATCCGTATAGAAGGGCTGGAGGTGTTCGCCAGGCACGGCGTATTCCCTGAGGAGAAACGGGATGGGCAGACGTTTATTGTCAATGCGGTGCTGTACACGGACACGCGCCGGGCGGGGAATTCCGATCAGCTGGAACATTCCACGAATTACGGTGACGTGTGTTTCTTTATAACGGATTGGATGAAAGAAAACACCTGTAATCTATTGGAGGCGGCGGCGGAAAAGCTGGCCCGGGCAATCCTGCTGAAATATGAGCTGATATCTGCCCTGGATTTGGAGATACAAAAACCGGAGGCTCCCATCAGCCTGCCCTTTGGCTGCGTTTCCGTCAAAATACGGAGAGGATGGCACAGGGCATATCTGAGCGTGGGTTCCAATATGGGCGACAGGGAACAGTACATCCGGGAGGCCGTGGAAGCGTTAAAGGCGCATCCGCTGATTGTCCTGCGCAGGGTGTCTGACCTTATTGTGACCAAGCCTTATGGGGGCGTGGAGCAGGAGGATTTCCTGAATGGGGCCCTGGAGCTGGAAACCCTGCTTGGCCCCTCCGGGCTGCTGGAAGCGCTGCATGAGGTGGAAGCGGCGGCGGGGAGGGTGCGTAAGCTGCGCTGGGGCCCCAGGACATTGGATCTGGATATTATTTTCTATGATAAACTGGTGTATGAGGAGGAAAGCCTGGTGATCCCTCACCGGGATATGGAGAACCGTGAATTTGTGCTGGAACCCTTAAGTGCGATTGCGCCGGACTACAGGCATCCTGTTCTGGGAAAGACGGTGACACAGCTTCTGGACACCCTCCGGGGAGGAGGGGGACGTGAATTGCCGTGTGAACGGAACGTCTTCACATGAAATGTAAGATGAGCAGCCCGCCTCTTTGGGAATGCGAGAGCTGGTCTGATACGTTATTTTAAGCGGGAAATCATATACCGTCCCGCAAAGTGCGCGCACAGCCCGGTAAACAGCCCGGCCAGGATCCCGCTTACGGCCAGGTAGGGCAGATAGGCGAATATTCCCGCTGTGGCGGTGATGGCCCAGGCGGTGCCCAGTTGTCCCAGGTTATGAAAGAGGCCGCCCAGGGCTCCTGTGAGGAAGGGCAGCTTCTTCTGCAGAAGACGGTTTGCCGGATACATCACAGCGAAGCTTAACAGGCCGCCTGCCAGGCTGTAGAGCAGGCTTAATGCCTGGCCGAACAGGAGGGCGGACAGCAGCAGCCTGGCGGTCAGTACCAGGAAGGCATCCCTTGCAGTGTAGTGTTGCAGCAGGATCAGAGTGACAATATTGGCAAGCCCCAGCTTGATGCCCGGAAGGGGGATCAGGGGCGGGATTGCGCTCTCTATGGCGTAGACGGCCAGGGACAGCGCGGTATACAGGCCCAGGGTGGTTAATTTTCGTAAAGACATGTTTTTGTCCATCATATTCTCCATACCATAATCCATGCCATAACTATATAAGGCTCCCGAAGCGCGGCTTTGATTCCCGCGGGCGGTTTTGGGGGGCATTCAGGCTCTCAGTAGGCCACTGCATCAACGGCCCCGGGTTCCGCTTCCCTGAGCTGTATGACCAGCCTGTTTGGCAGGCAGACCACGGGCAGGCCGGGGGCGCCGATAAAGCCCTGATGTACACATAGCTTGTCCGGGCAGCTGGCGGATACGATGCCGATGGTGCGGGGGCGGATTTCGATTTCGTTAAAGCACCCGTTCTCACCGGTAACGATAAAGCGGCGGGTATCGCCCGAGCCGTCCAGGGGAAAGCTTGCCAGTAAGCTGCCGTCCTGGTAGATATCCGCAATATAATCCGTACCGCGGGAGGCAGGCCGCAATATGGCGGCCATACTCAGGCCCAGCACCAGACATAAAAGGGTTATTATAAAGACTACTGCTATTTTATAACTGCGCTGCTGCAATGGAAATTCCTCTTAATAAAATAATTTGCGGGACAGGAGTATTTTGTGGTAAGATGTAGTAAGCAACGAATCAAAAACAGCCTGCCACGAGCCATGTGTGAAATATCTTCAGCGAAAGGAAGAATGCGATGGAGACACCTGCTTATATCCATGTAAACGAACATATCTTAAAGGTTATAGATGAAAAAATGCCGCCGGAGGAGGAGCTGCAGGATCTGGCGGAGCTGTTCAAGGTATTCGGGGACGGGACAAGGCTTAAAATCCTGTATGTCCTTCTGAGCTCGGAAATGTGCGTCTACGACATAGCCGCCGTCCTGGGAATGTCCCAGTCGGCAATCTCCCACCAGCTGAGAGTGCTGAAGCAGATGGATCTGGTAAAAAACCGCAGGGACGGAAAGACCATCTTTTACTCCCTGGCTGACGACCACATTGTGACGATACTCAGCCAGGGACTGGATCATATTGAGGAATGATATTACTTGGCCGTCGCTATTTGGCCGCCGCCATTACTTGGCGGCTGGTATCGCCTCAAGCGCTGCGGTAAAGTCAGAATAACTGCTGGTGCCCAGGAAGGAATGGTAAGTGGTAATATCGTCATCAAATGCCTTGAAATAGACGTACTGGGAGGTCATGTTGATGTTGGTGTATGTGCCCTCAGCGACTACAAAGGCGTCCGAGCCGTCCGTCCTCATACAGATCAGCTGCGGTGATACGCTGTCGTTCTTCTGATAATAGATGAAACCGCTCCCTACGTTAAAGCAATCCACTCTGTCATTGGTCAGCACCTCGATCACATCCTGGGACAGGGAGTAGCGGCAGAGCCTGTAATTCTCAGCCACATCCATATAATAGACATAATCGCCTGAAAGGATGGGATACCAGAGATTGCCTGCCCACAGCTCGGAGATGGTATCGCCCTCCGTGTTCAGCGCGTACAGATAATGGTCGGTCTCCACACCGTTATAATAGATGACGCCGTCCTGCGCGCAGGCAGGGTTGATGGAAAGGGAAGCAAGTACGGTCTTATCCGTTTTGTCAATCTTCAGCTTGTAAAAGGAAGGGCCGGAATTCGTGGCAACCAGCATATAGAGGTAATTGTTTACCAGCTGTGCCGTAACCACCACATCCTTGGTCAGGGCGTTGGTATTCCTGCCGTTTAAGTCGCAGCGGTCAAAGGACTTCATGCCCTGTACCTGCCCGAAGCCGGAAGTGGGTGTGGCGCCGGTCTGGAAATAGTACAGGTATCTGCCGCCGGCCAGGATATTCTGTACCACCATGGAATTCAGCTTTCGGATATTGCCCTCGCCGGGATCCATGGAGTAGAGGCTGCCGCCGTCGTAAGAATTGGAGAAATATACCGTCCCGTTATACTCACAGAAAAGCCCGCGGTTATTCAGATTGCCTGCTGTGTTGCCTACCGTGCCCTCCGGGTTCATATGTATGCGGTTGAGGAAGAACATTGCGACAAACAGAGTGATCAGCAGTAATGCCACTGTGACCCCGATTATGATTCCTTTTTGCGTTTTATTCATGATATACCCATGCCTTTCACATTTTAATGATTTATTCTGGATTATAGTTCCTCTGGCTGCATCCCTCCGGCATATGATACCAAATGGTGCCTCCCGGAAATAATTCCTTACCCTTAAGTATACAACTCTTTTTACTTGCTATCAAGATTGTTTTGGTATAAGATTAAGTATAATATACCTTATGGAAAAGACTGGAATTATAAAACGGTAAAAGGTCAGGAAATATACAGAATGAAAGAAGGAGCGGACAGCATGGATTTACTGGAACTGAGGGACAAACTGGATGTCATCGACGCGCAGATCGTGGAATTGTATGAGAAGCGTATGGAGATCTGCGGGCAGGTGGCGGAATATAAGATTGAGACGGGGAAAAAGGTCTTCGACAGGCAGCGCGAGGCAGAGAAGCTTGCAAGGGTGAAGGCCCTGACCCACAATGATTTTAACAGCCAGGGCATTGAGGAGCTTTTTCAGCAGATCATGTCCATGAGCAGGAAGCTTCAGTACCGGCTTCTGGCGGAAAACGGCAGCCAGGGGAAGCTTCCCTTTATCGGGGTGGACGCGCTGGAGACCCGGGAAGCGAGAGTGGTGTTCCAGGGGGCGGAGGGCGCCTATTCCCAGGCGGCCATGACGCGGTATTTCGGGAAGGAAATCAAAAGCTTCCATGTGGATACCTTTCGGGAAGCCATGGGTGCCATCGATGAGGGAAGTGCTGATTTCGCAGTGCTGCCCATAGAAAATTCCACCGCGGGGATCGTCAGTGAAATTTATGACCTGCTGCAGGAGTACGAGAATTATATTGTGGGGGAGCAGATCATCCGCATTGAGCACTGCCTGTTGGCAGTCCCGGGGACAAAGCTGTCCGATATCTGCACGGTGTATTCTCATCCCCAGTCGCTGATGCAGAGCTCCCGTTTCCTTGCCGGCTATGACTGGCAGCAGATCAGTATGCAGAACAACGCCTTTGCGGCGAAGAAGGTGGCGGAGGATGGGCTGAATACCCAGGCAGCCATCGCAGGGGAATACGCCGGGGAGGTCTACGGCCTGGAGATTCTTCAGAAAGGGATCAATCATTCCGATGTCAATTCCACCCGGTTTATCATAGTGACCAACCAGAAAATTTTTCGGAAGGATGCGGGGAAGATCAGCATCTGCTTTGAGGTACCCCATGAGAGCGGTTCCCTGTACCGTATGCTGTCCCATTTTATTTTCAACAACCTGAATATGACAAAGATTGAGAGCCGCCCCATAGAGGGACGTAACTGGGAATACCGTTTCTTCGTTGACTTTGAGGGGAATCTGGCGGACGGCGCCGTGAAGAATGCTCTGAGGGGCCTGCGGGATGAGGCACGGAACATGAAGATACTGGGGAATTATTAAGGGCACCGGAAACATTACGGAATGACCATACGAAATACAGGCCGCGGACGGCCGGGACATTGGCATACAATCCCGCAGGGCTGTGATTCAGGAAGAAAGGATGTGGGACAGGATAATATGCGGCAGGATGAATTGATCGTATATCGGGATATGGAGGACGGGGAGCTTCTCGGGGACATGGCGTGGCTGATGGCAAATTATGATGTGCCTCCCGCGCAGCGGCAGGATATGCCGTTGCGGCGGGAAAAGACATACGGCGGGGGGATGAAGGGGCTTTTTTATGACTGCATCCACCGCCTGATCGAGCTGGCGGGAAGATACGGTTTCCACGGAAATCTCTGGCACTGTTACCTCGCCAATCTGTTGGTAAACAATGAAAACAGCTACAGCTGCGGCTGTGAGATCCGGGGGGAAATCCAGGGAACCATCAACGAAGCGGCCCTCCACGACATTGTGATCTTCAAGGAATTTTTTGATTATGATTTTACAGATATGTCTGAGAAGCTGGGGGTAGGGGAGTTTGCCCTGGTGCAAAATTACGCCAGCAGCAGCCGGGAGAGCAGGGTCTACAATACCAGGATCTGCGCCCGCATCTGCGAGCTTGCGGAGAAATTCTGTAAAGACCGCACGCCGGAGGAAATGAAAGACACGCTGACGGAATTTTACAGGGAGTATGGAGTGGGAAAGCTGGGGCTCCACAAATCCTTCCGGGTATCCCATGACCAGGCGGGAGTACATATCGATCCCATCCTGAACATCACCCATGTGACGCTGGATGAGCTGGTGGGCTATGAGATACCCAAGAGGAAGCTGACCGACAATACGGATGCCTTTGTGGCGGGCAGGAAGGCGAACAACTGCCTGCTGTTCGGGGATGCCGGTACGGGGAAATCTTCCTGTATCAAGGCGATCGCCAACGAATATTACGGAAAAGGGCTCCGCATCATAGAGATATACAAGCATCAGTTCCAGGATCTGAACGATGTGATCAGCCAGATTAAGAACCGCAACTATAAATTCATCATTTACATGGACGATTTAAGCTTTGAGGACTTTGAAATAGAATATAAATACCTGAAGGCAGTCATTGAGGGAGGGCTGGAGAAGAAGCCGGGGAATGTGCTGATCTACGCCACCTCCAACCGGCGTCATCTGATCCGGGAAAACTACGGCGACAGGGCGGAGATCCGGGAGGACATGCATACGGGCGACACGGTGCAGGAGAAGCTTTCCCTGGTGTCACGTTTCGGCGTCACAATCTACTTTGGCGCGCCGGACAAGAAGCAGTTCCAGAACATTGTAAAGGTACTGGCAAAGCGCCACGGCCTGATTATGCCGGAGGAGGAGCTGCTCTTGGAGGCCAACAGATGGGAGCTGTCCCACGGAGGGCTTTCCGGCAGGACGGCGCAGCAGTTTATCGATTATCTGGCGGGCCAGGCGTAAACGGCAGGACGCCTGGCTGCCATATCAAAGACCCCGCCGGAGGGCGGGCAGGAACAGAGGGTGAGGGTTATGTCAAAAAAGGATTTTAGTAATGCAAAGTACTACACTAACAGGGAGCTGAGCTGGATACTGTTCGACCACCGTGTGCTGAATGAAGCCCGGGACAAGAATATCCCGCTGTTCGAGCGGCTGAAATTCCTCAGCATCACGGCGTCTAATCTGGACGAATTCTTTATGATCCGTATCGCGTCCCTGCAGGACATGGTTCATCTGGGCTATGAAAAGCAGGACATTGCCGGCCTGTCGCCGGCAAAGCAGCTGGAGCTTCTCAGCCAGGCAATCCATGAGCTGGTGGAGCGCCAGTATTCTACTTATAACCGGTCACTGGTGCCGAAGCTTTCCCAGAATGGGCTGCAGATTGTCCGCCAGCATGAGGAATTGACGAAGGAGGAGGCGGCATATATCGATCATTATTTTGAAGAAAATATATATCCCGTGCTCACTCCCATGGCGGTGGATTCCTCCAGGCCATTCCCGCTGATACGCAATAAGACGCTGAATATCGGTGCCATGGTGCATAAGAAGAACAGCAAGGAGGAGCTGGAATTCGCCACGGTGCAGGTGCCGGGAGTGCTGGATCGTATTGTAATGCTTCCCACAGAGGGCAAGGCAAAGAGGGTTATCTTACTGGAGGAGATCATAGAGAGGAATATCGATAAGCTGTTCCTGAATTATGACATCGTCTGCGCCCACCCCTTCCGCATCATGCGCAACGCGGATCTGACCATCGAGGAGGACGAGGCGGCGGATCTGCTGAAGGAGATTGAGAAGCAGCTGAAGAAACGCCAGTGGGGCGAGGCCATCCGGCTGGAGGTGGAGCACGGCTGCGACAGGCGCCTGCTGCATTTTTTGATGGAGGAGCTGCGCATGGAAGAACAGAATATCTATGAGATCGACGGCCCCCTGGATCTGACCGTATTGATGAAGGTATACGGGCTGGAGGGCTTCGATCATCTGAAGACTCCGAAGTATACCCCCCAGCCGGTGCCGGAGCTTCCCGCGGGCTGTAATCTCTTTGAGGAGATCCGCAAGAAGGATATCCTGCTGCATCATCCCTACCAGACCTTTGAGCCTGTGGTAAACTTTATCCGCCAGGCCGCAAAGGATCCGGATGTGCTCGCCATCAAGCAGACACTGTACCGCGTCAGCGGCAATTCCCCTATTATCGCGGCTCTGGCGCAGGCGGCGGAGAACGGGAAGCAGGTCACAGTCCTGGTGGAGCTGAAGGCGCGCTTCGACGAGGAGAATAATATCGTCTGGGCGAAGATGCTTGAAAAGGCCGGCTGCCATGTGATATACGGCCTGGTGGGGCTGAAGACCCACAGCAAGATCACATTGGTGGTGCGCAGGGAGAATGACAGTATCCGCAGGTATGTACATCTGGGAACGGGGAATTATAATGATGCTACCGCGAAGCTGTACACGGACATCGGCCTGCTGACCTGCTCCGAGGATATCGGGGAGGACGCTACGGCAGTCTTTAACATGCTGTCCGGGTATTCCGAGCCGCTGTTCTGGAGGAAACTTTCCCTGGCCCCGCTCTGGCTGAAAAATAAATTCCTGGATCTGATCCAGCGGGAAAAGCAGTTTGCCCAGGAGGGCAAGAGCGCCCATATCATCGCGAAGATGAATTCCCTCTGTGACAGGGATATCATTGCCGCGCTGTATGAGGCCAGCTCTGCGGGAGTGCGGATCGAGCTGATCGTCAGGGGGATCTGCAGCCTGAAGGTGGGCATCAAGGGTGTCAGCGAGAATATCACGGTGCGTTCCATTGTGGGGAATTTCCTGGAGCACAGCAGGATCTTCTATTTCGAGAACGGCGGCGATTATGAGATTTACTGCGGCAGCGCGGACTGGATGCCCCGCAACCTGGAACGCCGGGTGGAAATCCTCTTTCCCATTGACGGGGCCGATCTGAAGAATAAGCTGATGCATATTTTACAGTGCCAGTTGAAGGATAATGTGAAGGCTTCCGTGCTGCAGGAGGACGGGACTTACCTGAAGCCGGATAAGCGGGGCAAGCCCCTGTTCCAGTCCCAGGAGGCCTTCTGCAGGGAGGCGGTGGAGGCGGCCAGGGCCGCTGCAAAGGACAATCCTCTGGCAGCCCGGACTTTCATTCCCGAGATGCACCAAAAATAAGCAGAACAATGCGTAAATCATAAGGAAACAGAAAACATGAAAGACTTGTTAAACCGATGCAGGACAAAATACAGGCTGGGCCTTTTGCACAAGGCGGCGATCATGATCCTGCTCACACTGGGCTTTTTCTGCCTGCTGAACCCGGATGTCTACCGGAGGAAATGGGAGTACAGCCCGGAGGAGGTAACAATTCCCTTTTTAAAGGCGGGGGATTATGAGATAAAGATCATCCATTACGGGGCCTCGGAGGGGAATTATGCGATTGCGTCCTCGGACTGTACGGCGGATTCCGAAAACCGTATGGGCGTGGAATTTGCCAGGACGGAACTGCGGGAGGGAATCCGTGATGTGGCCGTTCTGAACGTACACCTGGAGGAAGGGACTTATGGGCTGCGTATCTGGCCGGAGAAGGAGAGCTGCTTTGAGGAAGTGGTCATCCAGCGTGTGCAGCTGCTGGACAGGGATCACTACCTGCTGTTTCTGATCTGTTTCCTGTCGGCGGCCTGCATTGCCATTCTGGGCTGGTATGTGCCGGTGGAACGATATAAGAATGAGGTGATACTGGTGGGGATCGGCCTTGCCGCCAGTGTCCCCATGCTGTCGGATTTCCTGCTCAAGGGGCATGACCTGCTGTTTCATCTGGCCCGTATGGAGGGGCTGTACCAGGGGCTTCGCAGCGGGGCGTTCCCGGTGCGGATTAATCCCATGCAGACAGAGCTTTTCGGCAATCTGACGGCTTCCATGTATCCGCAGCTGTTCCTGTATTTCGCAGTGCTCCCGCGTTTCCTGGATGTGTCCGTGATCCTCTGCTATAAGCTGCTGGTCGTGTTTATGAACGTGGCGTCGGCGATGCTGACATTTTACGCTGTGCGCAGGATCACGGGCTCTGAGAAGATGGCGTATGTGGCCAGCGTGCTGTACACCTTTTCCCTGTACCGGCTGATCGATACGTATCTCAGGGCGGCTGTGGGGGAGGCTCTGGCAATGGTGTTCCTCCCGCTGGTGCTGTGGGGGATTTATGAGGTTCTGTGGGGAGAGAAAAAGAAATGGTATCTCCTGGCCCTGGGAGTGACCTGCATCCTGCAGTCCCATGTCATGTCCGTATTGATGGCGGTTTTCTTCCTGGTGATCGAGACGGCGGTATGGCTGGCGGCCAGTGTGCGCGGGAAGAAGCCCGGCAGGGAGATCGGGGGGCGCATTTTGGCAGGGGTGAAAGCGGCGGCGGTGACCTGCCTGCTGAATGCATGGTTCCTGGTGCCGTTTCTGTTCTTCCAGGGAGAGAAGCTGCTGTGCTTTAACCTGGATTATTATGTGGCGGACTTTGAGCTCTATTTCTCCCAGCTGTTCTCCCTGTTCCCCTCTGCAGTGGGGGAGGTTACGATGATGGGGACTACAAAGGGGGAGATGCCGCTGACGGTGGGCGGGATTTTGGCAGTGGGGGGGGTTCTTTACCTGCTGGCGGCTGCCGGGGAAAATAAGAAAATCCCGGCGGAGCCCACCCCTGGAAAGAAAGCTTCGGGAGCGTTGCCTCTGGGAAAGAATGTCCCGGCGGAGCCCGGCCCGGCAAAGAAAGCGTCGGCCCTGGGAATGCACTGCCTGGTGTACGGCGGGATATCGCTGCTTTTGACCTCCTGGCTGTTCCCCTGGGATCGCGTGGGGGAGATTGAATTCCTGAGAAACCTGATGAAGCCGCTGCAGTTTTCCTGGAGGTTCCTGGGCATTACCAGCATATGCCTGTGCGTTACCTCCGCGGTGGGAGTGGTGATGTTTTCGTCCCGGTCAAAGGGCGGAAGCTGGATCCTGGGGATATTTATGACAGTGGCGCTGAGCAGCGCATGGTTCTTTTTTGACAGTGTGATGCTGGAGATGGATTCTGTCAATGATGAGATGGCGCTGGAGGCAAACACGGAATACGACAGCCTGTATCTGTATGATGACAGGGAATCCCCGGGGCCGGCCCAATACGAATTCGGAGCAGCCGCCAATTATATTAAGACGCTGCACGGTACTCCGGTGAGGTATTCCGACTATAAAAAGACAGGGGTCAGCATCCATGTAAATGTAGCCCCTGAGAGCGTGCCAAAGGAGGAGGAATACCTGATATTCCCGTTGTACTATTATCCGGGATACGAGATTCTGGTGGACGGCCGGAAGGTGGAGGCTGTTGCGCTGGACAGGCTGCTGGCCTGCAGGCTTCCGGAGGGGGAAGCGTATATCCAGGTGGACTATAAGGGTATGCCCGGCTGGCGGCTGGCGGAGCTCGTCTCCCTGGTTACGGCTGTGGGGCTGGCCGGCTATGGGGTGAGACAGAAGGTGCCAGCGCGGAAAGGAAGGAGACACGGATGAAGATAGTGCTTGCATCCGCATCTCCCAGGAGAAGGGAGCTGCTGGAGCAGATAGGGCTTCCCTTTGAGGTGGTGACCAGCCGGGTGGAGGAGAGGATATCTTCCGAAAGGCCCTGGGAGGTGGTGGAGGAATTATCCCGCCAGAAGGCGGAGGCCGTGGGAGAGTTACTTGGCCGGGAGGCCGCCTGTCGGAGCGGGGCATCCCCCGGGGAGGGGCTGCTGGTCATCGGGGCCGACACGGTGGTGTCGCTGGAGGGTGAGATCCTGGGAAAGCCCCTGGATGAGAGGGACGCATTTAAGATGCTGACGCGCCTGCAGGGGCGGGAACACGAGGTCTATACCGGCGTAACCCTTTTGTACCGGGCTCCGGGGGCTTTGGAGCAGACGGTGAGGAGCTTTCATGAGCGCACAAGGGTGAGCTTTTTCCCTATGACGGAGGAAGAAATCGGGGAATACGTCGGGACGGGCGATCCCCTGGACAAGGCGGGGGCATATGGGATACAGGGCTTCTGCGCCAGATATGTCAGGGGGATTGAGGGTGATTATAACAATGTGGTAGGGCTTCCCGCCGGAAGGCTCTATCAGGAGATAAAGGAGTGGCTGAAAAATTGAAAAAAGCGGTGATCTTTGACCTGGATGGTACTCTTTCCGATTCCATTCACAGCATTAAATACTGCGCGGATCGGGCGGTGGCCGGATTCGGTTACGGGCCTTTTACGGAGCAGCAGTACAAATATTTCGTGGGGGACGGGGCGGCGAACCTAATCAGGCGTGCGCTGGCCGCAGGCGGGGACGAGAAAGGGCTTCATTTTGAGGAGGCCTTTTCCCGGTACAAAGAAATCTTCCGGGAAAACTGCATGTACAAGGTGACTCCCTACGAGGGGATAGAAGAGCTTCTGGCGGCGCTGAAGGAAAGGCGGATAAAGCTTGCGGTGCTGTCCAATAAGCCCCATGCGGAGACGGTGAATGTGGTGGAGACGCTCTTTGGAAAGGGCTGCTTCGACGTGATACAGGGCCAGAAGGAGGATGTGGCGATCAAGCCAAGCCCCGAGGGGGTGTACCGGATACTGGAGCAGCTGGGGCTGACTGCGGAGGAGGTGCTGTACCTGGGGGATACCTCCACGGACATGAAGACCGGGAAAAGCGCAGGGGCCTTTACCCTGGGGGCGCTCTGGGGCTTTCGGGAGAGGCAGGAGTTGGAGGAGAGCCATGCGGACGCGATCATCGGGCATCCAATGGAGGTATTAAAGTATATACAGGGGCTTGACGAGAACCCATAATCATATTATCATAATCATACTATTATGTAACGGTCTACGGGATCTGCAGGGCGCAGAGACGGGCTGTATGTGAGAGGAGGTGGGAGTATGCGTGAATTTGATGATGCGGTTTTGGAGTGCTTTCTTGAGAATCAGAAGCAGCTTTTTCCCGAGGAGGTTGCGGAGACATTGGAGGAAGCGGAAAGCTTTCTGGAAGAGTGTATGGCCGTTGTAGTGAATTCTGTCGAGGAAGTGATTGAATTCTTTGAGGAGGAAGGGATTGACACGGAGGGGATAATGGACGATGCCATCCTTGAGGCCGATGAGGTGTTTGAGATCGGAGACGGCAGGTATCTGATCGTGGAAGGTTAATATTTGCTGTTTTCATTCATAAGGGCTGTTGCTTCAGCAGATGGATTCATCTGCTGTGCAACAGCCCTTTTCAAATACGTTCAGGAGCGTGTCTTAAAATCATTCCTCGGTCTGTAGGCCTCACTTCGCGGCCTGCCGCGCTGCATCCTGCTTTTGCTGAAAGATATCTCCCGCCAGGAAGAAGATCACGCCCAGGCGGATGAGTGCTATGACCGGTTCCGGCAGCACGGAAAAGCCCTGCTCCAGCTGCATCAGGTAGGAGCAATAGGTAAACAGGGTACAGAGCATTGTGATCAGGGCTGTCTTGATATGCTTCCCTTCCTTCAGCATAATGACAAACAGAAGCATTTCGGCCACATAGGCGTATCTTTCGTGCACCAGCGGAAGGCAGAAGCAGACAGTCAGGATGGACAGTGCTGTCACCTTACAGAGGGTCAGGCTGTTCATTTCCACTTTACGGCAGTAGAGCTGGTAGAACAGGAGTATCAAGAGCAGGAAGGCGAGCAGCATGCCGTATACAAAATAGCTGTCATACAGGCTTTCGGACCAGGTTCCCATCAGGTGGTAGAGATTCGGGTAATTCAGCGTAAGGGTACCGTAATTGCGGTTTGCCTGGCCCAGATAGACCTTAAACATAACCTTCAGGCTGCGTCCCGCCAGGTACATGGGGAGGCAGCTTATGGTATAGACGATGGGTATCCACAGCAGCTGCAGCGGCTTCAGCACATTCCGTTTCTGCATGATCCACAGGAGGCAGATGACGGGGAGAAAGAACACTGCCTGGAGTTTCAGGGAAAAGGCTATGGCAAACAGGAGGCAGATGCCGTCCCCTGATTTCCAGAAGGAATGCCTTCTGCCAATGGGAGGCTTTGCGCTCCAGGGTTTGGCGGCACATATGGCCAGCAGCGTCAGCAGGACAAAGGTGCTGTAGAGGCTGTCGCATTGTCCCCAGGCCGCTGAATCCAAAAGCGTCAGAGGGTTTAACAGGATAACGGCATAGAGCGTCAGCTTCCGGTGGGGCCCTGTGACTCCCAGCTGCCGTGACAGCTTTACACAGGCCACGGCCAGAATGAAGTCAAAGAGCAGGGAGGGGATCTTTACGATGACTACCGGCTCAAAGGGCAGGTAACATGCCAGAGTGACAAGGGTCATATACAGGGGGGGATTATCCCCGATATCCTTTCCAAGGGAGGAAAGGATGCCGCTTCCCCTGATCTCATGGATCCAGGTCTCGTAGGCGATATAGTAGTCATTGCTCTTTACGGGCAGGAAGGCAAGCCTCACGATAACGGCGGCTGCCGTGACTGCCGCGAAGAACAGGATATGGATCAGGGACAGCCCGCGAATTTTGACAGCCAGGAATTTATTCAGGGTGATCTCGTTTCCGGCCTTTTCCTCCCCGGAGCGGCCGGATTTGTCCCTGCCGGATTTGTTCCGGCCTGTTTTGTCCGGTTCGGCCCTGCCGCCCCCGGCCATGGCTGCTTCGGCCATATCGTTTTCTGCCGTGTCGATTTCAGGCCAGTCCCTTTCAGCGGGGCTTTTGCCAATCCCGTTTTTTTCAGCGGGGCTTTTGCCCGTCCCGCTTTTCCCGGCAGATCCTTTGCCAATCCCACTTTTTTCAGCGGGGCTTTTGCCCGTCCCGCTTTTCCCGGCAGTCCCTTTGCCAATCCCGCTTTTTTCAGCCAGGTTTTTGCCAGTCCCGTTTTTTCCCGGCAGTCCTTTTCCAGCCCCGTTTTTCCCGGCAGCCCCTTTTCCCGTCCCGCTTTTCTCAGCCCGTCCCCTGCCGGGATTTGGGCGAAGGGAATGCAGAGCGGAGGCTGCGGCACAGAGAAGGATGACTGCAAGGGACGCTGCAAATACGGCTAACCGGGCGGGAACCAACACATCGTAATTCAGGCGCATGGCGGCGGATGCGGACAGTCCTGCGGAGCCGTCGGACAGTCCCGCTGTGATTTCCGGAATCTGCCCGGACAGGGGCAGGCAGTAGAGGGAGGGGGTATTCCGGGCCTGGCTGTCCTCCAGGAGAAGGGAGAAATCATACTGCGCCCCTGGCTCCAGCCTGCAGTCTACGGGGAAGTCAAGATACCAGTGATCCGGCGCCCCCCCCAGTGAGACCGTGCTCTGGAAAAGCTCCTCCCCCGTGTCATGGCGGGACAGGGTGACGGTGAGATTCCCGGCTGTCTCCGGCATGACGGCTGCCTGGCCGGAGGGCTGCAGCGCCAGCGAGATACAGGTAACACGGGCATATGTGGGAGAAAAGGCCTGGGTCAGGGGCGTACCTTCTGTTATGGGAACCGCCTCCACGGCCTGTTCCAGGGGGGAGGCGCTTTCGGCGCCTGTATACAGGAAATTGCCGCCTAAAACAGCAAAAACCAGGACTGTCAACAGTAATCCGGTTCTGATCCAGAACAGCTTTTTCATGTGGTATCTCCCTTCTGATTCTGATGGTATGTTTTCAGTGCCTTTAAATCCTCCAATACGGAATAGGGGACAAACAGCTTTCCGTAGCCCGTGGCCAGTTCCAGCCCGGGCTTGTTTTCACCGTGGAAATCGGAGCCGCCGCTGACAGCGAGCCGGAAGGCCCCGGCCAGCCTGCGCATCTGGCGTTCCTCCGCCGCATTGTAGGTGCTGTAGATGGCTTCAATGCCCAGGAGCCCGGCATCCTTCAGCCGGCGTACCAGCGTTTCGAGCCGTTCGTCGCTCATATGGTACAGTATTGGGTGGGCCAGGACGGGAATGCCGTCCGCCTGCAGGATCAGATCCACCGCCTGCTCGGGAGTAACTTTTTCCCTGGGGACATAACAGGGGCAGTGATCCCCCACATAGCGGTCAAAGCCCTCCTGCAGGCTCCGGGTGTAATTATGTTCTAACAGGAATTTAGCGTAATGCGCCCTGGTGATCACGGCATCGGGGAATTCCGCCAGAAGGGCCTCGTAGCTGATATCAATGCCGGCTTCCTGAAGCAGCGCGCACATTTTCCGATTCCGGTTGATCCTGGAAGCTACGAAAGCCTGCAGATATTTCTGAAAATTGTCGTTATGATATTCGATATACAGGCCTAAAATATGGACGTCCCGGCCCTGGTACTCCGTGGAAAACTCGATGCCGGGAATTACCTCCGGCACCTCCCGCGCCTTCTGCGGCGGAAGTGTCCGCCGCAGCTGCTGCGCGTAGGAGAGCGCTTCGTCCAGCCCGTCCACGGAATCGTGGTCGGTCAGGGCGAAGGCGGCAAGCCCCTTTCCCATGGCGTGGCTTACCAGTTGGGAGGGGGAAAGGGTGCCGTCGGAACGGTTGGAATGTACATGTAAATCTACAGGTCTGGTTTCCTTCATGCTGCCTCCGTTCCCGCCTCAGCCGGCGGGATAAATCCTTCCTGCGACACGTGCTCAGTTTTCATCCTCTTCCTTGCTGGCGGTGAAAACGGTACGCTTCCTGGCCATCTCGTCGCTGGCGAGATATTCGTCGTAGGTGGTGATCTTGTCGATCATATGGCCGTCCGGCAAAAGCTCCATAATACGGTTCGCCGTGGTCTCCACGAATTGATGGTCGTGACAGGAGAACAGCGCCACTCCGGGGAACTTGATCAGGCCGTTGTTCAGGGCAGTGATGGACTCCATGTCCAGATGGTTTGTGGGCTCGTCCAGAACCAGGCAGTTTGCGCCGCTGATCATCATCTTGGAGAGGAGGCAGCGCACCTTTTCGCCTCCGGAGAGCACTTTTACCTTCTTTACGCCGTCCTCGCCCGCAAACAGCATACGTCCCAGAAAGCCCCGGACATAGGTCACATCTTTCACGGGGGAGTAGCCGGTGAGCCAGTCCACAATGGTCAGGTCATTGTCAAATTCCGCCGTGCTGTCCTTGGGGAAGTAAGCCTGGGAGGTGGTAACGCCCCATTTCAGGGTTCCTTCGTCGGGCTCCAGCTCACCCATCAGGATCTGGAACAGGGTGGTCTTTGCGAGCTCCTGGCTTCCCACGAACGCAATCTTGTCATTGTGGCCCACGACAAAGGAGATGTCATCCAGTACCTTTTCACCGTTGACCGTTTTGGACAGATGCTCCACGGTGAGCACCTCGTTGCCAATCTCACGCTCCGGGCGGAAATCGATGTAAGGATATTTCCTGCTGGAGGGCCTGATCTCATCCAGCTCAATCTTTTCCAGGGCACGTTTCCTGGAGGTTGCCTGCTTGGATTTGGAAGCGTTGGCGGAGAAGCGGGAGATAAATTCCTGCAGCTCCTTGATCTTTTCTTCTTTTTTCTTGTTGGCTTCCTTCATCTGACGGACCAGGAGCTGGCTGGACTCATACCAGAAATCGTAATTGCCGGCGTAGAGCTGAATCTTACCGTAGTCGATATCGGCGGTATGGGTGCATACCTTGTTCAAAAAGTATCGGTCGTGGGATACCACGATGACCGTATTCTCGAAATTGATCAGAAATTCCTCCAGCCAGGAAATGGCGTCCAGATCCAGATGGTTGGTGGGCTCGTCCAAAAGCAGGATATCCGGGTTGCCAAAAAGGGCCTTCGCCAGCAGTACCTTTACCTTAATGCTGCCGTCCAGATCTTTCATGACAGAATAATGGTACTCCGTGTCGATTCCCAGGCCGTTCAGCAGTGTGGCGGCGTTGGATTCGGCCTCCCAGCCGTCCATCTCCGCAAATTCGGCCTCCAGCTCACTGGCGCGGATCCCGTCTTCATCGGAAAAGTCTTCCTTGGCGTAGAGGGCTTCCTTTTCCTTCATGATCTGGTATAAACGCTCGTTGCCCATGATGACGGTGTCCATTACCACATTATCATCGTACTTAAAGTGATCCTGTTCCAGGACGGAGAGCCGCTGCCCGGGGGTGATCGTGACATCACCGCTGGTAGTCTCCAGCGCGCCGGAAAGAAGCTTCAGGAAAGTGGATTTGCCGGCGCCGTTGGCACCGATGACTCCATAGCAGTTCCCTTCCGTAAATTTGATGTTCACGTCCTCAAAAAGCGCCTTTTTGCCAATTCGTAATGTTACATTGTTTGCCTGTATCATGATAATACCTCTGTTTTCCTTATTTTTACTACTTTTACACAGTCAAACTCTATTATACATAAAAGCCCTGATAATTCAAGCAAAATCGGCATCTTCGATCTCTCTCCTTAAGATTTACGAAAGAATTGCATAAGTTCTCCTAAATATTGGACGAGGTTCTTGAAATTCTCCCGCAAAAGGAGTAGGCTGTATTTGGTTCCGCAAAATACAATACCTTGCGAAACACAGGATCGGCAGCAGTGGCGCGGCCCTGTATCGGTTCTGGCCTGAAAGAAACTGGGGGTAGATGAAAAGTGGTTGTTTTATTCATTATGATAATGTGCATATTGCTACTGACGGCGTTATATTTCTATATGATCATGCCCAGGGTATTCGGTAAGCCGGACACGTCCTCTTATCGGAAATGGCTTTACGCCCACAGAGGGCTTTACGACAACGGTTCGGATGCGCCGGAGAATTCGCTGGCGGCTTTTCAAAAGGCAGTGGAGGGCGGCTTCGGCATTGAAATGGATGTGCAGCTGTCAAAGGACGGCGTGCCCATGGTGTTCCATGATTTTACCCTGAAAAGGGTCTGCGGTGTGGAGGGAAAGGTATGCGATTACACCTGCCGGGAGCTGCAGCAGTTCAGGCTCTGCGGCTCAGCCCAGCGCATCCCGCGGTTTCAGGAGGCTCTTGATCTGGTGGACGGCAGGGTGCCCCTGATCGTGGAGCTGAAGCTTGCCACGATGGATACTTCTGTCTGCCCGGCGGCGGACAGGCTGTTGTCGGGATACAGGGGGATGTACTGCATTGAATCCTTCCATCCTCTGGCGGTGCGCTGGTACCGGAAGCACCGCAGGGAGATTGTGCGGGGACAGCTTTCGGATGCTTTCCTGAAGGAGGGGGAGTACAACAGGCCGGTGTGTTTTCTGCTGCAGAATCTTTTGTTCAACTGGGTGGGAAAGCCGGATTTTGTGGCATATAATCATAAGTACCCGAAGATATTTTCCCGCAGGTTCTGCCGCAGATTCTATCACAGCACGGCAGTGGCATGGACGATTAAGACGCCCAGGGAGCTGGAGAACGCCAGAAAGTATTTTGACATCTGTATCTTTGACAGTTTTGTGCCGGAAAAACAGGGATAGTCAAAAGATGTGAGGCCAGGGTGCCTGTGGAGAGGCTGTTTATGCGGCAGGTGGACAGTTTTTGTAAATGTAAGTATTTACAATGCATCTGTCGTTGTGCAAACTGTACGAAATTCCAAAGTATGCCAAAAGATTATGGGTTACGGCTTGATATTCCTATGGCAGATTGTTAAAATATATACGTAATGAACTGATTTTGGTTTCCTGTTGTCCGCAGGCAGCCCGGGATATCCGGCTGTCTCAAAATCATGTGGAATGGTCGGAACCGGCCGCGGCATCCTGATGCATCCGGAGCGGCTGCGGGAGAGCCGGTTCAGGACAGTCACAACCAAATTGGAAAGGGAGAAACATTAGATGAAGAAATGGGTTTATTTATTCAGTGAAGGCGACATGAGCATGAGGAACCTTCTCGGAGGAAAGGGCGCGAACCTGGCGGAGATGACGAGCATCGGCCTGCCTGTGCCCCAGGGATTTACCATCACCACGGAGGCCTGCACCCAGTATTATGAGGACGGCCGTAAGATCAACGACGAGATCATGGGCCAGACTATGGAATACGTAGCGGAGATGGAGAAGATAAACGGCAAGAAATTCGGCGATCTGCAGAATCCCCTGCTGGTATCCGTCCGTTCCGGTGCCCGCGCTTCCATGCCCGGTATGATGGATACCATCCTGAACCTGGGCCTGAACGACGAGGTGGTGGCGGCTATGATCGCAGGCAATCCAGATCCTGCTTTCGAGCGCTTTGTATATGATTCCTACAGACGCTTTATCCAGATGTTCTCGGATGTGGTCATGGAGGTGGGTAAGAAGTATTTCGAGCAGCTCATCGACAAGATGAAGGAAGAGAAGGGAGTAAAGTTTGACGTGGAGCTTACCGCCGCAGATTTAAAGACTCTGGCGGAGCAGTTCAAGGCCGAGTATAAGAACCAGCTGGGCAGGGATTTCCCCTCCGACCCGGTGGAGCAGTTAAAGCTGGCTATCGAGGCCGTTTTCCGCTCCTGGGACAACCCCCGCGCCAATGTATACCGTCGTGACAACGATATCCCTTATTCCTGGGGTACTGCGGTAAACGTAATGCCTATGGTATTCGGTAACTTAAACGAGGAGTCCGGTACCGGCGTTGCCTTTACAAGGGATCCCGCTACCGGCGAAAAGAAGCTGATGGGCGAATTCTTAAAGAATGCCCAGGGCGAGGACGTGGTGGCAGGCGTGCGCACGCCCATGCCCATTGCCCAGATGGAGCAGGAATTCCCCGAGGCATACGAGGAGTTTATCAAGGTATGTGAGATTCTGGAGAACCATTATCACGACATGCAGGATATGGAGTTCACCGTTGAGAATAAGAAGCTGTACATGCTCCAGTGCCGTAACGGCAAGAGAACCGCCCAGGCTGCCTTAAAGATTGCCTGCGACCTGGTGGATGAGGGCCATAAGACAGAAGCGGAGGCGGTTGCCATGATCGATCCCCGCAATCTGGACACCCTGCTGCATCCCCAGTTTGACGCTGCCGCACTGAAAGCGGCTACCCCTATCGGAAAGGGCCTTGGGGCTTCTCCCGGGGCTGCCTGCGGCAGGGCCGTGTTCACCGCGGAGGATGCGGAGGAATGGGCTGCAAGGGGCGAGAAGGTGGTGCTGGTGCGTCTGGAGACTTCTCCTGAGGATATCACCGGCATGAAGGTTTCCCAGGGGATCCTGACCGTCCGCGGCGGTATGACCTCCCACGCGGCAGTGGTTGCCCGCGGCATGGGAACCTGCTGTGTATCCGGCTGCGGCGATATCGCCATGGATGAGGAAGACAAGAAATTCACTCTGGCAGGACAGGAATTCCACGAGGGGGATTATATCTCCATCGACGGCACCACGGGAAATATCTATGCAGGCCAGATTAAGACCGTAGATGCAACCATCGCCGGTGAGTTTGGCCGCGTCATGGCATGGGCGGACAAATTCCGTACCTTAAAGGTACGTACCAACGCAGACACGCCCGCTGATGCGAAGAAGGCCCGTGAGCTGGGTGCAGAAGGCATCGGACTGTGCCGTACCGAGCATATGTTCTTCGAGGAGGACAGGATTGCGGCGTTCCGTGAAATGATCTGTTCCGATACCGTGGAGGAGAGAGAAGCGGCCCTGGAGAAGATCCTGCCTTACCAGCAGAGCGACTTTGAAGCGTTGTACGAGGCGCTGGAGGGCAATCCTGTGACCATCCGTTTCCTGGATCCCCCTCTCCATGAGTTCGTTCCCACCGAGGAGGAAGATATTGCGAAGCTGGCGGAGGCACAGGGAAAGTCTGTGGAGACGATCAAGAATATTATTGCATCCCTGCATGAGTTCAATCCCATGATGGGCCACAGGGGCTGCCGTCTTGCTGTGACCTATCCCGAGATCGCAAAGATGCAGACCAGGGCGGTGATCCGGGCTGCCATCAATGTAAAGAAGGCTCATCCCGACTGGAATGTAAAGCCTGAGATTATGATTCCCCTGATCTGTGAGGTCAAGGAATTAAAGGTGGTAAAGAAGATTGTGGTTGAGACCGCTGACGCTGAGATTGCCGCTGCAGGGATTGAATTGGAATACGAGGTGGGCACCATGATCGAGATTCCCAGGGCAGCGCTGACTGCTGACGAGATTGCCAAGGAGGCTGATTTCTTCTGCTTCGGTACCAATGACCTGACCCAGATGACCTTCGGCTTCTCCCGCGACGATTCGGGCAAGTTCCTGAACGCATACTACGACGCGAAGATCCTGGAGAACGATCCCTTTGCGAAGCTGGATCAGACCGGCGTGGGAAGGCTCATGGAGATGTCCATCAAGCTGGGCAAGCCGGTAAATCCCAAGCTGCATTTCGGTATCTGCGGCGAGCACGGCGGCGATCCTGCTTCCGTGGAATTCTGCCATAAGATCGGGCTGGACTATGTGTCCTGTTCACCTTTCAGGGTGCCTATTGCAAGGCTTGCGGCGGCTCAGGCGGCTATACAAAGTAGGTAGGAGTTCTCTTTCCTTTGAATTACCGCTATCTTTCGAGCAGGCGGCAGCTTACCGAAAAGCGAACGGACAGTATGTAAGGAAAAATCAATGGAGAGAAACGAATGTAACCGTTTATATCGACCTTGATTAGAGAATGAATTATGATAAGCGTATCATTAGAAATAGTGGTACGCTTATTTTTTTGTCCGAATCGTACCTTTGATTGGCTTGTTAGTTCTCTATATAATGAAATCAAAAAAGGTTGGTGTTGATTATGAGAGAAAAGAAAAATCATTTGTATGTGGATAGTGGGGAACGGAGCATTTTGCTACATAGCCTTGTGGAACTGAAAAATCAGCTTATACAGCAAGGCAGATATACAGATTGCGTTGACGAGCTTATTTTTAAGGTTATCCATGCACCTATAAAAAAATTAAGAGTAGAGTTTGCAGGGGGAAGTGATGTACGATAAGGAATTTAAAGAACTGGTGAAGATAGCAGTAGAGAAATTAAAAGACGAATCTGTATTGAAATTATTACAGGCTGATGCCAGTTATCAAAAAGACAGTAAGGATGAGGGATATGCGGAGGATGCCTTTAATCATCTTGATTTAACGGAGGAACAAAGGGAAGTTTGCCAACATCTTATAGATTGCAGGGAAAAGCAGGATTTTGAATACGGCACTCATGCGTATATAGCAGGGCTGATGGATGCGTTTCATATTATGGCAGTGTTGTTTCCAGAAAAATGGGATATAGAGAGAATAAGGAAAGCCATATCATGTAAGAGCAGATAAGGCAGAGAATAAAACAGAATAGATTTTTACATAGCCGATTGGTGTAGTTTTACGAAACAGCCAGTCGGCTTTTTTTATTGCCATAAATCTTTTACATAGCCACCTTGACAAAGTGGCTAAATCTATGCGAAAGGAGGACGCAACCTATGTCAAATTGCAAAGTAATCGCTTTAACCAACCAGAAAGGCGGCGTTGGAAAGACCACCACGGCGGTCAATCTGGGCGTAACTCTGGCACAGCAGGGCAAAAAAGTCCTGCTCATTGATGCCGATGCACAGGCAAATTTAACCATGTCGCTCGGTTACAGCCGACCAGACGACCTGCCCGACACGCTCTCCACCATCATGCAGGACATCATTGATGATAAACCCGTCGGTATTTCCAAAAGTATCCTGCACCATGACGAGGGCGTTGACCTGCTCCCGTCCAACATTGAGCTGTCGGGGCTGGAAGTAAGGCTCATTAACGCCATAAGCCGTGAAAGCGTACTGAAAACCTGCATCAACGAGGTAAAAAAGGATTACGACATGGTTCTCGTGGATTGTATGCCGAGCTTGGGTATGCTGACAATCAATGCGCTTGCGGCTGCTGACAGCGTGGTTATCCCGACACAGCCCCATTATCTTTCCGCCAAAGGCTTAGAGCTGCTGCTTCGCTCCGTGTCTAAGGTCAAACGGCAAATCAACCCACACCTGCGGATTGACGGCATCCTTATGACGATGGTAATGCCACGCACGAACATCTCTAAGGAAATCATGGCAACGGTAAAAAGTGCCTACGGGCAGAGAATCAAGGTATTTGACACGCAGATACCCCACTCCATCCGTGCCGTGGAAGCCACCGCAGAGGGAAAGAGCATTTTTGCCTACGACAAAGGCGGCAAGGTAGCCGCCGCTTACGAGCAGTTCGGAAAGGAGGTGGCGGAGCTTGGCGAGAAGCAGAGAAAACAAAATAGAGCTGACCGCATACGATGACCTCTTTGAAACGGACGAGAGCCGTGCGGAAGCGAATCTAAGCAAAATAAGGGAAATCCCGATTGCGGAGATTGACGAGTTCCCAGACCACCCGTTCAAGGTCTTAATGGACGAGGACATGGAGCAGCTTGTGGACAGCGTAAGACGGAGCGGCATAATGACCCCTGCCACAGTCCGTCAAAAAGAGGACGGGCGGTATGAGCTTATCAGCGGTCACAGGAGGAAAAAGGCTTGTGAGCTTGCGGGGCTTGAAACGCTCAAATGCGAGGTTAAGGAGCTGACCCGTGACGAAGCGATTATTGTCATGGTTGAGAGTAATCTCCAAAGGACTACTATCCTGCCAAGTGAAAAAGCCTTTGCGTATAAGATGCGGCTTGAAGCCATGAACAGACAGGGACAAAGGAGTGATTTAACTTCTTCTCCACTGGATAATAAGTTAAAGGGGACAACATCAGCACAACAAGTAAGCCAAAAAAGCGGTGACAGTCAACCGCAAATTTATCGCTTTATTCGTCTGACCGAGCTTGTACCCGAAATCCTGCAAATGGTTGATGAACGTCAGATTGCTTTCCGCCCTGCGGTGGAAATCTCCTATCTGTCCGAGGAACAGCAGTACACGCTTTTAGAAGCGATGGGCTACAACGATGCCACGCCCTCTCTTGCACAGGCAATCAAGATGAAAAAGTTCATGCAGGAGGGAAAGCTCACGGATGAGGTTATCCAGAGCATCATGCAGGAGGAAAAACCGAACCAGAAAGAAAAGCCCGCCTTTAAGGACGAGCGGATAACCAAGCTCATACCGAAATCCATCCCCAGAGGGCAGGAAACGGATTTTGTCGTAAAGGCGTTGGAGTTCTATAACCGTCATCTGCAAAGGCAGCGGGGGCAGGAAAGATAACCGCACACTTGGGGAGAAGTCCGCCCTTTGGAGGATAGTTTTTTTTTCGGCTTCCCCCTCTCCACACCTCTCCCCCTAGATACTGCCAGTAACTATCCGAGAAAAGAAATATTAAAAGCTGTCCACACGGGCGGCTTTTTTCTGCCAGAAAGTCAACTATCAACATGAGAACGAACAGGAGGTAATGAATGAAGATTCGTAAATTATTTCAAAGGGCTGCGGCGTTTGCTTTGGCTGCGGTCACGACATTATCCGCCGTCCCTGCCACGACAGCGTTTGCAGCGGGCGACATCGGCACGATTAGCTTTACCCACACCTACGACGGCGCAGGGAACGCAATCAGATATAATTCCAGTGCGAACATCGGCGGTCATACCGCAGGCGGCACAGGCGAATACAAGTACCGCATGTATGTGGACGGGGAAACGGCGTTCTGCCTTCAGCCGGGCGTACCCTTAAAAACAGGCAACACGCTGGCAAAGGCGTCTTCCAACACATGGAACGCCCTCTCCGCAGACCAGAAAAAGGCGGTGGGGCTTGCCCTGCTCTACGGCTATCAAGGGAACAGTGGGAATTTATCTGGGAGCGATGACGAGAAATGGCTTGCCACCCAGACCCTTGTGTGGGAGTTCGTCACGGGATGCAGACAGGCAGCAAGCCCGTACAGCCAGACAAGCACGACCGTTTACAGCCTGCACTTTGGCTCGAACTATGCCAACAGCGGGGCGAGGGCGGCTTACGACCAGATTGTGTCATTTATGACAAGGCACAGCACGATTCCGAGCTTTATGTCGGCAGGAAAGAAAGACATCACAAAGGAGCTTGCCTATAAGGATGGGAAGTACAGCCTTACACTGACGGATAAGAACAATTCCCTCTCCGAGTATTCCTTTACCAGCTCCGACAGCAGCGTGAAAGTGTCCAAGTCTGGGAACAAGCTCACTATCACGTCAAAAAAGGCGATTGACGGCAAGGCGAGGATTACGGCTACAAGGAACAACACGCCGACCGTCAGCAGCGGTGCGAAGATGATTGCCTACGGCGACCCGAACCTGCAGGACGTAATAACAGGCGTGGAAAACGTGGACACTATGACAGCGTATATCAACGTGGAAACGCCGACAGGGATGGTTGCATTAAAGAAAACATCCGAGGACGGCATTGTTGCGGGGATTTCCTTTACCATCAAGGGCGACGGCTTCAATAAGACCGTAAAGACAGATAAAGATGGAAATATCACGGTGGAGGGATTATTCCCCGGCACTTACACCGTCACGGAGCAGTCCATTGACCGTTATGAGCCGCAGAAAACCCAGACCGTGACAATCATAGGCGGGAAAACCTCTACGGTCACGTTCAGCAATACCTTGAAGCGTGGAAGCCTTGAGGTTGTGAAAACATCCGAGGACAATCTTGTGGAGGGCGTGAAGTTCCACCTTTACGGCACTTCTTTAAGCGGATTGGCGGTTGATGAATATGCCGTGACCGATAAGAATGGATTGGCGAAGTTTGAAAATGTGCTTATCAGCGGCAGCACGCCGTACACCCTTGAGGAAGTGGACACGGCAATCCGTTATGTCGTACCTGCATCCCAGACTGCCCCGATTGAGTGGAAAAAGGTCACGAAACGTAGCTTTACCAACATCTTAAAGAAATTCAATGTCACGGTATTAAAGACCGACGTGGAAACGGGGAAGAAGCCGCAGGGCGATGCCACCCTTGCAGGTGCGGTTTACGGCATTTATAAGGGCGAGGAGCTTGTGGACACCTACACCACCGACGAGAACGGGCAGTTCGCAACGAAATATTATATCTGCGGCAACGATTGGAGCGTCCGTGAGATTGCCCCGTCCGAGGGCTATCTTCTGGATATGACCGTACACCATGTAGGCGCAGAGCCAGAGCTTTACACCGTGGAATATAACTCTGCCAAGAACGACGTAAACGAGCAGGTCATCAAAGGCAATATCGCCGTCATTAAACACACCGACAACGGCGAAACCCAGATTGAAACGCCAGAGGAGGGGGCTGTCTTTGAGGTGTATTTAAAATCCGCAGGCGGCTTCGATGCGGCGGAGGAAACCGAGCGTGACACGCTCATCTGCGATGAGAATGGATTTGCCCAGACAAAGGATATGCCGTATGGCATCTACACCGTACACCAGACCTCTGGATGGGACGGTCGGGAGCTGATGAAAGACTTTGACGTGTTCATCTGCAAGGACAGCCAGACCTACCGCTACCTTATCAACAATGCCAACTTTGAGAGCTATATCAAAATCGTAAAGAAAGACGTGGAAACGGGCAAAGTTATCCCCTATGCAGGCGCAGGCTTCCAGATTTACGACCCAGAGGGAAAACTTGTAACAATGAAATTCACTTATCCCGAAGTGACGGAGATTGACACGTTCTACACGACAGCGGACGGCGGGCTTATCACACCGCAGACCTTAGAATATGGCAAAGGATATTCCCTTGTTGAAGTGCAAGCTCCATACGGCTATGTCCTCGACTCCGAGCCAGTTTATTTTGACGTGGAGCAGGAAAATTCCGAGGAAGAGAGCGGCATCACCATTGTCAAGGTGGAACGCTCCAACGTGGCGCAGAAAGGGAAAATCACGGTAGGAAAATCTGGCGAGGTATTCAGCAGGGTATCGGGAAACAAGGGGCTGTACCAGCCAATTTTTGGCGTGGATAATTTAGAGGGCGCAGTTTACGAGATTACCGCAGCCGAGGACATCATCACGACAGATGGCACGGTCAGAGCTGAGAAAGGCAAAGTCGTAGATACGCTTACCACAGGGGAAGATGGCACGGCGGAAAGCACAGAGCTTTATCTCGGAAAGTATGAGGTAAAGGAAGTGACTGCTCCGTATGGCATGGTGTTAAACGATGAAATCCCTGCAGTCGTGCTTGTGTATGCGGGGCAGGAAATCGAAGTGACGGAAACAGGCACAGAGTTCTACAACGAACGTCAGCGTGTGGAAATCGACCTCAACAAAACCCTTGAGGTGGATGAAGCATACGGCGTGGGCAATAACGGCGAAATCAAGGACGTTACGTTCGGTCTGTATGCCGCCGAGGAGCTGACCGCAGCCGATGGCACAACAGTTCCTGCGGACGGATTGATTGAAGTCATCTTCCTTGATGAGAACGGTCATGGAAAGGTTATCAGCGACCTGCCGATGGGCAGCTATTATATGCAGGAAATCAGCACAAATGCCGCCTACCTTGTCAGCGATGAGAAATACCCTGTTGACTTCGAGTATGCAGGGCAGGAAACAGCCGTTGTGAATATCACGGCAAACGAGGGAGAAGCCATTGAAAACGAACTGATTTACGGCTCTGTCAGCGGCAAAAAGTCTAACGAGGACGGCAAAGATTTAGGCGGTGCGTTAATCGGAATCTTTAAGACGGGGACAACGGAATATACAAAGGAAAATGCAATCGCAACTGCCACATCCGAGGATGACGGCAGTTTTTCTTTTGGGGAAGTTCCGTATGGCACATGGGTAATCCGTGAAATCGAAAGCCCGAAAGGATATGTACTCTCCGAGGAAGAAATCAGCGTGACTATCAGTGAGGTTGACGAAGTAGTGGAGATTGAGCTTGTCAATTACTTTATTACGGGAAATATCGCTCTGACTAAGGTAGACAAGGACTATCCCGACAACAAGCTCACGGGTGCGGTATTCGAGGTCTACTCTGATACGGACGGCAACGGGAAACTGGATAAAAAGGACGAACTTCTCGGCGAGATGGGCGAGGTGGAAAAAGGCATTTATCAGATGAACGACCTCAGATACGGCAAGTACCTTGTCCGTGAGAAAACCGCCCCGACAGGCTTCGTACTGGATGAGAACGTCTATCCCGTATCCATTGAGGAAAACGGCAAGACCTACAACGTGGAGAATGAAGCAGGCAAAGGATTTTTAAATGAAGCACAGAAAGGAAGCCTTAAAATCGTCAAGACTTCCTCTGACGGAAAAGTGGAGGGCTTCTCTTTCCGTGTGATTGGAAAAGATTATGACCAGACATTTAAGACGGACAAGAACGGTGAAATCGTGGTTGACGGCTTGCGTATCGGCGAGTACATCGTGTCCGAGGTCAGCGACAAGGCATCCGCTGGCTATATCCTGCCCGCCGACCAGAAAGTGACAATCAAGACGGACGAAACAGCGGTTGTCACCATGCACAACGAGCTGCGTGACACCCCGAAAACGGGCGACGACTTTAACCTTGGCTTGTGGGTAAGCCTTGCGGCGGCATTTACAGTCGGTGCGGGAATCTTCGGGTTTGCAGGCTACCAGTGCGGAAGAAAGAAAAAGGAGGACTAAGCAGAATGAGAAATAGAACTATTATTGCTGTCGTGCTTGTGGCGTTTATCGGCGGTGCGGCTGCGTGGCTGCATCTCCGCAGAAAATAGTTTGAGAAATATTTTACAGATGTGGATTGGGGCGGTTGAAAGATACCGCCCTCTTTCCATGTATGGAGGTAGATATGGAAAATCTGAAAACCATAGAGGGGAAAGTGAAGTCTGTCCTGCAAGAGAATGAGGACGCCAGAAATGACGACATGGTGCTGTACCTTGCCCTCTGCAACCTTTATCTGAAAGATGTAGGAGCTATGCCGCTTGCCCAGATACTTTTGAACCACAAGGAGCTTGGCTTGCCGAGCTTTGAGAGCGTGGGCAGGACACGCCGCAAATTGCAGGAGAAATGCCCAGAGCTTTTAGGGAGTGTGCGGATGCAGAAAATCAGAGCCAAAGGGGAAAAGGCATACCGCAGATATGCCAAAGAATCTTGAAGTGAGTAAAAATTTAAAGAGAGGAGGAACGCCTATGGACGGTGAAACACGCTCCAATCAGGGCTATGAAATCATAGAAAGCTGCACTATCGGGAACACGGAGCTTGTCATCGGGCATCACCCGAAAGCCCCGAACCCTTATGTATGCTGGTACTGCAAGGGCGGCGACAACTACTATTGGGGCTGCTACTGCAACACCCTTGAAGCGGCGAGGGAAAAGCTGAACGAACGCTACCAGTCGGAGTGCCAGATGCCATACAACCAGCAGCCCGATAAAAAGGCGAAGCAGCACGATGACCGAGAGCGGTAAAGAAAAGAAATATGACTGCACGAGCTGTCCTTACCCCCGATATAAGGACAGCCGTGTTATCTTCTGCGACGTCTGCATCCGAAAGGTTTTAGACTGGCAGAGGGAGAAAAAGAAAAGGAAGGAGAACCCCGATGGAGAACGAAGAAAAACGGATGATTAGCTCCTACGAGGTCACGCAGAGCATCCACATCGGCAAAAAGGAAGTCGTGTTCGGCATAGATGAGAAAGAGGAATACCCGTATCTTGTCTGTTATTGCACTTACGACAACCCACTGTCCGCAGAATGGGTGACGGATGCGGTCGGCTCTGACGACTATCTGGAAGCCATGCAGATTTTTACCGACAGGGTGCAGGAACAGATAGAAAGTGTAAGAACCGAGCAGGGACAGTTCAAGTTTGACATGACCCCGTTCACCATAGACGACTGCATCCCAGACGACAAATGCGGCAGCATTGCGGGCAAGGTCGTGGTCATCAATGCCGAGGTCAACCGCCACGAGTACAGGCATTCTGCCTACCAGCTTGTACTTGCGGACGGCGGTCACGGTGCAATGGGCGGCAGGGGGCAGGCGGTGTTCGGCACTTCCCTTGCGGACGGAAAGCACGCCCGATGGGAACGGTGCGACGTGCTTGGGGAAATCAAGCCAGAGAAGATGCCCGTCTGGGCAAAGGAAGCACTTGCAAAAATCCAGTCGCAGGAAAAGGTAAAAGAAAAAGCAAAAAAATCAAAGAGCAGGGAGGAACGCTGATGGAGATACGACCTTTGACACAGCCCGAACAGAAATACACTTACGCACAGAGTATGCAGCTTGAGGGGCAGACGGGATGTATTGGGCATCTCCGTGGGGACTTTGGCGGATCTGGTAACGAGTTTCATACCGATTGGTCTGATACGAGGGAACAGTGGAAAACCGATGAATTTAAGGCAGAGCTTGACGAGGTAATCAACGCCCTGCGTGAAGATAAGGGGCTTCTGCACAGCCGCCGTGATATGTCGTCGGCGGCAAGGCAATCCCCCGATGCCGTCTTTATGGGGAACTACTGTACTGAGTACGGCTTCCGTGCGGACACCGACAAGCACGCTTTCCTGCTCCGCTGCAACCCCACAAAGGGTGACTATAACTTTTACTGCTACTGCTATGTGAAAGAATGGCTCGATAAGCATATGGCAAAAGCGGAACAGGGAATCCGATTTATTGACCCCCATTACAAAGAGCTATTCCGCATCCCAGACGGCGGGAAAATCACCATCACTTATGATTGGGGAGGAAAGTCGGAAAAGACCTGCCGTTTCATTGACGAATACCATACCGAGGTGGGCAGCAACCTCTACCACATCTGCGAGTTTGCCGAACGTATGGAAAGGAACGGGCATAGCTGCGAACCGAAGCCACAAGAGCCGCCGTCCGCACAGAAAGCCCCGAAGCACAAAGACCATGAACGATAGGAGGTTTTAGATATGCCAGTCAACCCGAAAGCCGTCAGAGCCTTAAACAAGGTTCTGGACGCAGGCTTTACCGAGGAAAAAGCCATCGCCGCCATGACGATGGACGACATCCTCTCCATGCAGGGCATCACGGTGGCAGACATCACGCTCATCAACGAGCTGCAAAAGAGCATCAAGGGGAACAAGGTCATCTCATTTCTGGGAGGCGGCACGGAATGAGCGGAGGACGGAAAATCTGCATGACGGACAGCGCAGGCAGGATACTTTTTTCTATTCCCGATGGCGGCATCATCCGTATGCTTTACGGGAACGGGGAGGATTATTTTGCCGTCTGCCGCTATTTGGACGAAGCCCATGCAGAGATTGACGGCGTAAGGTGCGCCGTTCAGGAGTTTGCACGGAGGATGGAACAAAACAGAATCAGCTATGCCCCTGCCTAAAGGCGGGCATGGACAACAGGAGGATTGATATTTTTATGGAACAGACTGTTTTATTGGGCGGTGGTAAGGAATGAGTACCGAGCTAATCAACCGCATCACAGTAAAGAAAGACGGCGTGTATGTGTCTTCCCACAGCTCCAACGACACTTCCCCGTATCATTCATGGAGATGTAAGGGACTGTCGGAAATCTATGACGCCGAGGGGCAGAAAGGGCTTGACCGTGAGGTTATCCGTATGCTCTATGAGTATGCCGAGCTTCGTGGGACGCATAAGAGCCTTGCCCGTTACCGCTACGCAAAGGACG
>CATKXX010000024.1 GCA_949840935.1 uncultured Acetatifactor sp. | reverse complement strand
AGGAAGCAGCCATATTTATAAAGGATTTTAACAGATAATTCGGAAAGATTAAATTCCACTGTTGAGAGGAAGAAGATTTGCAGGATTGAATTCCATATAGGGGTGGAATTTAGTTTTGCAATTGAGTCGGAAATAAAATACTGTTAAAAAAATGCAATTCGTTCTTTGCGAGTTGCTTTTTTTGTGGTATACTTTTCTGGACAATATCATCATGGGCTTTTTTTGTTCCTGTGGGCCATGATGTTGAGTTGTTTGTATTTATATAATATAAATGGAGGACTGAAAGCATGAGTACTACTTCAAAAGCGAGTCAAAGAATTACAGCTTTACTCGATGACAACAGTTTCGTTGAAATCGGCGGGCTTGTGACGGCAAGGGCTACCGACTTCAATATGAAACCAGACGAAACTCCTTCTGACGGCTGTATCACCGGCTACGGAGTGATCAACGGTAATCTTGTGTATGTTTACAGTCAGGACGCTTCTGTTATGAACGGCAGCGTGGGCGAGATGCATGCGAAGAAGATTGCGAATCTCTATGATCTGGCAATGAAGACGGGAGCGCCCGTTATCGGCCTGATCGATTCCGCAGGTCTGAGGCTGCAGGAGGCAGCCGATGCGCTGAATGCATTCGGGACGATATACATGAAGCAGACACTGGCTTCCGGTGTCATCCCCCAGATTACGGCAATCCTCGGAAGCTGTGGCGGCGGCCTTGCCCTGTTCCCCACTCTGACAGATTTTACGTTTATGGAGGAGAAGGATGCGAAGCTGTTCGTAAATGCGCCGAATGCGCTGGACGGCAATGTTATCACAAAATGTGATTCCTCCTCCGCTGTATTCCAGTCGGAGGAGAGCGGGATCGTGGATGCGGTGTGCGGCGAGGCGGAGATTTTCACCAGGATCCGGGAGCTGATCGACTTCCTGCCGTCCAACAATGCGGAGGGCAGCGATATGGTGGAGTGCACGGATGACTTAAACCGTGTGAACCCCGAGCTGGCAGGCTGCGCGGGCGACACTTCGGTGGCCCTTTCCATCCTGGCTGACAACAATGATTTCTATGAGGTAAAGGCGGGTTATGCGAAGAATATGGTGACCGGCTTCCTGAAGCTGGACGGTGTGACAGTGGGCGCTGTGGCGAACCGCAGCGAGATCTGCGATGAGGAGGGGAAGGTTGCGGAGAAGCTGGACGCTGTCCTTACCCCGGAAGGCTGTGAGAAGGCGGCTGATTTCGTTTCCTTCTGTGATGCTTTCGATATCCCTCTGCTGACACTGACAAACGTAAAGGGGTATGAGGCAACCCTCTGTTCCGAGAAAAAGATCGCGAAGGTGGCTGCGAAGCTTACGTATGCATTTGCCAATGCTACGGTACCCAAGGTGAACGTAGTGGTCGGCAGGGCTCTCGGCACGGCGGGCATAGTCATGAATTCCAAGGCGGTGGGCGCTGACATTACCATGGCGTGGCCCGACGCGGAGATCGGTGCAATGGACGGCAGGCTGGCGGCGAAGATCATGTACGACGGCCAGGGCGCTGATGTGATCAGCCAGAAGGCGGCGGAATATGACGCTCAGAAGCTCAGCACCGGCAGCGCTGCCCGGAGAGGGTACGTGGATCAGATCGTGGAGGCGGCTGATACCAGAAAGTATGTGATCGGCGCATTTGAGATGCTCTTTACCAAGAGTGAGGACCGCCCCGCTAAAAAGCACGGAACAGTGTAGAAAGGGTGATTATAAAATGAAGAAATGTTTGACTCTGATATGTATGATTGCCTGTATCTTGGGACTGACCGCCTGCGGGGCAGGGGAGAACCTGTCGCAGTACGAGCAGGATAAGCTGACGACGGCGCAGCAGAGGGCTTCCATACAGGTGGTTCCCCTGTTTGTATCCTACATGGATGACGAGATGGCGAAATCTTTGGATATGTATACTCTCGACGAGATTACGGTCTATATGGGGGATGTGTATCAGCAGAATATCACCGGGTATGTGATGAAGGGGGCCATTGAATCCTTCCATTCCGCCAAGGAGGATACCGGGGCGATCATTGGTACCGGCGAGGCCACAGGCAGGATAGACGGGGATACGATCATCGTGGAAGTGCCTGTGCAGGGTGAGAAGAAGAATGCCGTGGCGGAGATCATTTTCTCCAACGATATGTTCCTGGCGATCGAATCGGCTTCCCTGACACCCGAATTTACCACAGGAGAGCTGATGGGCATGGCGGCCCTCAACACAGTGATCGGTATGGGCACCGTGTTTGCAGTGCTGATCCTGATCAGCCTGATCATTTCCTGCTTCGGGTTTATCCCTAAGCTTCAGGCGAAGTTTGCCGGGAAGAAGCCTGCGGAGACGGCAGCTGTGGAGAGTGCGGCGGCACAGGACACCGTACAGGAAGAAATCTTCGAGGAGACGGACGACCTGGAGCTGGTGGCAGTCATCGCGGCGGCAGTGGCAGCCTGCGAGGGCGCGGCTTCCACGGATGGCTTTGTGGTGCGCTCCATCCGCAGGAGGGCGTGAGAGGGGCCGGAGAGAGGTTCCTCTTTGAGAGAAGATAATTTCAGAAAGAAGATAAAAGATAAATTTTGAGTGTCAGGCCGTGAAAGCGGCAGAATGGAGGATTTTAGGAATGAAAAATTATACTATTACCGTAAATGGAAACGTATATGATGTAACGGTGGAAGAAGGCGCGTCCACAGGGGCTCCTGTGGCGGCAAAGGCTCCCGCAGCCCCCAAGGCAGCGCCTAAGGCGGCTCCCGCGGCAGCTCCCAAGGCGGCAGGCGGCGCAGGCAGCGTTAAGATCGAGGCCGGTGCGGCAGGAAAGGTATTCAAGATCGAGAAGAAGGTGGGCGATGCCGTGAAGCGCGGTGACGCGGTTGTCATCGTGGAGGCCATGAAGATGGAGATCCCCGTTGTGGCTCCCCAGGACGGCACTGTGGCAAGCATTGACGTAGCTGTTGGCGATGCAGTGGAGGCAGGCGCAGTTCTGGCAACCCTGAACTGAGACTGACGTAAGTAAGGCTGTATTGCAGATAAACAACAGGAGGTCAACAAATGGAATATATAGGTTCTACGCTGAACAATCTGCTTCATCAGACGGCGTTTTTCAACCTTACGTGGGGAAACTACGTCATGATAGCAGTTGCGTGCTTTTTCCTTTATCTGGCTATCCGGCATGAGTTTGAGCCGCTGCTCTTAACTCCCATAGCCTTCGGTATGCTGTTGGTCAATATCTATCCCGACATCATGCTTCATGCAGAGGACGCTGCCAACGGGGTGGGCGGCCTGCTGTATTACTTTTACAAATTAGACGAGCTGGCGATCCTGCCCTGCCTGATCTTTATGGGCGTGGGAGCCATGACCGACTTCGGTCCCCTGATCGCCAATCCCAAGAGCTTTCTGCTGGGTGCGGCGGCGCAGTTTGGTATCTTCGCCGCTTACTTCGGGGCAATCTTCCTTGGGTTTAATGACAAGGCGGCTGCGGCGATCTCCATTATCGGCGGCGCGGACGGCCCTACCTCCATCTTCCTGGCAAGTAAGCTGGGGCAGACGGCAATCATGGGCCCTATCGCAGTGGCGGCGTACTCCTACATGTCGCTGGTGCCCATTATCCAGCCTCCCATTATGAAGCTCTTTACCACAGAGGAGGAGAGGAAGATCAAGATGGGGCAGCTCCGTCCGGTATCCAAGCTGGAGAGGATCCTGTTCCCTGTGATCATTGCCATTGTGGTAGGGCTGCTCCTGCCCACCACCGTTCCCCTGGTTGGTATGCTGATGCTGGGTAACCTGTTCAGGGAGTCCGGAGTGGTAAGGCAGCTGACAGATACGGCTTCCAACGCAATGATGTATATCGTGGTCATCCTGCTGGGTACCTCCGTGGGCGCTACCACCAGCGCGGAGGCGTTCCTGAACCTGGATACGCTGAAGATCGTGGGCCTGGGGCTGATTGCATTTATGTTCGGTACGGCGGCCGGAGTGCTCTTTGGTAAGCTGATGTGTAAGGCGACCAAGGGGCAGGTAAATCCTCTGATCGGTTCCGCGGGTGTTTCCGCCGTTCCCATGGCAGCCCGGGTATCCCAGAAGGTAGGTGCGGAAGCGGATCCCACTAACTTCCTGCTGATGCACGCCATGGGCCCTAACGTAGCAGGTGTTATTGGAACCGCTGTGGCCGCAGGTACTTTTATGGCTATCTTCGGGGTATTTTAAGCTGTGCGCGGAGGAAAGCAAATGCGCGGCGTGAGATGCAATTTTATAAAATCATAAAATGGAGGAAATTCGTAAATGTCAGATATTGAAAAGAAACCGATTAAAATTACGGAAACCATACTGCGTGACGCCCACCAGTCTCTGATTGCTACCAGGATGCCTACCGAATTCATGCTTCCCATTGTAGACAAGATGGATAAGGTAGGGTATCATTCCGTGGAGTGCTGGGGCGGCGCGACCTTTGATGCATCCCTTCGTTTCCTGAAGGAGGATCCCTGGGACAGGCTGCGCAGGCTGCGCGACGGCTTTAAGAATACCAAGCTGCAGATGCTGTTCCGTGGACAGAATATACTGGGCTACAGGCCCTATGCGGACGATGTGGTGGATGCCTTTGTACAGAAGTCCATTGCCAACGGTATTGATATCATCCGTATTTTTGACTGCCTGAATTATCTTCCTAACCTGCAGGAGGCCGTAAATGCCACCAACAGGATGAAGAAGCAGGAGGGCAGGGGCCATGCGCAGGTAGCGCTGTCCTATACCCTGGGCGATGCCTATACCCTGGAGTACTGGGCAGACACGGCGAAGAAGATCGAGGAGATGGGTGCGGATTCCATCTGTATCAAGGATATGGCAGGCCTGCTGGTTCCCTATAAGGCAAGCGAGCTGATCAAGGCCATGAAGGAGAATACGAAGCTTCCCATCCAGCTGCACACCCATTATACCTCCGGTGTGGCCGGCATGACATACCTGAAGGCTGTGGAGGCAGGTGTGGATGTCATTGATACCGCCATGAGCCCCTTTGCAATGGGAACATCACAGCCTGCTACTGAGGTTATGGTGGAGACCTTTAAGGGAACCCCCTATGACACGGGCTTCGACCAGAACCTGCTGGCTGAGATTGCGGATTATTTCCGTCCTTACAGGGATGAGTGCCTGAAGACAGGGCTGCTGAATCCCAGGGTTATGGGTGTGGATATCAAGACCCTGCTGTATCAGGTTCCCGGCGGTATGCTTTCCAACATGGTGAGCCAGTTGAAGGAGCAGAATGCGGAAGACAAGTACTATGATGTACTGAAGGAGATTCCCCAGGTGCGTAAGGATCTGGGCGAGCCCCCTCTGGTTACGCCTTCTTCACAGATTGTCGGCACCCAGGCAGTATTCAATGTATTGATGGGTGAGAGATACAAGATGGCTACCAAGGAGACCAAAGCGGTTCTCCGCGGTGAGTACGGACAGACTGTAAAGCCCATGAGCCAGGAAATCATCGACAAGGTTATCCCCGGCGAAACCAGGCTGACAGGACGTTTCGCGGATACACTGCCCAGTGAGATGGATAAGCTGGAGAGCGAGATGAAGGAATGGAAGCAGCAGGACGAGGACGTGCTTTCCTATGCTCTGTTCCCCCAGGTTGCAACCGATTTCTTCAAGTACCGCCAGGCGCAGCAGGATAAGGTCGATATGACCCAGGCTGACACAAAGAACGGGGCATATCCAGTATAAGTGTGTAAAGAAATTCTAAGCGGTCAAAACACGCCCGCTAAGAATTTCTAAATTACACACTGAAGAATGCTAAGTGCAGGCATTCTTCTCACTTATTGTTTGTGCCGATTACGTCGGCATGGCGGGAAGTGTGTATAGAGATATTTAAAGGACAGAATAAAACAGCATCGGGGGATATGCCGGTGCTGTTTTTAACAATTATTTAATAATTTTGTAAAATCTATTGACAAACAGATAAGAGGTTAGGTAAGATAACAAGTGTAATGTGATAAAACGGCATAAAGGACTGAATGGAAAGGATAAGTATGGCTCGTAAAGAAACAATTACAATTGATATGATTCTTGATACAGCGTTTGCGATGACCAGGGAAGAAGGCTTTGCGAATGTCACTGCGAGAAAGGTGGCTGCAAAGGCCGGTTGTTCTACTCAGCCTATTTTCCGTGTCTACAGGAATATGGAGGAGCTGTGGAAAGCAGTCTATGAGAGGGCCGCCGCTTTTTTTCATGATTACTACAATCGTTATCCCAGAAGGGGCAGGACGCCTTTTGCCAATCTTGGCATGGCGTATATTTCTTTTGCCAGGGAGGAGCACCGCCTGTTTGAGCTGTTGTTTGTAACGGATGTTGCATATAAGAAGGGAATGTATGAGCTGCTCAACGGCCCGGAGGGAAATGTGGTCTATGAGATCAATCTTGCCAGGGCTGCGGGCTGTGCGGATCCCAGTGACCTTTTTATTAAGATGTGGATTTTTATCCATGGGGCGGCATGTATGACGATGACGGGGGATTATGACCTTGACGATATGCAGACGCTGGAGCTTCTGGAGCGTTCCTTTGAAGCCTTTGCGGGCAGGCAGTAAGTGAACGGAGAACCGGGGCATGGACGGAAAGCAGGATATTTTCAGCAGAATATCAGGACAGTATGACAGAATGAGTAAAAGTCATAAGGCAATCGCTGATTTCATTTTCATGCATTACGACCAGGCGGTGTTTATGACGGCCGCGAAGCTGGGAGAGGCGCTGGGGATCAGCGAATCAACCGTGGTGCGCTTTGCCGACAGGGCCGGATACAGTGGGTATCCTGAATTTCAGCACGCCCTGGAGGAGTGTGTGAAGGGCAAGCTTGGCAATATACATAAGATGGGCGCCAGGTACGGCAGGAGCACCCAGTCCGAGATACTGGTCTCTGTGATTTCTTCCGACATCGAAAAGCTTCGGGATACCATGGACAATCTGGAGCCGGCGGCGTTTGAGTCCGCGGTGGAGACGATTCTTGCCGCGGAAACCGTTTATGTTATGGGGCTTCGCAGCAATGAACCCCTGGCCGGGTTCCTGCATTTCTATCTCAGTATGATCCGCGGCGGGGTGGTATTGTTAAAGACCACCAGCATCAGCGAGACCTTTGAACAGATGATCCGTATCAATGAGAGGGACTGCTTTATTGGCATCAGCTTTCCCCGCTATTCCATGCGCACCCTGAAGGCCATGGAGTTTGCCAGCGACAGGAATGCGAAGGTGATCGCGCTGACGGATTCCGTCAATTCGCCCATGAACCTGTATTCTTCCTGTAACCTGCTGGCGAGGAGCGATATGGTCTCCATTGTGGATTCCCTGGTGGCGCCTTTAAGCCTGATCAATGCGCTTGTGGTGGCGCTGTGCCTCCGTTGCCCGGAGGAGGTAAAGAAGAATCTGGAGCTGTTGGAGGAGACCTGGGACAATTACCAGGTCTATCTGAACGATGAAATTAATTTTATCGATGACGAACCGATTTTGGATGATTCCCTGCACAGGGAATGGAGGTCATTCCCGGAATAAAAAACATTCCCGGAATGAGGGGCATTTGGGGTTTTGGGGAAACAGGTGACTCGGTGTGAAGGGACGCGGGACGGAAGGCGGAAACGGAATGGAAAAGGTAGTCATAGCCGGCGGAGGCGCCGCGGGGATGATGGCGGCCATTGCGGCGGCTGACGGCGGGGCGGAGGTATGCCTGATCGAAAAAAATGAAAAACTGGGAAAGAAGCTGTTTATTACCGGTAAGGGACGCTGTAATGTGACCAATGCCGCGGATATGGAAACGCTGTTTGCCAATGTGTGCACGAACGGTAAATTCCTCTACAGCGCCTTTTACGGGTATGATAACAGGGCAGTCATGGATTTCCTGGAAGGCGCGGGCTGTCCTCTGAAAACGGAGCGGGGGAACAGGGTTTTCCCTGTGTCCGATCATTCCTCGGATGTGATTGCAGCCTTTTCCAGGGAGCTGAAGAAGCGCAATGTGGAAATCCTGCTGAATACCCGGGTCACGGATGTTTGTACGCGTCGGCGGGAGGCGCGGGACGGCGATGCTTCCCTGCCGGCAGCCGGGGCATGCGGTAAGAAGGGGCAGGAAATGGCCTTTACAGGCATGAGGCTTTCGGATGGCAGGATGATACCGGGAGCCAGGGGAATTATCTGCACCGGCGGCATTTCCTATCCTTCCACGGGTTCCACCGGCGACGGATACCGTTTCGCGGAAGCGACAGGGCACAGGATCACGGAGCCCTCTCCCGGGCTGGTGCCCTTTAATATGGAAGAAACGTGGTGCAGAAGGCTTATGGGCCTGTCCCTGAGAAATGTTTCCGTTACCTTGGAGGCGGGGAAAAGGCGCCTGTACGAGGGCTTTGGGGAGTTGTTGTTCACACATTTCGGCGTCAGCGGGCCCCTGATCCTGTCTGCAAGCAGCTGTTATCACGGTGAGCCGGATACCAGGCTTTTTATCGACCTGAAGCCCGCTATGGAGGAGGAGCAGCTGAATCGGCGTGTGCTCCGGGATTTTGAGGAAAATAAGAACAGGCAGTTTAAAAATTCTTTGGAAAAGCTCTTTCCTGTGAAGATGATTCCTGTTATGATAGAGTTGTCGGGAATTTCGCCGGAAAAGAGGGTGAACGAGATTACCAGGGAGGAGCGAAGGGGCTTTGTCAGGCTGATCAAGAGACTGCCGCTCACTGTTGCGGGGACGAGGGGCTTTGCGGAGGCCATCATCACCAGGGGCGGAATATCGGTCAGGGATGTCAATCCCTCTACCATGGAGTCGAAGAAGGTGAAGGGGCTGTATTTTGCCGGCGAGGTGTTGGATCTGGATGCGCTGACGGGAGGATTCAATCTCCAGATTGCATGGTCCACAGGACATTTGGCCGGCGGATCTTCCGCTGCCGGGTGAGGCTTTGCCGACTGCGACCAAATGGGAAAGATAAGCAGCACAGAAATGAGGATAAAAAATGAGTTACAATATTGCGATTGACGGGCCCGCGGGAGCGGGAAAGAGTACCATTGCCAGGGCAGTGGCCGAGAGGATGAGGCTGATCTATGTGGATACGGGAGCGCTGTACCGGGCCATGTCCCTGTTCATGCTCAGGGAGGGGGTTGACCTTCAGGATGGGGAGGCAGTCATCCGGAAGTGCCGGGAAGCGGATATCACGATCCGTTATGAGGAGGGCGTACAGGTAGTGCTTCTGAACGGGGAAAATGTGAATGAGTACCTGCGCACGGAGGAAGTAGGGCATGTAACCTCCACCTATGTCAGCGTGATCCCCGAGGTGAGGGAGAAGCTGCTGGAGCTGCAGAAGCGTCTGGCGGCGGAGAGCGACTGCGTTATGGACGGCCGAGATATCGGCACCTGCGTCCTGCCTCATGCGGATCGTAAGATTTATCTCACAGCGAGCAGTGAGGTCAGGGCAAGGAGAAGGTATAATGAGCTGGCTGCAAGAGGTGAGGAATGTGAGCTGGAAAAGCTTCAAAGGGATATCGAAGAAAGGGATTACCGCGATATGCACAGGGAGATATCACCCCTGAGACAGGCGGAGGATGCCGTACTTGTTGATACCTCTGATATGACTGTGGACGAGGTGGTGGAGAGGATACTTGCTATCTGTAAGCGGTGATCTGCAGGATAACGGCATTGCCGGAACGCGTATATGGAATGACCGGAAAAACAGTCCCCGGCAGGGTGAGGGCAGGCCGGTGCCTGCCGGCAGCGAGAAAGCCTTTTACAGAGGCGGAGGCGCGGGGACAGAATTGGGAACGTGATTTATGGAAATCAGATTGGCAAAATGCGCCGGTTTCTGCTTTGGCGTGAAGCGCGCGGTGGATACGGTGTATGAACAGACAGAAACAGGGAAAACTATATACACCTATGGTCCTATTGTGCACAATGAGGAAGTGGTGAAGGAGCTTGAGGAGAAGGGGGCTGCCGTTCTGGAGGGAGAGGCAGCGCTGCAGGCGCTGGAGCACGGCAGCGTCATTATCCGTGCCCACGGGGTTCCGGAAAGGATATACCGCATCCTGGAACAGAAGGGGCTGGAGTGTATCGATGCCACCTGCCCCTTTGTAAAGAAGATACACAGGATTGTGGAAAAGGCCGCAGGCGGGGGAGAGCATATTGTGATCATAGGCAGCGCCGTCCATCCTGAGGTGGAGGGCATTGTAGGCTGGTGCAGAGGGGACGTGACCGTTCTGGAAACGGTGGAGGAAGCCGAAAAATACATTCCTCCGGAGGGGAAAAAATTGTGTGTAGTGTCTCAAACGACATTTAACTACAATAAATTTCATTCTATAGTTGAAATTTTCCAGAAAAAAGGTTACAATGTTAATGTTGCTAATACCATATGTAATGCGACAGAGGAACGACAGGACTCAGCCAGGGCGCTTGCCAGGGAGGCTGACGTTATGATCGTAATAGGAGGAAAGCACAGTTCCAATACCAGAAAGCTTTATGAGATCTGCAGGGAGGAGTGTGCGGAGACCTATTTTATACAGACACTGGATGACTTGCATTTAGAACTACCTAAAGCTGTTCGACTGGTGGGTATTACTGCGGGGGCTTCCACCCCAAATAAATTAATCGAGGAGGTTCAAAATTATGTCAGAATTAACTTTTGAACAAATGTTGGAAGATTCAATTAAGACAATACATTCAGGAGAGGTAGTCGAAGGTACAGTCATCGATGTCAAAGCAGATGAAATCATCTTAAACATCGGGTATAAGTCTGACGGTATTCTTACCAAGAGCGAGTATACCAATGATTCCAGCGTTGATCTCACGACTGTGGTCAAGCCCGGCGATACCATGGAGGTAAAGGTCTTAAAGGTAAATGACGGCGAGGGACAGGTTGTCCTGACTTACAAGCGCCTTGCCGCTGACAGAGGTAATAAGAGGATTGAGGAAGCATATAATAATAAAGAGGTACTGAAGGCTACCGTGGCACAGGTGCTGGGCGGCGGCTTGAGCGTTATTGTGGATGAAGTAAGGATCTTCATTCCCGCAAGCCTTGTTTCCGATACCTACGAGAAGGATCTGAATAAGTATGCAGGCCAGGAGATTGAATTTGTTATCAGCGAATACAATCCCAAGAGAAGGAGATACATCGGTGACCGCAGGCAGCTTGTGGCTGCAAGGAAGGCGGAGCTTCAGAGGGAGCTCTTTGAGAGAATCAGTGAGGGCGATATAGTAGAAGGAACCGTTAAGAATGTGACGGATTTCGGTGCATTTATCGACCTGGGCGGCGCGGACGGCCTGCTTCATATCTCGGAGATGTCCTGGGGCAGGGTGGAGCATCCCAAGAAGGTATTCAAGGTTGGCGACCAGTTGAAGGTGCTGATCAAGGAGATCAGCGGCAGTAAGATTGCCCTCTCCCTGAAATTCGATGATGCGAATCCCTGGAAGGACGCTGCTTCCAAGTATGCGGTGGGTAATGTGGTGACAGGAAGAGTTGCAAGGATGACGGATTTCGGCGCGTTTGTGGAACTTGAGCCCGGTGTGGATGCCCTGCTGCATGTTTCGCAGATTGCAAAGGAGCATGTCGAGAAGCCCTCGGATGTACTGTCAACCGGCCAGGAGGTTACGGCAAAGGTAGTGGATTTCAATGAGGCCGACAAGAAGATATCCCTGAGCATTAAGGCCATGATGACTCCGGAATACGCGGCGGAGGAGGAGTCTGACGCGGATGTTGTGAGCGTGGACATCGATGCGGTAATTGCTGCTCAGAATGAGGAAGATGCAGAGTAAAGTCAGGACGGTAAAATGTTATGGCATTTGATTATGAATATTTTAAGAAGGAAATAATGGCGCTCACTTCCATCGACCTGGACTGTTATAAGGAAAAGCAGATGAAGCGCCGTATTGATACCCTGATTACCAAGCATAAGATTGTCGGGTATGATAAGTATGTTTCCAGCCTGAAAAATGACAAGGAGCTCTTTGATGAGTTTGTAAGCTACATTACTATTAATGTATCTGAATTTTATCGCAATCCTGAACAGTGGAAGCTTATAGACGAGGAAATTTTTCCGGAGCTGATCAGAAAGTTTGGTAAAAATCTTAAAATCTGGAGCGCGGCTTGCTCTACAGGAGATGAGCCGTACTCGCTGGTAATGGTGCTTTCCAAGCACCTGCCCATGAGCAATATCAAGATATATGCCACTGACCTTGACAAGCAGATCATTGCCAAGGCCAAGGTTGGCGTGTACAATGAGAAAAGTATTGCCGCTGTGCCGGAAGAATTTAAGAAAAAGTATTTTACCAAGGTAGGCCCCTCATACAAGATTGCGGATGAGATTAAGGAGCGTGTGGAATTCCATGAACATAATCTGTTGAAGGATACGTTTCCCAAGGATTATCATCTTATTGTCTGCAGGAATGTATTGATCTACTTTACGGAGGAGGCTAAGGATGAGGTATTCCGTAAATTCAACAGGGCCCTGGCTCCGGGCGGGGTGTTGTTTATCGGCAGCACGGAGCAGATAGTCAATTATAAGGAAATAGGCTATGACAGGAAGAATTCCTTCTTCTATCAGAAGCCGTAAGATAATCAGAGTTTTGTTTTATGATCAATGGCCGGACATGGCAAAAGAAGAAAAGAAAAAGGGACGCTGCAACAGCAGTGTTCCCTTTTTTTCAGATGTAATATGGTGCGAAATCGCAGCCCCTCAATATGCGGATGCTATCATATTCAGGATATGTGCGGCGTAGGTGGAGAAAGCCTGCCTGTTTCTCTTCAGCTCGTCAGTCAGCTCAAAGAACAGGTCGCGGCTTTTATAATCTCTCTTAAAGAAAGGCAGGAACAGGAAGTCCCACTGGGGCAGGTAGCTTGACGTCTTGCGCGTATAGCAGGTCGCGGCTGAAGCGGGGACGCGATGATTCTTGTCCACGAACCTGGCTACGGATTTATGGAGGGCTACATCCTCGGCAGGCAGGTAAAAATAATCCTGATAGTTCGAGTAAAAATATTTCAGCTCCTCCTCGAAGATGGGAACCTTGATACAGGCCTCAAAGCCTTCGCCTCTGAAAAAGCAGCTGTTGGCGGCGGAAGATACAGGTTTGGGAAGGCGGTTTTCCAGTGACAGGGTGATAAGTAATTCCCTGCGCCTGTTGCCGTTTACATCCTTATATGAGTTGGCCTGAACCTTTCTGGCCTTCACAGGCTCGTTAAAAAGGTCGTAATAAGTCAGCATGGGAAGCGTCTCCAGCATACCCTTTAAATCGTCCGCATTGTGGAGGAGAAGAGCGTTTTCCGCGAATTCACTGGGATTTTTCACATAATCCTGGTAGATGCCGATCAGCTCCCCTCCGGTGAATACGTCCTTGCGGTCAATCCCCAGGAACTGCTCCAGGGTCTTCTGCTTACAGTTTGGCAGTTTCAGGAAATATTTATAAGGTATGATCCGTTTATACAGGTCGATTCCCTGGAAGCCGTCAAAGGTGTAGGGAAGCGAGAGCTGTTGGCATTTCTGAGTGAGAAAGGGCAGGTCGAAATTATTGCCGTTAAAATGTACCAGATAGCGGAAATATTTGGCAAAATCAAAAAATGATTTCAGAACGGCTGCCTCCTGGTCATAATTTTCAGCCAGCCATTGTATGGCGTGCCAACTGCCATTCTGGTAATATGCGCACCCGATCAGATACAGATAGGAGGAGCGCGCTGTAAAGCCGGTGGTCTCAATATCTAAAAAGAGGATACGCTCCAGAGGCGCCAGCTTTTCCAAGGGGTAGGAAATACTAAAATTATCAAAAGTTTCTTTAGAAATCCTCATCACTGCCTCCATGTCAATAAATTATAGCTACATCAATAATAGCACAATTTTCAACTTTGCAGTAGTATTTTTATGAAAAAAATAGTATATTTAAACTATTAGAGGTTGACAAGGGAGAAACAGCCCCGGGTCAGCATCATGGGAGCGGGGCTGAAATCGGAAAGGAAAATGATTATGGCAAAGTTTACGTTTGTGGGCGGTATTCACCCTTATGACGGGAAGGATCTGTCCAAGGATAAGCCGATACGGGATATCCTGCCGGAGGGCGAGGTGGTGTATCCCTTAAGCCAGCACATCGGGGCGCCGGCCCGGGCAGTCGTAGCCAAGGGGGACAGAGTGCTGGCAGGACAAAAGATAGCGGAAAGCGCCGGCTTCGTCTCTGTGCCTGTCTATGCATCTGTTTCCGGCACGGTAAAGGCAATCGAACCGCGGCGTGTCGTCACCGGTGACATGGTCATGAGCATCATTCTCGACAACGATACCCGATATGAGAGCGTGGATTTTGCGCCCGGTGCACCCCCGGAGGAAATGGCAAGGGAGGAAATCATCGAATGCATCCGCCAGGCGGGGATTGTGGGTATGGGCGGTGCCGGGTTTCCCACCCATGTGAAGCTCTCTCCGAAGGAGCCCGGGAAAATAGATTATGTGATTGTGAATTGTGCCGAATGCGAGCCCTACCTGACTTCCGACTACCGGCGGATGCTTGAGGAGCCGGAGAAGCTTGTGGGAGGGTTAAAGATCCTTCTGAGGCTGTTTGAAAATGCCCACGGGATCCTGGCGGTGGAGGACAATAAGCCTGACTGTATCGAGCTGCTGAAACGGCTTACCAGGGAGGAAACAGGGATCAGCGTCAAGGCGCTGAAGACAAAGTATCCCCAGGGTGCGGAGCGTCAGCTGATCTATGCGTCCACAGGCCGGAAGATCAATTCCTCCATGCTTCCCGCGGATGTGGGGTGCGTGGTCAATAATGTGGATACGGTGGTAGCGGTATACAGGGCCATTGTCGAGGGACGTCCGCTGATCGAGAGGATTGTCACTGTGACAGGGGACGCGGTGGCCAGGCCGCAGAATTTCCGTGTGCGCATTGGGACGAGCTACAGTGAGCTGATCCGGGCGGCGGGAGGCTTTAAGGGGGAGCCCGAGAAGGTTATCTGCGGCGGCCCCATGATGGGGTTTGCCATGTTTGATCTGAATGTGCCCACTACCAAAACGTCAACCGCCCTGCTGGCGCTGACGAAGGACGAGGTTTCAGCCATGGAGCCGGGGCCGTGTATTAACTGCGGCAGATGCGTGGAAGCCTGCCCGGGACGCGTGATACCCAGCAGGCTGGCGGATTATGCGGAGCGCTTTGACGAGGAGGCTTTTCTGGAAAACAATGGAATGGAGTGCTGCGAGTGCGGCTGCTGCAGCTTTATCTGTCCGGCGAAGCGCCCGCTGACCCAGGAGATCAAATCCATGCGTAAGCTGCTTCTTGCCAAAAGAAAGAAATAGGCTATGAAAGAAATAGGATGTGAAAGAGATAGGATATTGCTGGAAACAGCAATGGGAACAGGAGGAGAAAAGTGAGTGAACGAATGAAGGTATCATCCAACCCGCATATCCGTTCCAGGGTGACTACCAACGGAATCATGCTGGCGGTGGTGGCTGCCCTGATGCCCGCCACCGGTTTTGGAATCTATAATTTTGGCATGCGGGCGCTGACGGTGGTTCTTGTGACGATTGCCAGCACGGTGCTTACGGAGTTTTTGTTCGGATTATACAGGAAAAGGACTACGGTGTCGGATCTGTCCGCGGTGGTGACGGGGCTGCTGCTTGCCCTGAATCTGCCGGTGACGATTCCGCTGTGGATGGCAGCGCTGGGCGGTGTGTTCGCCATCCTGGCAGTGAAAATGCTGTTTGGCGGCCTGGGGCAGAATTTTATGAATCCGGCGCTGGCTGCAAGGTGTTTCCTTCTGATATCCTTTCCTACTGCCATGACGGCCTTTGAATGCGATGCGTATACCGGGGCAACGCCGCTGGCAGCGCTGAAGGCAGGAGAGCAGGTAAATGTCATGAACATGATCACGGGACATACGGCCGGCACTATCGGGGAGACTTCCGTGATCGCGCTGGTGGCGGGGGCATGTTTCCTGCTGATGACGGGAGTGATCGATCTGCGGATCCCCGGAAGCTACATAGTGACTTTTGTATTATTTACCGGGATTTTTGGCGGACGGGGTTTTGATCCTGCTTATCTGTCCGCCCAGCTTGCAGGGGGCGGGCTTATGCTGGGGGCCTTTTTCATGGCCACGGACTATGTGACGCGTCCCATCACCATAAGAGGCCAGTACGTATTCGGCATTTTCCTCGGAATCATGACAGGGATTTTCCGAATCTTCGGCCCCGGGGCTGAGGGCGTGTCCTACGCCATTCTCCTGGGAAATCTTCTGGTGCCCCTGATCGAGAGGGTGACGAAGCCGGCTGCCTTTGGCTGCCAGAGGGGAGGTAAGCGGGCATGAGGGATAAAAGTGATGTGAGGATCATGCTGAAGGAGGCAGGTATCCTTTTCCTGATAACATTACTGTCAGGGCTGCTCCTGGGACTGGTCTATGAGATGACGAAGGAGCCCAGAAGGCTGCAGCAGGAGCGGGCGGTGAAGGAAGCGTGCATTGCCGTCTTCCCGGAGGCGAAGGAGAGCGGGGTGGAGCTGGCTTTTGAAGAATTGGATGTGGCTCCTTCCCCGGGGCTTCAGGAGGAGCTGGCGCAGGACAACGTGGAAATCGGGGCTGTCTACAGCGCTTCGGACGCCGCCGGCTTTTACGGCTATGTGGTGGAGGCTGTCTCCACCAAGGGCTATGGCGGCGATATCGTGCTCTATGTGGGAGTGGGGGCGGACGGAACCGTAAACGGGGTGTCTATCCTGGAAATCAGCGAGACCGCAGGCCTGGGCATGGAGGCTCCCAATGTGCTTGTGCCCCAGTTTGCGGGGAGGAAGGTGGACAGCTTTGTCTATACCAAGACAGGCGCCGTGCCAGGTACCAATGAGGTGGATGCGATCTCCTCTGCAACGATCACTACTAAGGCGGTCACAAACGCTGTAAACGGGGGGCTGAAGACAGCCCTTGAGCTGCTGAAGGGAGGTGCGGCCCATGAATAAAGCAGGTGAAAGACTCTATAACGGGCTGGTGAAAGAGAACCCTACCTTTGTCCTCATGCTTGGGATGTGCCCTACGCTGGCGGTTACCACCTCTGCCATGAACGGCCTGGGGATGGGGCTGACCACCATGGTGGTCCTGGCGCTGAGCAACCTGTTCATCTCCCTGCTGCGTAAGGTGATCCCGAACAGAGTGCGTATCCCGGCGTTTATTGTTGTCATCGCCTCCTTCGTGACCGTGGTGCAGCTTCTGCTGGAGGCTTATCTGCCGGCGTTAAATAAATCGCTGGGGGTTTACATACCGCTGATCGTAGTAAACTGTATCATCCTGGGGCGTGCAGAGAGCTATGCATACTCAAACCCGCCCGTACCCTCCCTGTTTGACGGTATTGGGATGGGGCTGGGCTTTTCCCTTGCGCTTACCTGTATCGGCGCATTCCGGGAGCTTCTGGGAGCCGGGAAACTGTTTGGGGCGGCGGTGATGCCGGAGGGTTTTGAACCGATACGCATCTTCGGGCAGGCCCCCGGGGCGTTCTTTGTGCTGGCGATGCTGGTGGCTGTCCAGAATGCCGTGAAAAACCGGCGGAAAAGGGAAGGAAAGCCTTATGAAAAGATTGATTCCGGCTGTAATGAAGACTGTATGAACTGCTCTGACCAGGGCTGTACCAGGCGTTTTTATGACATGGGCGGGGAGAAGCAGCCTGCAGAGGGGCTGCGGAAGCCGTCTGATGCCGCGATGGAGCTCATAGACTTGGATAAGGAGGAGAAGTAAATGGATCATATAAAAGACCTGTTAGTCATCTTAATCAGCTCCTCTTTGGTCAGTAATGTGGTGCTGAGCCAGTTTTTGGGGCTCTGTCCCTTCCTGGGGGTGTCCAGGAAGGTGAAGACCGCCGCAGGCATGGGCGGGGCTGTGATCTTTGTCATCACGCTGGCAAGCTTTGTGGCCGGTGTCATCAACCGGTTTGTCCTGATCCGGTTCCAGGTGCAGTATCTGGATACGATCGTGTTCATCCTGGTCATTGCGGCGCTGGTACAATTTGTGGAAATGTTCCTGCGCAAGGCGATGCCCGCCCTTTATGAGGCCCTGGGCGTATATCTGCCGCTGATCACTACCAACTGTGCGGTGCTGGGGGTGGCGATCAACAATGAACAGGCGGAATACGGCATTCTCACGGGGACAGTGAACGGCTTTGCCACGGCTGTGGGCTTTACGGTTTCCATCGTAATCCTTGCCGGTATCCGGGAGAAGATGGAGTATAATGATATCCCAAAGGCTTTTCAGGGTATGCCTATCGTACTGCTGACGGCGGGGCTTATGGCGATCGCGTTTGTGGGATTTTCAGGATTGTTATAGAAGGGGGGCTGACACATGAGCATAATTGGAATTTTGACCGCCGCCGGGGTGGTGGCGGCTGTAGGCTGTTTCGTGGGGCTTTTCCTTGGGATTGCAGGTATCCGGTTTCAGGTGCAGGTGGATGAGAGGGAGGAGGCCGTGCTGGCCGCCCTTCCCGGCAATAACTGCGGAGGCTGCGGCTATGCAGGCTGCTCCGGCCTGGCCTCTGCCATTGCAAAGGGGGAAGCGCCTGTGAACGGCTGCCCCGTGGGGGGCGAGCCGGTGGGAAAAAGGATCGCTGAGATCATGGGTGTGGAGGCGCAGAGCGCGGAGCGCCAGGTGGCCTTTGTGGCGTGCCAGGGAGACTGTGAGAAAGCGGGCAGGGATTATGATTACTGCGGCGTGGAGGACTGCCGTATGATGCCCTTTGTCCCCGGAGGAGGCGCGAAAACCTGCAACAGCGGCTGCCTGGGCTATGGCACCTGTGTGAAGGCATGTCCCTTTGACGCTATCCATGTGGTAAACGGGGTGGCCGTGGTGGACAGGGAAGCCTGCAAGGCATGTGGCAAATGTATTGCAGCCTGTCCCAGGAACCTGATCTCCCTTGTCCCGTACCGGGCGAAGCTGGCAGTAGCCTGCAGCTCAAAGGACAAGGGCCCGGTCACCATGAAGGCCTGCAAGACGGGATGTATCGGCTGCGGGATCTGTGTCAGAAGCTGTCCCGGCAATGCGGTGACTGTTACAGATTTTAATGCTACCATAAATCAGGAGAAATGTGTCGGCTGCGGCGCCTGTATGGAAAAATGTCCCAAGAAGGCGATTGTCCGATTATAATTTTCCTTGCAAGGGAGGTATATAGATGAGATTACCCGATGACTATGATGACCGGTCCGGGCTGACACCTACGGTGGTGTCAGCAATCGTGGCGGTGACGCTGTTTGTGGCCGCAATCCTGGCTGTAGTGCTGATGATGAACAATGACCACAGAGGGAGCGGGAATCACAATGTGGCACAGTCCCAGAATTCACCGACGCCTCCGCCGGCCCCGTCTGCAACGTCATATCCGGATACGGACGAGCTTCTCTCCGGGAGCAAGCTGACCCCGGATGATCTGGACTTCTGGAATATGTATCCTCCCTCAGAGTCGCCCTCCGCGACTCCGGAGCCGGTGGCATCCCCTGAGGCGACACAGAACGATCCCTCCACGGACGGAAAGCATACGCTGATCACATATTCGGACGGGAAGGAGGAGTGGGTGTTGATCAGCCCTTATCTGCCCAAACATGAATATGATTTTACCAGGCTGGTATGCCAGTCTGAGCTGATGAAATATTTTGAGGACGGAAAGCAGGTATCCTTTGTGGGAGTTGATGTGTCAAAGCTCCAGGATTATATCGATTTTGTGAAAGTGAAAAAAGCGGGGATCAACTTTGTCATGATACGTGTGGGTGCCAGGGGATATGGCACGGGACAGCTCATTCTGGACGAGTATTTCAGTGATAATATCAAGCGTGCCACGGACGCGGGGCTTGACGTGGGAGTGTACTTTTATTCCCAGGCGATCACGGAGGATGAGGCCAGGGAGGAAGCCAATATGGTGATCGAGAACCTGGGGGAATATCAAATCAGTTACCCGGTGGCTTTCGACATGGAGCTGGTCGAGAATGATACGGCGAGGACGGACACGCTGTCCAAAACAGAGAGGACAGCTATTACCAAGGCGTTTCTTGACACTATCGCGGCTGCAGGCTACAAGACGATGATCTATGGCAACAAGCAGTGGCTGATCAAGGCGATTGATATGTCCAAGCTGACGGCTTATGACGTCTGGCTGGCGCAGGAGGCAGATATCCCGGATTATCCCTATAAGTTTACCATGTGGCAGTACAGCAGGACGGGCAATATTGACGGGATTGCGGGCTATGCGAACCTGAACATAAGCTTTATCGATTATTCGGAGAAGTAGGGGGCCGGTAGTCCGTTATCTTCGGAGACACAGTTACCTTTGTGTATATATCGGCATATCTGCTGGGGGAAAGCCCTTCGATATAATTGGGTATATAATGCCTGGTAACGCCGTTCTTTTTCAGGATATCTATGGCTTTGTTGTAAGCGATGGCAGCTTCCCACTCGGAGGGGTAGCGGCCTACAATGTAATTTCCCCTGATATGGATGCGGACAGTATAGAGATACTGTCCGTTTTTTTGGCGTTCGCGGCTGACGCCGTGGTAAAGGTTGAGGATTTCCAGGTTTTCACGGCGGAAATCGGTGGGATCGTTATTGATAAAACGGAAATCCTTTCCCTCTCTCGCATAGGGTTTGATGCCATAGCGGGAGGCGATGCTGACCTGGAGCCCGTAATCAGCCGCAAAATAATGACTGCCTCTGCACATGATCTTATGCGAGGAGTAATAGAACAGGTCGTCCAGATCAAATTTCAGCACATGGGTGGGGGAGAGGTAGTAATAAAATAATTTCTGGCCCATGTAAATAGGATTACCAAAATAAATGCCATTATCCCGGAAGTTGATGAGGGAGACCCATTTCTCAAAGGGGAGCGGGGATTCCTCCGTGTACTCGTCCAATGCCGTCCGGGGAGAATTCAGCAGGCGCAGGCCCTCTGAATATGCGGCATGTGCCGCCTCGGGACATTTATAGCTGCCGAGGCTGATATGCTTGCGCCGGTAGGTCAGAGAGGCACGGAAATAGATTTCGCCGTTTTTGCGGACGGAGGAAAACACACCTTCATAATGCTTCATAATTGTTCCTTTTTGTGCTGGAATTGACTGTCTTTAGTAGTATACCATTTTTTCCGCAAACTGTATATTAAGAAATTATGACTGAATTGTTACATATTTTTTAAACTTGTCTCATATATTTGATATATCGGACAGGCACGGTTGTGCCGTCTGGCTGTAAACAGCAATCAGTGATGAGAAAGGATTGATGAATATGTATAAGAAGGCAATTGGCATATTGATACTCTGTAATATGATATTTCTGGCAGGACTTGCATGCGTCTTTGGAGCGGGCAGGGCAAAGCTCACGGCCCAGTCCGCTTTCCGGCTGCAGCTGACGCTTCAGGAGGTGGAGGAGAGGGCGAAGGTCTGCGAGGAAGAGGAGGAGAGCAGGGCCCTGGGAATTGCGGCACGTGCCGTCTCCGGGCAGAGGGTCGTGGACTTCAATGTGCTGGAACAGGAGGTCAGCTTTTTGGAGGCTTCCGAGCTGGATGTCCTGATGAGGATCGTAGAGTCCGAGGCAGGGAGCGAAGATGCGGACGGCAGGCTGCTTGTGGCAAATGTGATCCTGAACAGAGTGGAGAACGATATGTTCCCCTCCACGGTGACAGAGGTGGTGTTCCAGCAGGAAAACGGTGTTGCCCAGTTTTCACCTGTATCCAATGGGAGAATATATCAGGTGAAGATCAGCGAGGAGACGCGTGAGGCTGTGGAACGGGCACTGCAGGGAGAGGATATCTCCCAGGGGGCGCTGTATTTTGCCGCCAGGAAATATGCGGACAGCACCAAGATGCAGTGGTTTGACGAGCACCTGGAATATTTGTTTGAGCATGGAGGGCATGAATTTTTCAAATAGTCTTCCTTGCGCCGGGGAGTATTTAATGGTATACTATCCGCGAAGGACAGTGGTAAAGTCAATTATTTCGGAATGGAGAAGGGTATGGAAGTATTATACAAGAGTACGAGAAGCAGCGGGAGCCCGGTGAAAGCGTCCCAGGCAATCCTGAAGGGCCTGTCGGAGGATGGCGGGCTGTTTGTGCCGGATCATATTCCCGCGCTGGACAGGAGCCTGAAGGAGTTTGCGGGCATGACCTATCAGGAGGCTGCCTATGAAGTTATGAAGCTTTATCTTACCGACTTTACGGAGGAGGAGCTGAAGGACTGCATCAACAGGGCTTATGATGCCAAATTCGACACGGAGGCTGTTGCGCCTCTGGTGGAGGCGGGAGGCGCGTATTATCTGGAATTGTTCCATGGCGCTACTATAGCGTTTAAGGACATGGCGCTGTCCATTCTGCCTCATCTGATGATCACCTCCGCCCGCAAGAATCATATTAAAAACGAGATCGTGATCCTGACGGCCACCTCCGGCGATACCGGCAAGGCGGCACTGGCTGGTTTCGCCAATGTGGAAGGGACCCGTATCGTTGTATTTTATCCGAAGAATGGGGTCAGCCCCATACAGGAGAGGCAGATGGTGACCCAGAAGGGGGATAACACCCTGGTGGTGGGTATTCACGGCAATTTTGACGATGCCCAGACCGGCGTGAAAAAGATTTTTTCTGATAAGGGGCTGGCAGAGGAGATGGATGGGAAGGGCTTTCAGTTTTCTTCCGCCAATTCCATCAATATCGGGCGGCTGGTACCCCAGATCTGTTATTATGTGTACGCATACGCGACACTTTTAAAGGAGGAGAGGATTACAGAGGGAGAGCTTATCAATGTAGTGGTCCCTACCGGCAACTTCGGGAATATCCTTGCGGCGTTCTACGCGAAGAATATGGGGCTTCCCATCGGCAGGCTGATCTGCGCATCCAATGAAAATAAGGTGCTGTACGATTTCTTCCGCACCGGTGTCTATGACAGGAACAGGGAGTTTGTGTTGACCAGTTCCCCTTCTATGGATATCCTGATTTCCAGCAACCTGGAACGTCTGATTTACCGTATTGCAGGGGAGGACCCTGACAGGAACAGGGAGCTGATGGCAGCGCTGGCCGGGGAAGGAAAATATGAAATAACCGCGGAAATGAGGGAACAGCTGGCCGGCTTTTACGGCAGCTTTGCAGATGAGAGGGAGACTGCGGAGGAGATCAGCCGTCTCTACAAAGACTGCGGCTATGTCATTGACACCCACACCGCCGTGGCTTCCGCGGTGTACCGGAAGTATGTGCAGGAGACGGGGGATGGAGCTAAGACGGTGATCGCATCCACAGCCAGTCCGTTTAAATTCACCAGGAGCGTTATGAATGCCATTGACGCAAAGTATGATGCCATGGGCGACTTTGAGCTGGTGGATGAGCTTTCCAGGCTTGCGAATGTGTCCGTCCCACAGGCTATTGAGGAAATCCGTACCGCCCCTGTGGTACATGACAGGCAGTGTGATGTGGACAGGATGAAGGATACTGTCCGGGAATTCTTAAATTTGTAAGATGCCGGTTAAAATCTGTGACAGCATCAGTCCGGAGGTTTCGGCGCAGTCCGTTGCGTCTGGCTTTTGGGCTGTTGTTCTTTTGAAGATCCGCAGGAAAGGGGAGAAGTTATGACAACAGAAGAAATGCTGGGGAAGGTGGATCATACCCTGTTAAAGGCTTATGCCACATGGGATGACATAAAGAAGCTGTGCGATGAGGCTGTCAGGTATCATACGGCAAGCGTCTGTGTACCTCCTGCCTATATCAGGGCAATCCGCGATACATACGGGGAGCAGCTCAACATCTGTACCGTGGTGGGATTTCCGCTGGGTTACAGCGTAACGGAGGCAAAGGTGGCGGAGACCGAGTGTGCCCTGCGGGATGGCTGTGACGAGATAGATATGGTGGTCAATATCAGTGATGTGAAGAACGGTTATTGGGAGAAGGTGGAGGAGGAAATCCGAACCCTGAAAAAGATCTGCGGAAGCCATATCTTAAAGGTCATCATTGAAACCTGTTATCTCACAAGGGAGGAGAAGATTGCCATGTGCGGCATTGTCACCCGGGCGGGGGCGGATTATATCAAGACTTCCACCGGCTTCGGCACGGGCGGCGCCACAAGGGAGGATGTGGAATTATTCCGGGAGCATATCGGCCCCGGGGTGAAGATCAAGGCGGCGGGAGGCGTCTCCACACTGGAGGATCTGGAGATGTTTATCAGCCTGGGCTGTGACCGTGTCGGGACGTCCCGCGCGGTGGGGCTGTGCCGGGCATGAAAACGCCCGGGAAAATGGCCTGAATGGCCTGATAAAAGGAAAGAAGGGTTTAAGATGGAAAATAAGGTGATTCAAAACCGTTTGAAGGCATTGAGAGAGGTTATGAAGGCGGAGGGCATCGACTATTATATGATGCCGACGGCGGACTTTCATAATTCCGAGTATGTCAATGATTATTTTAAGGTGAGGGAGTACTTCTGTAATTTCTCCGGCTCCAACGGGACTTTGCTGGTATGGCAGGAGGGCGCGGGGCTCTGGACGGACGGAAGATACTTTATCCAGGCGGAGCGGGAGCTTCAGGGAACCGGTGTGGAGCTGTTCCGGATGCTGGACGAGGGGGTGCCTGCCATGGAGGATTTCCTGGCGCAAAGCATGGGACAGGGGCAGACCCTGGGCTTTGACGGCAGGGTGATCTCCGTCAGGGCGGGCAGGAAGCTGGAGGAAAAGCTGAAGGACAAGGGAATTTCTTTTGCCTATGAGCAAGACCTGGCGGAGGGCATCTGGAAGGACAGGCCCGCATTCCCCCATGGAGGGATCAGGGTATTGCCTGAGGAGCTTGCAGGCAGGAGCACAGAGGAAAAACAGAAGGCTGTGATGGAAAAGGCTGCCGGGGAGGGGGCGGACAGCTTCCTTCTGACAAGGCTGGATGACCTGATGTGGCTCTTTAATATCAGAGGCTGTGATGTGGAGTGTAATCCTGTAGCCATGTCATACGGTTTCCTGACGGAGGACGGGGCAGTCCTGTTCATTCAGAGGAGCGTGGTGGACGAGCCGGCGGAGAAATATTTTGCCGAAAAGAAGATCACGGTGATGGATTATGAGGGTATCGTGGACTATCTGAAAGCGCTTCCTGAGGGCAGAAGGGTGCTCGTGGACGACCGTCACTGCAGCTATGCCTTATACAGGGCACTGTCGGAAAAGCAGGTACTTGTGGAAAAACAGAATCCCACGGAGCTGTTAAAGGCGGTGAAGAATCCTGTGGAGCTCGCCAATATGGAGGAAATCTACCTGAAGGACAGCGTGGCCCTGACCCGGTTTATCTATTGGATTAAGACCCATATAGGAAAACAGGAGATTACGGAGATCACGGCGGCGGACTATCTGGAAAAGCTGAGAAGGGAAATCCCGGAATGCATCGACCTCTCCTTCCCTTCCATATCGGCTTACGGCGCAAATGCGGCCATGATGCATTACGAGCCCACTCCTGAGAACCATGCGGTGCTGAAGCCGGAGGGGCTTTACCTGATCGATTCCGGCGGACAGTATATGGGAGGCACCACCGACGTGACCAGGACGATCGCGCTGGGGCCCGTATCGGAGGAGATCAAAAAGCATTATACGCTGGTGGCAGCGGGTATGCTGCAGCTTGCCAACGCCCGCTGGATTTACGGTTGTACAGGGAGGAACCTGGATATCCTGGCCCGTCAGCCCATATGGGATATCGATCTGGATTACAAATGCGGTACAGGGCACGGTGTGGGATATATCCTGAACGTGCATGAAGGCCCCCAGAACATGCGCTGGAGATTCACGGAGGATATGGCGGAGGCGGTCATCGAGGCGGGTATGGATATTTCCAACGAGCCCGGTATCTATGTGGAAGGAAGCCATGGTATCCGTATTGAGAATATTATGGTGGCGGAAAATGACGTGAAGAACGAGTACGGGCAGTTCATGCATTTCAAGACCCTTACCTGGGTGCCCATCGATCTGGATGCCATTGATCTGGATTGTATGACGGAAGTGCAGAAAAAGCTGCTGAAGGAGTACCAGCAGAAGGTGTATGAGAAGCTTTCCCCGTATCTGACGGAGGAAGAAGCGGAGTGGCTGAAGGGGGAAACGGAGATGGCCTGAATTTTCAGGCCATCCCTTCCGCATTCAACAACAGCTCATGCCGCACGGGCATAAAGGTTCATGCCGCACGGAAATTCAGAATGTGTCCCGGGAGAAATCCGCATACAGGCCTGTAAGACTGTAAAATTCCTCTATGCTTCCAGCCTTCCCGGCGGCCTTGAACCAGTCGTCCAGGATATCCAGGTCGGTTTGCGCCAGAATCCGTTCCCGCAGGGCATCAGGCACCGTCCCCAGGCCGTCCAGCATCTGGAGAAGCCATTCTGTTTTCGCTTCCGCCTTTCCCTGATCTTTGACATATTCGTCTTCGGCCCATCTGTCCCGCACTGCTTTCAGATGTGCCTCATAAAGATATCTCACGCCTTTTATCAGATTCATTGTCTTCACCGTTTCGATTGCTTCCATGATTCCTGCATTACATGTCCTGATCATATCCAATTCCTCCACATTTTCCGCGTTAATCAGCTGAATCCATTCGTTCAGGGGACTGCAGTCCTCCGGTTCCTTTTTCAGTTCTATGATATGTATCTCGAAAAGGTCTGTAAATTCCTGCCCGTTTTCATCGCGCAGCCTGTACACGGTGTGATTTTTCTTTCCCGGGATAAGGCTGAAGTCCAGAAGGCTGATAAGGATGCAAAATTCATTTTCCCTCGTTTCCGCAGGAAATGAAAAGTATATTCTGGAATCCTGCTTTTAATTGTTTTTCTTTTGATTAAAAGCATAGAATTTCTGAATACAAGATATCAAGAGGACATGTGCCCGCAAAAAAGTAGAAACAAATATGCTTTCAAGTAGAAAGTATCATATTTCCGGAATGATTGCAAGTCTTTTTTTGCTTTTATTTCAATTGTTTCCCGGCTGCTAAACTTTTTATAAAATCTTTCCCATTTATTGACTTTTTATTATGGGCATGTTAAAGTTATAACGACTGGAGTCTATAGGAATCTACCTAAAGATATCATGAAAGAAAAGAGGTAAAACGCGAGATGGCAGAGATTAATTTAAGCAAGTATGGCATCACCGGAACTACGGAAGTAGTGCACAATCCTTCCTACGAGGTATTGTTCGAGGAAGAGACCAAAGCCGGTCTGGAAGGATTTGAAAAAGGTCAGGAAACTGAGCTTGGCGCAGTGAATGTAATGACCGGAATTTACACAGGGCGTTCCCCCAAAGATAAGTACATTGTAATGGACGAGAATTCCAAAGATACCGTATGGTGGACTTCCGACGAGTATAAGAACGACAACCATCCCATGTCAGAGGACGTATGGGCAACCGTGAAGGAGATTGCACAGAAGGAGCTCTGCAACAAGAGGCTGTTTGTTGTGGATGCGTTCTGCGGCGCCAACAAGGATACCCGTATGGCAGTACGTTTTATCATGGAGGTTGCATGGCAGGCTCATTTCATTAAGAATATGTTCATCCAGCCCAGCGCGGAGGAGCTTGAGAGCTTCGAGCCTGATTTCGTCGTTTACAACGCTTCCAAGGCAAAGGTTGAGAATTACAAGGAGTTAAACCTGAATTCCGAGACCTGCGTGGCGTTCAATATTTCCAGCCGTGAGCAGGTTATCATCAATACATGGTATGGCGGCGAGATGAAGAAGGGTATGTTCTCCATGATGAACTACTATCTGCCTCTGAAGGGCATTGCTTCCATGCACTGCTCTGCAAATACCGATATGAACGGTGAGAATACCGCAATCTTCTTCGGCCTCTCCGGAACCGGCAAGACCACCCTGTCCACCGATCCCAAGCGTCTGCTGATCGGCGACGACGAGCACGGCTGGGACGACAACGGCGTGTTCAACTTCGAGGGCGGCTGCTACGCTAAGGTCATCAATCTGGACAAGGACTCCGAGCCCGACATCTACAATGCCATCAAGCGCGACGCGCTGCTTGAGAATGTTACCGTAGACGAGGCAGGTAAGATTGACTTTAACGATAAGAGCGTTACCGAGAATACCCGTGTTTCTTATCCTATCAATCATATTGAGAACATTGTGCGCCCCGTTTCCTCTGCACCGGCAGCTAAGAATGTAATCTTCCTGTCCGCAGATGCGTTTGGCGTGCTTCCTCCTGTGTCCATCCTGACACCTGAGCAGACACAGTACTATTTCCTTTCCGGCTTTACGGCTAAGCTGGCAGGTACGGAGCGCGGGATCACAGAGCCCACCCCTACCTTCTCCGCCTGCTTCGGCCAGGCGTTCCTGGAGCTGCATCCTACAAAGTATGCAGAGGAGCTGGTAAAGAGGATGGAAAAGAGCGGCGCTAAGGCATATCTGGTAAATACCGGATGGAACGGCACAGGCAAGAGAATCTCCATCAAGGATACCAGAGGCATCATTGATGCAATCCTGAGCGGCGATATCAACAAGGCACCCACCAAGAAGCTTCCGATCTTCAACTTCGATATTCCTACGGAGCTGCCCGGTGTGGATACAGGTATCCTTGATCCCCGCGACACTTATGCAAATGTTGCTGACTGGGAGGCAAAGGCTGACGATCTGTCCTCCAGATTTATCAAGAATTTTGCAAAGTATGAAGGCAATGATGCTGGCAAGGCTCTGGTATCAGCAGGCCCTCAGAAATAATGAGAGTGAAATAATGTGATTTCCTGGCCAGGGGCCAGTGAATGCGAAAGGCACAGGCCGTCGGTTTGAAAACCGGCGGCCTGTTTGCTGTTTGCTTCCAGATGCGGCCTGCGTATAAAAAACCGGCCTCCGCTATTGCGAAGGCCGGTTTTTCTTAAAAGTCACATCCTGCTTGACTACTCGTTTGCTACATCGCCGGAGTAAAGCTCGTTTCCGTCAGAAGTAAGGAAGACAAAACGCGCGCCTCCCAGCTTGATACCGTAGGAAGTCTCAAAGGACTCAAACAAATCTGCAAGCCCCTGCTTATTTGCTTCGATAACGGGATCAAATGCAGCAGCCAAAGCTTCGGTAGTCAATCCCTTGTAATCGTCACTTGCGGGAAGTGTGTACTCATAAACGAAGATATCGCCATCTGCAGCCAGCTTCACGCTCATCCCGGTGGATGCCAGGGCAGCGTTGGTCTGCTCCTCAGCCTGCTTTGCATCGTCGGAATTCAGCCAGTCTGCCAGGGTCATGCTGTCATCCGCCTGAGAACTGGATTCTGCGGGAGCAGCGGACGAAGCGGTTGAAGACTGTGCAGCGGGAGAACTTCCGGTATTTGCTGCGTCATCACCCTTGGAACCGCATGCCGCGAAGGACAGGACAGCGGTAACAGTAAGTACAAGTGCCAATAATTTTTTCCTCATATACTAATCCTCTCTTTAAATAAATATTTAATACGACAGAAATAATGGTAGCACCGGATTCTGAAAAGTACAATATAAAAAATCACTAAATAAAACTGCAAAAACCAAAAATTGCTGTTGTATTTTGCTACATGTTTCGTTATAATAGTAGTAACCTGAAGTGCGCGATAACTCCTGTTTATTTTTGAACCTACATTTACTTTAAACGGGATTCCTATATCGCCGGCTGGCTGTCAAGCCCTCACTTGATTTCAAGGATTGGAAGGGAAGGCAAAAGGACGGTTGCGGTCACCCACCTAGCATTGCTAGGAGTCAAAAAACAGGAGGCGGCATTTTGGGGATAGGTAACAGAAGAAAAGGGCAGTCCGTAAAGGGCTGCTCTTTTGAGGTATAAGACGGGGACAAGGATAATAAAATATAACTGTCTTAAATAAACTGATCGGTAAGGAGAAAATGGTTGAACAGAGACAGAAATGACAAGGGCCTGAATAAATCCCAGAGGATGCAGCTGAAAGCGTTTATCTGCCTGCTGGGGTTACTGCTTTTGATGCTCCTGCTGCTGGGAAGGTTTGTTTCTCTGCTGGTGCACAGGCCGGAGGGGGAGCCGGAAGGTAAGCCTTCGCTGCCGTCCCCCAGTATTCCGGCAGTGTCCGTGCTGACGAATGTCTGGATCCTGGATGTGGGAGAGAAGGAGCTGGTGATATTCCGGGATGGGGAGAGGGAAAGCTATCCTTATGGGATACTTCAAGATGGTGTGCAGGAGGAGCTGGGAGCTGTGATGTATGGCCCGGATCCGGCTGTCAGGGAACAGATAGCGGATGTGGTCCTGACAGACGGCGCGGTGACGGCAGTCTATGCGAAGACGGAGAAGATCAACGGCAGGATCCTGAGCGCGGATGAAAACGGGATTGAGGTTGAGGGATATGGAGTATACCCTCTGGATGAGGATTACAGGGGATACCGGCTTTACGATGAGCTGGTGATGTGCACGGTGAGCGATATCTGTTTTGGATACAGCTTCACAGATATTGTGTTGGATGAAGGCAGCGTATGCGGTATTCTCCTGGCAAAGGAGGAGGCCATGGAATATATCCGGGTGCTTTTAAAGAATGGCGATTACAATGGGAATTTCCATGAACAGCTGACCATCTCCGGGAATACGGATTTTACGATTACATACGGTTCCTATGAAAACAGGATACAGGAGACATATCGTGCGGGGGAGGAGGTTATCATTGAATGCGGCAGCGATTACTTCCACGGCGACAGGGTATGGGTACGGCCGGAGGCGCTGACGGGCAGGCTGACGCTGAAAAACGTGGGCAGGAGCCAGGGGATTCCCTCCTACCGCGGGATGCTGGAGCTTGTGGACACGGAAGACGGTATCATTGTGATCAACGAGGTTCTCCTGGAGGAATATCTTTACAGTGTGGTTCCCAGTGAAATGCCCTCTAAATATCCCGCGGAAGCGCTGAAGGCCCAGGCAGTCTGCGCCAGGACTTATGCCTATGGCCATATGGAACATGCCGGCTACCCCCAGTACGGCGCCCATGTGGATGACAGTACCTCCTATCAGGTCTACAATAATATCCTGGAACAGGAGAGCACCAGCACTGCGGTGAAGGAGACCTATGGACAGCTTCTGCGGACCGGCCAGGGGGCTACTGCGGGGACATATTATTACTCCACCTCCTGCGGTGTAGGCACGGAAGCTACGATCTGGAAGACGGAGGCAGCGGCACAGATTGATTATCTGCACGCCAGGGCGTTGAACCCCGGCGGAGGGGATATGGGCGACTACCTGCAGGACGAGGGACATTTCGATGCCTTTATCCGCCAGACAAACAGCGATGATTTCGAAGCGGCGGAAAATTGGTACCGGTGGACCTATGAGGTGAAAAAGCTGGACACGGAGCATATGCTGGAAGCGCTGCAGAAAAGGTATGATGCCAACAGTAAGCTGATCCTGACGCTTGTGGACGGGGAGTATGTCAGCCGTGAGATAGAGGAGCTGGACGTGATCAAAGACATTTATATTGAAAAGCGAGGCAGAGGAGGTGTGGCGGATGAGCTGATCATAGAGACAAAGGGGCATACCTATAAGATCATTTCAGAACATAACATCCGTTATGTACTAAACGATGGAACCAGCAGGGTGCACAGGCAGGACGGGAGCCAGTCGGCAAGCCCAAATCTGCTCCCAAGCGGCTTTTTCGTGATAACGACTGGTAAAGAGAAGGGAAATGTGATAGGATATAGTCTGGTTGGCGGGGGATTTGGCCATGGCGTCGGCATGAGCCAGAACGGGGCCAAGGAGATGGCAAAGCAGGGATACAGCGCACAGGATATTTTGCTGTTTTTCTATGACGGATGTTATTTAGAGCAGGTTTATGACATGGAGGGCCAAGGTGATTCGTAAGATTTATCTGATCGGGCAGGATTTTGCCGAACAAATGAAGAAACAGAATATCAGCGCTTATGCGGCAAGCATCGCATTTTTCTTTTTCCTTTCACTGGTGCCCATGCTGATCATGATCTGTACGATCATACCATATACGCCTCTGACGGAGGAGAATCTGGTGACTGCGGTGACGGATCTTACGCCGGATCGGATCGACCCGCTGGCGGAGAGCCTGATCGCGGATGTTTATGATAAGTCGGCGGGGATACTGTCCGTAGCCCTCTTTGCCACAGTCTGGTCTGCGGCCAAAGGCGTAATGGCGTTGATGACAGGCTTAAATGCAGTGAACGGGGTGGAGGAGAAGCGGAATTACTTTGTGGTCAGGGCCGTGGCGTCCGTATATACGGTAGTCATGCTGATCGTGGTAATCCTTTCCCTCTTTCTCATGGTGTTTGGGGATCAGCTGGTTAAGCTGGCGCTCCACCGGATTCCGCAGCTTGAGACCATAGTGTCCTTTGCCATGAATTTCCGGTTTATATTGGTCTGGGCGGTGTTGACGCTGTTGTTTGCCGCCATCTATACTTATGTGCCGGATTCGAAGATGAAATTTAAGGAACAGATTCCGGGAGCCATCTTTGCGGCAGTGGTGTGGAGCGTCTTTTCCTGGGGCTTTTCCATCTATGTGACCTATGGTAATTCCTATGGTATTTATGGTAGCCTGTCCATTATCATCATCGTACTTTTATGGATGTATTTCTGCATGTATATTATTATGATCGGCGCATATATGAACCGCTACTTCAGCCCTGTGAACAAGGCGCTGGTAAAGCATTTCTGAGGGAACAAGGCGGTGTCTCGGGTTTGTCACGCAAAAGGCGCGTGAAAACGTCTCGCGGCGGCGTGAGTGTGAAAAGTAACCGGAAGCAGCCGGCCAGGGACAGTTTTTTCGGCAGGGGCTTGACATTTCCGGGATTAGCCGCTAAAATAGGGAGCAGTTACAGAGAAGAAAGGCATTGATGGTGCACAGTAGAGGTTCGTCTTCCTGCAGAGAGGGGAAGCCGTCGGCTGAAAGCTTTCCTATGTTCAGATGAAACCTTGAATTTCACACCGGAGCTTCCAGGGTGAAGGATTCCCTTTCAGGGACAACTGTCAGCTTTGGACGAATAACGCATGTTACGCGTAAACGAGGGCCGTTTATCCCTTATACAGGGAAGGCGGAAGCAGGGTGGTACCGCGGAATATTTCGCCCCATGCACAGGTATGTGCATGGGGCTTTTTCAATGTACCCGGAGCGAAAGACGTTTTGCGAATGCAGGGGACTGAAATGGTATATATGAATGGAGGAGATTGGAATGAATGACAGACTGGCGGGCATCAGACAGGAGATCCTAAGTGGGATCGAACAGCACGCGGAATCCAGGGCGGCGGCCTTTGAGCTGAGAAAGCAGTTTTTGGATTCCAAGACCGGCAAGATCGGCCGGATGATGAAGGAAATGAAAAACATTGCCCCGGAGGAGCGGGCCGTTTTCGGCAAAAGCATCAACGAGCTGAAGGAATGGGCGCAGCAGAAGTTTTCAGAGCTGGACGAAAGGCTGAAGGCGAAGGAGCTGGAACGTAGGTATGAATCCGAGAAGATTGATGTGACCATGCCGGCCCAGTGCGTGGAGACGGGCAATCTGCACCCTGTTACCCAGATCCGCAACCAGCTGATGGATATCTTTGTGGGCATGGGCTTTGAGGTGGCCCAGACCCGGGAGATTGAGAAGGATTACTATAATTTCGAGGCTCTGAACATCCCCAAGGATCATCCGGCCAGGGATATGCAGGATACCTTTTACCTGTCCCCGGAATTCCTGCTGGCCACCCAGACCAGCGCGGCCCAGATCCATACCATGGAGAAGAAAAAGCCGCCCATCAAGATCGTCGCCGCGCCGGGCAAGGTGTTCCGCTCGGATGACGATGCAACCCATTCGCCCATGTTCCATCAGATGGAGGGGCTGGTAGTGGATGAGAGAATTACTCTCTGCGACCTGAAGGGGATGCTGGAGCTTTTCGCGAAGAAGATTTTCGGCGAGGAGACGACTACAAGACTTCGCCCCTCCTACTTCCCCTTCACGGAGCCTTCCGTGGAGGTGGACGTAAGCTGTTTCTCCTGCGGCGGCAAGGGCTGCAGGCTGTGCAAGGGCACGGGCTGGATCGAACTTCTGGGGGCGGGCATTGTGAACCGGAAGGTGCTGGAAAACTGCGGCATCGACCCGGACAGATACAGCGGCCTGGCCTTCGGCATCGGACTGGATCGGGCGGCCATGCTGAAATACGGCGTCAATAATGTGAAACTGTTGTTTGAGTCGGATCTGCGCGTGTTGAGACAGATTAACGATAACTGAGGCCGCAGGCGATGTGAGAGCGGGCAGAGGCGTTGAAGAAAAGAAGCGTGAAAGGAAACAGGAGGAGAAATATGTTAGTACCATTGAGTTGGTTAAAGGAATATGTGGATATTGACATCACCCCCCAGGAGCTGGAGAAGAAGCTGTTCTCCTGCGGCTTTGAGGTGGAGGAATTGATGGAAGTTGGAAAGGAGATCAGCGGGGTGGCAGTGGGCCTGGTGGAGGAATGCGAGCCCATCCCCGACACCCATCTGCATGTGTGTAAGGTCAATGCGGGAGAGCATGGAACCTTCCAGATTTGCTGCGGCGCGGACAATGTGAAGGCGGGCGGGAAGTTCCCTGTGGCCCTGGTGGGGGCGATGGTCTATATGACGGCCAAGGATCACAAGACCGTGGAAGGCACCATGACGATCAAGAAGGGCAAGCTTCGGGGCTATGAATCCCAGGGGATGCTCTGCTCCGGCGTGGAGCTGGGAGTCAGTGAGAATATGTTTCCCGGGGCGGGCTACAACGGGCTGCTGGCGCTGCCGGAGGACGCCCCGGTGGGGGCGGATGTAAAGCCCCTGCTGGGAATGGACGACTGGATCTTTGACATATCCATCACTGCCAACCGGCCGGACTGCCAGAGCATTCTCGGTATTGCCAGGGAGGTGGCGGCAGTCCTTGACAAAGAGCTGAAGGAGCCTTCCCTGGAATACCATGAGACGGAGGTACAAAAGGAGGGATTTTCCGTTACCGTGGACGCCCCCGACCTCTGCCCCAGGTATATCGGGCATTATGTGTATGATGTGAAGATCGGGGAATCCCCCCTCTGGATGAAGCGCAGGCTGGCGCTGGTGGGACAGGATTCCATATCCAATATTGTGGACATTACCAATTACGTCCTGCTGGAGATGGGCCAGCCCATGCATGCCTTCGACTGCGATTACCTGGAGGGTAACGCTATCCATGTGAGACGGGCCGGTGAGAACGAAAAGCTTGTCACCCTGGATTCCCAGGAGTATACTTTAAATAACAGCAACCTGGTGATCTGCGATGGGGTAAAGCTTGTGGCCCTGGCCGGGGTCATGGGAGGGCTGAATTCCGAGATCCGCGACACCACAGGGGAGGTGCTGTTCGAGTCCGCCAGATTCATGAGGGACAATATCCGCAGAACCTCCCGGGCCCTGGGCAAGCGCACCGACGCCAGCGCCAGGTATGAGAAGGGCGTGGACGAGTACACTACGGTACATGCCATGAAGCGCGCCCTGCATCTGGTGGAGGAGTTGGGATGCGGTAAGGTGTCCCGTACCCATGTGGATGTGAACACTGGGAATTCCATAGAGCCCAGGCAGATGATGGTCAGCGTCAAAAGGGTAAATGACGTGCTGGGCATTGAGGTTCCAGGGAATGAAATCCTGCGAATCTTAAGGAATCTGCATTTCGCCCCTTCTATCGAAGGAGACCAGCTGACCCTGCAGGTGCCCGCTTACCGGGAGGACATGGATTCCTATCCAGATGTGGCGGAGGAGGTCATCCGCATGTATGGCTATGACCATGTGGTACCCACCTTTATGCCGGCTGCTCGGGTGACAATGGGGGGCCTGGATCAGAAGCTGAAGAAGGAAATGAAGTTAAAGAGGGCGCTCTGCGGCGCGGGAGCCTACGAGTGTATCCATTACTCCTTTATCTCGCCCTCGGATCTGGATCTGCTGCGGCTGCCCCAGGATGCACCCGAGAGAAAGATCATCCGCCTCCTGAATCCCATCAATGAGGAGCTTTCCCTGATGCGTACCACGCTGGCGGCCTCCATGCTGAACGCCATTGCCAGGAACCAGAAGAAGGGGAATCTGGAGGGCAGGCTGTTTGAGATGGGCAATGTCTTTCTTCCTCAGGAGCTGCCCCTGAAGGACTACCCGGATGAGAGGAATACCCTCTGTATCGGTATCTTCGGGGAAAAGGAGAGCTTCTATACCCTGAAGGGGATGGCGGAGAGAGTGGCGGAAACGCTGTTCGTGCAGTTTTCCTATGAGCCGGTACAAAAGCCCTTCCTGCATCCCTATCAGGCGGCGGCCATCTTATGGGAGGGTAAGGAGATCGGATATCTGGGCAAGGCAGCATACGAGGTGGAGGAAAGCCTTGACCTGAGGACGGACGCTTATATCCTGGAGCTTGACTTAAAGGCGCTGGAGCCTGCCTACGACAGAGGGGCTTCCTACACGCCGCTGTCCAGGTTCCCCGGGGAAAGCCGCGATCTGGCCCTGGTGATGGACAGGGAAGTCACCTGCGGGCAGGTGGAGGAGATCATGAAAAAGTCCTGCTCCCATATCGGCAGCATCCGGCTGTTCGACGTCTATGAGGGGGAGCAGATCCCGCAGGATAAGCGCAGTATGGCGTTTACTGTCGGTTTTGTGCCCGGGGAGGAGCCCTTTGAACCGGATTCCGTAGACCGGTTTGTGAAGAAAATTCTGAAGAATCTTAAAAACCAGCTGGATATAGATCTGCGGAGCTGAGGACAACACTGTAATCTTGTGGAGGCCAGCCGGCATGTAAGGCTCCGGAAGGCCGCAGGGATGGAAAAGGAGGTATATTAATATGGAAAGGAAAAATATCTGGGAGACATTTGACGCAAAGCATCTGAAGAAGCTGGAGACGCTGAACCAGGAGTATATGGAATTCCTGGATCACGGCAAGACGGAGAGGGAATGCATCGACACCATTGTAAATACGATTGAGAAGGAAGGCTACCGGGAGCTGGAGAGCGTCATTAAGAGCGGTGAGGAGCTTTCCCAGGGCGATATGGTATACAGCGTGTGGATGAATAAGTCCATTGTCATGTTCCGCATCGGGGAAAAGCCCATGACAGAGGGTATCAATATCCTGGGCGCGCATATCGACAGCCCCAGGCTGGATATCAAGCAGAACCCCCTCTATGAGGAGGGCGGCTTTGCCTACCTCGACACTCATTATTACGGCGGCGTCAAGAAGTATCAATGGGTTGCCATCCCTCTTGCCCTTCACGGTGTGGTGGTGAAGAAAGACGGCACTACCATAGAGCTGAATATCGGGGAAAATGAGAAGGATCCGGTGTTCTTCGTCTCCGACCTGCTGATCCACCTGTCACAGGAGCAGCTGGAGAAGAAGGCTTCCAAGGTCATTGAAGGGGAGGCGCTGGATATCATTGTCGGAAATAAGCCCCTTGTGATCGACCGTAAGGCGGATAAGGGAAAGGATAAGGAGCACGACAAAGAGAGCGGGAAGGAACCGGCCAAGGAGGCTGTGAAGGCAGGCATTCTGGACATCCTGAAGAACAGTTATGGGATAGAGGAGGAGGATTTCATCTCCGCAGAGCTGGAGGTGGTTCCCGCAGGTAAGGCCAGGGAGGCGGGCCTTGACCGCAGTATGATCCTTGCTTACGGGCAGGACGACAGGGTATGCGCCTTTACTTCCATGCGTGCCATGCTGGATGTGAAGGAGTCTGACAGGACGGCATGTTGTATCCTGGTGGATAAAGAGGAGATCGGTTCCGTGGGCGCAACCGGTATGCAGTCGAAATTCTTTGAGAATGCCGTTGCTGAAGTGATGGAGCTTTGCGGCGAGTACAGCGAATTGAATGTGAGAAGGTGCCTGGCCCGCAGCTGTATGCTGTCCTCCGACGTGAGCAGCGCCTTCGACCCTTCCTTTGCCTCCAGCTTTGACAAGAAAAATGTGGCATACCTGGGCAGCGGTATGGTGTTCAACAAGTTTACCGGCTCCAGGGGAAAATCCGGTTCCAATGACGCCAATGCGGAGTATCTGGCGCATCTGCGCAGCATATTGGCGGATAAAAAGGTGAATTTCCAGACGGCTGAGTTGGGCAGGGTCGATCTGGGCGGCGGCGGGACTATTGCTTATATCCTGGCCCTGTACGGTATGAATGTGGTTGACTGCGGCGTGGCGGTGCTGAATATGCACGCGCCCTGGGAGGCTACCAGCAAGGCAGATGTCTATGAGACATACAGGGGCTATAAGGCATTTGTGGAGGAGGCGTCCATGTAAGGGCTGCCCGGTTAGATGGAGGGATGCGTGAGGGAAGAAGTGTTACATTCCGAGCTGAAAAAATCAGATTTCTTTTTTGAGCTGCCACAGGAGCTGATCGCCCAGGATCCCCTGGAGGATCGTTCGTCGTCAAGGCTTTTGGTGCTGGACAGGGAGTCGGGAGAGATATCCCATCATGGGTTCCGGGAGATCGTGGATTATCTGGAGCCGGGGGACTGCCTGGTGCTGAACGATACCAGGGTGATACCTGCCAGGCTTCTGGGGGAGCGGGAGGGCACCGGGGCCCATGTGGAGGTGCTCCTGCTGAAGCGCAGGGAAGGCGATGTCTGGGAGACCTTGGTGAAACCCGGTAAGAAATGCCGTCCCGGCGCCCGGCTGGTATTTGGCGGCGGCCTCCTCCGGGCAGAGGTGTTGGAAACTGTGGAGGAGGGGAACCGTCTGATTCATTTTGAATATGAGGGAATCTTTGAGGAAGTTTTGGACAGGCTGGGAGAAATGCCTCTGCCCCCCTATATCACCCATAAGCTGCAGGACAGGGATCGTTACCAGACGGTCTATGCGAAATATGCCGGTTCCGCTGCGGCGCCTACGGCAGGGCTGCACTTTACGGAGGAGCTGCTTCGGCGGATTGAGGAAAAGGGTGTCGGGATTGCCTGTGTGACACTGCATGTGGGGCTTGGTACTTTTCGGCCCGTGAAGGAGGAAAACATACTGGAGCATCATATGCATTCGGAATCTTATCAGGTATCGGAGCAGGCGGCCGGCATGATAAACAGGACGAAGGAAAGGGGCGGCCGTGTGATCTGTGTGGGGACTACCAGCTGCCGCACCATCGAGAGCGCTTCGGATGAACACGGGCATGTGCTGCCGGGCAGCGGGGATACACAGATTTTTATCTATCCGGGATATCGTTTTAAAGTGCTTGACGGGCTGGTTACGAATTTTCATCTGCCGGAATCCACGCTGGTGATGCTGGTGTCGGCGCTGGCCGGGCGGGAAAATGTTTTGAACGCATACCGCGAGGCTGTCCGGGAAAGATACCGCTTTTTCAGCTTTGGGGACGCCATGTTTATCATTTAACATCCAGAAAATCATTTGTATGGAATGAAAAGGAGAGATGCCGTTGATGGATGAGAGAAGGAAAAACAAAAGGACAAGCATGCCCTCGAAGCTTGTTATAAAGCGGCTTGGTGACGGTGAAGACTATCAGGTATCCATTGAGATCACGGATGTATCAAAGAGCGGCATAGGCTTTGAATGTAAGGAGCAGCTCCAGGTGGGGGAGGTATATGAGGCTCTTCTGACCATCTGGACTAAGGAGGTCATTCACGCAATCCTGCGGATCGTACGCGTTGAAATGAGAGAGAAAAGGTATTCCTACGGTGCGGTGTTTGTGGGGATGCCGGATACGGAATCGGCCAGAATCGAGGTTTATCAGACCATTGAAGATATCAGGAATAAATAAAAGGAAAATAGGGATATCCCTGTGTGCCGGAGCTTTGCTGATTCTCCTGTATGTGTTGATATTCAGCTTCTCGGCGCAGGACGCGGAGGAATCGGGAGCGCTGAGCCGGTCAATCTCCGCCATGTGTGTGAATGTGGTTAACTCTTTTTCAGGCGGGAGGCTGAGCGGCTCTCTGTTGGAGGAATTTATCCGCAGGTTCGAGGGCCCGGTCAGAAAGCTGGCGCATTTTACCGAGTATGCCTGCATGGGTGTCCTTGTCTATGTACTCTGGAGCCAGTGGATGAGACGGGGGAGGGGATTGTATCTGCTTACCGTCGTCTGGGTCACCGTGTCGGCGGCAGCGGACGAAATCCACCAGCTGTTTGTGCCGGGCAGGGACGGTAACCTTGCGGATGTCTGCCTGGACACCTGCGGAGGGGCCGCGGGGCTGCTTTTCTGCCTGCTTGTGGGAAAGCTGTTTCAGCGGCGCAGGAAGCGTCTACGCGAAAGCCGCGGCTGAAACGGTGCTGTCCGGCAAACACAGCGGTTCGGCGAAAGCTTTTCCTGCTACTGGCGGATGCGGGGAGAATATCCTTCCGACTCAAGCAGCGCCACCGCCGCCCGCAGGGGGGCTTCCCCGTAAAATTCCAGCTGCAGCACACCGTCTTCGGTCTCCCGGTTGTGAGTAATACCGATGTTTTTGATGCTGATCTGCTGTTTTGAGAGAAGTGTGACGATGCAGGCCAGTGCGCCGGCCCTGTCGGCAATGTCCACGTTTGCGCAGAAAGAGCGCTTGATGGGCCCTCTGGAAGCGCTGATAAAGGAATCGCGGTATATGCGGGCGCTGTCGAAGAAATCGTATAAGCCTTCCTGATCCCTGCTGTCCAGGGTCTCCTTTATCCTGGCCAGTGCATTGATGTAATCTCCCAGTAAAACAGAGATATTTGCAGTATTTGTGAGGCAGATCTGCTGCCACATTACCGCGGAGGAGGATGCAATCCTGGTGATATCCTTGAACCCACCCGCTGCCACCATTTTCATGATGCCCTCCGCAGAATCGCTGTCCCGCACCAGATTGACCAGGGAGGATGCTACCAGATGGGGCAGATGGCTGACGGCAGCAGTGATATAGTCATGGCTTTCACAGTCCAGTACCAGGGGGATGGCGCCCATGTCTTCCACCAGACGGCGGTAATCTTCCAGCTTTTGGGGAGGAACCTGGGTGGTGGGGGTCAGGATGTAATAAATATTTTCCAGCAGGGACGCCTTGGAGTTGGCAAAGCCCGTGCGCTCGCTGCCCGCCATGGGATGGCCGCCGATAAAGCGGCGCTCCAGCCCTGCCTCGCGGACGGCGGCGTGGATGGCGGTTTTGACGCTGCCCACGTCGGTCAGAAGGCAGTCCGGGGACATGACCTTCTTTACGGCGGCGAGATTGGAGTCGTTTTTCTGAACCGGAGCGCACAGGAAGATATAGTTACAGCAGGAGAAACGGCTGTCGATACTGTCCGCCGCCACATCTGCCACGCCCTGTTCCAGAGCCAGCTTCAATGATTCTCTGTTTATATCGTAGGCTACAATGCTGACATTGGGGATGGACTGCTTCAAAGCTCTTGCCACAGAGCCTCCGATCAGGCCAAGGCCGATGAAACCACAAGTGATCCGAGACATAAATACCTCCTCCGGAAGCTGCCTTCATATGTCTTCCGATTGTTTTCATACGGCTACACTATACTACTTCAACGCGCGAAAGTCAAGGGAAATCATATTGCATGGAAATGGGCTGTAGGAAAATGCATGTCTGAAATGATTTCTGAAATGGTACCTGCAAAAAAATTCATAACTTGTATTGCATTTTTCTTTTATAGTGATATAATAATGTTCATGGAAGCATAGCTCAGCCGGGATGAGCGTTCGCCTCACACGCGAGAGGTCATGGGTTCGAGCCCCATTGCTTCCATTTTTTTGTGTCCGGAATTTATCAGGTTTTCCCTGGCCCGCATGGCCATTCTGTTGATCACCCAAAATCAGTCTTGTTTTCCCTTAATAGAATCTGCCTTTGCATGATTTTTGACAAGCTTTTTGACAAGCTAAGCAATTTAAGCAAATAATATATTGTAAAAAGTGAGAATATTTAGTAAAATAAACACATGGGGCTTTTGAAGACAGATTTTTTTCGGGCAAAATACCCAAATGAAACATAAAACGGAGGAGCGTAATATGAAAGTTTACACAACCGACAAGATTCGTAATGTTGTGCTGTTAGGTCACGGCGGCAGCGGAAAGACCAGTCTGGCGGAGAGCTTTGCTTATCTGGCGGGGCTTACTTCCAGGATGGGGAAGGTATCCGACAAAAATACCATAAGTGACTATGGGAAGGAAGAACAGAAGCGTCAGTTTTCTATCAACACCTCCGTGATTCCGATCGAGTGGGAAGGGCATAAGATTAATGTGATCGACGCCCCCGGCTATTTTGATTTTGTGGGCGAGATGGAGGAGGCCGTCAGCGCGGCGGGAGCTGCCATTATCGTGGTGAACGGCAAGTCCGGTATCGAGGTGGGAACCCAGAAGGCATGGGAAATCTGTGAAAAATATAAGCTGCCCAGAATAATCTATGTATCCAATATGGATGTGGACAATGCTTCCTTCCGCCAGGTGGTGGAGGATATGACCAACCTGTATGGCAAGAAGATGGCGCCCTTTAATCTGCCCATCCGTGAGGATGAGAAGTTTGTGGGATATGTCAATGTGATCACGGAGACGGGAAACCGCTGGCAGGGAAAGGAAGTGGTTCCATGCGATGTGCCCGAGTACAGCAAGGCGAACCTGCAGCTCTGCCGGGATACGCTGATGGAAGCTGTGGCGGAGACCAGTGAGGAGATGATGGAACGGTATTTTGGCGGGGAGAGCTTCTCAGAGGCGGAGATCAGGGCGGCGCTGCGCACCAATGTCTGTGACTGCAGTATCGTTCCCATGACCATGGGCTCCAACATCCTGTGCCAGGGCGTTTATACGCTGCTGGATGATATTGTGAAATACTTCCCCAGCCCTGAGAACAGGCAGGTGGCGGGTATCAATATGAAGACCAATGAGATTTACAATGCGGACTATGATTTCTCCAAGGCGAAATCTGCATATATCTGGAAGACGATCGTGGATCCCTTTATTGGCAAGTACTCTCTGATCAAGGTCAACTCCGGCGTATTGAAAACGGATGACCTGCTCTACAATGTGGATCGTGACATTGAGGAGAAGATCGGTAAGATCTATGTGCTCCAGGGCAATAAGCCGATCGAAGTCCCCGAACTTCATGCGGGCGATATCGGCGCCCTTGCAAAGCTTACGGCGGCCAGGACAGGGAACAGCCTGTCCACCAAGGCGACTACCATTAAATACGGCAAATTCGATATTTCCACCCCTTATACCTATATGCGCTATAAGCCGAAGAATAAGGGTGATGTGGATAAGATTTCTCAGGCCCTGCAGAAGCTGACCCACGAGGATCAGACCCTGAAGGTGGTAAATGATGCGGAGAACAGGCAGACGCTGCTATATGGTATGGGCGACCAGCATCTGGAGGTCATCGTCAGCAGGCTGTTAAATGAGTACAAGGTTGATGTAGAGCTGACCAAGCCCAAGATTGCATATCGGGAAACCATAAAGGGTAAGTCGGATGTGGAATATAAGTATAAGAAGCAGTCCGGAGGGCACGGGCAGTACGGCCATGTGAAAATGCGTTTCTCGCCTGCTGAGGATCTGGAGACCGCCTTTGTGTTCGAGCAGGAGGTAGTGGGAGGCGCTGTGCCTAAGAATTACTATCCTGCTGTGGAAAAGGGGCTTCAGGAGTCCGTGCTCAAAGGCCCCATGGCAGCATATCCCGTTGTCGGTGTGAAGGCAGTGTTATACGACGGTTCCTATCATCCGGTGGATTCTTCCGAGCAGGCCTTCAAGATGGCTACCATTCAGGCGTTTAAGAAGGGCTTTATGGAAGCGAAACCTGTGCTGCTTGAGCCCATTGCTTCCATTAAGGTGACGGTGCCCGATGCCTATACAGGCGATGTGATGGGCGACCTGAATAAGAGAAGGGGGCGTGTCCTGGGTATGAATCCTGTGGCAGGCGGCAAACAGACTATCGAGGCGGATATCCCTATGAGCAGCCTCTATGGCTACTGCACTGACCTGCGTTCCATGACCGGAGGCAGGGGCGAATACTCTTATGAATTTGCGCGCTATGAGCAGGCTCCCTCCGATGTGCAGGAGAAGGAGGTTGCTGCCAGGGCGGCGAAAGTTGCTGAGAACAGCTCGGATGACTGATACCAGGGGCATTAAAAATATTGATCAGAAATACAGGCAGCCGGGAAACTCCGGCTGCTTGTATGAAATTTGTATTTTTTCACGGTCGTACGAAGATGTCAGGATGTGGTACGGGCACCGCCTCATGCGTGAGGGGAAGGAGAAGGCTTTGATGGATGGATTAACCGGTTCTGTATCCAGGATTGGCAGGAAGGGCGGCTTAAAAGTACATGCATGTACCGCTATGTTTTTCGCACTGTCGCTGGCGTTTGCCCTGTCAGGCTGCGGGGAGGAACAGGGCTTTTGTAAGACGGAGGAAGGTTTTTATTCTTATGACGGCCGACTCTATAAAAATGACGGTGAATTTTTCCCTTCAGAGAAGGAATTGGAGTATATTGAACTGATGGAAAGGTTTCCGGATGGCATTGCGGGAGCGGAGTGGTATACAGAGATGTACCGGTACTCGGACTGGCTTCTGCTGGGAGCCGATGAAAGCCGGTATCTGCCGGGGCTGGAAGGATACCGGTACTTTTTGCTGATTCCCGAGGAGGATGGAGGCAGGTCGGACTGCCAGCTGCCTGCGGGCACACCGTCTTCCATCTGTTACAATGGCACTCTGTATCGATACGAAAAAACGGAAGCGTCAAAGGATATGCCGGATAGCATGAAGGAAGCCGGTTTTATCCGAAGCCTGGGGGAAGGATGGCCTGTTGCGGAGCTGCAGGCTAATAGCGGTATGCTGTTGGGGCACCTTTTATTTGAATATGACGGGAAATTGCTGATCGCGGCCGATGGAAACCAATATGCCGTGTATATAGTGTCCGAATATCAACCCTGAAAACCGGGAAGATAGACCAGCTTGAAAAAAGGGTAGAAGAATTGGAAAAGAAAACGGCATAAGGGGCGGTCAGTGACCGCCCTGTTTCGCATTTTTTTCCAGTATGTCGTTGATTTTTTCCAGTTCCTCCTGCGTACTGTATTTTTTGATGGCTGCGATGGCGGCCTGCATTTCCTGAGGGGTAAAAACGAGATTTTCCTGTTTGGCCTTTTTCATCATGGGCATCAGGAACATCATCATTTCCTTCTGGTTCTTGCCCTGCCCCTGGGCAAACATTTGTGACAGAAAATCCAGTTTTTTTTGTGAGATATCCTTCACCAGCTCGTCGGACATCCATTTTGGCCTTTCCTGCTCTGACATATTGTGTACTCCCTTCGTTTTATATATTAGATTGGTTTCCTGCTCTGATCATATCGACGGTGTATGCGTGTCAACTGCCGTTATTCATCATTTCCATGATGGAAGATAAATCCATGTTTTCCATATCCATCCCATCAGGGAACATCTCCTGCATCATTTGCATTGTTTCCATCATTTCCTGCATTTGCTTCATATTCTGCATCATGTTTTTCATACTCTCTACCCTGTTTCGCTCCGCAGGATTGCAGAAGGGGAGTATTTCATCCCATAGCCGGGAAGAATCGGATTTCTGTGGAAACCGGAGGGGCATGGCATGAGGATTATTCCTGAAAAAAGACAGGGTGTAATTTAATTCCATCATTTTAATGTAGACGGCCAGGGCCCCCTGCTGTTCCGTTTTCAGATAAGGCAGAAGCACCTTCATCATCTGGATGCGGTTGGTTGTAAACAGGGAATCAAATGCGGCAATGCTTCCCATTTCATTTTCTTCCATGGAATTCCCTAATCCTTTCCGGCTTCCCATACACCTGTCGGCGGGCAACACCACCGCATCGCCTAATCCCTCCGCCCTGTACTGGCAAAAATATCAGGCGTTCCCTCATGAACAGCATAACGGTTTACTGTCGTTTTGAGCGGAAAGAGGCATTGTATTTCAGAAAGCATTATATAACTATCCTATGTAAGCCCGGATATAGATATGAACACCTGTCTGCATGGGAAAAGGCTCCCAAGGGAGCCCCTTCCCGCCCTGACATGGTGTGCGGCGGCTTTTGCCGCCGCCTGTTTCCGCAGGAATGCCGCGGAGAACAAAATGACAGGAGCTTAGCAGCATCCGCCGCCGTTGCCGCCGCAGAAGCAGGAGATCAGGAGAATCCAGATCAGCCAGCTGCAGGAGCTATTGCCGCCGAACATGCTGTTGCCGCATCCGCAGCCACAGTCGTTATTGCAGCCACAGCCGTTGTTGCCGCCGAAGAAGCCGCCGCCGTTGCCGCCGCAGCAGCACAGAAGGAGGAGGATCCAGATCCAGCTGTTGCAGCCGCCCCATCCGTTATTGTTCTGTGCACATCCGCAGGAATCATTGCATCCGCAGTTTGTAGCAGTTAAATCGCTCATTTAATTTGCCTCCATGGGTTTATTTATGGTTTATTGTATGCAGGGAAGCATGTCAATGTTTCCTGAGGGTGAGTTGAAAAAGTGAATTCCACTTTGCGAGATTAAATTCCACTTTGAAAAAGTAAATTCCACAGGAATACAAAAAAATAAAGATTTAATATATGAAATACCCAGGATCAGAGTTAAAATACAAG
>CATKXX010000023.1 GCA_949840935.1 uncultured Acetatifactor sp. | reverse complement strand
ACAGTCCAGAAAATCTTTGTATAATACAGACAAGGGGCAGAATCTGAAATCTGGCTCTGCCCCTTAGTAACTATTCAACTATCTTATATCAGATTTTGGGTTTACACAAAACTTGAAACTCTCTCCTCTGCTTTCTTTCTGCTTCTATTCTGCTTTCTGCTGCCCGCTCGGAGCATATTCATACACACGGTTATGTTTCTGGAAATTTGAAAGTGTTTCCTTTGCATAGGGCACCCACTTTTCATATTCTGCTTCCGAAATACCAACTAGGCAGAAACAATCATAAAAATCAGAAAAGTGTAACACCTGACATATCATAGGCGATATTAAATCTTCATACCCTTGCTCACAAGATATGCTATGAATAAAGACCCCATTATCTTTCCTGTTGCTACTTGTCAAGGACGTATTCATCATTTTTCATCACTTTTTCTTGATTTTCCCTGTTTTCCATGCTCTAAATCATGGAGAATGACACGCTTTAACTTATCCTTTACGCTTTGGGTACTCGTATTAGAAAAATGTACCTCGACTAAATACCTTGTCTTGTCAATCTTCTGTTGTAAACAGGGCGTTAATCGCCCTGTGGTGTTGGTCTGAATGTTGTCGCCCATTGTTCCTCCTTAATGGCAAAAAAATAGAGCATATAGATTTTCAGTTTCTATATGCCCCAACGCTGTTACCATATTTGATTTTGATTGATATGATTGATTACGCTAACTGCATAACCTCGGCTTCAAGTTCTTTTAATTCGTCAAATGACAGAGAAGATACACAATCCGCAATTTCTTCAAGCGTCATTTTCCCCTTTCTTATCATTTGTTCGGCTGTTTTTCTTTCCGTTTCCTTTTCAATATCTTTCGTATAAGTCCTCATAATCTGTTCATCATCAAATAAACTCATCATAATCGTTACTACCTCCACTTCCTTGCTGCTTAGATACTGTTTTAAGATGTTCCTGTCCTTGCAAATACGGATTGTTTCTGTAACCGCCTGTTTTGTCATTCCATGTTCTTTTATCTGCTCATTAAAAACTTTACAAAAAACAATGTACTCATTGATTATATTATCCTTGTCGCTCTCATATATGACTTTGGCTTTTATCTCAATATCAATATCTGCACCGTCAAAAAACTCTTGCGATAAAGATATTGTATCGGGTTTTCTGCCTTTGTTGCCAGTGAATATCACATACAATTCAGGCTTTGGCATTTTTACTTTCTTGCTCTTATACAGGCTCTGGCTGGTTCGCTCAAAATATTCATGGTAACTCTGTGCTAAATACAGCAGTATTCTGATTAAAATATTTACCGTCCAACTCGATTGCGCCTCTAACAACAAAAGCAATCTGTTGTTACCTACCATTATGCCCAGATCGTTATAGAGATTATCTGTCAAAACATTGTCTATCGTTACAATATCCAGCGTGTCCTCTGTTGCGTCCGTATCCTCTGGGTGCAATGTCTTATACAGTTTCAACAAATTCTTTTTATCTTGGAAAAGGTCTAAAAACACACTGTTTTTTGCGGTACGTTTTGCCTTAACTTCCTGTGTCTGCTTTGTATCGTCTGGCACCTTACCACCTCGGTTTCTAAAAATTTGTGGTACAAGATATGATATATCCTGCTCCTGCCATATTTCAATTATACAAAAAAACGCTTATCTTTACAATAAAATTCACATTAAATTTCTTCCTCCCTCCGCTTAGTTTTTCTTTGCTGTTTACTGTGCTGTCGGCTCTCGTTCTGAAGCTCTCTCGCAAGGTTCTTTCTGTTGTAGCTGATTACCTCGGCATACGCTAATTCTGTGGCGATCTTGGTTTGTTCCTTGCCGATATTGTCATACTCGGACTGCAAAGATTGTATCTCCGCTTTCCACTGTTTCGGCGTTACCTTTTCGCCATTCTGTAAAAGGCTCTGCATACGCTCCTTTAATTCGGGGTACTTCGATAAGCTGTCCTTATGCTCTTTATCATACCGCATTTTCGCAAGCCCTTTGAGCGATTGGCTCTCCTTATAGGTGGCTTGGATTGGCGCAAAGAGGGCATACATTTTTGACAGTTCCTTTAATCGGCTTAGTTTCTGCCCCTTTGAAAGATATACCGTTTCCAACTCTTGGTATCTCTGTTCCTTATCCGCTGTAAAGTTCGCAAGGCTCTCAAAGCTGTCTATCTTCCTTGTCGTGATGAATTTCTCCGCATTGTCGGCTGACTGCAAGGCGGTTCGGTCGGATATTCTTCTTAGATGCTTTCCGCTGACAATCGGCAGGTCAAGTCTGCCTTTGCGCTCCCTCACTTTTGCAATCATTTCCATGACTTCATTTTTCATGCTGACCGCCGCATTTTTAATCTTGGCATACTGTACGCTGTGAAGTTCCTGCTTGGCAAGCATGAGCATTTCTTTTGCCTGTTCCAACAGCATATTGTTCTTGATGATTTCCCGATTGATGTTGCCCCTCTCGGTCTGTATGCCCTTGCGCTCTAAAGCGTTGGCAACCGCCCCGATATGGATTGTCGGCTCTCGGTCAATTCCCTGTTCCTTAAAAGAGCGGTGTTCCCACCGTACCGCAATCCCCAACTGCTCATTAGTGGCGTTGATTGTGTCAGCTAAATCCTTACGCCATATCTTGGCGTTTTCTTTGCTGTTCCAGTCGGTGCTTTCTACGGTCTGGCATTTCCACTGTTTTCTGTTCCGCTTATCAACTTTCTGCTGTCCAGTCTTTTTGTCAATGAGGGGAACACGCTCGCCGTTTTCATCAAGGACATAGACTTTTTTCGTCTTTGCTCCCCATTCCCCGTTTTCAGTGAGAGGACGCATAGTGAGCAGAACATGGATATGGAGATTGCGCTGTCCTTTGTCATTCTCGCTGTCATGGATTGCCCAGTCAGCGCACATTCCCTTGGCAACAAAATTCCTCTGCACATAATCCCTCATGACTTCCTCCGCAAGTTTATAACTCCATTCGTTGGGAAGTGACGCTTTTAACATTCTCGCAAGCTGTGATTTCTGCCCTTTCTCTGACAGTTCAACAGCGTTCCATAAAGTGGCGCGGTCTGCATACTCTTTGGGCGCATTGGGTGGGAGAGTGATCTCACTATGCACTAAATCCTCATGGTATTTCGGGCGGTAGGTCTGCCCGTCAAACTCGCTGACAAGAATACTCCTGCTGATATAGGACGCTTTTTCAACCGCCGACTGCCCCTTGCTCCGTTTGACTATGGAGAAACGTGTGCTTGCCTGTTTCGTGACATTACCCATACGCAACACCTACATTCTGTCGATAGAGTAGTGGGACGCACTCATAGACTTTGTGGGCAGATAAAAGCCGCACTTTGGCTTTTGTCTGAACGCAAAGTTCACAAAAGGGTAGGCGCGCTTTTTGCGCTGTAGGGGAAGTGTAGCGTCCCCTGTTGGCTGTCGCAAGACAGACAATGCCCTCCGCAGGAGTCCCCGAAGGGCGCACATACCACCTCTGGTGGTATATCTGTGCGCACCCTGTAAACAGGGTGAATACGTTATCTCGGCTTTCCAGTTCCGTTGCCCTTGTCATTCCGTACCGCCCTCACTTTCATTTTCGGCATTAGCAAGAGTGGATTGTGGGGGAGTGGTTTCTCGGCTTTCCGCTTTGATTTTAGATATAATCTGCTGACACTCCCTTGTCTGCAACGCAACCGACAAAATACGGTTTAACTCGCCCTCGTCATAACGGTAGCAGTCGGGGAAATACTTCACGATAATACCGCCCATGATGTACTTGTGGTGGTTCTCCGCTTTGCGTTTCTTCTCGTTCTGCTTTTTCTTTTCATTGGCTACACGCTGTTTTGCCTGTTCCAATACCTGCAATGCCTTTTCTAAGTTTTTACTTGCGTCATTTTTGTTCTCAATCATTTCTGATACCTCATTTTTTCTGTGCTGTGTTGATAGGTTCTGAAAATAAAAAAGGTAGCTGATTGTCTGTTAAGATAACCGCTACCTAAAGGTAAACAATATTCAGTTTTTACATCATTTTTCTGTTCTGATTTTCCTCGACAAATGGGAATTTGCCTTATTCTTTATTTCCGAAAAAATCTAAAATACTATTTAGTCCCAAAAGTGCGTTTTCATCATCACTGGCAGGTTTTTCATTAGTATTATGGCTATATACCACCTCATGAATGTCATAGCAGTTCATATGATGCAAAAGCGTACAAGCTGTACTATAAGCAGTATCTATATGACCATCGCCTCCACCAACTAATACAATTGCACCCTTTTTAGATTTTATAATAGGTTCTTCTTTTCTAAAAAATCTGGCACAAAAATATGTTTGAAGTCTACTTCCAACATCTAATAATTTTCCAGTCAATTCCGAAAAATAAAGCGGCGAAGCAATCATAATGTTGTCACATTCTTGTATGTATTTATATATCTCTTGCATTTCATCATTTATAACACACCCACTATTTTCCCAACAATACCTACAATCAAAACAGGGCGAAATATTGCACCTATAAGCATCTACAATTCTATATTATCCTACAATTTTTTCAGTAATTTTCTCAATAAGACTGGCAGTATCACCATTTTTTCTTGGAGAGCCATTTAATATCAAAGTTTTCACTATAATCTCCTCTATTAAATCCCGATTTGTCAAATTGTTCAATGTCATTATCTTACCACAAACGCATACACAATTCCATTAAATTTTGCTTAATCTCCTTTTGACTTATTCTTTGCAATCATCATCTGCCTTGCCCGTTCCCTCTGCTCGGTGCTGACTGTCCTCGGCTTACGGTAGTTAACGTGTGATTTCGGAAACGAATAGGTCTTAGATACCTCGTCCTGCTCTGTCAATTTGCATATGTCGGGAAAGTCGGCAACAAGCGTGTCAAGTTTCCGCATGACCGCCCTATCCCTTGTGTAGAGGGTGGTGGTCTGTTCTCCTGCATTGTAATTGACAACCGTTTCCTGTTCGTATCTGGAAAGTTTCATAGTGCCATATCCCCCTTTCCCTTGCTGTGGGTTCTGCGCTGTTTTTCCTCAACAACTGTCGGCTGTTTCGCCTGTTCCTTTGCTTTGGCTAACCTTGTCCTTATGGAATGGTCACGCTCGGTCAGCTTCCGTCTTTTGGTGGTGGCGGTCAGTTCCTCACACGTTTCTTCTGACAGGGAATTTAATTTCTTCAATGTATCGCTTACTATCTGCCTTGTGTCGCTGTCCTTTATCTGCGGAAGGATAGCGGACAGACTGGCGCACGTTTCCGCTTTACCCTGTTCCCCAAACTGATAAATTAAGTTGATTTCATCAACGTTAAAAGGTATCTGTATATTTGTGCCCTCACATAAACGCTCCACGCCCACGCACTTAATGAGATTTCTTGTCATTTCGTAATTATCCCTCGCTGTGATTGTACCATGACTGTCGGTCTGCCTTACCTCTACTTCACACTGGCTTTTCTGCTCCAAAACAAGCCACTGGAATTTATCGCTTTCTTTGGTGAATACGGTCTGATGCGCATTGGAGTGTGTCTTGCTACAGATATATTTGTCGGTGGTGCTGTAATAGTCTAAAATCTGCTGTTCCTGCTCTTTGCTCACGGTCTTTGCCCTCCTGTGATATGGATTGATTGATATGATTGATTGGTTTCGGTGCTGATATATGGTTTTCCTTCGTTTATTGTGGGGAGATTGGATTGCGGAATATTATTGACAGGCATTTCTCCGCTTTGGGGAATAGTGGTTCATTTCTTACGGTAATGACTGCATGAAAAAAGACTATAACCGATAGTGGTATAGCCTTTTCCTCCAAAATCTATTTTTACATTACCGCCTGTTTCCCTGCCCTCGGTATGTTCTGCACTCCTGCATGGAAGTATATGCCTTTCTCTCTGTCCTCGGCTCTTATCTGCTCTTTTTGGCTCTCAATCCGCGCCTTTTTCTTCGCTTTGGTGCGTTCCTCATATTCTTTCTGTTTCCCACTGGCTTTCCGTTTCAGATAATTCTGATGAAGCTTATCCTTTCTCGTTTCTTTCTTCCGCATTTCTTCCAGTTCTTCGGGTGTCGGCTCTTTCTCCGCCATAGTCGGCGGTATGTATTCCCCGATAAAGTTAAAATAAATCTCTATCTTCTGTGTGGTGTCTGCACTCCCTTTTCGGTCACGCTCATGCACGACTATTTTCTCCACAAACTCATTCAGCATTACCGTTGACATTTCCTCCGCATTACTGTATCTCTCAACCAATTTGAGGAAACGTGCGGCAGATTTGCGGTCTTTTTCATACTGCGTCTGTTCCGTTTTGTAACCGTCCAACTCATTCTGCAACTGTTCCTGCTCGCCCTCATATTGGTTATAGAGCATGGTATATCGCTTGTCTGACAGTTTCCCCAATGCGTTGTCCTCATAAATCTTCGCAATCAGCATTTCCAGTTCCCCGATACGCTTTTCACATACGGTCATTCGCTTTCTCTGTTCCGTAAAGTCTACGGTCTGCCTGTCCTCAATATGCGACTGTATTTCTTCCGCAAAACGCTCTTTATCAAGACTGGCATACTGTATGACCTCTTTTATGGTCTTTGACACTATCTCCATAACGTGATCCGCTTTAATGCGGTGTGCTGACTGGCACAATGTTCCTACGGGTACCTTGGGATAATTGCCGCAATGGTACATTGGAACACGTTTTCCATTGTTTATTCTTTGGATATACATTTTGCCGCCGCAATCAGCGCAATACATCAGTCCTGTGAGCGGGTGCGCTTCGCCCCAACCATCGGGATAACGCCTTACCTGTCCTCTGATACGCTGTACGTTGTCGAAAGTTTCTTGGTCGATAATCGGCTCATGGGTATCTTCAAAGATTAACCACTGGTCTTTATCTACATAATGGCTCTTTTTGTCCTTGAAATGCTTGCGTGTCTTGAAATTTACCGTATGTCCTAAATATTCATGTTTCTGTAAGATATGTGCTATTGTGGAACTCTGCCACTTATAAGAGTTCTTAACTTCCCTGTTCTGCCACAATCCCACACCCAACTGCGCTTGGTGATAGGCAGGAATGGGGATATGCTCGGCTGTGAATTGCGTTGCAATCTGATACGGACCGTAGCCCTCTAAAGTCATTCGGAATATCCGTCTGACAATGGGTGCCGCCACTTCATCAATTACCCATTGGTTTTTGTCGCCGCTGTCTTTCAGATAACCGTATGGCGGACTGCTCGCAACGTGCTTTCCGCTCTCGCCTTTTGCCTTAAAGGTGGACTTGATCTTCTTGCTGATGTCCTTTGCATAGTATTCGTTGATCACATCGCGGAACGGAAGGAAATCGTCATCAAGCCCCGAACCCGTGTCAACGCCCTCGTTGACGGCGATCAGCCTTACATTTGATCTGCGCAACTTTTCCCGCAACATTCCCATCTGCACATAGTTTCTTCCCAGCCGGCTCATATCTTTCACAATGATTGTTCCGATATTTCCCTTTTCGACTTCGGTAAGCATGGATTGAAGCCCCTCACGCTCAAAGGTCGTACCAGAAATCCCGTCATCTGTAAAGTGGCGTATGCCCGTAAAACCGTTCTTTTCCGCATAATCCTCTAACATTGCCTTTTGGTTGGATATGCTGTTGCTCTCGCCCTGTAACTCGTCATCATGGCTCAACCTCTCGTATAATGCTGTTAAATCGTGACTCATAATCAATTCCCTCCTTTCCGCCAGTATCAGCATAAATGCTATGCTGTGGCTCTTTTGTATTTATTTTGATTAAGAAGTCTTTTATATTTTATAACTCCATAGACTATTGATAGTAATTTCTGCCACAGGCACAGCATTACAGATATTATTATACTGTGAAAATAATTGTTGAATGATTACAGGACCATTCAACGGTTCATAGATTCTTAAGGTTCCTGCTTCCAGATTGTCAGATACAATCAGATTTTCCTTTATTGGAATGGGATGCTTTGCAATCCTCATTGACTGCATAGGATCAATCAGCATTCCGCTTGTATTATTTATCATAGTATTTTACCTCTCTTCTTATTGATAACAGAAAAATGGTATTTTTTGCTAGTGATAATACTGAAAGAAGCAAGAGCAGAATTGCCCTTGCTTCATTAAATGAAACCGTATAATATATATGTAGAACCATAAGCTAACAGCTTGTCCTATTCGGCTATATATGTTATCTGCTTCTTGCCGTCAATTTTAATCGTAAGTGAATTGAAAATAATGTTTCTGGAACACGGAATCAACGGTGATTTCCCTACCATTCCGTGTAAACCCTGTTCAAAGTAAACGACTGTATCACCAGGATATTTGCATAGATGGCGCTTTCGGGCCAGGTGGAGTAAATCTCACAGGAGGCCACGTTCTTGATATAGTCCCGGTAGCGGACCCAGTAGTTGCGGGCAGTGGAATCTCCGGGTACACCATCGTGGACTATAATGTATTCGGGGATTACCACACGGCTTAAGACAATTTCGCCGGTTTCGTCCATGGGCTTGATCTCATCCTCGGGTATCTTGGGCGGATAGTCGCCAAAGAGGGTGTGCACCGGGATGATGACCCTTTTCTCCTCCTCCTCCGCGATGGCCAGGGGATTCATGCGGATGGGCTGCAGGGAAAATTCATCCGCAAGGATTTCGGAGCCGGAGACGTACACGGGCTCATAGCCCTCGGCAGTGACAAAGATATTATATTCCGAGTAGGGCTGCTGTGTGGCATCCGGATCCAGGGACAGCTCCAGCGGAGGCGCCGGAAGCTGCACCGTGGGCGTCTGCCCCGAATTGTCGGTGGTAAGTACATGCAGGGGGGTATCGGGATCGCCTGTATAGGAGATGGTTACGGTGGCATTCTCCACCGGCACCAGGCCCACTGCGGACACTACGCTGATCTGTATGGAGCCGTTTGCGGAGCCTTCCGCGGGCATGGGCTCCTGCGCTGCTGTTATACTGTTTTCAGGCATATGCTGACCTTGGAGGCTGTTCATAAACGCAGTACGGTTTATGAGCAGCTTCTTACCTTTTTGATTTGTTAAATATAGTATGCAGGATCAGGGGATTGGTGATTGAGGCAAAAAGGGTATTGACGTTTTGAGGGAATGGGTGTATTATTGTATTATAAGTTTAATACAAATAACGGTGTGGATTCAGAAAGGATGATGCAGATGGCATGGGAATTAGATACTGACAGACCGATCTATGCGCAGTTAGTTGAGCGAATCCAGATGCAGATCGTATCCGGGTATTATCCGCCGGGCGGGAAGCTCCCCAGCGTCAGGGAGCTGGCGGCAACGGCAGCGGTGAACCCGAACACGATGCAGAAGGCTTTTGTGGAATTGGAGAGGGGCGGCCTGATCGTCACCCAGCGCACCAATGGCCGGAATGTCACAGAGGACGAGGAGCTGATCCGGAGAGTGAAGGAAGGGATGGCGCGGGAGCATATGGAAACCTTCTTTTGCAGGATGAAGGAGCTGGGATATACGGGAGAGGAGATCAGGGCGCTGATCGACAATGAGCCTGTACGGAATAATTCTTAGGGAGAAGAAAAGATTAAAAATTTAAATTTTCAATCTGGAGATTTGTGCCTGCGCGCTGCAAAGTCATAAATGACTTGTCACAAACTCGTAAGCCATATATGGCTTTGTGCAACAAAGCAGCGCAGAAAAGAGGTTAATTATGAATGAATTGGTTGAAATCGTAGGGTTGACGAAAGCCTATGATGCAAAGCATGTTGCGGTGAACAATATTACCCTTACGCTTCCCAAGGGAAAGATCATTGGGCTTCTGGGGCCCAACGGGAGCGGCAAGACCACACTGATCAAGATGCTGAACGGACTGCTGACCCCCACCCAGGGCAGTATTATGATCAATGGGCGCTATGTGGGCGTGGAGAGCAAGGCACATGTGGCGTACCTGCCGGATCGCACCTACCTGTCAGGGGGACAGAAGATCCGGGAAATCCTGGATTTTTTCGTGGACTTTTACGCGGACTTTTCCAGGGATAAAGCGGAGGAGATGCTGCGGAGCTTAAACATTGACCCTGAAACGAAATTGAAGACCCTTTCCAAGGGCAATAAGGAAAAGGTGCAGCTCATACTGGTCATGAGCCGCAACGCGGAGCTGTATGTCCTGGATGAGCCTATCGCGGGCGTGGATCCCGCGGCCAGGGATTATATTCTCCGCACCATCATCAATAATTACAATCCGGACGCTACCGTGATCATTTCCACCCATTTGATCGGGGATATCGAGCAGGTTCTGGATGAAGTTATCTTTATGCGCTACGGGCACCTGGTTCTCTACACCTCGGTGGACAATATCAGGGAACAGCACGGGAAGTCTGTGGACGCGTATTTCAGGGAGGTATTTGCATGTTAGGGAAATTATGGAAGCATGAATGGAAGAGTACATGGCGTGTGTGTTGTATGATGCTTTTGGGACTGGCGCTGATCACCCTGTTCGGGTGGATTTCCTTCCAGGCGCCCCTGTGGCAGTCCGCGGTAAGCGGCAGGAGTTATAATGGCCCAAGTGTGTGGGATCTTTTGAGCTTTGGGACGCTGTTCATGTATATTATCATGCTGGTCGGCATAAACTACGGGGTCTTTATTTACATGGGTGTGCGCTTTTACAAAACCATGTATACGGACGAAGGGTATCTGACGCATACCCTGCCCGTCTCCAAGCATCAGATCCTGGTGAGCAAGATCCTGAACAGCGGCCTGTGGTCGGTGCTGATGGAAGTGGGGATTTTCCTCTCCGTCATGGCGCTGATGTTTTCCATGATAGGCGCGATGCTGCCGGAGGGCTATACCTGGGCGGATGTATGGCGGGAAATAGGGCCGGAGATGGATTTTGTTGACGAGATGTTCCTGGAAATCTTCGGTATGCGTGTGAGCGGCTATTTCGGCAGGATGATAGTGATGGGGCTCATATCGCCCTTCTGCAGCATGATAATCCTTTTCGGCGCCATTTCCATTGGCCAGCTGTTCACAAAGCACAGGGTGCTTATGGCGATTGTCAGCTATGTGGGGATCATGATCGTGACCAGTACCGTCACGTCGATCGTCCAGAGCGCGTTTTCATTAGGCCAGATGGCCAGCTTTGTGGATGACAACCAGCTGGTGGGCGGCTATGTAAATACCACCATACTGCTCTCCCTTGGCATATCCATAACGGAGGCGGTGATCCTCTATTTTGTCTGCCATTATGTGACCAGCAAAAAGCTGAACATGGAGTAGGGATTTTGCGCTGAAAGAAAATCAATTGCCCTGCGGCTGTTTATTTGATATAATCAGTCGTAGGGATTTTTTACTTTGTGAAAAGTGGTGAGTGCGGGATGCAGAAGATAATCGATCAGATATTGGAGGGAAACTTCGATTACGAGAGTGGTTCTCTCGATTTTTCGTGCCTGAAAATAGATATTTCCCTGCATCGCGGTGAGAGCTTTGAGGGGAGCTTCCGGGTATATGCGCCCACGGGGAAATTCACTGCCGGCAGCGTGACCTCCTCCGACCTGCGGATGGAATGCCTCACCAGGGAATTTGTGGGCACGGACGAGGAGATTGCCTACCGGTTCCATGGGGAACACATGGAAGAGGGGGAGGTGGTGAAGGGGAGCTTCTACATCGTCAGCAACCAGGGCGAATACTATCTCCCCTTTGTCGTATCCATGGAGCATACGGTGCTGGAATCCTCCATCGGCCCGGTCAGGAACCTGTTCCACTTTGCGAACCTTGCAAAGAGCAGCTGGGAGGAGGCCCTCAAGCTGTTCTACTCGCCGGATTTCCCGCTGGCGCTTTCGGGCAGCGATGCCCAGTACCTGGATGTGTACCGGGGATTGTCCGCCTGCCCCGGCCAGGAACAGAATATGGAAGAATTCCTGATCCGCATCAACAAGAAACAGAGTACGGGATATCTGGTGGAGGAGAAGCAGCTGGCGTTGGAGGAGGACTTTGCCGGGAATGCTTACAGTGTGGCGGAGCGGGAGCTGAATATCGTCCGGAACGGCTGGGGATATACCAGACTCTGGGTGGAATGCAGCGGTGATTTCCTGTTCACGGAGAAGGAGATTCTGACGGATGACGATTTCCTGGGCAACCGGTGCAGGCTTCCCGTATATATTGATGGAAGGATGTGCCGTGAAGGACGGAATTTTGGCCAGGTTCGCCTGTATAATTCCTATGTGTCCCTTACGATACCGGTGACGGTAAGGGCGGGGGAGAGGCTGACGGGCCAGTCCGTTGACCTGTCGGGGAAGCAGGCTACAGTCCGGCTCATGGAGCTGTACCAGTCCTTCCGGTTAAAGAAGATTGGGACTTCCGCATGGCTGAAGGAGACCGGGAAGCTGGTGGAGAGGATGGCGCTCCAGAATGAAAATGATATTGCCATAAGGCTCTTTCAGGCACAGCTTCTCATTACCGAGGAGAAATACCATGAGGCTGGCTGGATACTGGATCATGCCGCGGAGCTTTTGGAGGAGCGGCCGGAGGAGGAGACCTGCCTTGCCTATTACCTGTATCTTACCACACTGGTTCATGGCGAGGACAGGTATATCGGCAGAGTGACCTCCGATGTGGAGCATATCTACAGAAAGGATCCCTCCAACTGGCGTGTGGCTTGGCTTCTCCTGTATCTGCCGGGGGAATACAATAAGTCGGCCACCGTGAAGTGGAATTTTCTGGAAAGGCAGTTTGACAGCGGCTGCCGCAGCCCCATGATCTATATAGAAGCGCTGGTACTTTTAAACAACAATCCCGCTCTTCTGCGGAAGCTGGAGAGCTTTGAACAGCAGATCATCCATTATGGGATGAAAAGGGAATTCCTGAATCCGGAGACGGTGGAGCAGCTTTTGTATCTTATCGGGCGTGTCAGGGAATATTCGCCTGTGCTGTTTCGGGTTTTGAAGCACCTGTATCAGAAAAAGAAGGATCAGAGGGTGCTGCAGGAAATCTGTACGCTGCTGATCAAGGGAGGCAGGACGGGAAAGGAGTACTTCCCATGGTACAGGGACGGTGTGGAGGCGCAGCTTCGGATCACGAACCTGTACGAATACTATATGCTGTCGCTGGATATGGGCGAGTCCTTCAGGCTGCCCAAGCAGGTTTTGATATACTTTTCCTATCAGGCCCACATGAATTATGAGCAGGCGGCATATCTCTATGCCTATGTCCTCCGCAACCGGGACAGGCTGGGCGACCTCTACAGGGCTTACCAGCCCCGGATGGAGCGTTTTATTCTGGAACAGATCCGGAAGGAGCATATCAACAGGCATCTGGCGGAGCTTTATGAGAAGCTGCTGCGCCCCGAGATGATCGATGGGCAGACCGCGGAGCCCCTTTCCAGGCTGCTGTTCGCGCACCAGATCCGTGTGGAGGACGACAGGATACAGAAGGTCTATGTCTACCAGCCCCATAATCTGAGGCCGGCGGAATACACCCTGAGCGGAGGCTGCACATGGGTGGCCCTGTATGGCAGCGAATACACCATCGTCCTGGAGGATGCCTGGAGGAACCGGTTCATCCGCAGCGTGGAATATACCCTGGAGAAGCTGATGCTGCCGGGGAAATTCCTGAGATGGGTCACGCCCCATGTACAGGACAGTGCGGAGCTGGATCTGTATCTGTGTGAAAACGACCGGGAGGACATGCCGGATTCCCGTGAGGGGCTGGATCGTGCTCTGAGGGTGCTGCAATTGCCGGATATAGAGCTGTCCGTGAAGCGGGAGCTGTATCTGAAGGTGTTGAAATATTATTACGAGAAGGATAACATGGAGGCGCTGGACGCGTATCTGCGGAGTATTCCCGGCGAGGAGCTGACCATGGAGGAGCGCGGCACGGTTATGAAATACCTGGTATACAGGGGCGACTTCGAGCTGGCGGGCCGGTGGCTGGAGCAGTATGGGCCATACTTTGTGGATGCCAAGATACTGGTGCGCCTGCTGGGGCCGTTGATGGAGAGGCGGAGCATGGTGGACGACCCTGTGCTGACAGCGGCAGCCTGCTGCGTGTTCCGGCGGGGAAAGTATGACAGCGTGGTATTGGAATATCTGACGCGGTACTACGAGGGGATGACGAAGAACATGAGGGATATCTGGAAGGCGGCCAAGTCCTTTGATGTGGACTGCTATAAGCTGTCCGAGCGGATGCTGGTGCAGATGCTCTACTCCGGCGCCTTTGTGGGTGAGAAGCTGGAAGTTTTCCGGTATTATGTATCCCAGGGGGCGAAGCCCGAGGTGGAGGAGGCTTTCCTGGCACAGTGTGCTTTTGACTACTTTGTCCACGACCGTGTCACTGACCGCTATGTGTACCAGGAGATTGAGCGTATGAGCCGGCGCAGCGAGCCGGTGCAGAAGATCTGTAAGCTGGCCTTCCTGAAATATTATGCGGAAAATAAGGAGGAGAGGCGTCCGGAGCAGATGGAGACGATAGAATCCTTCCTGCGGGAGATGATGGGAGAGGGGATCCATCTGAAATACTTCCGGGAGTACGGCGAGTATCCCGACCTGCAGCAGGAGCTGGCGGATAAGACCATCATCGAATACCGGACGTCGCCCGGCAGCAGGGCCTGTATCCATTATGTGATGCTCTATGAGAACGGGGAGTCGGACGAATACAGGGCGGAATACATGAGGGATGTGTACGGCGGCGTCTGTTTCAGGGAATTCGTTTTGTTCTTTGGGGAGAGTCTTCAATATTATATTACGGAAGAACGGGATGGCGAGGAGAAGCTGACGGAGAGCGGCACGCTCCAGAACAATGATACTGCAGCCGCGAAAGAGGGAGGCAGATATCAGCTGCTGAATGACATTGTGCTCAGTAGGACGCTGGAGGACTTTGACACCATGGATGATCTGCTGGAGGAATATCACCGGAAGGAATTTCTCAACGGGCAGCTGTTCCCTCTGAGGTAAGGACAGGGCGGCGGACATGGGGGAACGGGGCCTGTGTACTGGAATCATAACGGGAGGTGGGGCATGGGAATACTGAAAAATGATAAGCTGATCGTGGGCTATGACCTGGGGAACCGTTTTTCACAGATCAGCTATGCCGTGTCCCCGGACGGCGAGGTGGAGACCCTGTCCCAGGTGGCAGGCGCCCGGATGTATAATATCCCCACGGCACTCTGCAAGAGGCCGGGGGTCAATCAGTGGTTCTACGGCAGGGAGGCTCTCAGGAATGCCGCGGAGGAGCAGGGAATCCTGGTGGAAAACCTGCTGGAGCTGGCCCTGGACGGGGAACCCGTACTGATCGAGGAGGCCAGCTATGACCCGGTGTCGCTGCTGACCCTGTTCTTCAAGCGCAGCCTGGGCCTGCTGGCGCAGGCGGGGACTACGGAGAAGCTGGGGGCGCTGATGATCACCTGCGAACAGCTGGATCACCGCATGATCAGTATGCTGAATGAAATGCTGGAGGGGCTCCGTCTGAAGACGGAGAAGATATACTTTCAGAGCCATGCGGAAAGCTTTTATTATTATATGATACGTCAGCCCGGGGATCTGCGGACGGCCAGATCCATGCTTTACGATTACCGGGGGGACAGGATTCGGATATACGCCATGGGTTATAATCGGCGGACGACCCCTGTGGTTGCTTTTATCGAAGAGAGCGAGACCGATTTTCCCGACTGGTATTCCGGGGAAGGGGAGCCCAGGGCGATTTCTGATGCGGAGAAGCAGGGGCTGGACAGGGCCTTTGGAAAAGTGGCGGAGCTGAGCTTCGGCAACAGGGCAGTCAGCTCCGTATTTCTCATCGGGGACGGCTTTTCCCAGGAGTGGATGAAGGAATCCCTGCGCTTTTTGTGCAGAGGCAGGAGAGTGTTCCAGGGGAATAACCTTTTCAGCAAGGGGGCCTGCCACGGGATGCAGGAGCGCCTCCAGCCCAGCGAGGCGGGGAGGGAGCATATCTTCCTGGGCAGCGACAAGCTCAAAGCCAATGTGGGTATGGACGTCATGCGCCAGGGGGAGGCTTCTTACCTGGCTCTGTTGGATGCGGGTGTGAATTGGTATGAGGCGGATCAGGTCACGGAATTCTATCTCCAGGGGGGGAACCAGATTCGCTTAAAGATCACGCCCCTGATCGGGAAGGAGATACGCACCGCGCAGATCACTCTGGAAAATCTGCCGCCGGGGATCAGCCGTCTCAGGGCGAGGCTGTTTCTGGAGACGGAGAATTCCCTGACGGCGGAGATTGAGGATCTGGGGTTCGGGGAGATCAGGGCAGCCTCCGGCATGATCTGGCGGGAAACCATGGAATTATATTAGGAGATAACGGTTATGATGCGTGTCAGCGTCTGTGTGGGAGATTATGCCACAACTCCATATTGTATCCCTGGATTGGAGTTGAATGTATACTCCATGGAGGAATTGTGTTATTGTATAAAGGAGAACGCCTTCCTGCTGGATTTTTCGCTGATGAACGACGGCCTCATCGACTGGATAGAGAGACAGTGCGGCCTGAAGGGACTGGCGAAGGAGCTCTACCATCTGGCTCATAAGAGCGGCTCCCTGAGCACTTTTGCAGTGACCATCCTGGCGTATACGGGGCTCTACGATGAAAACGTGATCCGTGAGACGGAGCAGGTATTGAAAAAGGGCGCCGGGCTGAGCACCGTGGAGAAGCGGAAAAGCCAGGTGGATTACCTGGTACAGCAGAAAAAGCTGCTGCCTGCGCTGCGGGGCTATGACCAGCTGCTGGAGAATTGGGGGGAATATGAGACGGAGCAGGGACAGCAGCCGGCGGCTTCCACCCGATCCGCCATCCTTCACAATAAAGGTGTGGCCTATGCGGGGCTGATGCTTTACGGCCAGGCGGCGAAATGCTTCCTGGAAGCCTACGGGCTCAGCGGCCAGGAGGCTGACTATGAGGGATACCTGGCGGCCAGGAGGCTGGAGCTTACGGAGGGCGATTATGTGGCCTTCGCGGCGGAGCAGGCGGAGAATTACCAGCAGGTGCTGAAGCTGGAAAAAAGGCTGGAGCAGCTGACTCAGGACTGGGAGCAGCAGCCGGAGTATCTGAGGCTGTATAACAGACGGGAGCTGCGAAGCGCAGACAGGCAGAAATATATGGAAGAAAACGACCGCCTGTTACAGGCGCTGAAAAGCAGTTACCGGAAAAGCTTATTATAGGAGTACTTGGAATGGGATTTTGGCGGAATTTATTTCGGAAGAAGCAGGTGGAGACGCAGAAGGAAGAAAACTGGGAGGGGATCGTATTCCCCAGGGACAAGGTGGACTTCCGCAATGAGGAACAGCGCAGCAGGTATATCACCGACTGCCTGGAACAGATGTCGGTGGCGGCGGAGGAGATCGAGCAGCTCACCGGGGAATACGAAAAGGTGACCTCCTGTCTGACGGATATGGAGGAGATCGAGGCGCTTCCCAGGCAGGACAGGGAGGAGCTCAATACCTTTGCACGGAAGCTTCTCACACTGGAGCAGGAAAGGGAGCATTACCTGGGCCGTAAGAACCGGATGAATGACACGGATTACTACCAGATGCGCAAGCAGGAGGAGGACGTGGAGGAGGGGATGACCAAGCTCAAGCAGGCGGAGGAGTATGGCGGCCTGATCAAGCAGGACATGCGCAAGCTGGAGAGAGAGCGGCAGGCGTATGAATTCCGGCGTGCGGAGCTGGAGGTTGCCATGCAGAATTTCCGGGGGATGGCAGTGATCTTTTTGACCGCATTTGCTGTCTGCCTTCTGATGCTCCTGATCCTTCAGTTCTGCTTTGAGTATGACACCAGGCTCGGAATGCTGCTGGCGGTGGCTGCGGCAGCCATTGCGCTGACAGTGCTCTGTGTCCGGTTTACCGATTCCGACAAGGAGAAGGCCGGTGTAACCAACGCTGTCAACAGGCTGATACAGCTCCAGAATAAAGTCAAGATCCGATATGTGAACAACCGGAACCTGGTAGATTACTACTGCCTGAAATATAATACGGACAGTGCGGCGAAGCTGGAAAAGAAATGGGCGCAGTACCAGCAGGAAAAGGAGGAGCGGAAGCAGTACGCGGAGGCGGAAGCGAAGCTGGAGTATTATCAGAATCAGCTTGTGAAAAAGCTGTCAGAGTACCGGATCAACGATCCCGCGAGATGGGTGGGACAGCCGGGTGCGCTGCTGGATCGGCGTGAGATGGTGGAAATCCGCCATGACCTGATTCTCCGCAGGCAGTCCTTGCGCAAGCAGATGGACTACAATAACAATATCGGGGAGACCGCCAGACAGGAGGTAAAGTCCGTGGCAAGGCAGTATCCCATGTATATGGTGGAAATCCTGGAAATGGTGGAGCGCTTCGATAAGCAGGACTGACATTGGGTGTGAAAAGCAGCAGCGGGTCGGCAATGTGAGAAGCAGCGGGGTTGACAGGGTACGGAATCTGGGGTAAAGTTTATATTGTAAAATATTCTGGCAAAGGCGCCGGATCCGGGGGATTCGTGCGCCCTTTACGGTGTGCCGTCCCCGGCGTCCAGGCGCTGCCTGTAAGGAAAGGGATGGCAGGGCAGTGAGAGGACAGGATTATATTCAGGAAGGGAATAGTGACAGGCTGGGTGAGGAGTGCGGCGTATTCGGGGCCTATGCCTTTGACGGAGGGGATGTGGCATCCTCCATTTATTACGGCCTGCTGGCGCTGCAGCACAGGGGGCAGGAGAGCTGCGGGATCGCGGTCAGCGATACGGCAGGCCCCGGGGGAAAGGTGCTTTCCGCCAAGGATATGGGGCTGGTGAACGAGGCTTTTACGCCGGAGCGCCTGGAAAAGCTGCGGGGCGATATTGGGGTGGGGCATGTCAGGTATTCCACGGCGGGGGAATCCACCCGCGAGAATGCCCAGCCCCTGGTGCTGAATTATGTGAAGGGCACCCTGGGGCTTGCCCATAACGGCAATCTCATCAACGCGCCGGAGCTCGGAAGGGAATTGGCCTATACCGGCGCCATCTTCCAGACTACCATCGACTCGGAGATCATTGCCTATTATATCGCCAGGGAACGCCTGAATTCCAGGACGGTAGAGGAGGCGGTGGGCCGCACTATGGACAGGCTTAAGGGGGCCTATTCCCTGGTGGTAATGTCGCCCAGGAAGCTGATCGGATGCAGGGATCCCTTCGGATTCCGGCCTCTTTGCATCGGCAGGAGGGAGGACACTTATTTCCTGGCCAGCGAGAGCTGCGCGCTGGATACCCTGGGGGCGGAATTCGTCCGGGATGTGCTGCCCGGGGAGATCGTCACCATATCCCCCGGAAAGGGGATTACGTCCGACATGTCCCACGCCCTGCCGCCCCGGGAACATGCCAGATGTATCTTTGAATATATTTACTTTGCCAGGCCGGACAGTGTGCTGGACGGGGTCAGCGTCTACCATTCCCGCATCCTGGCGGGGAAATTCCTGGCTGCCGACAGCCCGGTGGAGGCGGATCTGGTGGTAGGCGTGCCGGAATCCGGGAATTGTGCCGCGCTGGGCTATTCCCTGCAGTCCGGTATCCCATACGGCACTGCCTTTGTAAAGAACGCCTATGTAGGACGCACCTTTATCAAGCCCGGCCAGCAGAACCGGGAGAGCAGCGTCCAGGTAAAGCTCAATCCCATCCGGGAGGCGGTGGAAGGGAAACGTATCATTATGATCGATGACTCCATCGTCCGGGGCACTACCTCGGACCGCATTGTGAGGCTCCTTCGGGAGGCGGGGGCGAAGGAGGTGCATATGCGGGTCAGCTCGCCGCCTTTTCTGTGGCCCTGCTATTTCGGCACGGATGTGCCCGCCAGGGAGCAGCTGATCGCCCACAACCGTTCCGTGGAGGAGATCAGGGAGCTCATCGGAACGGACAGCCTGGCGTATCTGCGCACAGAGAGGCTGGAGGAACTGGTAGACGGCCTGGGTATCTGCAGGGGCTGCTTTACCGGGAAATACCCCGGGGAGGATATCCGGGGGGAGTACCAGAAATAGGAAAGGAATAAAAACGGAAAACGCGGAATCGAAACAGAAATGGAAATAAAACAGAAGCAGGAAATAAAACAGAAACGGGAAATACGGAAGCAGGAATTGAAATAGAAACAGAATAAAGCAGAATCAGGAAAAAGGAGAATCTAAATGAGTACAGACAGATACCAAAGCCCCCTGTCCGAGCGCTATGCCAGCAAGGAAATGCAGTATATCTTTTCCCCTGACATGAAATTCCGCACCTGGCGGAAGCTCTGGATCGCCCTGGCGGAGACGGAGAAGGAGCTAGGCTTAAGCCAGGACGGGAAGCCGGTGATCACGGACGAACAGATTGAGGAGCTTAAGGCCCACGCGGAGGATATCAATTATGATGTGGCAAAGGCCAGGGAGAAGGAAGTCCGCCATGACGTCATGAGCCATGTGTACGCCTACGGGCAGCAGTGCCCCAAGGCCGCGGGAATCATCCACCTGGGGGCCACCTCCTGCTATGTGGGGGACAATACGGATATCATTGTGATGACCGAGGCCCTGAAGCTGGTGAAACGGAAGCTGGTGAACGTGATCGCCGTGCTGGCGGATTTCGCGGAGAAATATAAGGCCCAGCCCACCCTTGCCTTCACCCATTTCCAGCCGGCCCAGCCCACCACCGTAGGAAAGCGGGCCACCCTGTGGATGCAGGAATTCTGGCTGGATCTGGAAGACCTGGATCATGTCTTGGGGGGAATGAAGCTTCTGGGCTCCAAGGGGACTACCGGCACCCAGGCTTCCTTCCTGGAGCTCTTTAACGGGGATCAGAAGACCATTGACAGGATCGACCCCATGATCGCGGAGAAGATGGGCTTTAAAGAGTGCTTCCCCGTGTCCGGCCAGACTTATTCCCGTAAGGTGGATACCCGGGTGGCCAATGTGCTGGCAGGGATAGCGGCCTCCGCCCACAAGATGAGCAACGATATCCGTCTGCTGCAGCATTTAAAGGAAGTGGAGGAGCCCTTTGAAAAGAGCCAGATCGGCTCCTCCGCCATGGCATACAAGAGGAACCCCATGCGCAGCGAGCGGATCGCATCCCTCTCCCGGTACGTCATGATCGACGCCCTGAATCCCGCCATTACCTCCGCCACCCAGTGGTTTGAGCGTACCCTGGATGATTCCGCCAATAAACGGCTGTCCATCCCGGAGGGCTTCCTGGCGGTGGACGGCATATTGGATCTGTGCCTGAACGTGGCGGACGGCCTGGTGGTCTATCCCAAAGTCATCGAGAAGCGCCTGATGAGCGAGCTTCCCTTTATGGCCACGGAAAATATCATGATGGATGCGGTGAAGGCGGGGGGCAACCGCCAGGAGCTGCATGAGCGCATCCGGGAGCTTTCCATGGAGGCGGGCAGGAATGTGAAAGTGGAAGGGAAGGAGAACAATCTGCTGGAGCTGATCGCGGCGGATCCGGCCTTCAATATGACCTTGGAGGAGCTGCAGAAGGCCATGGAGCCTTCCAGGTATGTGGGACGCTCCGTGGAGCAGGTGGACAGGTTCCTGGCGGAGGTCATCCGTCCCATGCTTGAGGAAAACAGGGAGCTTCTGGGCCTCACGGCGGAAATTTCGGTGTGAGAAGACATGGATCTGCAGAGGCAAGATTGCAAAACAGTCCCGGAGCGTAAGAACAGGGACGGAACCGGGATAGAAATAGGAGAAAAAGAATGGGTGGATTTTTCGGAGTAGCAGCCAAAGAGGATTGTGTGTTCGATCTGTTTTTCGGGACGGATTACCATTCCCATCTGGGGACAAGGCGTGCCGGCATGGCGGTCTACAGCAGGGAATACGGGTATGACAGGGCCATACACAACATAGAGAATGCGCCTTTCCGCACGAAATTTGACAAAGATGTGAACACCATGAAGGGAAACATGGGGATCGGGTGTATTTCCGACTATGAGCCCCAGCCCCTGATCGTCCGTTCCCATCATGGTACTTACGCCATTGCCACTGTGGGGAAGATCAACAATTCCGACCAGCTGGTGAAGGAGCTTTTTCAAAACGGCCATTCCCATTTCCTGGAGATGAGCGGCGGCGATATCAATGCCACGGAGCTGGTGGCCTCCATCGTGAACCAGAAGGATAACCTGGTGGAGGGGATCCGTTATGCCCAGGAGGTCATCGACGGCTCCATGACGATGCTGATCATGACTCCAAAGGGTATTTACGCGGCCAGGGACCGCCTGGGCAGGACTCCCGTGGCCGTTGGGAAAAAGGAGGGGGCTTTCTGTGTTTCCTTTGAGAGCTTTGCCTACCTGAACCTGGGATATATGGAGGAGAGGGAGCTGGGCCCCGGGGAGATCGCCGTGGTGACCCCGGAGGGCGTAAAGACCCTGGTACAGCCCGGAAAGGACATGAAAATCTGTACCTTTCTCTGGATATACTACGGATATCCCTCCTCCTCCTACGAGGGGATCAGCGTGGAGAAGATGCGGTACAACTGCGGTGCCATGCTGGCAAAGAGGGACAATGTGGAGCCGGATATCGTGGCGGGAGTGCCGGATTCCGGTACGGCCCATGCCATCGGCTATGCCAATGAGTCGGGAATCCCCTTTTCCAGGCCCTTTATCAAGTATACGCCCACCTGGCCCAGGTCTTTCATGCCTACGATCCAGACCCAGCGCAACCTCATTGCAAAGATGAAGCTGATCCCTGTACATGACCTGATCCAGGGCAAGAGCCTGCTGTTGATCGACGACTCCATTGTCCGGGGCACACAGCTGCGCGAGACCACGGAATTTCTGTACCAGAGCGGCGCGAAGGAGGTACATATCCGCCCCGCGTGCCCGCCCCTTTTATACGGCTGTAAATACCTGAATTTCTCCCGTTCCACGTCGGATATGGATCTGATCACCAGAAGGGTGTTAAAGGAGATGGAGCAGGAGGGCAGGGAGATTGACTTAAAGCGATATGTGGATCCTGATACCCCCGAGTACGCGGAAATGCTGCAGCGCATTGGGAAGCAGCTGAATTTCACCACGCTGCGTTACCACAGGCTGGACGATATGATCGCCTCCGTGGGCATCGACAGGGACAGGCTCTGCACCTACTGCTGGGACGGGCGGGAGTAGCGTACGCCGGGACGGTTGAGAGGTGAAGGATCATGTTAAGATTATGCTACGTGGTAGTGGTATCATTGCCTTTTGTAATGTATTATATCTGTAAGGCGCATTATATCGAGAAGCACGGCGGGGATTTTTCCGAGGAACGGCGCTACAGGATGGCGCGCCGGTGTATTTCCATTATGATGCGCAACGGAAGGATCCGGACGGAAAGCTTCGGGCAGGAGAAGCTTCCCAGGGAGGGAGGCTATGTCATGTACTCCAATCATCAGGGGAAATACGATACCCTGGGGATCATGATCTCCCATCCCCGGCCTTGTACCTTTGTCATGGATGCGGATCGTTCCACGCTTCCCATTGTGGACTCCTTCATCGATCTGGTAAAGGGGCAGCGTCTGGACAAGACGGATATGAAAAGCCAGATGCGTACTATTTTTCAGATTGCGGATGAGGTGAAGGGCGGGCGCAGATATATTGTGTTCCCGGAGGGCGGGTACGAGCACAATAAGAATGACCTGCAGGAATTCCTGCCCGGGGCCTTCAAATGCGCCACGAGATCGGGTGCGCCCATTGTCCCGGTGGCGATCATCGATTCCTACAAGCCCTTTGGGCTGAATTCGCTGAAAAAGGTAAGGACACAGGTTCACTTCCTGGAACCCATCCTTCCGGAGGAATATTCCGGGATGACCACGGCGGAGATCGCAGCCATGGTAAAGAACCGGATCGCCGAGGTGATAAGCACACAGCTGAGGCTCCGCAAGGCGGTGAAATAAGCCGCCGGGGGAGCCGCAGGATGATCAGATGGAAAATGAAAAGGAGAAAAAAATGAGCGTTCAGGAGTTTAAGCCCGTAAAGGAGGGCAAGGTACGAGAGATTTATGACAATGGGGACAGCCTGATCATGGTTGCCACTGACAGGATCAGCTGCTTTGATGTGATCCTTCACAATGAGGTGAGCCGGAAGGGGGCGGTGCTGACCCAGATGTCCAGGTTCTGGTTTGACCTGACCCGGGACATTGTCCCCAACCATATGATTTCGGTGGACGTAAAGGACATGCCCGAATTTTTCCGGCAGGAGAGGTTCGACGGGAACAGTATGTTATGCCGGAAGCTGCAGATGCTCCCTGTTGAATGCATCGTCCGCGGCTACATCACCGGGAGCGGCTGGGCCAGCTACCAGAAGGACGGCACGGTATGCGGCATCCGGCTGCCGGAGGGGTTAAGGGAATCCGACAGGCTGCCCGAGCCCATCTATACGCCCTCCACCAAGGCGGAGCTGGGAGACCATGACGAGAATATATCCTATGAGCAGAGCGTGGAATACCTGGAGAAGCGTTTCCCCGGGAAGGGGGAGGAGTATGCCTCCAAACTCCGGGATTACAGCATTGCATTGTATAAGAAATGTGCGGAATACGCCCTTGGCAGGGGCATCATCATCGCGGACACCAAATTTGAATTCGGCCTGGACGAGGAAGGGAACATGGTCCTGGGGGACGAGATGCTGACGCCTGACAGTTCCCGCTTCTGGCCGGCGGAAGGGTATGAGCCGGGCCATGGCCAGCCTTCCTTCGACAAACAGTTTGCCAGGGACTGGCTGAAGGCAAATCCCGGGAACGACTGGACCCTGCCCCGGGAGATTGTGGATAAAACCATTGAAAAGTATCTGCAGGGCTATGAACTCCTCACGGGAAAGCCCCTGGAGTAATAGGAGGATAAGGCTGTCCGGCCTTGTCGAAAAACCCCCGGAAATGTGTCTTCCGGGGGTTTTTCAGGAAAAAATGCGGCAGGAAAATGCAGCTTTTTAATACAATAAAGAAATAATTGTAAAAAAATTGTGAAATTTATATATATATTTTTGGGTATTTGCTATTGAATTTTTAGAAAAAAAGTTTATAATTTATAGCTAGATACAATTTATCATATGGAAGACATATTTTCTATGGCTCGGGGCCGGCGGCCCCGGTGCCTGCTCTGATACACCGGCATATTGTATTTTAAACATTCCTGATACGATTTTCACAGTAGCTAAAGACATGACAGATTGAAAAGGCGAGAAGAATATCGCCGTTGTCATTGGATTGAGGGTGGTAAAAAGGGGAAGCAGTAGCATGCCGATGTTCTGGCAGAAGTGGTATTGTCCTAACAGATGGAATGTGTCTGACAAAAAGCTGTGAAGCAGTAAAAGGAGAATCTTGATTATGAAGGAGAATGGAAACAAAGTAGGCATTGAGAAGAAGCTTGTCAAATCAATCGTCCAGGTAGCAATGCTGGCCGCCGTGGCCGCGGTGGTGGGCGTGATTGCCCTTCTGGTTGTGTCCAACAGATATTCCTATGCGCTGAAGAATTTCGGTTTCGCACAGGGTGATATCGGTAAGACGATGTTTGAATTTGCCGATCTCAGATCCTCATTGAGAGCAGCCATTGGCTATGATGACGAGGAGGCCATCGCCAATGTGGTAGCGCAGCATGAGGAAAGCAAGGTGGCGTTTGAGAAAAGCTTTGCAGATATAGAAAATACAATCGTGTCAGAGTCAGGCAGGGCGACCTATGACGCTATCAGCGCAGAGCTTCCTTCGTACTGGGCGCTGGACGCGGAGATCATGGAGCTGGGCGCGACCACTGACAGGGAGCAGTGCCGGCAGGCTCAGGACATAGCGCTCACTGAGCTGGCTCCCGTGTATAACAGCATCTACAGCAAGCTGAACGAGCTGCTGGATGTAAAGGTAGACGAAGGAAACAGCCTGTCCGGGACATTGATCGTGCTCAGCATCGTCCTGATCGTGGTGATCATTCTGATTATTCTGGGCTCCATGGTGCTGTCCCTGAACATAGGAAGGAAAATTGCGGTAAAGATTTCGGAGCCTTTACAGAAGCTGGGTGACAGGCTCAAGACGTTTGCAGCAGGCGATCTTACCACTCCTTTTCCCCGGGTGGAAACCGGCGACGAGGTGCAGGAGATGGAAGAGGATGCTGCCGAGATGGCGGACAATCTGAATGTCATCATCCGCGATATCGGCGAGGTGCTTGGAGAGATGGCTGGCGGCAATTATGCGGTCAAGTCCAAGGTGGCTGAGCGATACACAGGGGATTTCGCTCATTTATACCAGTCTATGCGCGGCCTGAGAGATCAGATGCAGAAGACACTGGTAGCAATCGGAGAGGCTTCCAACCAGGTGAATTCCGGTTCCGGAGACCTGGCGACAGCGTCACAGTGTCTTGCAGAGGGCGCTACGGATCAGGCTTCAGCGGTAGAGCAGCTGCATGCAACCATATCTGATATTACGTCAGCTATGGAGAGAAGTGCAGAGAGCTCGGATGAGTCTTACATAAAGGCACAGAAATATGCAAGTGAGGCGGATGAGAGCCGCGAAGAAATGAACACTATGATGGCGGCTATGGAGCGTATCAACGAAGCCTCCACAAAGATTGGCAATATTATTTCCGAAATTGAATCCATTGCGGCACAGACCAATCTGCTTTCCCTGAACGCATCCATTGAGGCGGCAAGGGCAGGCGAGGCAGGACGCGGCTTTGCTGTGGTGGCAGACCAGATCAGAGAGCTGGCAGACCAGAGCGCCAAGGCGGCAGTGGATACCAGGGAATTGATAGAGGGCTCCATCAAAGAGGTTTCAGAAGGAAACTGTGCTGCGGAGCGTGCGGCTAATTCCATCAGGGCTGTTGTGGAAGGAATTAAGGAGATTGCGGAATTCTCCAAGGATCTGAAGGTTATGATCCAGGATCAGTCTGAGGCGATGCGCCAGGCGGAGACCGGTGTAAACCAGATTTCAGAGGTTGTTCAGAGCAATGCGGCAACCGCGCAGGAGGCGTCGGCGACCAGCCAGGAGCTGTCTGCACAGGCGACTATACTGGATAATCTGGTAGGGCAGTTTGTATTATCGGATTAACATAAGGAATATGAAGGCGGGGTGGTTTTCCACCCCGCCTTTTTAATGACAGCGCGTAATAACTTCTTTTATGGTTTCCTTAATTTCCCGGGCTGCGATTTTCTGGGAAGGATTACCTCAAACATGACCCTGTGCCCTGCTGCGCTGGCCCGGATTTCCCCTCTGTGCAGCTCTGTAATAGATTTGGCGATGGAAAGCCCCAGGCCATAGCTGCCGTCAGAAGCCCTGGCCCTGTCGGCGCGGTAGAAGCGTTCAAAGACTCTGTCAAAGTCGCATTCTTCTGCGTCATGGCAGTCGTTGGCCACCTGCAGTCGGAGCTGCCTGTCAGAGCGCAGCCTGACGGAAATCCCCCCTTCCGCATCACAGTATTTTGAAGCGTTATCCATAAGGATGGACACCAACTGGCGCAGCCTGGATTCGTCGCCTGTACAGCGGATGCCCTCCGGGATGTCCAGGGTAAGGCGCTGGTTCCGGGAAAGGATCAGGTTTTCAAAGGAGCTGGCGGTGTCGAAGACGGCGTCGCTGAGGCTGAAGGAGGAGAAAACAGGATCCTGTTCTTCGTCCATTTTGGCAAGAGTGATCAGATTTTGTACCAATGTGTTCATTTTTGACACCTGCCTGTCGATACTATCTGACCATTCGCTCTCCCCATAGAGAAGCCGCAGCAGTTCATTGTCGGCGGAGATAACGGTGAGAGGAGTCTTTAATTCATGTCCGGCGTCAGTGACAAACTGTTTCTGCCTAAGGTAGCTTTCCGCCACAGGTTTTACAGCCCGCCCGGAAGCCAGAATGATCATAAGCAGTACCAGAAGGAAGCATGACGAGCCGATAACGGTGGAAATCAGGAGCATGGAGAAGACGGAATACAGGCTGGAGGAGGCATTGAGCAGCCCGATCACAGTCTGTGGTGTGCCGTCGTCAGAGGGGAAGGTACCCTTACGGAATTTGTAGTACTGATACCAGCCATGCTCCCTGTCTCCTTCGGAAATCTCTGTGATGAGCCCCGACAGCTCTGCGCTGGAATAGCGCCCGGAGCCATCCTGGCGTATCTCCTTTATCCCTCCATTTTCACTCAGGATGACCAGACAACCGTCAGGGCGGATGTCCAGCCTGTCCTCAAAGGACGGAAGGATGCCGTCACGCCCCGGGGACGGGGACTGACCAGGCGGGCGGGGCTGCCATGGCAGGTGATGAGAGGTCTGGGACGCCATGAGCTGTGCCAGCCGGGAATCCAGCATCTGATTCGTCTGGTAAAAGAAAATCCCGTTGATTGCTGCCATAACGGATAAGATTACAACGAAAAGCGCGGCGGCAGTAATGGAAATAAATTTTTTCTGTAATTTCCTTATCATGTTTTCTCTGTTTCCAATCTGTTTTTGTCCCCGGAGGATAATTCCATGCAGTATCCGACGCCTCTGACTGCCCTGATTCCCACAGGGGCACTTAATCTATGTATTTTTTTGCGGAGATTGGATATGTAGACCCAGACAATACTGACTTCCACTTCGGAATCCCAGCCCCATATTTTCTCCATAAACTGGTCTGTGGGAATGATGATACCGGGAGACTGCATTAAAAGCTGCATCATTTGGAATTCCCTGCTGGAAAGGCGCAGGCTGCTGCCGCGGAAGCTTATTTCAAAGGAAGCCGGATCCAGCTCCAGGCCGCCGAATGCCAGAACCTCATTCTGGTAAGAGGCCCTTCTGCGAAGCATGGCCCGTACTCTCGCCAGCAGCTCGCTGACGGCAAAGGGTTTTGGCAGATAATCGTCGGCGCCTGCATCCAGGCCGTCCACGCGGTCTTCGACATCGCCCTTTGCAGTCAGAAACAGGATTGGGGTTTTCACGGAAGACGCCCTGAGACGTCTGAGGACTTCCAGGCCGTCCATACCGGGCATCATGATATCCAGTATGATACCATCGTAATTTCCGGACATGCCGTGCTCAAAGGCGGCACGGCCGTCCGAAACGGCATCCACCGTATATTTATTATGTTCAAAGAGGGCCGTCAGGGCTCTGACGATATCGGGATCGTCCTCTGCGATCAACAGTCTCATGAAAAGCCTCCTATAGGGAATTGCAAATATGGAAGTGGGAAAATGGAATCTCCCCTTTGCGGATATTGTAACACAGGAAGGGCGCCATATACACATTTTTTTCACAAAGCTTTTAGGCTATATTAAGGTTGGACTGCTATAATTATGGCTGTCACAGGGAGAAGGGGAGTATGACGGGAAGGATGGAGGAAAATGGACACACAGATGATCTTTAAACGGTATGAGATTAAGTACCTGTTGAACCGAAAGCAGAAAGAGAGGGTGCTTCAGGCAATGCAGCCTTATATGGAGCCGGACGAATATGGAAAAAGCACGATCAGGAACCTCTACTACGATACGGACAATTACCGGCTGATACGCGCTTCGCTGGAGAAGCCTGTTTACAAAGAGAAGCTGAGGGTCAGGAGTTATCGGGCGGCGGCTCCCGGGGATAAGGTATATGTGGAATTGAAAAAGAAATATGATTCTGTGGTTTATAAGCGCAGAGCCGATATTGCAGAAGGGCAGGCCATGGAGTATCTGGCGGGAAGGCTGTCTGCGCCTGTCCATACACATATTACGGAGGAAATCGATTATTTCCTGCAGTTTTACAGAACCCTGTCGCCGAGGGTGTTCCTTTCCTATGAGAGGGAGGCGTTCTGCGCGAAGGGGGACGGCGGTTTCCGGGTGACTTTTGATGAAAATATACTGTTTCGTGAGGAGGACTTATCCCTGGGCTGCGGCGTGTACGGGGAGGCGCTTCTGGAACAGGGGCAGGCCCTGATGGAAATAAAGACGCCGGGCGGAATCCCGCTCTGGATGGTAAGGGCTCTTACAGAGGAGAGGATACAGAAGGTATCCTTTTCCAAATACGGGAACGCTTACCGAAAAATATTTTTGAGAGAGAAAGGAGAGGCTGTGTATGCCTGACAATATATTTCAGGGGATTTTTGATTCTTCGACGACAAGGGTTATTTCGGTTTTTGATTTTATCCTGTGCCTTATGGTGGCATTGGGAATCGGGCTTCTGCTGGCGGCGGTGTATACCTACAGGAGCCGATATACGAAAAGCTTTCTGGTAACGCTGGCAATGCTTCCGGCCGTGGTGTGTGTAGTGATCATGATGGTCAACGGAAATGTAGGAACCGGTGTGGCGGTGGCGGGAACCTTCAGCCTGGTTCGCTTCCGCTCCGTGCCCGGAACGGCAAAAGAGATCGGGGCTATCTTCCTGGCAATGGGTACGGGGCTGATAACAGGGATGGGATATCTGGGCTTTGCTGTTTTGTTTGCAGTCCTTTTAAGCGCAGTCAATTTATTATATAATCATTTTGACCTTGGAGGCAGGAGGGAGGCGCTGTACAGGGTGCTGCATATCGTTATTCCCGAGAATCTGGATTATACGGGCGTATTTGATGAGATTTTAGGGGAATATACCTCGTCCCATGAGCTGGAACAGGTGAAGACTACGAATATGGGAAGCCTGTTTAAGCTGACCTACAATATTACATTGCTCAGTGCGGGGGTGGAGAAGGAGCTGATTGACAAGCTTCGCTGCCGGAACGGGAATCTGGAGATTTCAGTTGCCCGCAGGGAGAATTCAGGATGCGAACTGTGAAGGGCAGCGCACAGCGTGGCGCAGCATCGGAAAGGAGTCAGGAGGGGCATATGAGGATTCATTTATTGCGGCGAAACAGGATAATGGCGCGCTTTTGCTCGGCAGCAATCGCAGGCTGTCTGTCCGCCGTTTCCCTGGCGGGATGCGATGGGGAGGCCGATACGTTCGGGGTGTCGGAATCTCTTGCGGGAGAGGGGGAGGCCGGTGCATCGGAATCTTTTGCGGGGGCAGGGGAGGCCGGTGCATCGGAATCTCATGCGGGAGAGGGGGAGGCCGGTGCATCGGAATCTCTTGCGGGGGCAGACAGCACTGCAGGGGCTTCTGGGGCAGGGCAGGGGCTTTATACCTCTGCAAGGAGCATCACAGCTTCTGAAATGTTTACGGAGAGGGATTTCGATGGCGGTTATGATGGAAGGAAGGCAGAGGAGATTGCTCTTTCGGAGGGGGATGTGATTCTCTCGGAGGAGGGTGTGTACCTTCTGCATGGTACGATGACAGACGGTACGGTCATTGTGGATGCGGGCAAGGATGACAAGGTACAGCTGGTGTTTGACGGTGTGGAGATAGAGAATGATGCCGATGCGGCGGTCTGGGTAAAGCAGGCGGACAAGGTGTTTATCACTCTGGCGGAGGGCTCGGATAATTTCCTGACAAGCAGAGGATACGTTTCTTCGGAGGACAACGGCATCGACGGAGTGATTTATGCAAAGAGCGACCTGGTAGTGAATGGTACGGGAGCTCTTACGGTCAATGCCGTACAGGGGCATGGAATCGTTTCCAGGGATGATCTGAAGATAACCGGCGGCACGGTTACCGTGACCGCACAGAAGCAGGGCCTGTCTGGAAAGGACAGTGTCAGGATAGGCGGCGGGGTAATCACGATCACCTCCGGCAGGGACAGCATACATGCAGAAAATGATGAGGATGCGGATAAAGGGTATGTATATATTGGGGACGGCATGCTGAAGCTAATATCTGACGGCGACGGGATCAGCGCCGGGAGTGCTCTGCAGGCGGACGGCGGCACAGTGGAGATTACGGCGGGGGGCGGCAGCGGGAATCGGACGGCGGCTGTGGACGAGAACGGGGAGACGGTCAGTACTAAGGGGATTAAGGCTTCCGGGGAGCTGGCGGTCAACGGTGGTATATTTGTCGTAGATTCCCAGGATGATGCCATTCATTCTGACCAGGATGTAACGATAAACGGCGGAGTGCTGTCCCTTGCCACAGGGGATGACGGCATTCATGCGGATGGGACGGCGGCAGTTACCGGTGGGAATATTCAGATCTCTGACAGCTATGAGGGGATTGAGGGAAATAATGTGGAGATATCCGGGGGTAATATCAGCCTGTACGCCACGGATGACGGACTGAATGCGGCAGGGGGAAATGACAGCAGCGGTTTCGGAGGGATGTTTGGCGGAGGCGAGAGGTTTGGTGGAAATGAAGGATTTGCAGGAGGCGGGGGATTCAGTGGAAATGAAGGATTTGCAGGAGGCGGGGAATTTGGCGGAAATGAAGGATTTGCAGGAGGCGGGGGATTTGGCGGAAATGAAGGATTTGCAGGAGGCGGGGGATTCAGTGGAAATGAAGGATTTGCAGGAGACGGGGGATTCAGTGGAAATGAAAGGTTCAGCAGAGATGAGGGGGCTGGCGGGACGGGGTTCGGGGCTGGCGAGGCCGGGGACGACGGAAATGATGGAACCGGGAGTACAGCTTCTCACATCAAGATTTCCGGGGGTGTGATTCACATCCGTGCGGACGGAGACGGGATAGATTCCAACGGCGACCTGATGGTGTCCGGCGGGAAGGTTTACGTGTCCGGCCCGGAGAATGGGGCAAACGGGGCTCTTGACTATGATGGGACAGGACAGATTACCGGAGGAATCGTAGTGGCAGCGGGGAGCCGGGCTATGGCAATGAATTTTGGGGATTCTTCCACCCAGGGCTCCATACTGATTACTCTGTCCGCTCATCCGGCGGGGACTACGATAGCGCTCATGACTTCCGGGGGAAAAGAGCTGGTAAATTATACCGCGGAATGTGAGTTTGATTCTGTGGTCATCAGCTGCCCGGATCTGGCGTTGGGTGAAAGCTACATTGTCACTGCGGGAGAGGAGAGTTTCGAGGTTACGCTCAGTGACAGTATTATTTATGGCTCCGGCTTTGACATGGGGGGCTTCGGAAACGGGCTTCCGGGCGGCGGAGGACACAGATTCCCGGACGGGGAAGGAAATGGGTTCCCGGATGGCGGGGGACGCGGGTTCCCGGACGGGGAAGAAAACGGGCTTCCGGATGGCGGGGGACGCGGGTTCCCGGACGGGGAAGGAAACGGATTTCCGGGAGAAGAACGCGGGTTTTCAGAAGAGGAAGAACATGATTTCCCGAGCGGACATACATCTTTACAGTGACAGTAGCAGGCTTAGAGCGTGTTTGAAAAATCATTGCCTTGGCCTGCATCCCACAAAGTGTGACGTACATCCCAAGAAAAGCATTTTACAAATGCATTTTTCAACTTATGAATGTGTCAGTACACTAGTGCGGTATTCCATTGACAGTGTGCAGGAAGCGGTGTAATATGGAGCAGGAGAAAGGAAAGATTCGGTCTGCTGTCCCTATACCTGTACATAGCGGGAAGTGTGAGGCACAGACCGGGGCAGTGCTTTTTCAAACACGCCCGGAGTGGATAAGGGAGGTATAAGGGTAATGGGATTATTTTCAAAGAAGCCAAAGGAGCTTGTGTATAATGAAGTGGAATGCCGCAGGAAGAAGGAGCGCCTGCGGGAAATGTTTAATGAGGCAGTGGAGGATGGGGACAGTTATAAACTCCTTCATATCTCGGAGACAACGACAAAATTTGAGAGAGGGTTTGTGTTTGACACCAACACCACTACTTATTATCACTACATACTGGGTTACCGTGAGAGCGATGACAGTATAGTGCTGGTGCAGATTGACAGGGAGCTGTCCCAGCACAGCGAGGCGGTGCCCATTGATATGGATAAGGTAGCGCAGGCGCATTATAATCCCAAGTATGCACAGGCCAGCCTTATTTATAAGAAAGGCAGCAAAGGGTACGGGGAGGTAATGAACATCGGTGATACGGGAAGTAAGACCGTTGCCGGAATCCCGGACATGGTTCAGGGGGAGGAGAGGGAGCAGTTCCTGGATTATCTTGAGGGATTGCGCAGCCGCCTGGAGCAGAAAGGGTATAAGCAGGAAAAATGGAAGCGCGGATGAGACGTAAATGTACATTGTATTCGCGATTGATCTCCTGGTGACATGATATATTGAAATAGAACGGCTGTATGGCAGCGTGTAACGGGATGCCTCCGAAGCAGACAGATGAAATAGAATAATCTGATGCTTTGGAGGTGCTTTATTATGTAAGAACAGTTTCTCTGATATAATTTTGTGGAAAGATGTAACGAATGGCCCGTGAAACGGATATATGGGCAGAAAGGGGGAAGGGATATGGAAGAAATATATCAGGAAAACGCGAAGCTGGTATATCGATTTCTCTTAAAATACTGTCATGACCCGCAGCTTGCGGAGGAATTGACACAGGAAACCTTCCTGCGCGCAATGAATTCCATAGACCGGTACGACTATAGCTGCAAGATCAGTGTCTGGCTCTGCCAGATTGCCAAACATATTTATCTGCAATATCTGGCAAAGCAGGGAAAGGAAATCCCCTCCGAAGAAATAGCTCTGGACGAATTGGGAGGAAGGGACGGTGCAGGAAGGGGAATCGAGGAGCGTTTGATAAAGCGTTATGAGCTCCTCGATGTATTAAAGGACATGCAGACCCTGCCGGAGCAGGTGCGGGAGGTGATTTATTTAAGAACCATGGCGGAGCTTTCCTTCAGGGAAATCGGGGAAATACTGGGAAAAAGTGAAAACTGGGCGAGAGTGACCTTTTACCGCGGGAAAGAACGGCTCCTAAAAGGCCGAAACGGGGAAAACTCAGGAAGGAAAGAGAAAAACGGCAGGAAAGGGCCTGACCCGGGAAGGAAGGAGAAAGTGTGAGAGGAAGGCCCTGGCCCGGGAAGGAAGGAGAAAGCGTGAGAGGAAGGGCCTGGCCCGGGAAGGAAGGAGAAAGCGTGAGAGGAAGGCCCTGGCCCGGGAAGGAAGGAGAAAGCGTGAGAGGAAGGGCCTGACCCGGGAAGAAAAGGCGGAGATGCATACGGAAACAGGAAACATAGCCAGAGGAAAAGGGAACAGGATTGAGGGTAAAAATCGTGACAGGAGGAGAAGCGTATGAAGATGAATTGTAATGTGATACAGGATTTACTGCCGTCCTATGTGGACGATATCTGCTCGCAGGACACAAGGGAGCTGGTACAGGGACATGTAGCGGAGTGCGCGCAGTGCAGGGAAAAGCTGGAAAAGATGAAGAACACGGAGATTGTGGCAGGGAAGGCGGCGGGAAAGCAGGTTGATTATCTGAAAAAAATCCGCAGCACCATCACCCACAGGGAGAGTCTGGGGAAGCTTATGCTGGTACTCCTGGTAGGTATCGCGTATGCGGGGCTGTTTGTGGGCGGGGGAGGCCTGCTCGATTATCCGCGGATCCCTTCGCTGGTATTCAGTGTCCTGCTTTTCTGTGCAGCGGCCATTGCAGGGAATTACCGGTATTCGGGCGGAAGGGCAAGGTTTGTGGAAATCATTCTCTCGGGTGCAGTATTTATCTTTGTGGTGGTATTTTTCATATATCTGATCAATGCGGTCACACATTATGCTACAGTGGATGCGGATAAAATCCTGTTTCTGGGAAAAGGGATGGAGCCAGGGCAGGTGGGCCCCATATGCGCAAATGTTTGCAGGGCAGGTGCGCTGCTGCCGGCAGCAGTGCTTTTATGGAATACTTTCGGGAAATATAAAAACGCTTATGCCACAACGCTGAATATTACGGCTGTCAGCTATATTGTGTATGTCAATGACTGGCTGTATCATATGGACAGTGCGGAGACATCCGTTCGATTCATGAGAGAGCTGAATGTTACGCAGATTGTCCTGGCAGTGGTGGGGATTGTTGTTTTTGCGCTGCTGCATAAGCTGGGAAAGGGAAACGCCGGGCCGGAAAAGTTTTAAATGAGTCGGATATATTGTGAAAACATAAAATAGAATTATAATTCATATAAAAACTATTGATTTTACTTATAAAGAAAAGTATAGTATACTTAATCCGTAAAGAAGGAATGCTTCGCATATCACTTTGCGGGAGCATTTTGCTCCGGCAGGAGAGAAATTTCGGATTAAATGGAGGAAAATCATGGTTAAGGCAATCGTAGGAGCTAACTGGGGCGACGAGGGTAAGGGAAAGATTACGGATATGATGGCGCAGGAGGCGGATATCGTTGTCCGTTTCCAGGGTGGCGCCAATGCGGGGCATACCATTGTAAACAATTATGGCAAGTTTGCGCTGCACACCCTGCCTTCAGGCGTATTTTATGAGCATATCACAAGCGTCATCGGCAATGGCGTGGCGCTGAATATCCCGCTTTTATTCAAAGAAATCCAGTCCATTGTGGAGAGGAATGTGCCCAAGCCCAGGATACTGGTGTCAAACCGGGCTCAGATTGTCATGCCATATCATATCCTGTTTGACCAGTATGAGGAGGAGAGGCTGGGCGGCAAGTCCTTTGGCTCCACAAAGTCAGGCATTGCGCCATTCTACTCTGACAAGTATGCAAAGATTGGATTTCAGGTCAGCGAGCTCTTTGACGAGGAGCTTTTGAAAGAAAAAACGGTGAGAATCTGCGAGATGAAGAATGTGCTTTTGGAGCACCTTTACCATAAGCCGTTGATCGACCCGGAGGAGCTGCTGGGCACACTCCATGAATACAGGGATATGGTGGAACCCTATGTGTGTGACGTATCCGCTTATCTGGACAAAGCTTTAAAGGAGGGAAAGACGGTTCTGCTGGAGGGCCAGCTGGGAACCTTAAAGGATCCCGACCACGGTATTTACCCCATGGTGACATCCTCCTCCACTCTGGCGGCATACGGCGCTATCGGTGCGGGGCTGCCTCCCTATGAGATCAGGCAGATCGTCACAGTCTGCAAGGCGTATTCTTCCGCGGTGGGAGCGGGAGCCTTTGTCTCCGAGCTGTTCGGGGATGAGGCGGAGGAGCTCAGGCGCAGAGGAGGCGACGGCGGGGAGTACGGCGCTACCACGGGCCGCCCCAGGCGGGTCGGCTGGTTTGACTGCGTGGCTTCCAAATATGGCTGCCGCCTCCAGGGAACCACGGATGTGGCTTTTACCGTGCTGGATGTGCTGGGTTACCTGGATGAGATCCCTGTCTGCACAGGCTATGAGATTGAAGGGGAAATCACCACCGAATTCCCTGTTACCGCGAAGCTGGAGAAGGCGAAGCCTGTATTTCAGACACTGCCCGGCTGGAAGTGTGAGATACGGGGCATCCGGAAATATGAGGAATTGCCCGAAAATTGCCGCAAGTATATTGAATTTATCGAAGGGCAGATTGGCTATCCCATTACTATGGTAAGCAATGGCCCCGGCAGGGAAGACATTATTTACAGGGAGAGCCTGTTGAAAAAATAAGATTGACAGGACAGCAGGATGATAGAAAATCTGGAATACTTTAAGGTGTTTTACCATACCGCAAGGCTGGGCAGCGTGACAAAGGCCGCCAATGAGCTGGCAATCTCCCAGCCTGCTGTCAGCCAGTCGCTGAAGCAGTTGGAAAAGAGCCTTGGCGCCCCGCTGTTCCAGCGTGCGGCAAGAGGCGTGAGGCTGACCGCAGAAGGTCAGCTTCTGTTTTCCCATGTGGAAAAGGGTTATGAACAGATTGAGCTGGGGGTGGAAAAGCTCCGGCAGATGAGAAATCTGGAGTTGGGAGAAATCCATATCGGCGCCAGCGACATGACATTACAGTTTTATCTGCTTCCTTATCTGGAAAGCTTTCACGAACAGTATCCGGATATTAAGGTCATTGTCACCAACGCGCCCACGCCGGAGACCCTGCAGCTTCTCCGGCATGGGAGGATTGACTTCGGGGTGGTCAGTACACCTTTTGCACAGCCGGAGGATATTCTGTCTGACGAGGTCAGGGAGATTGAAGATGTATTTGTGGCAGGAAGGAGGTTTATTTCCTGCAAGAACAAAATGCTGGATCTGAAAGACCTGGAACAGCTTCCCATGATATTCCTGGAGAGGAATACCAGTACGCGCAGTTATATGGACGAGTATCTGGTCCAGAACGGCGTTGCCCTGCAGCCGGAATTCGAGCTTGCCACCAGCGGCATGATTGTCCAGTTTGCGCTGCGGAATCTGGGTGTGGGCTGTGTGGTACGGGACTTCGCTGCGGAATATCTGGAATCGGGACAGCTTTTTGAGCTGAGATTTAATAAAATGATACCCAAGAGGAGCTTCTGTGTGGTACAGGGCAGGAGAAACGTGCTGTCTGCGGCGGCGAGGAAGCTGCTGGATATTATGAGCGGACGGCAGCAGGAAGGAAATGGGTGAAAAGTTATGATTCGTAATATTATATTTGATATAGGGAATGTATTGACGGATTTCCGGTGGAAAGATTTCTTACAGGATAAGGGCTTTGACGAGCCCATGATCAGGCGGATTGCCCGGGCGTCTGTGGAAAGCCCGGTCTGGAATGAGATGGATCGGGGGGAGTGGGACATGGAGCGGCTGATGGCTGAATTTGTAAAGCTGGATCCTGGAATCGAACGGGAGCTGCATACCGCTTACGACAATATTACAGGGATGGTCACGAAGCGTGATTACGCAATTCCCTGGATAAGGGAGCTGAAAGAAAAGGGCTGTGGCGTCTATTATCTGTCCAACTTTGCAGAGAAGGCGTATGAAGACTGCAGGGAAGCCCTGGATTTCATTCCCTATACGGACGGCGGCATTTTATCCTACCGCGATAAGCTGATCAAACCGGATGAGAAAATCTATCTGCTGCTGCTGTCCCAGTTTGGGCTGAAAGCGGAGGAATGTGTCTTTCTGGACGATACGCCGCGAAATGTGGAGGCGGCGCAAAAGCTCGGACTCCATGGAATCTGCTTCCGTACGAAGGAGCAGGCGCAGGCGGAGCTGGACGGCCTGCTGTGAAGGTCATTCCCCGTCACTCCTCATTTCCCTTTTCCGCGCCGGAGGGCGGGTCGCTCATTGTCTTCCTGCCGGTCAGCTTCCCGTACATCCATATGTAGACCCAGATCAGGATGGGAATGGCCACCGTTGCAAAGAGGCACATCCACATCAGGCTGCCGGAGGCAGAGCTGTCCACAAGGGAGACTGCCAATGTTATGACATAGAGCAGCACCAGCAGGATTACGCCTGCCATGGCGACAATCTGCCTGGAAGTGATTTTTTTCTTTTTTGTATCTCTGGCAGAATTCTGGCTGTCGTTCATATTGCACCTCATTGACGCTTTGAAAATCAATTTACTCAGGGTATTCATATAATATCATTTTATTTTTTTCATGTCAAATAATCCATAGTATGGCCAAACAGATAATAAATATCCTGCAGCCATGCAAAATCCCGGGCATAAGAATCATCTTAAGCCCGGGATAAGGAGGTGGCTTACAGCCCCTCCAGGGAGGATAAGTATTATTTTTATCTTTTGTAGTATCAAAGGAGGGGGTTCCTTGACACTACATATTCTGGCCGGAAAAAAAAGTATTATACATGATCACATCAATTTTTTTAAAATTTTTCCAGATGTCATTTTACCGTGGGTATTTCCTGAAAAAAGGGATTGCCTGTTCACAGAATCTGTTATATACTGGAAAGGATTACAGGAGGTCTGGAGGGCGCCGTGCACAGGCCGCAAACGCTGTGGACAGGCGTGGCCTGTAATATATTATGAGCATAAGGACGGTAGGGTAGATATGGCATTATTGGAAGAGTGGAGATCAGTTGCATACAATGAGAATGAACCGCAGGAAAAGCTGCAGAAGCTTTGGGCGGCATATTTCCAGCAGGAGAAGGATATTTACGTCCAGCTGCTGAAGAACCCGGACGAGGTAGTGACAGGAACTGTAAAGGAGCTTGCCGAAAAGTATGGCGTTACAGTTATGACAATGACCGGTTTCCTGGACGGCATCAACGACTGCCTGAAGGAGAAAAACCCCATTGAGGAGATGGATGAGAATACCCAGGTGAATCTTGGGTTTGACAAGGCCCTGCTGTATAAGGGCATGGTGGCAGCCGAGGCTGACTGGCTGTATAACCTGGAGGAGTGGAAGGACATCTTTGACGAGGAGACCAGAAAGGCTCTGTACAGGGAGCAGAAATCTTCTACTACGATCGTAAAGGGAGCCAAGACATATCCGAATGACCCCTGTCCGTGCGGAAGCGGCAAGAAGTATAAGAAATGCTGCGGCAAAAAATAGGTTAGTGTGAACGGTAGGGACTCTTTTTATCAGAAAAAGGGTCCTTTTCAGATACTGGTATACATTTGACAAATAACCGGATCAATCATGCAGAATGAAGTTCCGGTTTCAGGCAAGTCATTTGTACTGGTGCGGAGCCGGGAAGAACGGCGCTGCGCAGCGCGAAATGAAATACGGTAATCGGAGGAATGAGTCATGAAGCTGCTGAAACAATTAAAATGGGATGCCCTGCTCATGGGAGTGCTTTATATCCTTCTGGGCATTGTGGCGCTGGTAATACCGGAGACCATGGAGAGGCTGCTGGGCTTTTTGATCGGCGTGGTGCTGATCATCGCAGGGGCGGTGTCCATGATAAGCTATCTGCTCCGGGATGCCCATCAGAATTATTACCATAATGATTTCCTGCACGGGCTGCTGGGGATTGCGCTGGGGATCGTGGTGCTGTATAAGGTGGATATTATCATCTCCCTGGTGCCGCTGCTCCTTGGGGCGCTGGTGCTGGTAAGCGGGCTGAGCAAGCTGCAGGACGTGATCGATCTGAAAAGGCTGGAGTATGGCAACTGGATCCTCATGCTGGTGCTGGCAGTCATTAACATTACTTTCGGTCTGGTGCTGATCTTCCATCCCATGGCGGTGGCTGCGCTGTTGTTTAGGCTGCTGGGCGTGGGGCTGATCTTCAGCGGGCTTACCGACTGCGTGACCACAATTTATTTTGCGGGGAAGCTGCGCAGTTATTTTGAAGAATTGAATGCTATCGACAGTACTTTTGTAGAGATCGTGGATGACGGGGAAGATACGAAGGGCAGGAAATTCCGGAAGGGAGCCGCCGGGGCAGAGAAAACAGTGGAAGGAACGGAGAGGGAGGCAGCAGGATCTGACGGCAGGGCTGCGAACCCCGGAGGAGGAACCGGGCCGGACGGCAGAGCTGCGAATCCCGGAGGAGGAACCGGGCCGGACGGCGGGGCAGCAGAGCCCGGAACAGAGGAAACCAGCCGGGAGGCAGGAATGTAAATCCCTCGGATAAACAGTAAAGAGACAAAGGAGCAGACTGGTGAACATCGCATTATTTTTACAGCCCAAGGCAGAAGTAACATACTTAAGAGACGATATGACATTGAGGCAGGGACTGGAGAAGCTTCGCAGAAGCGGGTACACGGCTGTCCCGGTGATCGATGCGGAGGATCGGTACGTAGGGGTCAGCAGCGAAGGCGATTTTCTATGGAATATCCTCGAGAGAAATGAGAACCTGTCAGACATGACGCTTAAGCGCGTGGAGCATATGGCGGTGCGGGATATCCTGCAGGGCGGGAAGGTACAGCCGGCACATATTAACACCGCAATGGAAAATCTCATCGAACAGGCCATGAAACAGAATTTTGTCCCTGTCATCGACGACAGAAACGTATTTATTGGTATCGTTACACGGAGTGACATCATAAAATATTTCGTGGCACACAGTAAAAAATAATGTTATACTTATTAGATAAACCATTACAAAAGCGAGGTAAACCGATATGAAGAAACTGGAAGAATATGTAGTGAGCATCCCTGATTTCCCGGAGCCGGGTATTATTTTCCGTGACGTGACCAGCGTTCTGCAGGATGCGGAGGGCCTGCAGCTTGCTGTTGATACCATGCAGGAGAAGATAAAGGATCTGGATTTTGATGTAGTGGCAGGCCCTGAATCCAGGGGATTTATATTTGGAACTCCCATTGCCTATAATAAGAAGAAGCCCTTTGTGCTGATCCGTAAGGCCGGCAAGCTCCCCAGGGAGACCGTTTCCGTCTCCTATGACCTGGAATACGGCAGCGCCACCATTGAGATGCACAAGGACAGCATTAAGCCCGGCCAGAAGGTGCTGATCGTAGATGACCTGATCGCCACCGGAGGGACTACCGAGGCAATGATCAAGATGATCGAGGGCCTTGGCGGAGAAGTGGTGGGCGTTGTAGTCCTGATAGAGCTGGCGGGCTTAAAGGGACGGGAAAAGCTTGCGAAGTATCGTCTGGAATCCGCAATCTGCTATTCCGGGAAATAAGATATCGTCATGGCTTGGCCGTGTCATTCACAAATGTCGATAAAGGCAGAAGACCGCACGGCCGGACAGTGACTGCACAGTAAGAGGCGGCAGATAATTTATGGCAGAGGAAAAGAGCGAAATTGTCATTGATGATGGCAAAATAAGTGCATTTCAGGATTTTGTTGACCCGGAGCTTCTGTATCAGGAGCTTATTAACCATGTCCACAAATATCATCCCAGTGATGATGTTTCCATGATTGAAAAAGCGTACCATGTGGCCAGGGAGGCCCATAAAAATCAGACCCGTAAGTCAGGGGAGCCTTACATCATCCATCCTCTGAATGTGGCTATCATACTGGCGGAGCTGGAGCTGGATAAGGAAACCATTATAGCCGGGCTGCTGCATGATGTGGTGGAAGACACGGTGATGACGGATGAGGATCTGAGGCGGGAATTCGGGGATGATGTGGCCCTTCTGGTGGACGGTGTTACCAAGCTGGAGAAAATCCCGTTATCCTCCACCATCAGCCAGTCGGACGAGAAGCTGGAGATGCAGGCCGAGAACCTGCGGAAAATGTTCCTTGCCATGGCGAAGGACATCCGGGTCATTATGATCAAGCTGGCGGACCGCCTTCACAATATGCGTACCCTGAAGTACAAGAGCCCGGAGAGCCAGCAGCGTATTGCCAAGGAGACGCTGGAAATTTACTGTCCCATTGCCCACAGGCTGGGTATCAGCAGACTGAAGACGGAGCTGGACGATCTGGCTTTAAAATATCTGGAGCCGGAGGCTTATTATGACCTTGTGGAGAAGATAGCGGTTCGCAAGAGCGTCCGGGAGAAATATATACAGGGCATTGTAGACGAGGTCAGCGAGCACATCGCGAATGCTGGAATCAAGGCAAAAATAGACGGCCGTATCAAGCATTTCTTCAGTATTTACAAGAAGATGGTGAATCAGAACAAGACCCTGGATCAGATTTACGACCTGTTTGCAGTGAGGATCATTGTGGACACGGTAAAGGACTGCTATGCGGCCCTGGGAGTGATCCATGAGATGTATAAGCCCATCCCCGGCCGCTTTAAGGACTATATCGCCATGCCCAAGGCCAACCGGTACCAGTCCCTGCATACTACCCTGATCGGCAGCACGGGGCAGCCCTTTGAGATTCAGATACGGACTTTCGAGATGCACAAGGAGGCGGAGTACGGCATTGCTGCCCACTGGAAATATAAGGAAGCTTCTGACGGTAAGAAGGTGGAAGGCCAGGAGGAGGAGAAGCTGGTCTGGCTGCGTCAGATCCTGGAGTGGCAGCAGGACATGTCCGATAACAGGGAATTTATGAATCTGCTGAAAAATGACCTGGATCTGTTTTCCGACAGCGTGTACTGCTTTACCCCCACCGGCGACGTGAAGAATCTTCCTGCGGGCTCAACTCCTATTGATTTCGCTTATAATATCCATTCAGCGGTGGGAAACAGAATGGTGGGGGCCAGGGTCAACGGCAAGCTGGTGACGATCGATTATGAGATTAAAAACGGCGACAGGATTGAGATCATTACCTCCCAGAATTCCAAGGGGCCCAGCCGCGACTGGCTGAATGTGGTAAAGAGCACACAGGCAAAGAATAAGATCAACCAATGGTTCAAGAATGAGCTGAAGGAAGACAATATCATAAAGGGGAAGGAGCTCCTCTCTACTTATTGCAAGTCCAGGAATATCAATCTTTCCGACCTGTTAAAGCAGGAGTATATGGAGGCCGTCATGCGTAAATACGGCTTCCGGGACTGGGATGCGGTTCTGGCCGCGATAGGTCACGGTGCCCTGAAGGAAGGGCAGATCGTGAATAAGATGCAGGAGCTGTATGAGAGGAACCACAGGAAGGTACTGACGAACGAGGAAGTCCTGCAGAATATCGTGGAGATGGGGAATGCCAATGTAAACCGGCCCATTGCCATGAGGACAAAGAGCGGTATTGTGGTAAAGGGCATTGCCGACCTCTCGGTAAGGTTTTCCAAGTGTTGTTCCCCCGTGCCCGGCGATGAGATTGTGGGATTTATCACCAGGGGGCGGGGAGTGTCCATCCACCGGACTGACTGCGTCAATATGATGAACCTCCCGGAGATGGAGCGCGCCAGACTCATTGACGCGGAATGGCAGGCCCCCGAGAACGGGAGCGAAAAGTATGTGGCGGAGATCAAGATTTACGCCAATAACAGGAACGGCCTTCTGGCGGATATCTCCAGGGCCCTGACGGAGAGAAATATCGATATCCTGTCTATGAATACCCGGATCAGCAGGCAGGGGACGGCCACCCTCCAGACGACCTTTGAAATCGGCAGCAGGGAGGAGCTGAACCGCGTGATTGAGAAAATCCGGGGGGTTGAAAGTGTGATCGATATCGAGAGGACTACCGGCTGAGGACATGATGCCGGGGACAGGCGTTCTTGCGGTATTGCGGTGGCCTGGAGGAATATCAAGAGGGAAACGGTTCTTTTGAAAGAGGCTCTTTTGTGATGGCACTGTGGCAGTTTGAGGAACGGTTTGTGCTGCCGAAGGCGGTATGCGCGAAAGGGCTTCGGCTGGCGGTGCGGTATGAGAACTGCGGAAACCGGTAGGAAATGAGAAACGAGAGGAAGCGGATATGGGTGGGATTAAGATTGGCAGGATGGTGTTGAGCGTCTGTCAGACGAATTGTTATTTTTTATATCGGGAAGGGGAGCATGAGGCAATTGTGGTGGATCCCGCGGATCAGGGGCAGAAGATATACGGCGCTTTGTTAAAAAACGGTTTCCGCGTGGCGGGAATCCTTCTGACCCACGGGCATTTCGACCATATCTGGGGGCTGGATGCCTTGAGGGATGCTGTCAATGCGGCTGCGGAGGCGGATGGTACAGGGCCTGTGAAGGTTTATGCCCATGAGGATGAGAGAGTCCTGTTGAAGGATCCCGGCATGAATGTGTCGGAGCAGGCAGGAAGGGCCTGTTCCACCTACGCGGATGTATATGTGAAGGATGGGCAGGAGATTACGCTGGCCGGGATGACCTGCAAGGCGATTGCCACACCGGGACACACTGCGGGAGGCTGCTGCTATTATTTTGAGGAAGCGGGAATGCTGATTGCCGGGGATACGCTGTTTGCGGAGTCCGTAGGTAGGACGGATTTCCCCACGGGCAGTATGGGCACCCTGGTGAGATCCATACGGGAGAAGCTCTTTGTGCTGCCGGAGGAGACAAAGGTGTATCCGGGGCATGGGGAAAGCACCACCATCGGGCATGAGATGAAATACAATCCTTTTTGCGTGTGACGCGGAGGAAAGGGCGACAGCGGCAGATGCGAACTGTCGCCTTTGTCATCATTTCCGTGGGCAACGGGCCACAAGGCCCTGCAGCGTCAGCTTATTGTGGGAGGGAGGAAGGATGTTTGCGGTCGAAGTCAACAGGGAGAATTATGAATATGATATACAGGCTCTGGTGAAGTCTTTTTATCCCGGGGAACAGGTGGCTGTGCTGCTGCCTGAGAGCCGGGCGGATAAGAGGCGGGAGCTGGAGGATAAAGTGCGGATCCGTCTTTGTGTGGAGGCGGAGGCCGTGGAGCTTACCGTGGACGGCAGGGCAAGCCGCTGGACGAAGCCTCCGGGAGAGGATTTCAAGGGTGGCTTGAAACGGTTTCTCTATGAGGTGCTGAGCAGGGAGACCGGCCGAAGCCTGCCCTGGGGGAACCTCATCGGCATCCGTCCTGTGAAGATAGCCTGCGGCCTTCTGGAGGATGGCTGCAGCCGTCAGGAGATCATAGAGCATTATTGCAGGGAGCATTATACCAGTGTGGAAAAGGCGGAGCTTGCGGTGGATATCGCGCAGCGGGAGCGGAAGCTTTTGGCGGATGTCCATAGCCGGGACGGTTACAGCCTGTACATAGGGATTCCTTTCTGCCCCACGACCTGCCTCTATTGTTCCTTTACCTCCTACCCCATCGGAGGTTATCGGGAAATGGTGGACGCCTATCTGGACTGTCTGACAAAAGAGATAGAATACGTGGCAAAGTGCTGTGGAAATAGAACCCTGGACAGCATCTATATCGGCGGAGGCACTCCCACCACACTGGATCCGGGGCAGTCAGACCGCTTGCTTCAGAGACTGAGAAGCCTGTTTGATTTCCGTTCCCTGAAGGAATTTACGGTGGAGGCGGGACGTGCCGACAGCATTACGGAGGAGAAGCTGCGGGTGCTTTATGAGAATGGAGTTACCAGGATCTCCGTCAATCCCCAGACCATGAAGCAGGAAACGCTTGATCTGATCGGCAGGAAGGCCACCGTTAGGCAGGTGGAGGAGGCGTATGCGCTGGCCCGCAGGGTGGGATTTGACAATATCAATATGGATCTGATCCTGGGGCTTCCCGGGGAAACGGAGACAGATGTGCAGCACACCATCGACAGGGTGGTGGAGCTTGCCCCGGACAGCCTTACCGTCCATTCCCTTGCCATCAAGCGGGCATCCAGGCTGAACCAGTGGATACAGGAAAACGGGGTATCCACGTTGCGCAATACGGACGAGACCATGAGGATTGCCGCGGAGGGGGCCAAAAGGCTGGGGCTGGAGCCCTATTACCTGTACCGCCAGAAAAATATGTCCGGCAATTTTGAAAATGTGGGGTATGCGAGAGAAGGCCGGTTCGGGCTGTATAATGTCCTGATCATGGAGGAGAAACAGTCTATCGTGGCTTGCGGAGCAGGTTCGATTTCCAAAAGGGTGTACCCGGACGGACGGATCGAGCGAAGCGAGAATGTGAAGGATGTGGCTCTATATATACAAAAAATAGACGAAATGATTGAGAGAAAGCGGAAGCTGCTCACGGATTTTTAAGCGCTTCTTCATTCCCTCAAAGTACAAGAAATGG
>CATKXX010000022.1 GCA_949840935.1 uncultured Acetatifactor sp. | reverse complement strand
CTGTGGATAGGCTCCATCAGATTTCCTAATGGAGCCAACGGTTCGCAGAACAGATCCACCCTTACTTTTGCTTACTTACCCCCACTCAAATGGGGATTTTGTGTCAATGATGCGCGCCAGTGCAGGCATAAGCCCTTGTCATTGACACAGAAGCCCCACTTTGAGTATTCTGACACATAGCAAAAGGTAAGCGGATTCTATGTGTGCATTGGTGGATCTCAAATGAATATCAATGGCTCCCTCAGCACGAAATATTCAGTGAGAGGTTTCCCACAAACGGGGCATATAGAGAGCAGTTCAGAGGGAATACGCATATCCTTTTGTTCTTTTAGCATGCGTCCGATACTTTCCCGGTTGTCATAGGTTGTTTGGCAGCATGGAACGGAACATTGAAACAATCCATAATCTCCCTGCGTATAGAATAGCCGCTTTTTATCAAAGCCGGCCTTTTGGAAACAATGGTCTACGTTGGTTGTGATGACAAAATAATCCTTGTCTTTTACAAGCTTATACAGATTCTCATAAACAGGCCTGTCCGTATTCCGATAACGGTTGACTTCAATATAACAGCTCCAATACGCCCAGTGTTCCTTCGGGGTCTTGTAAGGATAAAAGCCGCCGGAATACATATCATGGAAGCCGCATTTATCTTCAAAATCCGAAAAGTATTGACGGAAACGGCTTCCCGTATAGGTAAATCCGGCAGAGGTAGAAAGCCCTGCCCCTGTCCCGATAATGATAGCATCTGCGGTTTCTATTTCCGCCTTAAGTCTGTTTATCTGCGCTTCTTTGGCTGTAACAGCTCTAAACATTAAGATCACCACCGTCCACGCCAATCACAATTTTACCGTTTATTTTACCGTTCTCCATATCCTCACATGCCTTTGCAATATCCGTAAAAAGGTAGCGTTTTCCGATATGAGGGGTAAGGTTATGTGTATTCAGAAAAGCAAATATATCATTGATCATTTCCTGTGTAGGCGTGTTGCTGAAAAAGCCTGTCAAATAGATACCGTTCGGAATGTCTTTGATCGGGTCAAAACCATTCCATGTATATACGCCGCCAAGATTGCCTGTATTGCAGACTATCCCGCCTTTTTCCATGCAGGACAGCGTATCTTTAAGCGTCTTTATTCCAACAAGCTCCAATGCTTTTGTAATGCCGGAAACCTGCCCCTTTAATGAGCCATTGTCAAGCAAAGCCGTGTCTGCCCCGCAGTCGGACAATAATTGCATTTTGCTTTCTTTATGGGTGGTTGCGGTAACTTTACAGCCTAAAGCCTTTGCAATCTGAATAGCCGCATACCCTAAAGCACAAGTGCCGCCCCGGACAAGCAAGTGGTCGTTGCTTTTTAAGGAAAGACATTCAAAGAGAGAACCCCATGCGGTAAAGTAAGTTTCGGGTATCGCCGCAAGCTGATCCCATGACAGGCTTGTGTTTACCGTAAAAACATGGTGTGCAGGAAGCAGGGCGTATTCTGCATAGCTTCCATGAAAACTACGCCCCATGCCGCCCATGAGGGCAATCACTTTCTGCCCGGCAGTAAAAGCAGTATCGGAAGCGTCCGCAATCTCCCCAACACACTCTATGCCGGGAATAATGGGTTTTTGAATATATGGGGCAGATATTTCTGATTTCCGTAATATCTGTTCGGAATGGTTCATGCCAAAGGACTTGATACGAACAAGCACCCAGCCGGGCTTTACCGCAGGCGTGGGATATTCCGTTATTTTTACCTCTGTACTTTCAGTGGGTTTTGTCAAAATGACAGCTTTCATTTTTCGTTTTCTCCTTTCCGCCATACAAGCTCGATTCCGCTTCGCCGCATTTTGCTTGACGGCTGTCGCCGTATATCACAGAAAGCGTAAACAGGATTGTGAGCAAGCCCCCATCCTGTTCACGCTTCCTGTGCCGCATGGCTCGTAGCTTTCCAACAGTGCGGGTCTGCGCCATAGAAACTGCCGTTTGTGCCATATGCTACAGCGGGACAGCCACGGCAGAACCTTAGCAATTCGCATTTTGCACATTTTTCAAATTTTTCATATTCCCGATAGCTTTCCATGTTTTTACCTGTCCAAACATCAGTTATCCTGTCAGTAAAAATATTTCCCACTTTGCTTTTTAATCTCCGGCAGGCGTAGATATCTCCCGTAGGTAAAATCGTTAAATGGCAGTTGCCGCAGTTGCAGCCGCCGTATATAATATCCGGCTTTGCATTTTCCGGGATTTTGAAAATTCCTTTTTCATACAGATACAGCGTCCAAAGGTGGTCTTTTAAGTTAAAATATGTTTCACAACCTGCCGCTTCATAGGCTTTGAATTTTGCATAGCAGGTATCTAATAATGCCCTGTATTCCTGCGGGGTCATTCCCGTTTCTTTTTCCCCGGCAGCCTGTTGCCGTTTTGTGGGACAGTAGCGGGCAAATGCAAACACATCTACTTTATGTTTTACCACGGTGTCAATAATATCGGGGATTTCAGAAAAATTTGTCCCGGATACGGTTGTCATAATGACAGAACGTATTCCCGCTTTTTTGATACCCTGTATTTTTTCCAATGTGCAGTGAAAAGAACCAGGTTTGCGAAACCAGTCATGTGTTTTTTCCATGCCGTCAAGGGACATTTGATATTTTTCGCAGCCCATATCTTTTAGCTGCCTGCATACCTCGTCATTTAAATGGAATGGATTGCCAAGTATTGTAAAGGGTACTTCCTTTTCTTTGAAAAGATTTAACAGTTTCCAAAAATCGGGGTGCAGAATAGGGTCGCCGCCAGTGAGGTAAAAATAAGGCAGACGGTTGTACTTATTGCACATTTCAAGGCAGTTTTCAAAGACAGACTGCATTTGTTCCCAAGACATACTATCTAATGTCTTACAGTTGTTTTCAGAAAAAATGTAACAGTGTTTGCAGCGTTGGTCGCACTCGTCCGTAATGTGCCATTGAAAAGCGAAATATTGCTTCGCTTCAGCAAAATATTGTTTCATAGTGAAACCTCCTTGTAAATTTTCTATAAGAACGGCATACAGCCGGATATTTTTGTAATATGCCCCCGGAGCAATGTTCGCAGAACATTACACTCCGGGAGCAGGCAATGTAAAACGCCTTTTCAGTTAGAATTATTTGTCAGACGCACCGCAGGCAGAGCCGCAAGCTGTCGGGGCTTCCGCGGGCTTATCGGCAGCGCCGCAGGCAGTCGGGGCTTCCGCGGGCTTATCGGCAGCACCGCAACCAGTACCGCAAGCGGAAGAAGCCCCCGTATTGTCATTCCAACCAGATAAATTTGAAAGTGCCATTTTTATTCCTCCTTGTTTTCCTCCTGTTTTGTTTTTTGAGAGGTTTTCCTCTCTGCAATTCTTATTTTACGGACTTTCTTGTTATTTGGAAGTACGCACCTTTTTATTAGGTGATTACTTTTTTGTAAGTTTTGTGTGATCAAGCGGACTAAGCAGGAAAAAATTTTATGATTTATTTGGAGTTGAATTAAGAAGCGTATTACACTATAATTTGAGTGTAACATATATTTTTGTGTGTTATAGTAAAAAGAAAAGAGGTATTGCTATGGTTAAGAAAGAAGAACTCCCGGCTTGTCCGGTTGCTACAACAGTACAGCTCATTGGGAATAAGTGGAAACTATTGATTATGCGTAATCTTCGTGTCAGGCCGTGGCGGTTTAATGAGCTTCAAAAATCATTAGAGGGTATTAGTCAGAAAGTTTTGACAGACAGCTTACGCTCTATGGAAAGTGACGGGATTGTTACCCGTACTGCATATCCAGAAGTGCCGCCAAGAGTAGAATATGCCCTTAGTGAATTGGGGATGTCCATGCTTCCGATCATTAACGCTATGGAAGCATGGGGGATAGAGTATAAAAAACAGCAGTAAAATGAAGTACATACAAAGCACAAACCCGGCAAATTCTTCTTTATGCCTTTCCCAGACTATCAACGCCAAACAGCCAAGTCAAGGATGTAAACGCCGCTAAAGCGATAAATCCTTGACTTGGCTGCTTACCATTAATAAAAGGTAAAGTCCACAGCTTTGAGGGGCGTGTGGTATGCGTCTTAGTGATTATATTGTGCGTGTTCTGATTTACTGCAATCTTCCCGATTTGCTTCACCAAACCTCTGGAAATGCACGACCTCCCTCTCCCGCAGGAACTTAATGGGCTCGCACACATCGGGCTCCTTAATCAGGCGCAGAATATTGTCATAAGTGCTCCTCGCCTTCTGCTCCGCTGCCAAATCCTCAGTCAAATCAGTAATCGGGTCTCCTTTTACCTGAAATTCGCAGGCGTTGAACGGAATCCCCGCCGCCGCGGTGGGCCATACCCCCAGGGTGTGATCCACATAGTAAGTTGCAAAGCCGCTCTTCTCGATCTCCTCCATGGAGAGATTCCTGGTCAGCTGATGGACAATGGCGGACACCATTTCCATATGCGCCAGCTCCTCTGTACCTATATCTGTCAAAAGCCCCGCCACCTCTTTGTAAGGCATGGAATATCTCTGGGACAGATAACGCATGCTTGCGCTCAATTCCCCGTCGGGACCGCCGAACTGGGAGATGATGACCTGCGCCAGCTTTGCATTAGGCTCCTTGATGTTTACAGGAAATTGCAATCTTCTCTCATAACTCCACATTTAGCCGCACACTCCTTCCCAGGGCAGGGGAGCCATTCCCCAGCGCCATTCCTTATTACTCTCAGCCATACTCGTATTCAGAGGGAAATATTTCATGGAAAACTCCTTCTCCATCTGATGTTTGATCCTGTTGTAATGATTAAAATACTCCATGGCGTTACGATCAAAGGGATGGGTATCCAGATACAGTGTGAGCTCTGTCAGCACGAAATCCACAATACCAATATCTCTTAAAAGCTGTTCCTTATTATTGCCCATTATACGCATCTCCTTCCTGTAAAAGGTTTATCCAATTCCGGGAAAATGGTGCCGGTGCAATAGGCTTTCTCCAGGTCGTCAAACATCTTGTCAAATCTCTGCCAGGGCACATAAGCCATTGCAACAGGAAATTTGTCAATATTATTTTCATACAAGTAGTCCTGCATTTTTATTCCTTCCTTCTTTAGACTTTATTTATACTATAGTATGCGCCAGGAAGGAATTGGTGTAAATTGATATGCTGACCAGTCACTTGTTCATTACCTGCGAAAGACAATAACCTGCCCTAAACAACGGGGAATCAAATAAGGTAAAACCACTGATTTTTCACATCAAAACGCCGGCATCCTTTTACAGATGCCGGCGCTTTATTTAAGCGAAATGTACAGGCGGAAAAATCCGCGTAAAACCTGCCTCCAGTAATTACTGGTTAGCCTTATACTGCTCGTTAATCTCGGTGATGATCTGGTCGTAACCAGCCGCCCTGATTCCGTCCAGTCCGGACTTCAACTGATCCAGGGTAATCTCACCGCAGATGTACTGGGATCTCAGAGCGGTAGCCTGAGTATCCAGATCCGCACCATTCAGGGAATATGCCTCAGAATTCACCTTGAAGGAAAGCGCGGGATCGATTTCTGCTACAGGCAGTGCTGCAGCATAAGCTGCATTCTGAGCGTCGTCTCTCTCAGTGGTAACAACAGGAACGGTTGTAGCCTCTGTAGAAGGAAGGAAGGTCAGCATCTGGTTCAGACCCTTGTAGTTGCCTGCCAAAGCCTCATCCTCAACATCCAGCTTAACAACTCTGCCCTGGTCGTCGAGCTCATAGTTGATTCCTTCCAGACCGAACTGGGTCAGAACCTGCATCTCAGGATCACTCAGCTTGTCAAGGATGGTCAGAGCTGCCTCAATCTTCTCAGGAGTATCCAGAGTAGACGCGGACAGGGTGAAGAATCCATTATAACCTGCGGTAGCCAGAGTATGGCCATTCACAGCGCCGTACAGAACCATGGAAGCATCCTTGGAAGGATCCACTACAGAAGGAGTCTTGGTCTCCTCTGCTACGAAGTAATTCCAGATTCTCTTACCGGAGTCCAGAACATCGATGTACACGCCGTTATCACCCTTCTTACATCCCTCAGACCAGGAATCGGTTCCTCTGGAGGGCCAGTCCTGAGGCATCAGCTGCTCGTCATAGAGCTTCTTGATGTACTCAACAGCCTCAAAGTACTCATCCTGCATCCACACGGGAACCAGCTGTCCGTCAACCTCAGCCCAGCTGTTGCCGCATCCAAACCAGGTCTGGATAATGTCGAAAGGACCGGTGTAGGAGGTCATCTCCATAGGATAATCGCAGAAACCTTCATGCTTGTCATTACCGTTCTTCATAGCTACCAGCATGTTGTACACATCATCGGGAGTTGCGTTTGCAGGAAGCTCCACGCCAAGCGCCTCAGCCCAGTCCTGACGATAGCAGAGACCATAACGGCCTACCACACGGCAGCGGGGAAGTGCGATCAGATGACCATCTACGGTCAGGTTCGCAGCAACCGCCTCGGACATCTGGGAAAGGTTGGGGTACTTCTCGCTGTCCCAGATATATTCGTTCAGGTCGATAAATGCGCCGTCTTTTGCGGCACGTACAACGTCACCGGTCATGGTTCCGCCGTAAGACATGATCATAGGCATGGTCTTGGGGCTTGCAAATGCCAGAGAGTTGGTCTCAGCCAATGCATCGTTCATGACCCAGGTAACCTCGATATCATGACCTACATAGTCCTCAACCTGCTGGAAAATCTGCTCTGCATATTCGCCCACATTATTGTTGCCCGCATTCAGGTCGATCAGGCTCCATGTGATGGTCTGACGCTCGATGGGAGCATTGGTTTCGGTTCCCGCTGCAGAAGAGCTTGCGTCCGCCTGCTGGCTGGAACTTGCATCTGCCTGGCTGGAGCTGGGTGTGGACGCCGCGCTGGAACCAGTTGCAGCATCGTCACCGCCGCATGCCGCAAGACCAAGAGTCATTGCAGAAGCAAGCGCCAGGGCAAATACCTTGCTTAAACTTTTTCTTTTCATTTTCATCCTCCTTGTTTTTTGAAAGGAATAACCGCTGCATATTTCAAAGCAGAAGCTTCCCCTCCATTAATGAAAATTTATGAAAACGGGGAAAAACCCGTAATCATCATTCTGATAGAGCCGCCCAAAGATCAGCCCTTGACCGCACCGACCATAACACCCTTTGTGAAATACTTCTGAACGAAAGGATATACGATCAGAATAGGCATAGTAGCAATGACGGTACATGCCATCTTCACCGCTTTGTCAGGCGGGGCGCCGAACATGTCATAGTCCAGCACGGTATCCGAAACCTTGGATGACAGCAGGATAATGGAACGCAGCTGAATCTGAATCGGATATTTCTCCGGTGTGGACAGGTAAATCATGGAATTAAAGTAATCGTTCCAGAATCCCACGCCGTAAAACAGGGAAATGGAAGCGATAACAGGCTTGGACAGAGGAAGCGCCACCTTTGCGAAAATCTGCAGATCGTTGGCACCATCCATATAAGATGCCTCGTCCAGCTCCACAGGCAGTCCCTGGAAGAATTTTTTAATAATGATCATGTTAAAGGGGCTGATCAGGCCAGGCAGTATCAGCGCCCACCAGCTGTCCAGCAGGCCGTATGCCTGGAACACCAGATAGGAAGGAATCATGCCTCCGCCGAACAGCATGGTAAAGATTACCATGTTCATGATCCAGTTACGGCCTCTGAAATGAGACTTGGACAGAGGATATGCAAAACTCAGGGAAAACGCCATACAGCAGAAGGTTCCCAATATCGTCAACAGCACGGAATTACGCAGACCCCTCAAAATGTTGGCCGTCTCAATGGCGTAACGGTACGCGTTGATGGACCACACGCTGGGGATGATAAAGAACGCTTTCTCCGTCAGTTCCTTCTCTGTAGCGAAGGAACCCGCGAGCACATACAGAAACGGCAGTACGGTACTCAGCGCAATCAGCCCCAATGCAACATAAATAATCACATCCACAATACGGTCACCGGTGCTCTTGCGAACCTTGGCGCCCTCTTTTACTTTATGTTCTCTTGCCATGTGTCACACTCCTCCCTAATATAGTCCGCTCTCGCCGAAGGCCTTCGCCACTCTGTCGGCAGTGAGCACCATAATCATTCCTACCACGGATTTAAACATACCCGCTGCAGAGGAGAAGGAATACATTCCGCTTCGGATACCTTTTGTGTAGATGTATGTATCAAATACTTCCGCTCTGGCAAGATTCAAGTCATTTCTCATCAGGAAAATCTGCTCATAACCAGTATTCAGAATGCTTCCCACACGCATGATCAGCATCATGACAATGGTTCCTCTGATGGCCGGAAGGGTAATGTGCCACATCAGTCTCCAGCGCCCCGCGCCGTCCACTCTTGCAGCCTCGTACAGCTCCTGATCCACTCCGGAGAGGGCCGCCAGGAATACGATAGTTCCGTAACCGGTCTCACGCCAGATATCCTGGCCAACGATCAGTCCCCAGAAGGTGGAAGATTTCTGCAGAATATCAAAGGTCTGCCCGCCGGAAATCGCTCTGAATATCACATTGAACACACCATCGGTTACGTTGAATAACTGATAGGTCAGGCTGGCCACGATAACCCAGGACACAAAATGAGGGATGTACACCAGCGTCTGAACTACTCTCTTATAGCCGTTATGTCTTACCTCATTTAAAAACAGGGAAAGGATAATAGGCGCCGGGAAATAGAAAACCAACTGCAGCAGGCTGATTCCGAGAGTATTCGTCAGCAATTTCAAGAAATCATTATTGCTGAAGAATTTCTGGAACTGGCCAAATCCCACCCAGGGACTTCCCCAGATTCCCTTGAAGGGAGAATACTCCTTAAATGCGATTACCAGCCCGCCCATGGGAATGTAGCGGAACATGATAAAATAGATGAATCCCGGAAGCAATAAAAAATACAGCCATTTATGCTGCACCATATATTGCCAAGTGCTCTTGCGCTTCGGCACGATCACCTGCCCATTGGAAAGGGTAATCGCACCTTTTTGTTTCTTAACCTTCTCTGCCATAGGAAACCACCTTTCATTGTTGTTGATCATAAAAAATAAAATTTACACATATGCGCAGAGGCACATGTGCAAAAACATTTTTTATTTATAAAAATTTTAGTCTTCGTTTAGTCATTACGTCTATAATCATCTTATTGACTCATTCCGCCCTTTGTTAAAACCACTCAACATCTCCCCTGTATCAGAGGACTTTTTATGCAAAACCAAAAAAATAATCATTTAATTTATTTTGAAAATTCAAAAATAAATTAAATGATTATTCAAAAGTTCTATATTTACACTGCTTTTTTAGTATAATTTCCGAAATTTACCGGGTGTCATACCAGTACTCTTACTGAAGAAGCGTATGAAATTCTGAGCGTTTGTATAATTTAACGCAGAAGCAATCTCTGCAACCGTCATATTGGTATTTAAAAGAAGCCTTTTTGCCTCGTCCAGTTTATATTCTTCCAGAAAATCGCTGAAGGTTTTCCCCCTTTCCGTCTTCAGGATTTTCCAGATATAGGTGGTGTGAACTCCCAAAATTTCCGCACATTCCGCCAATGATATATCTCCCTTTTTCTCATGGATCAGCTGCTCAATATCCTCCAACAGGGAATAAGAACGTTTCTCCATCAGCTCTCTGCGCGCTTCCAGAATCGGATCCACCAGATTCTTCTTAATATATCTTCTCTCCCGGGAAGGTTCCAATACCTCCATCAATTCGTCGTAAACCCTGCGGAGCCCGTCAGGATACATCGCTTCCACATCCACCCTGAGCTCCATGGCGGTAAGCAGGATTGTATCCACAAACCGCAGGACATATATCATAAGCTCCTCCTGGCTGTAATTTTCCTCTTTCAGATATCCAAAGAAATCGTTTGCCGCCTTATAGCACTGGGCTTTATCCATATTCTTAATTCCCAGCTGCATCTGTTTCTCATAGGATGCATCATAAGGCATTTCCGAAGAGGAAAGGCCGGTGAGATAGAAATAGCAATTGGTAATTTCTTCCCCGCCGACATCCTGACGAACAGAGCCAGATCTTGTCAGCGCATTGATACTTTCCCGATATGCCATATTGATATGCCGGGGGTTATTGTGAGCGGCACTTACCCCCATCAAAAGCCGGTAACCGCAGACATTCTCCGAGAATTCCTGCAGCTTCGTACAATATTCCTTTATCCGTCCCAATAGCTGCTCATCCTCATCCCCTCCCAGGATTGCAACAATGGTACAGGCATTATATACAGGCGGCATCCATGCCAAACATTTTAAATCCTCTGTCATTTCCTCCACAATTTGGAGGCAGATGGCATCTTCCTTGATATTGCTCTGGGTATCCTCCTCCTCTCTCAGGTTCAATACAGCCACAATTGTAACAAAGCATTTCCAAGAATACAAATGAAAATCTTTTACATATTCGTCATATTCCTCCCTTCGGGTGATATCTCCCCGGATCAGGCGCATTGTGAACATTTCCTGAAGCTTGTCCTGCTTCTGGAGCATCATTTTTTTCAACTTCTGGCTGTCATCCTTAAGCTCATGAAAACTTCCGCTTATAAATTCCAGCTCATTCTTCCTCTGCGCCTTCTTTCCCGTCTCCCTGCCCACACTTTTTATCAATCGGTCAATGGGACGGTAGATCAGCCAGGCAGTCACCAGAAGACTGATGCCCATAAACAGCAGCCAAAGAAGGAACCTCCTCATGGGGAAACGGTAATTTTCTGCTTCAGCCCTCACATCCCTGAATATATAGCATGTCCATTCAGGGGATTCAGAAGCGCTGATACCCACTGCCAGGTAAATACCCCCCCCATTTTCAAAAATACGGCTTTCCGCATTTCCATCCGCAATCTTTTTACAAATTTCATTCAGACCCGGATTTGTGGAAAACACCGTTTCCCCCTGCCCATTCAGGATCACGCCCCCCTCATCGGGGCCAGTCCTCTCCCGCACGCCCTGTTCCCACACAGACATAAGCTCTTGTGCATCCCCCGGGCCGGACACGGTAAAGAAGCCGTCCGTCCAGTCGGCTATCCTTTCCGCCGTACTGCGGGCCTCCCGCAAAGCGCTGTCCCTGCAATCCCCGTGGAAGTCGTAATACGCATATACAAAAAAAATCAGGGTCAGCACCCCCATCAGCCCGCCCAGGCAGAAAAAAATTATCTGCCTGTAAGAAAGCTGCCTTTTCCCGGCCTTCTGTGCCTCTTTATCCAAATGCTTCTTATTTAAAATATGGTTCATTTCTTCGACCTCATTACACCTTTTTGAATCCTTTATCATTTTACAGCCAAGGCAGTAACTTGTCAAAGAATAACTTGTCGCCATATCTCTATGCTATGGTTGCATTTGTTATATATAATACTGGGCCTGCGCCGTCCACAGCTCGCAATACTTCCCTCCCTGTCCCAGAAGCTGTTCATGAGTTCCCTTTTCAATGATGCTTCCCTGATGGAACACGGCTATCTCGTCACAGAACCGGCAGGAGGAAAGGCGGTGGCTGATATAAATCGCAGTGCAGTCTGCAATAATATCATTGAAATGAGAATAGACCTCATATTCCGATACCGGATCCAGTGCAGCCGTAGGCTCATCCAGTATCACAAAAGGAGCATCCCGATACATGCTCCGGGCGATGGCAATCTTCTGCTCCTCCCCTCCGGAAACCTCTACTCCCTCCCCCACAGCAATCTCCTTATAAAGCTTCGTCTCCAGCCCCTCAGGCTGTTTTGCAAGCCAGTCAGCCAGTCCCGCCTTGCCCAGACAGTCCCTCACCCGGCCGGTATCGTAAACCGTCCCCGCCGCCACATTCTGTCCAAGCCCCAGGGAAAGAAGCTGGAAGTCCTGGAATACAACGGAAAATACGGAGAGATATTCCTGATAATCGTACTTTCTGATGTCAATGCCATTTAGCAGGATCTGTCCCTCAGTAGGATCATAGAGTCTGCAGAGCAGCTTGATAAAGGTGGTCTTGCCGGAACCGTTCTCTCCCACCACTGCCAGCCGTTCCCCTACCCTGAACCGCATATTCACATGCCGCAGGGCATACTCCCGGGTATTGGGATACCGGAAGCTGACGTCACGAAACTCTACCTCGTAATTCCTGTCGTTACGCTTCTCCACCGTCAGGGAGCCCTGATACATCTCGTTTGATATATCCAGGAATTCACAGATTTTATTCAGATAATAGGCATTGGTCCGCGCCTCTGCAAAAAGATTCAGGACAGATGCAGCCCCATTGGCCATGGAATTGAGAGCCCCTACATATCGGGTCACACTGCCCACGCCAAAGGCTCCAAACCATGCTTTCAGACAGACGTACAGATAGATGCCCCCCATGGTCAGATGAGAAAACATGGCACTTCCCGCTCTGCACTTACCAATGACCCTGCGGAACATAATTTCCGCATTTCCCAATAGATTTCTATTGCAGTCCGCCAGCTCTTCACTGTCAAAGACATCCTGCCTGTATATCCGCACATCCGCCGCATTCTCCGTCTTATCGTAAAACCGCATCCCATACCAGAAGAATTTCCTGTTGGCGGCCGTTCCATGGCTGCTGTATGCCAGTGTATCCTCCCTCTCACGCTTATGGAAGAGAGGGCGCAGCAGGATGGTGATCAAAACGGCAAGGAGAATCCCCGCCTGCGCGGCCTTCCATCCCACGCTTCCCGCATACGGTTCCGCCACAGGCCTGGTAAACAGAGACCAGGACAACAGCATACCGCCAAAAATGAGAAAAATCCCCTCCAAAAGCTTGTCTATATGCCCCATAAACATATTGATGCCATGTCCCATAAACATGTTGTTCTGTTCAATCTGTGTCAGCCTGTCCACAGTGTCCGGATCATCCATTTTCGCAAACTCCGTCTCCAGCAGCTTCTTCCCGAACAGCTCCGCCTGGTGATTCCAGTGGAAATTATAAATTTCCGCCCTCTCCCAGCGAAACAGTATGCGTTCCAGAAGGGAAGCCGCCGCCGATACCACCAACACCAGAACCACCCACCGGGTCAGGATCTCCGGCCTTCTCGCCCCTGCCAGCTCATCCAGAAAACGGGCTGAAAAATACAGGGTAATGTAGGGCAGCGCAGCTTTAAAAAGCTTGCTCATAGCCACACTGACCAGATTATTGGGAAAATGCCTCCATATCAGCTTTAAAATGCGCAGATATATCCTTGCTGTTTCCCCTGGGGAAAAGTCCTTTCGTTCCTTACCTGGCACCTTTCCGTTTTCTTCCTTTTCATCTTCCCTGTTTTTGTTATCTATTTTTTCGCTTTCTTTTCCCATTTCCATTTTCTCAGTAACCTCCCTGCTTTGCTGCCACATCTTCTCTGTAATACTTACTCTGTAACTCGAACAGCTCCGCATATCTTCCGCCCTGCGCCATCAATTCCTCATGAGTTCCCTCTTCGAGAATCCCTCCATTGCCCAGCAGGATGACCCTGTCGCAGAAGCGGGTGCTTGCCAGACGATGCGAGATATAGACGGAGGTATTTCCCTTGGTAAAATCTTCATACCTTTCATAAATATCCTTCTCAGCCAACGCATCCAGCGCAGCCGTAGGCTCATCCAGGACTGTCACCGGAGCGTCCTTATACAGCATCCTGGCAAGCATCAGCCGCTGCAGCTCCCCGCCCGACAATTCCACCGCCTCTTCCGGGTAGAGCGTTTTCTGCAGCTTCGTCCCGTATTTTTCAGGAAAGCGCTCCATCCGTTCCCTGATTCCCGCCTGCTCCAGACAAGCCTGCACACGATCCATATCCGGGGTGTGAGACTGCGACACATTCTCCGCGACGGAGCCTGCCAGGACAGAAAAATCCTGGAACACAGCGCCGAACAGTTTATAATAATCCCTCCGGTTATACTCTCTGATATTTACGCCGTTTAACAAAACCTCACCGGAATCGGGGTCAAGAAAACCGCATAAAAGCCTTACCATCGTTGTCTTTCCGGCACCGTTAAGCCCCACCACAGCAAGCTTTTCCCCTGACTTAAGCTTCAGGTTAAAATGTTCCAGTACAGGCTTCTTTACACCGGGATACCGGAAGGTAACATCCCTGAATTCAAATTCGTAAAGCCCTCCTGATTCTATTCTAAGCTCCTGCCCGCCCTCAAACAAAAAGGGCTCCTCCGTCTCGCAGAATTCCCTGACACTTGATATTTCCAGGCTCTGCCTGTAAATCTTCCCCACTCCGGTCAGAAGCCCCGTCACCTGACTGGTAAAGCCTGTGGCCGCGATAAAATACAGCAAAAATTCCGATGCCGACAGGCCGCCCCGCAGAGTGACCGCCAGCAGATACGCATATATGATACCGTTGCGCAGAAGGTCGAGCACAATCCCTATGATATCCCCTGCGAGATGATTTCTCTCGCTCCGCCCGGAGAAGTCCCTGAGCAGCCTCCTGACATCTGCCTCGATATCCAGAAGCCATTCCTTCATTCCAAAAATCCGGATGTCCTTCGCCAGTGCGGTGCTCTTTGCGCATTGATAAAAATAATTCCCTTTTCTGTGGATTGCCGCTTCCTCTTCACGGTGATCATAGCCCCATCGGTCGAAATGCCGTGTCCACATAAATCCCAGAACAGTAATCAACGTGGTCGATAAAATAAGCAGTGGATTTACACGAGCAATCAAAAGAAGATAAACCAGAAAGCAGATTCCGTTTTTCAGTATTTCATACAGGGTCTCCCAAAACAACTCTGTGGCACATACATTGTTTTTGGTAGCAGCCTGGGCATTCGTCTTCCTGTCCTGAAATTCCGGCATAAACAGCAGGGGAAAGGAACATTCCCCCAGCTTCCTGTTAATCTCATGAAGAATGCTCAGCCGGACCTGTATCCTGCCTACCAGATCTATCGCCTTCACATACGCCTCCAGGCCGTTTAACCCCATCAGCGCCAGGGAAAAGCCTGCAATGACAAGCAGAAGCTCCATAAAAGAACCATGCTTTTCCAGCAGTCCGAGGAAGACAGGAGCCATATACAGCCCTGTAACGCTGATTGCCACACCGGAAGCCACCTCAAGCCCCAGTATCCATAATACGCCCGGATGAGCTGCCCCACGGCGCAGCATAAAGAGAATATTACTCCCCAGGCCGTAAACGGGCTTTTGCATTTTTTCTTTTCCGCTGTCTTTCATCCCTTTTCTCCTTTTTACAACAGATGTTTGTAAACTGTCTCTTTCCCAACCATGCTACAAACCTTACATCCATTTGCAATTAGCGTAAGTATATCATAACGGAAAAAGGGCACGACATTTCGGGGACGAAATGCGTGTTCCGGGTGATAAATTGAAAAATCAAAATTCGCAGATTAAGGAAAGACATGGTTATCAGAATATAGCAGAATCTGACTATTGAGGTAGAAGAATCTCTGTTGTAAACGCCCCGTCTTCGCTGTTTCGGCTGATATAGCCCTGGTAGCGCTCAACAATGGTATCGATCCGGATCAGCCCATAGCCATGCCCGATTCCCTTTGTAGTCAGGAAACGTTTCCCTGCTTTTTCCTGTTTCTTAACGGCGGTGGTATTGGTAAAGGACATATAAAGCTGGGTGTTCTTCATATCCATATAAATCCGGATCAGCCTCTCCTCCTCCGGAAGCGGCATACAGGCTTCTATGGCATTATCAAAAAGATTCCCGAGGATAATACAGAGATCGATTTCTGCGGTGGACAGCGCAACCGGCACATGGGCATCCGCCTTCACTGTGATATTTCGGGATCTTGCCAGGGATACCTTGCTGTTGAGGATTACGTCCGTCATCTTGTTCCCCGTCTTCATCACCGTATCCACCGTATTCAGATCCTCGTCCAATTCCCGGAGATACCTTTTCACAGCTTCCAGATCCCCCTGTTCGGCATAGCTGTTCAATACCTGGATATGATTGCGGTAATCATGGCGCCATCCCTTGGTCTGCCGGTACATATTCTCCACCTCGGCATAATGCACCGCCAGCAGGTCGCTCTGGTACTCCGCAAGCCTTTTATCAATCATCTTTTCCCAAAACGCCATATCCTCCCCTCCTTAAAAATACTCAATCATAGCACGGTTCAGCCCATCATAGCATTTCCTTGAAAGGGGCAGCCTTGTATCGTCCTTCAAGGCTACCTCCCTGCGGGCACATTTTTTCACCGACTGCAGATTAACGATATAAGAACGGTGAATCCTGTAAAATCTCTCGTCCAGCTCCTGCTCCAAATCGCTGAGCGTCCGCTTTACGCAGTAATCCTCCCCGGCATGAACCGTCACATAATTTCCCAGAACCTCCAGATACCGGATTTCCGACAACGGAATCCTGACAATACCATCCTGTACGGTAAGCACAAGCTCTCGCTCCCTGCCCCTTACCCGTTCCATGGCCCGCTCCAGCACACTTCCAAGCTTCTGCCCTGTCACCGGCTTTAACAGGTAATGCAGTGCCTCCACATCATATCCCTGGGCAATATAATCCATATACCCCGTCACAAAGACAATCTGTATCCGCGATCCCTGCAGCCTCAGCTCCCGGGCCAGCTCCATCCCGCTCATCCCCTCCATCTCAATATCCAGAAACAGCACATCAATCCCCGGATCTTCCTCATAGGCAAACAAAAAAGCCTCCCCCGAAAGAAAGCCGTCAATCCTGACCTGATACCCCGCAGCCCTGCTCCACTCCCGTATCAGCCCCTCTATGTAATCAATATCCTCCTGCCTGTCATCGCAGACCGCAAACCGATACATACCCATCCCCCTTCCTTCAACAGCATGCCCTCCGGCAGATTCCAAATGAACATTCACCCCAAAAAGCCCCTTCTCCCTTTCTCCTCTCCCCACACGCATATTTACCGCATTTGCAGGAACACAGGCCGGAGGGCGGGAGGGTATATTCCCAGAGCATGGGCGAGATGCGGAGAGGAGCCTGTCGAGCTGTCCTGGGAATATACCCTCCCGCCCTCCGGCCGTCCCTCTCCCCCATCTCAAATATGCCACTCAAATATCCTTCGCCCCCGGCAGCCTGCGCCGGATCACACGATTCTTCAGATCCTTCCCGTTAAAGGGTATCAGAGGGTAAATATAGCTCGTCTTTGCTACCGTCCTGTTACATGCAATGGAGAAAATGGTGAGCAGGATTCCTCCGATATATCCCCACAGCCCAAACCATTGGGTCAGAAGCAGATTTATGATTCTCATAAATTTCAAAGCATATCCCAGCTCATAATTCTGCTGGGTATAATTTGCCACCGCCACAAATGCCATATACAGCATGACTTCTGCGGAAAACCATCCACTGTTTACTGAGAATTCCCCCAGCACCAAAGCCGCCAGTACACTCAGGGGCGTACTCAGCATATTGGGAGTGTTCACCGCCGCCAGCTTCAAGCCGTCTATGGCAAGCTCCAGAATCAAAAACTGCCATATCAGCGGGATATTCGGTTCCTCCTTCAGCAGAATAAAAGAAAAATTATCCGGCACCCATTGGCTGTAGTTGACCAGCAGCAGAAAAGTCGGTGTCAGGATATAGGTGAGGATGGTAATCAGCAATCTGGCAATCCGCAGATAGGTTCCCGTGATGGGAGGAAAATAATAATCGTCCGCCTCCTCTATGACATCAAATATAGTGGTAGGCAGAATCATGGCGGAAGGCGAATTGTCCACCAGAATCACAATATTCCCTTCCAGAATCTGAGCTGCAGCGGCGTCCGGCCTCTCTGTATACTTAAATTTCGGAAAGGGATTATACCATTTTTTTCGATAAAGACATTCCGCCAGAGATTCCTGATTCATGGTCAGCGCATCCACCGATATTTCCCTGATCTTGCGCCTTACCGCTTCCAGGAACTGGTGATCCACCCTCTTATCCATATAACAGAGCACAATATCCGTGTGGGAGCTCTCCCCGGCATTCATCATCTCCATACAGAGATCCGTACTGCGGATCCTGCGGCGGATCAGGGCAGTATTGAACACCACTGTCTCCACAAAGCCGTCCTTGGAGCCGCGCAGCACCTTGTCCTTCTCCGGCTCCTCCACACTCCTGGCAGGATATGTGCGGGAGTCGATCAGCAGCGCCTTACTGTAGCCATCGATCAGCAGAATAAACATCCCTGACAGCAGAGACTGGATCATGGTGTCAAACTGATCCTCCACCTCCACCTCCACATAAGGGACGAATTGTTTGGATATCCCATGCATATCTTGGGGCATTTTATCCGGCGTCAGGTCCATCAGATACTGTAACAGCTTCTGCAGCAGATCGTCCTTGCAAAAGCCGTCCACCAGATACATACAGGCTTCCTTCCCTCCCACATGAATCACCCGGTAAATAATATCAAAATTGCGGTTCACGCCCAGAACACGATTCAGATATTCCATATCCTGTGCCAGCGAACCGCTCACTCTGCTTTTCTTCTCTTCGCTCAAAATGAAATTCCCCTTCCGGTTTTATAGTAGCCGCTCCATTCCCTGTTAATTATAGAAGAAACAGGCCTGTTACTTTTTCATTATTACCCGAAGAAGAATTCTTATTCGGCAGACATCCATCCTGCAGGGCAAAACCCTGTCCTAAGCCAAATGTCATCCGCTTTAAGGGACAGGCTTTATCAGGCGGTTGTACTCCCAAAGCCCCCGTTGCGGATTCCCTCTGCATCATCGTCCACCGTAATCCCGTATTCCAGAAAAACCCCCTGGACAATCCCCGTCCCCTGCTCCACAGTCAGAAGCCTGCCCTCATTGGAATCATTGGTAAGCTTCACGAAGATATGGCCTTCATTGTCAGAATAAAAATAATCACTGTCTATGATTCCCACCGTATTATTCATCTGCAGTCTGAATTTAAAGCCTAATCCGCTGCGGGGATAGAGTTTCAACACCCAATCCTCCTCCATCCTGACCCGGATACCTGTGGGAATCTTAACGGTGGCGCCAGGGGAAAGCGAAAAGGCAAAGGGGGCAAAGAAGTCATAGCCTGCGCTCCCCCTGGTAGCTCTGCGCGGCAGCTTCAGGGCTTCGTACATTTCCCGGATATCCGATTCCTCATACCGGGGAAACTCCTCCTTCACTGCCTTCGCAAACAAAGCCTCACTTACCTTATAAAACTGTGCTATCCTTCTCATATCCTTCCCATATCCTTCTCATATCACTCAAGCATACTGCAGAAATGTCCTCGGAAAGCCCCAATTCCTACACACAGCACCCGCCGGCATATTCCGGCTTCTCTGTCAGCTGATACTCCTCCGCGTAATCGCCGCAGTACAACACCGGAACTGAGGCGTCTTCCTGCGCCAGCGTTTTTTTCACATCAATGACCCTCTGGTTCGAGCTTCCCTTCCAGAGCAGCTTTACATCTTTCTTATCTGCCATGTATTCCCCGTCCACTACCACATCCACATATTTCATCAGGGCATAGGAATATATTTCCTCCCACACAGCGCCGGTGTAAAGCCAGATGGTCTTCTGCGGATACTTTTCCTTAATCTGCGCCATCAGTTCCCTGACAGCCATACCGTTGGCGGGGTGCAGCGGATCCCCTCCCGAAAAGGTGATGCCCGAAATATAGCTTTTGTCCAGCTGTTCATAAATCTCCTTCTTTGCGGCATCATCAAACAACAGCCCCCCGTCGGGATCCCAGGTAATGGGATTATGGCATTCCCTGCAGCAATGATTACAGCCGGCCACCCACAGTACCACACGGAGCCCGTCGCCGTTGAGCATATCGTCCTTCGTTATATTATGATATCTCACATTGATTTCCTTTCCGCAATTTCCGCCATTTTGGCGTCGTTGAGCCTGGTATCCCCGTGTACGCGGGAATAGGACAGATAACCGTTCATCCTGTCAATTTTCGTAAGGTTACGGCTTCCGCACTTGGGGCATACGTCCATTTCCAGCTCCTGATGCCCGCAGTCATCACAGTAGGCCAGTGAAAGGTTTACTCCCTCATAAAATCCCATGTCCATAGCGCGGTGGATCAATGTTTTGATCGCCGTAACATTATAATCAATAGGATATTTCACATATTGGATTTTACCTCCGTTACACAGATCCCAGAACCGGTTCTCCTTATCCTGCTTCTCAATGGGGGTGATATCCTCACTCACATGGCAGTGGAAACTGTTGCTCACATACTCCCTGTCGGAGACGCCCTCCACAATACCATATTTATTCCGAAACTGCTTTACCTGGACTCCACAAAGGTTCTCCGCAGGCGTTCCGTAGATGGCATAGAGGTTCCCGTCCTCCTCCTTGAATTCATTCACCCTGGCATTGATATACTCCATGACTTCCAGTGCAAAGGAGCCGTCCTCCACCAGGGATTTCCCGTTGTAAAGCTCCTGAAGCTCATTTAGCGCCGTAATTCCAAAGCTTGCGGTAGCGGATTTCAGCAGCGGCTTGATCTTGTCATGAAGCCCCAGCTTCCCGCCCAGGAATCCCCCTTCGCAGTACGCCAGAGGATTCGTGGAGGCACGCATCTCCCCAAGGTATGCATAGGTGCGGATGTGAAGCTGACGGATTAGGTTCAGATAATAATCCAGCACCTCATAAAAGTCGCGGCTTTCCTTTCGCGCCTTTGCCAGGATCATGGGCAGGTGCAGGGACACCGCGCCGATATTAAAGCGGCCTACAAAGACCGGCTTGTCCTGATCGTCCGCGGGATGCATCCCTCCTCTCTCGTACCAGGGCGAGAGGAAAGCGCGGCAGCCCATAGGCGAAATGATCCTTTTGTACTTCTTATACATGCTTGCCACGTACCCCTTTCCAGTCAGGCTCAGCCAGTCAGGGTACATAGTCTTTGCCGAACACTCCACGCCGGCTTCAAAGACATCCTCCAGAGGCATTCCCGGCCCGTGGAGCTTTTCATCATACAAAAATACTATCTTCGGGAACAGGACAGGCTTCTTGCAGCCTTCTTTCCCCTGTCCCTTCTTCCGCACATTCAACATGGTAATCGTAGCCAGCCTGGCGAACTTCCCCGTGCCGGTGCCCGCTGTCACCGTGATAAAGGGGTAATCCCCCCTACTGCTCCCCACCGTATTAAACTTGTACTCCCAGCCCTGGAACCCCTGCTCAAACTCCCTGACCACGTCACCATAGGCTTCCTGCTCCGCCCTCCCATCAGGGATACCGAGCTTTTTATATTTTTCCACATACCTCTTATAGGATTTCTCGGCATAGGGCTCCAGGATCAGATCCACGCTGGGCACCGTAAAGCCGCCATACTGCTGGCTGGCCGCACTGAGCACGATATCGCCGATAACGTCAAACGCCACATCGAGGGACTTTGGCTCATTATACCATACATTCCCCATCTCAAAGCCGCCGCTCAGCACATTCTGCACATCAAAAAGGCAGCAGTTCATAGTATCCCTCCTGGCGGACATATCATGGATATAGATATAGCCGTCCCGACACGCCTGGATTTCCTCGGTAGTCAGGAAGAATTTCTGATAAAGCTCCTTGTTCAGCTGGTTAAAGATCAGGCTCCTCTTGGTAGCCACCAAGGCGGAATCCGTATTGGCGTTCTCCTTGTCCCCAATGTACATAATGGACTGGCTCTTTTTATAGACATCATCCAGCATACGCACAAAGTCCTGCTTGTAATTACGGTAATCGCGATAACTCTTCGCCACAATGGGTTTGACCTGCTCCAGTGCGCTTTCCACTATATTATGCATTACAGGAATCGGTATTTCATCCACATTCATCTCGTTAATCTTGTCAATGACGTACTGGCAGATCTTCCTCTCATCCTCTTCCGTGAACTTGGTCAATGCCCTGTAAGCGCTTTTCCCCACTGCACTGATCACCTTCTGGACATTGAATGCCTCCCGGCTTCCGTCCTTCTTGATCACGCACACCTCTCTTGCAGGCATAAAGTCCTCGCTGTAGTCTGTCCGTTCCATTACACCCTGATCAAAATTACTGCTCATATGTCTCATTCCCTTCTGCAAAACTCAATGATTCCCTGTTTCCGGCCAGCCGGCCGATAGCGCGGACATTACGTAAAAACGGCCTTTTCCCCACAATATTGGGTTCCAAGTCATGTCCCATCCTACATATTGTGCCCACTATATAACAGTATATGAAAGAATTATCTGCTTGTCAATTCGGTATCTACATAAAAAAAAATGAAAAAAGGCATCTGTTTTTAGATACCTTTCCCATTGCTCAGACCCTCTGTAATCTTCATGGTATTCACAATATCCGACAGCCAGCGGCCGTACTGCTCCTTGACGGAAGCAGGGCTGACTACCACCGCCTCCCGCCCGATTCCTGCCAGCCAGCCAAAAAACTGGCCGCTGACAGCCACCTTGACTCTGACACGGAAAATCCGATCCGTCATGGGACGGATATCGGCTTCCCTTCCAAACCGGTCAAGAACCACCCCTACCAGTCTGTTAGGAAACTGCAGGGTCACGCTCTCCTCCTCCCCGCTGTACATGCCGAAGGTCTGGTTCGTGTAGGAGGCGGGGTCTATCCTGGAAAACTGCTCCATCCCCTCCCGCTTCTCGTCCAGCACCATCGTCTTCCCCATCTTATCCACACGGAAATGCTTCATAACCTCGTCCGCCGCATCGTACGCCGCCAGGTAATAATTCTCCTCCCGCCAGATCAGCGCCCAGGGGCTTACCGTCCTCTCCGCATTAAGCCTGGGAACCAGCTGCTTCCGCAGGTTCCAGTCAAGATATTGAAAACGGATCTGTTTGTCCTCCTGAATGGCCCTGTGTATGTGATCCACATTATAATAGATGCTCTCGTTCTCTGTCTTGACCCGTCCGGCCACAAAGACCTGCCTCTGCAACTTCCCGGCATCATACTTTCCTGCCAGCTGCTCCAGTTTTCTGATCAGGCTCCGGGATTTCCGGGTGGTAATAAACCGGGAAGACTGCACCGCGTCTACCAGCAGCTTCAACTCCGCCAGCTCAAACTCCCTGCCAGCCAGATAATACCCCCCGCCGAGCCTGCTGTGCACCTGTATGATATCATACCCGAATTCACAGAGCTTCTCGATGTCGTCATAAATGCTTTTTCGCTCTGAATGAATCCCGTTAGTCTCCAGATAAGCGATAATATCGGCGGTACTGGCAGGATGGCTCTCATCGGTATTCTCCGACAGAAGCTTTATGATATATAAAAGCTTTAATTTTTGCCCTGCTGATTTCGCCATAACCCAAAGCCCCCATAACCATATTTACATCTGTATTCAAAGTGATATCCGTTACTCGCTGTGCCGGAAGCTATGTATTACGCCGGAAAACGCGTCACAATATCATATACCTCATGGAGGTCGCTGATTTCGTACTCCGGCCTCCAGGGCGTATCGTTCGGCCTGCCCTCCGGGCGATACCAGCAGGCAGGTATCCCCATCTGTACGCCCCCTCGTATGTCACTGGTAAGAGAGTCGCCCACGATCAGGATCCGGGCCCTGTTCTTTTCGGGAAGCCGCGCCAGGCAATATTCAAAAAATTCTTTCTGCGGCTTCGGGCAGCCAATCTCCTCCGAGATGAACACGCCGTCCATAGCCCCCTCAAGCCCCGATATCGCAAGCTTATTACGCGCTACGGCAGAAATACCGTTAGTGATAACATACTGCTGCACCTTTCCCTGAAGGGATCTGACCACGGACAAGCCGTCATCCCTGAATAAATATACGCTGCCCAGGGCCTCCTCATATTCCCTTTGGAAATTCTTCACATCAACGCCTTCTATCCCGCATTCCTGAAAGAGCGAGGAAAAACGGCCAACGAGCAGTTCCTCCCTGGTAATTTCCCCCAGCTCCAGGCGCCTCCAGTAATCTGTATTGATCCTGGAATAGCAGGCATGCTGTTCTTCCGTAAGCTCCCGGCCTATGTTTCGGAAACATCTGGACAGGGCGTAACGCTGCGAATAGGGAAAATCCAGGAGCGTATCGTCCAGATCCCATAATATGGTGGTATACAGGCTTCCCATCCTCTATGCCCTGCCCGTCCCTTCTGTCGTTTCCGAAGGCTTTCCGGCATTCTTTTTCTTTGCCATGGTGATACCGACGGTAACCGCAACCGCCGCAGCCACCCCGATCACAAGCAGCAAAACAATGTAAGATAAGAAAGAATTAACAAAACTGATCATCCGAACCGTCTCCTTGTCTGTTTTGATTCTAATAATAATACTTCTGTTTTTAAGTATATCAATCCCGGCTTTTTACGTCAAGGGATGCCGCATTCATTTTCCACTCCCCTGTCTCCATAAAGCTCTCTGCCTGCCGGTAAGCCCTCTCTATGATCTCCGGGGCATATCCCATCAACTCCAGAAGCCGGATTGCATTCCTGGTAGTGGCGCTGCCTGACTGGAGCTTATAGTCAAACATCACATCGCCGTCCCTTACCACCTCGGAAAAATGATAATTGTCATATTCCTCCTCTAAGAGCCGCGTCAGCTCAATATCGTGGGTGGCGGCAAAGCACAGAATCTCAGACCCACGCAGGCTCTTTAATATCTGAGTGGAGGCAGCAATCCTTTCCACCGTGTTAGTCCCCCGCAGCACCTCATCCACAAAGCAGAGCACTTTCGTGCCCTTTCCCGCGGCGTCCAGTATCCGCTTCAGCGCCTTTATCTCCACCATATAATAGCTCTCCCCCGCCCCCAGGTCGTCCCGAAGCGCCATGGAGGAATACACCTGCCAGAAAGCCGTCCGGAAACGGTCCGCCGTGCAGGTGTGTATGGTCTGGGCAAAGACAGCGTTGACCGCCGCCGTCTTTAAGAAGGTGGATTTCCCCGATGCGTTGGAGCCGGTCAGAAGTACTCCCCTCTCCGCGTCTATGCCGTTTTTCACTGGTCCAGAAATCAACGGATGATATCCCGCCTCCATGGTAAGCCTGCCCTCGTCCCCGAATTCCGGAAGACAGTATCCCTCTTTCAGGGATGTGCGGAAAATCCCTATGGCTATGGAGGTTTCCAGGAAACCCACCGTACCAATCAGGGCATCCACATCCTCAATATGCTTTCTCAGATGCTTCAGCATATGATTAAATTTTAACAGATCCACATGGAATATCATCCTGATATAATCCAGGATGGCCTCCAGGATATTTCCTCCCGACTGCCCCCTCCCCGGATCCATGACCCAGAAAGAATTCCTCTGCATGGCCTGCATTTCTCTCCTGTGCGTCCGAAGCTGTGCCGTTTCCTCCCCGCAGACAGGTATCTCGAGCTTCTCCAACTCCCCGCAGATCTCCAGAAGCCTCATGATATAGGCAAAGCTGGTAATGTAAGGATCAATCTCACCCTTTTCCTTAAAGTAGGTGATGATATTATAGACCATCAGCAGCACAAGCCCCACCACACCTGCGGAAAAGCTGATCCACAACAGCGCCAGGAAAGGCAGGAACAAAAGATCCTGAATCAGGCTTTTCCGGTTGGAACGTTCCCCCAGATAGTCCAGATTATCCAGGTAATCGTACAGTGAAAATTTCCCCGTGTAGCCCAGCCTGCTCATCTGAAGCTGTACCTGTACCCTCATATCGGGGTGTTCCATGAAGAAGCGCACCACATCTTCCAGATGCTTCAGCCCGCTCTCCTCCTGCTTCAGGGTTCTCAGCGTATGGTACAGGTATTCCTCCCCGGATGCGGACAGGGTATAATTCATACGCTTAAAAATATCATCCATCCCCAGGTCATTCCAGGTGATATCATCCAGCTGTCCCGGGGAAGGATGCCGCAGGAAATAGCTCCCGATCCTGGCGAACCGCTCCGGCGCATATTCCTTCTGTGCCAGCCTGCTGCAATCTCCATAGAGCGATTTCTTGAATTTTTCTTCTTCCTTCTTAGTATGCCAGGCATTCAGCAGAAAGAACACAGGCACAGAAGCTGCCAGCATCAGGATCAGAAGCATTCCATTTCCCATAGATTTATTTCTCCAAATTATCCCAGTTTCATTATGACCGTCATGCCACTAAAAAGAACTTGATCAGGAAGATCGCCGACAATACATAAGTCAATACAGAGACATCCTTTGCCTTGCCGGTAAAGAGCTTGATCACCGTGTAAACGATCAGACCAATACCGATGGCATGTCCGATAGAGCCGGATATAGGCATTGCGATGAGCATCAGGGCCACCGGCGCCGCCTGGCTGAGGTCATTAAAGTTTACATTCTTAAGGCCCGTTACCATGAGCACACCCACATAGATCAGCGCTGAGGAAGTAGCCGCCGCCGGGATGATTGCCGCGATGGGAGCCAGGAAAATGCAGGCCAGAAACAGGATGCCCGTGGTCAGTGCGGTAAGCCCGGTACGGCCGCCTGCTTCCACGCCGGAAGCGGACTCTACGAAGGTGGTAACGGTGGAGGTACCTGTCAGGGAGCCTGCCACAGTACCCACTGCATCCGCCAGCAGAGCCTCCTTCATCTGAGGCATCTTGCCGTTCTTGTCCAGCATACCCGCGCGGCTTGCGGTTCCCACCAGTGTCCCGATGGTGTCAAACATATCAATGATGCAGAAAGTAACCACCAGTGTGATCACGGTGAACCAGCCAATATCCATAAGGCCCTTGAAATTCAGCTTAAACAATGTATTCTCCGCCATATCCTTAAAGGGAGGCAGGAAGGAAGCAGTAGCCAGGCTGGCAAAGGGATTGGTTCCAAGGAAGACTGCCTCTCCCACCCAATAAACCACGCTTGCAGCCAGCATTCCCAGGATCACAGCGCCTTTCACGCCCTTCTGGGCCAGAACGATAATAACAAAGAGACCGATAAACATGGTCACAACAGTGAGTACCATAAGGCCGTACCCTGAGCCCATATTCGACTTTGCAAGGCTGGGAGTCAACGCCCCGAAGAAATCGCGCATTGCGTAGAAGGGGCCGCCGGTCTCGGAGTACACGCCCGCATTGGAGCCTACCCCGATGTTCATCAGCATCAGGCCGATGGCAGGCGCAATTCCCAGCCGCACACCCAGGGGAATGGCATCCACGATCTTTTCCCGCACATTCAGCACGGAGAGTACTACAAACACCAGGCCCTCGATCAGGATGATACACAGTGCCGCCTGAAAGGAAGCAAGATACGTCATCCCTGTAATGCTCACGATGTTGGCCACCACAATGGCAAAGAAGCTGTTCAGGCCCATGCCGGGAGCCATGGCAAAGGGCTTGTTGGCTCCAAAGGCCATCACCGCCATACCGATGGCTGACGCAATACAGGTAGCCAGGAACACCCCGTTCCACAGAGGGGAGCCTGCGTCGAAATTCGTCAGCAGGTTAGGGTTCAGCGCAATGATGTAGGCCATTGTCATAAAGGTTGTCAGCCCGGCAATGATCTCTGTCTTCACGCTGGTGTTGTTTTCCTTGAGTTTAAACACTTTCTCTAACATTTTTCCTCCTGTTCCGGCTCCGCCTCTCTGTTTCCCCCAAAGGGCAGGAGCCGTTCGTTAATGAATAGTATCCTTTATTGTTCAAGCGCTGGTCAGGCGCCTAACAATCTCATCACATCTGGCGTAAATACTCTCCACACTCTCCCCCACATTGAATTCCCCGTTGCGGTAGAGTATCCTGCCCCCTATCATGGTCATGCACACATTGGATTTGCTGCCGCTGTACACCAGATTCTTGGGTATATTGTGAATGGGCTGCATATTGGGCTGATGAAGGTCGATCATGATGATATCGGCATACTTGCCCTTTGCCAGTACATCCGCCTTGTTAAGCCGCATGGCCCTGGCTCCCTGGACTGTGGCCATGCGCAGCACCTTCATGGCATCGGGGCTTGACGCGTCGTTCTCCCTCACCCTGCTCAGTCCTGCCACAAGGAACATCTCCCGGAACATATCCAGGCAGTTATTGCTTGCCGGGCCGTCCGTACCGATAGCCACCGGGATCTTCCTGCGCTGGAATTCCGCAATGGGCGCAATACCGCTGGCCAGCTTCAGATTGGAGGCAGGATTGGTGATCACGCACATCCTCCGCCTGCGGAGCACCTCCATGTCACTGTCCGTCACATGGACACAGTGATATCCTCCCCCTCCAAATTCAAAGACGCCCATGGTGTCCAGGAACATGATCGGCGTCATGCCGTACCTTGCCCTGCATTCCTCCACCTCCTTCGCCGTCTCGGACAGATGTGTGTAAACAGGGGCGCGGTATTCATGGGCCAGCTGGGAGATATTATAGATCAGCTCCTTGGAGCAGGTATACTCCGCGTGAAAACCCAGCTGATAGCTGATCAGCGAATTTTTCTTATTCCATTTTATGTACTCTGCCTCCAGCTGCTCTATGGAGGAGCTGAAATTATTCAGCCCGCTGGTCAGCACACATCTCATCCCCATATCCAGACAAGCCTCCGCAATGGTGTCAGGAGTGAGATACATTTCAAATATGGAAGTAATGCCCGAGGTCAGATATTCCAGAATGGCAAGCCGTGTTAAATGATAGATATCCTCCCCGGAAAGCTTTGCCTCCAGAGGGAATACCTTCTCATTCAGCCATTTGTCCAGGGGGACATCATCCGCGTAGGAACGCAGGAATGTCATGGCAGAATGGGTGTGGGCATTTTTGAAGCCCGGCATCAGCAGATTGTCCTTGCAGTCAATCTCAATATCCCAGGAAATCCTGGGCAGCTCCCTGGCCCACTCCCCCGCCAGCTCCTCCTGCGTGGCAATGTACGCGATCTTCTCATTCTTTACCCAGATCTCACCACGAAATACGGGCTTATTCTTCTCCATGGTAAGTATCCGCGCATTGTATAATCTTATTTTCATTTGATCGATTCTCCTCCGAATCCATAGGGAAGCAGCTCCTCCAAGCTGTATTCCCTGTAATCTGTAACGCTCCGCGCAACGATCAGCACCATATCCGCCGCGGCAAATTCCTGCAGCACCTGTCTGCATATCCCACAGGGATACGCATAGTCCGCAGGCTCTGTGCCCTCCATCCCGCCGGCAACCGCAAGGGCTTTTATCCTGCGCTTTCCGTCACACACCGCCTGAAACACGGCAGTGCGCTCCGCACAGCAGGTAGCCCCGTAGGAAGCATTCTCGATATTGCCCCCCTGATACAGGCTGCCGTCCTCTGTGACAAGCGCTGCCCCCACCTGGAAATGGGAATAAGGGGCATAGGCTTTCTTCCGGGCGTCCAGCGCCCGCCGGATCAACTCCTGCTTCTCCTGTTCACTCATCCGTCTCACCCTCCGCCTTCCTTCCAAAACGACTTCCCGTCCTATATGCCTTCCACCCAAAACGGGCTCCCGCCATATATGCCTTCCACCCAAAACAGGCTCCCGTCATATCCGTCTTCCCTCTTTTCCGGGAATCAGGCCATCTTCTTAACCGCTTCTGTCACCAGCTTCTTAAAGGCCGGCGCCGCCATATCCGCCGCCTCCTGTACCTCCTCATGGGTCAGGGGATTGGCCGTCATGCCTGCGGCCAGATTGCTGATGCAGGAAATGCCGCATATCCGCATCCCCATATGATTGGCGGCTATGGCCTCCACCACCGTGCTCATGCCCACTGCGTCCACTCCCATCCCCCGGAGCATCCTGATCTCCGCGGGAGATTCAAAGGAAGGCCCCGTCAGCTGGGCATAGACCCCTCCCTGAAGGAAAATGTGATTTTCCCTGGCCGCCCTGGTGATGATCTGCTGCAGCTCCCTGTCATACACAGTGCTCATATCCGGGAAACGCACTCCCAGCTCATCCATATTCTTCCCGATCAGGGGATTGGGAGCAAAGACGGAGATATGATCCCTGATCAGCATCAGATCCCCCGCATGGAAGGAAGTGTTGACACCTCCCGCCGCATTGGTCAGGAATAAAATCTCCGCCCCCATCAGCTTCATCAGCCGGATGGGCAGCACTACGTCACTGATGGGATATCCCTCATAGTAATGAACCCTGCCCTTCATGCATACCACAGGGATTTCGCCAATATAACCGAAAATAAACCTGCCCGCATGGCCGGGAACCGTGGAGACAGGGAACCCCTCTATTTCACCGTAGGAAAGCTCCGTAACGACCCGGATCTGTTCCGCATAGTCCCCCAGCCCGGAACCCAGGACAATGGCAACCCTGGGCCGGAAATCCGTCCTTTTCCGCACATTTTCATAGCATCCAAGCAGCTTTTCATAGACGTTGTCCATCTTCTCATCCCTCCTTCTTTAAAAATCACTCAGCTTGATCACCGCAAAGTCATCACTCAACTCAATGCAGTTGTATTCCGGCCACATTGCCATACAAGTACTGTATTCCAGGGCCTCGTCCATCCTGTCCGCCGGAAGCTGTTCAAAGTCCGCTCCCAGGGTATGGAAAAATCCCAGGATACGCCTTGTGCTCCAGTAATTCAGAGGCTCCACCTCCGTATCATAGTCAAAAAAGGACTTTCCGATGATCTCTCCCTGGACACAGGCATTGTTCGGCTCAAATTCCAGCTTCCCCACCACAGCCACAGGAAGATCCCAGCGGTTCACGCGTTCCAGCTCCCGGATAAGCTGCCGGGCCACAGCCACATCCTGCTCATAACGGCAGCGATCCGTATAATACAACGCCTCTGTCATCCTGGCCTGTTCCACGCCGCCTGCCGCACAGGCCGCCGCCAGCACAGCCGCAGCACAGATGGAAGCCCTCCTCCCGGGGAGTACAGCCTGCTGCAGCAGGGCTATGTTCAGGTAAGCCAGGAAGCCTGTCATCACAGGCAGAATCAGCTGTGACCTCACGATCGGCGTCCCGCCTATGACAACAGTCATCAGAAAGGGCATTGCCATGACCGACAGGAACAGGAAGACTGCCATCAGAAGGCTTCCCCGCTTATTCCGTCCGCGATGCTTCCTTATCATCAGCAAAAGCTGTAAAAGGGCCGTCACGCAGAGCAGCCCGTATGTCCAGTGGTAGAAAATGGAATCCGCCCCCGTGAGCGCCTGTCTGACATGGTGTACAATGTTCCGCAGGTTGTCCACAAAGGCCCCTGTCCCCCATAATATCTGCTGCTGCAGATAATCCGAAGTGCTGAAAAAAAGCCTGGTGACTGCCATATTGATCCCAAACGCCGTCAGAAACAGGGCCGCATACAGACCGATCCTTTTCCATAAAGCCCCGGCGGAAAGCGCGTTATCCCCGCACAGGGCCGACAGGCACTGCAGGAAAAGCAGGGTCACTGCCCCAAAGATATAGAGCACGACAAAAATCTGATAGCTGGAAAAAGTGATGAGCAATATCACTGCCGCTGCCGCAAAAAACAGGAAGCGCTTCCGGCCGCTGCCCTCCACCCACCTGCGGGAAAGATACAAAGCCCCCGCCGTCAGGACAAAGCAGAGGCAGATTTCCATTCCCTGGAGGGAAAAGTAAAGCTGTTCCACAAGAATGGGATGGGAAATCCACAAAAGCCCGCCAAAAAGCCAGGCGGCCACCCCATACCCCGTCTTTTTGCCCCAGTCCCAAACATGATCCCACAGCAGCAGGAACGCCGCCACGGCCAAAAACAGCATGACCAGCGTCATAAGACCCGCAAAATAGGGATGAAAGCTGCCATTCCCCAACAGATATTTCAGAAAGACAAGCCCCTGGCGCCCTGTGGTCAGCCACCCGCCATAGAAATCCCGGCCCAGATGGATCAGATCCTCCGTATCAATCCCGATCACATTGGAATTCAGTTTTGCGCTGTGTAATAAAAAGACAAGCAGCCCAATCCCCCAAAGGTGACTGCGGTATTTTTCCATACCCGTTTTCAATCCATAAATCTCCTTAACAGATAATGCCATAAGAAACAACTACATTATACAAAAAAACATATTAAAAAGCAAATTATTTGTTTTGTGGGAAATAATATGTTACTATATGTGGTATGAGAAAGGATTTTGATTACATGATGAGAAAAGGGAAACGGAATACACATACACGGCGCATCCGGCCGCAGGCACTGCTGACTGTCTGCTTTTTTGCCATATATATTATTTTAGGGCTTTCACTCCTGATCCGGCAGCCCTTTGGCAATCCCCCGGACGAATTTAACCGATACCTGATACCACAATACATTGCGGAGCACGGCACACTGCCGAACGGCTATGAAGAATCCATAAGGATTCCGGCTTATGGATTTTCCTATGCCTTCCAGCCTATTCTGCCCTATATGCTCCAGGGCTATTCCATGCGGCTGGCAGGCTGCTTTACCCAGGATCCGGATATCCTGTTTTATACTGCACGCCTGGTGGACTTCGCCTTCGGGCTGATCATGGCTGTATTTGTGCTGCTCCTCAGCCGGAAATGGTTCCGGGACAGCAGGCTGCAATGGATCTTCAGCTTTCTCACTATGTTCATGCCCCAGAGCCTGTTCCTTCACACCTATGTAAATACCGACTCCTGCTGTATGATGTCCATTGCCATCATGCTTTACGGCCTGACCTGCTGTCTGCAGGATCATTTCCGTTACCGCTCCTGCCTGGTCATGTCCGCCGGAATCATACTCTGCGCGCTCTCTTACTATAATGCTTACGGCTTTATCCTGAGCTGTATCCTGCTTTTCTTCGCCCATTTCCTTTCCTCCCGGGGCGGCAGAATCCGGCTTGACTGGAAGCCCTTCCTGAAAAAAGGGCTTTTCATCAGCGCTCTGGTGCTCCTGGGGATCGGCTGGTGGTTTATCCGAAGCTACATCCTCTACGACGGGGATATTTTGGGGCTTCGCGCCAGAAGCCTCTGCGGGGAATTGTACGGTAACGATGACATGAAGGCGGACGTCCGTATCACCTATCAGTCCCTGGGACATACGGTACCTTCCATGCTTTTCCGGTCGGACTTCCTGGTGCTCTCCCTTAACAGCTTTATCTGCATGTACGGCCCCATGGTAGTCACCACCGCCCTGTGGATCTACCGCTTTTATAAGCTGCTGTTCCTTGTGGGAATCCTGGGATGTGTCCTGCCGCTGTCACGCTTCGGCCAGCCTCCTGAAGGAATCTCATTCCCTGATCCAGCAGGCAGGGACACCGATAAGCCTCTTCCCGGCGGACACCCTGAACCCATGCTATCAGGCTCCGGCAGACCTGTTGGCCCCGGGACAGAACGGCCTGCCCTGAACCGCTTTTTCCATGTAAATATGGCGCTCTGTATGCTGATTCCCTTTATCCTGAGCGTGATCTATTCCTACAGCATTGACTATCAGCCACAGGGAAGATATCTGATGCCGATTCTGATCCCGCTCTGTTACTATTGTGTCAGGGGCCTGGAAAAGCTCTTTTTCCTGTTCGGTTCCCTCCGGCAGCATTTTAAAATATCAAAGGACGGCAAAAGGCCCGTGGGCCAAGCCCTTCCCGGCTGGCTGCCCACAGGCCTGTGCATATGCTTGGCGGCCCTGATCACCGCCGCCGCCTTTATCACAGTGTACGGATATGCCTTCCCCTATTACGCAGGGCTGTAAACCGTCCTTCTGCCGCCTGTCAGATGATAATGCAGACCATACCGCCATTGCTGTCATTTACGATCTTCTGCATGGTGTCCTGCAGCTTCATCTGACTTTCCTCGCCAATCACCGCAACCTTTGCCGTGATGCCGTCATTCACGAGCTGTTCAATTGTCTTTCCGAAGATATTGGTATCCCAAATACCGTTTTCTTTATCTGTCTGATCAATGTACCGGATCAGATCGTCTGCCTGTTCCTGGGTTCCCACAATGGGAGCAATCTCTGTCTCAATATTAGCCCGGATCATATGGATGGAAGGGCTGGAGGCCCTGATCTTCACCCCGAATTTATTTCCATGCTTGATCAGTTCAGGCCTCTCCAGGACAATCTCGTCCCGGTCCGGCGTCACCACCCCGTAGCCTTTCATCCTGACCATGTTCACCGCATCCAGAACCTTTGCGTATTCATGCTTCATCGCCGCAAAGCTTTTCAGCTTGCTGATCAGCTGATATTCGTCTCCGATGGGTTCCCCGACCATCTCCGTGAGCATCTCGTAATAATAGGTCTCCTCCACGTCAAGCTGCACCCGGATCACCCCGTCGGAAAGTCTTACCGCATCCGTCTTACAGCGCTTTATGTAATCGCTGTCCATATCAACAGGCTTCTCCAGGACATTGCGTATGGTATTATAATCCTTCATCAGAAGCTTCACCTTCTCGATGATATCCTGCTTCATCCGGTTGTCATTGGGAAGCATCTCCACCCATTTGGGCATATAGAATTCAATAGAAGAAATGGGGAATTCGTAGAGCACCTTCTCCAAAAGCATATTGATGTCTTCTTTTTTCAGCTGCTCACAATTCACAGTGATTGCTGCCACCCCATATTTCTCACCAATCTCAGCGGCGGTCTTCTTTGCCTCCTCCGAGTAAGGCTTCTGGCTGTTCACCAGTACCAGGAAGGGTTTGCGCAGCTTTTTCAGGGCCAGTATGGTCTTCTCCTCAGCCTCCAGGTAATTATTCCTGGGAAGCTCCCCGAAGCTGCCGTCGGTGGTGATCACCAGCCCAATGGTGGAATGGTCGTTCATGACCTTATCCGTGCCGATCTCCGCCGCCTGGGTAAAAGGAATCTCATAGTCGAACCAGGGCGTCTTCACCATCCGCTCCACGTCCTCCTCCATATGGCCTGCGGCACCCTCCACCATATACCCCACACAGTCGATAAGGCGCACTGAGACAGGTATGTCACCGCTCAATACTACCTTTGCCGCCTCATTGGGGATGAATTTTGGTTCCGTGGTGGTAATGGTCTTCCCTCCCGCACTCTGGGGCAGTTCGTCCTGTGCACGCACTTTCGCGTGTTCGTCCTCCATCACGGGGAGCACAAGTTCTTCCATGAAGCGTTTGATAAAGGTAGATTTTCCGGTGCGTACCGGTCCCAGCACGCCTATGTAAATTTCTCCTCCGGTCCTTTTCTGTATATCACGATAGAGATCGTATGTATTCGATGCATAGTCCATAAAGAACCCCTCCTAACATATTCTGCTATATGTATATGAGGGAAGGGCCGGAAACATTCATGAATCGTGCCGCACCTGCCTGCTTTAATTCTTCTCTTTCTTATCCATGTTGTCTTCCAGCTTTTTCAGAGTATGGGATGCGAAATCCTTACCGCCCACACCAAAGGCAATGGCAAATGCCACCGCTACTGCGGCCAGAATCAGTTTGAATGTGGAATTCACGATTTCCTCCGCAATACCCAGCTGGCTCAGAACCATAAATACGCCCACAGTAAGGATGGCACACTTCGCAGCCAGCTCATAGCCGGAATGCCCGCGGCTCACCAGGGCTTTGGAAGCAATGGAACCTGATACATAGCAGATGGCAAGGATCAGCACCGCACTCAGGACAGCAGGCATATAGCCGATCACAACCGCACCGATGTTGGTCAGGACTTCCAGCTTAAGGACATTGACGCCTTCCACTACAAAGAAGATTACGATCACAACATGCACCACAGCCCCCGCAAACCGGGAAAGCTCGAATTTCTTCTTCTCGTCATCCAGCAGCCCGGAAAGCTTTGCGTCCAGCCCTGCGGAAGCGATCAGGCGCGTCACGATCTGGCCCACAAATTTCCCGATCATGCAGCCTATGATGATAATCACCAGCCCTACAAAAATATTGGGAATAAAGCCGAAGATCATATCCAGCATATGTACGGCAGGCGTGGAGATCACACTGATATTCAGCACATCCAGCGCCATGATGATCATGGGGATCAGGATCAGCACATAGACAATGTAAGCCAGCGTGCTGGAAAGCTTAGCGCTGCTGGACACCTCCACTCTGGCCTTCTCCTGAAGCTTGTCCACATTCAGCCTGCTGAACACGGGAATCAGAAGCTGACGCACCAGCTTTGCTACAAAACAGCCCACCACCAGTACGATCACAGCCGCAACCACATTGGGAACATATCCCCATACAATATTAAGCAGCCCTGTAATGGGAGAAATAACCTCTCTCATGCCCAGCGCGGCAAAGATTCCGGGAACAAACAGCAGAAACACCAGCAGATGTACCAGCTTACCGATAAATTCCCTGGTGCCTCCCGCCTTGCCATCACCGCCCGCGGTATCCAGCTTGTCCAGGAACTGGCCAATCTTGCCCTTGCCCAGCAGTTTCAGCACCAGTGACCGGACGATGGCTGCCACCACAAATGCGGCCACAAGAATCAATGCTGCCATGATCACGGACCAGATGCCATTGCCCACAGCAGCTACAAAAGAATTGATAATACTCATAACTTGCTTCCTCCTATATAGTATAATTTATAAAATTTTAACATATATAGGAAAATTCCGCAATAATTTTTTCTTTACACGATAAAACGGCCATGCCTGATTCCGAGAAAAGGCATGGCCGCAAATTATTTCATCACGACTCTTCTGAAATTTTTCTTGCCGCGTTTCACAATAATCCCCTCTCCCGCAAACTGTCCGGGAACATAAGAAGTCTTTACATCCGTCACCTTCTCATTGTCCACGGTGACGCCGCCCTGTTCCACGGCACGTCTCGCCTCGGAACGGGACGTGGTAAGGCCGGAGCTTGTCAGCACCCCAAGGATATCGATGGAACCGTTCACAAAATCCCCCTCCTGCAGCTCACAGGTAGGCATTTCCGCAGCATTTCCGCCAGTGAACAGCGCCCTTGCGCTCTCCTGGGCTTTCACGGCCTCCTCCTCGCCATGGATCATCTTTGTCAGCTCAAAAGCCAGGATTTCCTTGGCCTGGTTCAACTGGCTGCCTTCCCACTGATCCATCTCGTCAATCTGTTCCAGAGGAAGGAAGGTAAGCATTCGCAGGCATTTCAGCACGTCCGCGTCAGCCACATTCCTCCAGTACTGGTAGAATTCAAAGGGCGAGGTCTTATCCGGGTCAAGCCACACTGCCCCCTTCTGGGTCTTACCCATCTTCTTGCCTTCGGAATTCAGCAACAGGGTAATCGTCATAGCGTAGGCATCCTTACCCAGCTTCCTGCGGATCAGCTCCGTGCCGCCCAGCATGTTGCTCCACTGATCGTCGCCGCCGAACTGCATGTTACAGCCGTACTTCTGGTACAGGCACAGGAAGTCATAGCTCTGCATGATCATATAGTTAAATTCGAGAAAGCTCAGCCCCTTCTCCATGCGCTGCTTGTAGCACTCCGCCGTAAGCATACGGTTTACGGAGAAATGGGCTCCGATATCCCGGATGAATTCAATGTAATTCAAATCCCGGAGCCAGTCCGCATTGTTCACCATAATTGCCCTGGAAAAGCTCTTGTCTGCGGACGCTGTCTCCCCGCCGCCCTCCTCAAACTCGATAAAACGGCTCATCTGCTTCTTAAAACATTCACAGTTATGGTCGATGGTCTCCTTCGTCATCATATTCCGCATATCGGTGCGCCCGGAAGGATCGCCGATCATGGCGGTGCCGCCGCCGATCAGTGCAATGGGCTTGTTTCCCGCCATCTGCAGCCTTTTCATCAAACACAGGGCCATGAAATGCCCTACATGGAGACTGTCCGCGGTGGGGTCGAAGCCGATATAGAATACCGCCTTCCCATTGTCCACCAATTCCCTGATCTCCTCCTCGTCGGTAAGCTGCGCCAGCAGCCCCCTGGCCTTTAATTCCTCAAATACTGTCATCTTAATTTCCATGCCTTTCCTGTATTTTGGATTTATCTCACTGAAACCACAAACATGGTATCATGAAAAAGGAATTTTTTCAAGGAGGAGTGTTTTTCAGGGAATAACAGACTGAATCGGTTTTGGAGAAGGTAAAAATATTGCCTTTGTGCCCCTGATGCACTCAAGTATGCCGTTTTATTTCCTGTTGACATGATATTTTCTATTTCCCCAACAGGCTGTAGATATCCTCTCCGGTACGTCTCTCAAAATAATCCCGCAGCGCAAGGTTCTGATTCCATTTCTCCTGGGGATAAGTCCCATATCTGCGCCTGATATCCTGCATCCTGTCTTCCATGGCCGCCACGCCCTCCGCCGTGCCTATGGCGTCACAGAGCTGGATCAGCCTGTCATAGTCGTCATACTCCAGACCTCCCAAAGCCTTACGCACCTCCGCCTCCTGCTCCGGCAGTATATCAAACTTTCCGATATAGAGATCCAGGGAATGACAGGCAAAGGAATGGGTCAGACAGATTCTTCCCACCCCCGGATATCCCATCCACTCCATATATTTCCAGCCGTCATAAACATGCCCCAGGTGCCTCGTGCCGAATTTTCTTCCGATATCATGCAAAAGCCCCAGGACATACGCTTTATCCACATCCATGTCCCCACATGCTGCCGCGATTTTCCCCGCGCATTCCGCCACGCAGCGGCTGTGATCCCCCCAGGGGCCGGGATTACAGCCTTCCGCCTCCTGCAGGATTCTCTCTGCCTCCTCTGTGGAGGGATATTCTTTTTTCATATTATGTTCCCTTTCTACGCTGCCCTGAAACCGTTATCAATCGGCCAGCACTTTTTCATAAAGATGAAACCATGGAAGACCATATGCTTCATACCCCAGGCTTACGGTTCCTGCCAGCTGATATCCGCATTTCCGATAAAGCCGCTCCGCAGGGATATTATCCTTTACTACGTCAAGCCTGATGCTTACGCACCTCTCCTCCCGCGCCACCCCTTCGGCATACATTAACAGCTCCGCTCCCACACCGTGTTTCTGGAAATCAGGATGGACGGCAAGCGTATACAGCACATAAATACGCTCATAATCATCCTCTGTCAGCCATTTCCCGTTCTCATACCCCTCCTCCGGTTTGTGTTTCAGCATAAACGCTCCTGCGGTTTCCTTTCCAATCCGGGCAAGATACAATGCGTTTTCCCTGAGTCCTTCCTCCGCATCGCTGCGAACCGGATAGATGCCCTTCCTCCACCCCGGATAATTTTGGTGTGCTTCCAGATAGTCGCATATGTCCTCGTATAACTTCCCGATGCCGTCAAGGTCTGCTTCCACTGCTTTTCTGATCTGAATATCCTGTTTCACGCTGAATCCCCCTGCCTGTACTGAAAATACTGCCCTAAGCCTTATTCACCATCAGCTTCGTCATGGCCTGGTTCAGCCCGTCCACAGTCAGCTTATACATGGGGAAAAGCTCCTTCACCGCCGTCTCCGCTTCCCTCCAGGGGGCTCTCCCCGGAGCCATCTTGGGATTCAGCCAGACTACCTTTTTATACTTCTTCTTTACCAGCTTCAGCCACTCGTAACCCGACAATCCGCCGTTTGGCCCCCTGTAGTTTCCTGTGTCGGAGTACAATTCCTCCGGAGCCATAGCCGCATCCCCCACGATGATCACCTTATAATCGCTGTCCACATTACGGAACATCCACTCCGTGTCAATCCAGTCGCCGTTCTCACACTCCGGCGTCTTGTACAGCTTACTGTAGATACAGTTGTGGAAATAATAAGTCTTCACATCCTTATAGTGATTGGACTTGTGCACTGCCTGGAACAGGTCGTTCAACAGGCTGCTGAAGGGGATCATGGTTCCCCCGGAATCCATCAGAAGCAGCAGCTTCACCGCATTTTTCCTGGGCTTCTGCATGACGATCTGGAGACAGCCGCCGTTGTTGCAGGTCTTGTCCACCGTGCCGTTGATGTCAAGCTCCGTCTCGGGAATGTCCAGCCTGCTGGAAAACTGCCGCAGCTTCCGGAAGGCCAGCTGGAACTGCCGGTTGTCCAGCACCCTGTCATCCCGGAAATCCCGGTATTTCCGGGCGCCTACCACGGAGAATGCAGACTGGTAGCCGGTCTGCCCTCCCACACGGACGCCGCCCACATTACCACCCATATTTCCAAAGGAGGTCTTTCCCATGGTACCGATCCAGAAGCTTCCACCATTGTGCTCCTCGTTCTGATCCCGCAGCCTCTGCTTGAAGGTTTCCTCCACCTGCTCCTTGTCCACCTGGAGATCTTCCATCTGATTCAGATGGGCGCGGGCTTCCTCATGAGCCAGCTCCAGCATATCCGACTTGTCCAGCCAGCGAAGCATCTCTTTGCCTACTTCCGTCTCCTTTTCCGCGGGTCGAAAACACTCGTCAAAGGCCATGTCAAATTTATCGAAATCCGTCTCACTCTTTACCAGGATCATCCGCGCCACATAGTAAAACTGTGTCAGGGAACTGCCGCACAGCCCCTGATCCAGCGCTTCCTGCAGGGTCAGGAATTCTCCCAGGGTCACTCTTAATCCCTTTGCCCGAAGGGTGTTGAAGAAATTTGTAAACATATCCTGTCCTCTTATGATATCTTCCTTTATATCTTCCTATTTGCAGCTTTCCGAACCAGACAGACAGGTTCGTCATTTATGTCCTTTCGGATACAGCATCACCAAGGCACTTTCAAGCCAGCGTCTCTGTCGTTGGTTCATATGCAATTTTGCAGAATTTCAATGGCCTGCCTTATTAGCTGGTTCATGAATGATTCCTCCATAATATCACGTCAGCTCCCCCGGTTTGGAGTCACAGATTCCCCTTCTCCTGCCGTACCAGCTCCAGATCCTCGTCCTTTTTCACCACCGTGCCCACAAAGGGCAGCTCCTTCTTGATCCTGTCAGCGGAAATCCCTCCGATCTGCAGGGCGTTGATCCAGTCGATCAGCTCCGAAGTGCTGGGTTTCTTGCGGATATCCCGAATCAGCCTGATATTATAAAATACCTCCATTGCATTTTTCAACAGATTCGCCTCCACATCAGGGAAATGCACCCTCACGATCTCCTCCATCAGCTCCTCATCCGGGAAATCAATATAATGGAAAATACAGCGGCGCAGGAATGCGTCAGGCAGCTCCTTCTCCGCGTTGGAGGTAATGATCACGATAGGACGGTGCTTCGCCTTCACAGTGCGCTTCGTCTCGTGAATGTAAAATTCCATCTGATCCAGCTCCCAGAGAAGGTCGTTGGGGAATTCCAGATCGGCCTTGTCAATTTCATCGATCAGGAGGACTACCTGTTCCTCGCTGTCAAAAGCTTCCCCCAGCTTTCCCAGCTTAATGTAACGCGCGATGTCATCCACACCTTCCTCGCCGAACTGGCCGTCATAGAGGCGCTGAATGGTGTCATAGACATACAGTCCCTCCTGCGCTTTGGTGGTGGATTTAATATTCCAGATCAGCAGCTTCTTATTTAAAGACTTTGCCACCGCTTCCGCCAGCATGGTCTTGCCCGTCCCCGGCTCCCCCTTGATCAGCAGCGGCTTTTTCAGTGCAATGGCAATGTTGACGCTGGCCATAAGCTCCTCGCTTGCCACATATTCCCCTGTTCCCTGAAATCCCTGGATTTCCATATTTGCACACACCTTTCCCTTGAAATTTATACAGTTTCATGTTACCATAATCCTGTTATAAAGTCAAAGTAAAGGATACCGCAGACGAGAAGCCGGTGCCGGGAACACCGTTACCAGCACCGGTTCCCTTTACAGGAAAGGTAACAGCCATCATGATCAAGGATATTTTTGAAAATAAAAAAAGTATTTCTTTCGAAGTCTTCCCCCCCAAAAAGGATGGGGAATTTGAAAAGGCTTTTGAAATATTGGACAAAATGGCCCTGCTGAAGCCCGATTTCATCAGCGTCACATATGGCGCCGGGGGAAGCCGTTCCGGTAAAACCGTGGAGATTGCATCCTACATACAGAACAGGCTGGGGATTGATGCCATGGCGCATCTGACCTGCGTGGGAAATAAAAAGGAACAGCTGCTCCAGGTCTGTGAGGCTTTAAAGGAACAGAAAGTCAATCACATCCTTGCCCTCCGCGGCGACCGTCCCAGGGATATGAGCGACGAACAGTTTGCCTCACGGGATTTTGCCCATGCAAGCGATATGATGCTATTCCTGAAGGAGCACACGGACTTACATATGGCAGGCGCCTGCTATCCTGAGAAGCATTTTGAAAGCTTCAGCATGGAAGCGGATCTGAACAATCTGAAAAAGAAACAGGAGGCTGGGGCCGAATTTCTCATCAGCCAGCTTTTCTTCGACAATGACTTTTATTACAGTTTTCTGGAGAAAGCAGCGAAAAAAGGAATTACAGTCCCTGTCTGTGCGGGAATCATGCCCATTACCACGGCAAAGCAGATTGGTACAACGGTGACTCTCTCCGGTTCCGCCATCCCCAAGGCTCTGGCAGATATTTTCGCCGCTTACGGGGACAACCCTGATGACATGCGCAAGGCCGGCATCGATTACGCCATCAGGCAGATTCGAGACCTCCAGGAAAACGGCGTCAATGACATCCATCTCTATACCATGAACAAACCCCGGATGGCTGCTGAGATAATGGAAGCCATTTACAGGTAATTGCAGGCCATGATCTTCCCTTGCAGGCATGGCCGCTGTAAAGAGACGCTTCATACTCTGCTCATACCGCAAAAGCACCGGCTGCCCTCAGTCAGCAGCCGGTGCTTTCTTTACTCATTAAACTTTCAAAAACCGTTTACTTCAGCTTAAACCTGGCAGTAATGGCCTCCAGCGTCTTTACGGACTCTTTACTCTCATTCAGCCTGTCGTATCCCTCCATAGTGCTCTCCACTACCTTTGAGGATTTCTCGGCAATGACATTGATTCCCTCCGCCGACTGATTCATCGTGGTATTAATGTCCTCAACAGATGTCACAATATTGGCGATATAGCTGTCCAGCTCCTCTATGGAGCTCTTAATCTGATTCATCAGCTCCATATAAGCGGAAGCATCCTCATGATACTGCTCACCGGAATTTTTAAATACATCATAATCTGAGATTACTTTGCTCTCCAGGAATTGAATCATGGTGTTCATGCATTCAGTCATACTTCTGACTGCTACATTTACAGCACCTACAATTTCATTGATGTCATCCACAGCCTTGGAGGTCTGGGTTGCAAGGGAACCAATTTCCGTAGCTACCACCGCAAAGCCTCTCCCCGCTTCGCCGGCTCTTGCCGCCTCAATATTCGCGTTCAGGGCAAGCAGACTTGTCTGGCTGGAAATACTCTTGATAGCATCTGTCAGCTCATTGATCTTTGCCGCCGCCTTGGACTGCTCAATCGCCTTATCGGATTTCTCCCGAATCTCCTCATACATTCTCACCGCCTGGCTGCTGGAGCTCTCAGAAGTCTTCTTAATCTCCTCCGCCCTGCCTAGAATCTGGTTCGATTTTTCCCTGCCATCCTCTGTCAGGGCATAAATGCTTTCTGCATTGTGCTTTGCGTGCTCCACATTGTCGGCAATCTGTTTTGTGTTCTTCGCAGCCATTTCGATGCCTGCAGCCATCTCCTGCGTAGCTGCGGAATTATCCTGGGAACGCGCATTGTTATCTGCCATAATACGATCCAGGTTATCCACACTGGACTGAATCGTATCCTCCGCATTATTGATCTCGCCGATCATCCCGCGCAGCGCCCGCCGCATCTCGTGCACCTTGGCAGCCATCTGTCCGATTTCATCCTTATAGCGCTGAAGCATCTTTCCATTATGGGTAGGCGTAAAATCAAATTTTGTAGTCTTGTCGATTACCTCTGTCAGCGCTGTGATAGGCTTCGCGATCAGCAGGCTGATGATCAGGCCCACCACCACCGCAAAGAGAATGGCAACCAGCCCGCCTGTGCTCGCCTTTACAAACAGGGTATTCGTTGTGGCGTTAATCTCCTTATCAGGCGCCGTGAGAACGAATTTCATCTCATTATTCAGAGTCGTATATACAAGCTGCTTTCCAGTATTGTTGTAGGTATATCCCAGAAGCTGGCCTTCTCCCTCTCCCGCTGCAAACTTTGCGGCGATATCCGCCGTTGTACCGCCCAGCCCGCCGAGCTCCTGTCCCAGCTCCAGCTCCCTGTGATGCAGGATCGTGCCGTCCGCATCTGTCAGGAAGGCATATCCTGTCTTATAGATGCCCACTGCATCTACCATATTGGTTACCTGGTCAAAGTCAATGTCCATGCCGATGATCCCGATAGAAGTCCCATCCTCCGCATAGAGCGGCACCACATAAGAAATCATGTACACATTGACATTCTCGTTCAGGTAGGGGGACATCCAGAGCGGCTCCCCATTCTCAACCGGGAGATAGTACCATCCCACATGGGCATAGTCCGTAGGCTCAAACATGGAAAAGTCCGTGGGCTCCACCGTGTAAAAATCCTCCTTCAGGGAATTCCGCATCAGGAAGTAACCCGAGGTCGGATTGGAATAATCGGGGTTATAACGGATGTAAGCAGTGATCGCTCCGTCTGTATGTATCGCGAAATCCTCTATAATGGATTCCACCTGCTCCGTAAACTTGTCAGCATATGACTTATCCCTGAAGAATGCATCGACATCCATTTCATCCAATACATAAGTGCTCAGAGTATCAACCGACTGTTCCACACACGCAATCCACCCGTTCAGCTCTATGGTCTTGTTCTGAGCTTCCATTTTCATGGTCTGCTCGGCGAAATCGTCCGTTGCCTGCCTGGTCACCTGGATGGATGCCAGCTCCGTAATACCTGCTGCCAGAAAAGTACACAGTAAAATGCACAATGTAAGCTTTGTTTTAATTGATTTCATATCATTTCCTCCTGCTATACTATACTGTCCCTGCTGTATTTACGTCATATATGAAATTAATTATACTATATTTTGACAGCTCATTTCAACTAAATTTTGCCAAAAATTCGGATTCCGGCGAATTCCACAGAAGCATTGCCGTCTGCAGCAAAGCCGGGTTGTATACATTCGCCGGTGTCCTCACGCAGGAAAGCCTATTTCATGATATAAAACCGACTGTAAAGCAACAGCCAGTTTGCCCTGAACCATTGCATGATCTGCCAGTAACCACAGCCCCGCAGATGATAGATCTCAATCAGGTCAAATTTCGCCTGCAGGCTTCGTACATCCTCAAACCACACCTCATGCTCCACACCGTTTTCCGTATAATTAAAATAAGGGCTCTGGGCCACCGGATCAAACCGGATTTCCGCCCCGTGTTCCACCGCAATCTGCACTGCCTGGACATTGTTGACGGTGACGGCTCTGGTCACGCCTCTTTCATAGGGAAGCGGCCAGTCGTAACCATAATTCGGAATCCCCAGATCAATCTTCTCCGCTGGAATCTGGGTCAGCGCATACTCTACCACCCTGCGCACCTGATTCAGGGGGGCTACGGCCATGGGCGGCCCGTAGGTATATCACCGTGTATGTTATATGTAACTAAGGACAGGGCTCACGCAGACCGCTCAACAACCAATAAGCAAAGGGCAGGCAGAATATATCCCGTCTGCCCTCCCATTAATTGTAGAACACTGCCTGGATGCTGTTGTACCCGGCTATCCCGTCCTGTGCCAGGTTCAGGCGCTCCTGCAGCGCGATCGTCTCCGATCTGGTAATTTTTCCATACAGCCCATCTACATTCTGAGCATGGCCCAGTATCTCGTTACAGCGCCGCTGCCACCATGAGACTATATTTCCGCGAGAACCTATTTTCCAGCTCAATCCTGCCCGTTTAGCCCTGAGGCTGATCTGCTTCCTGACATACTGGGTCTTGGAACCGTCAATGCCGTCCTCTGCAAGCCTGCGACCGTCTGCATCCCGATACCCGTCCGCATTTGCTGCTTTCTGGAAGTCCAGGATGTTGATATTGCACTTTTCTTCCCTGTCTGTGATTTCGGTCTTTCCGTCATTAAGATCGGTGTAGAATCGGTTCAGATCCACATTTCCCGCCACCCCGGGAATCCGTCCGTTAGATGTATACTGCCAGATATCCGCAGCCTCCGCCTCGCTGGCCGGAAGCGTGGATGTGTACCTGGCATACCATACGTATACCTCTCCGATTTCCGCCATGATCCTCTGAAGGTCAAAATAATTGTGCATGTAATCCCGGTTAGTGTAGACAACCGGGATGTAGCCTGCTGCCCTTACTGCCCGCAGGAATGCGACCGCCATATCCGTAGCCAGCTGCTTTGTGATAGCCACGCCCTTTTTACGGGCATAATTAACAGAATCATACTCAAAGTCAAATGCAATGGGACACTTCTTCCAGAATTTTTTTGCCTGTGCTATGGCATACCCTGCTTCCGCCGCGGCCATCTCCACTGTATATGCATAGGAAAACCAGTAGAGCAGCACATCCACGCCCAGGTTATGACACGCCTGGGCGTTGGGCACATACCTCTGATCCACGTTGTCCTTCCCGTATCCGGCGCGGATCCCGATGCGCCTGTACCCATTGTCCCTCATCTGCTTGATATTTACAGCCCCGTTATGGTATGACAGATCCGGGCCTTCAAACAATATTTTTTTGTCCATATATTCCCTCCCTGATGTTGCACCGGTGCAACCAGGCGCCCACGGTCTCCCATGGTGCCTGGAATATTGCTACCTTATTCTGTCCTATTCCCCCCGTCTTCTGCCTTGTTCTTCAGTACCTCGATAGCCTTTGTGATGACTGCCGGGATAGGGATCCCCATAAGCCCTGCATTTTCAATGATGGATATCGTCTCATTACCTATAAACGCGATCACTACGGCATCCCGGATAAAGTTGGATCCCATGACCAGGTCAAGGCGGCAGGCCACCAGCACCACCATAAGGGACACGCCCTTTTTACAAAGCCCTTTCCACCCGGCATGGCTCTCCAGCGTCCCCGTCTTGGTCTTACTACTGGCATGGAAGACGCCCGCCACGATCAGGCCAGTCACATAATCCACCCCCATGAAGATCATAAGGGTGGCAAGGGCGGCGTCCCAGCCCCCGAACAGGGAAGCAATCCCGCTTCCCAGCAGGCCGATAAAAGTTAAAAGTTTCATTTTCATTTTCTTCATCCTTTCTATATTGCGTATAAGGCACCTGATGACGCCTATATAGCATCATGCAGGTGCCTCAACGATCATGGCTTTTAATTTGCGCTCAGCCAATCGTCTGTTTTTGACCTCCATAAAGAGGGGACGTCCCCCAGTTTCCAGGCTGCCCCTGTCCTGGGGTTGGTTTCCCCGTCCCTGATCTTCTTCCCGTAAAATGCTCCCATTACTGTGTACCTCCTTCCGCCATGTCGGATACTGCCTGTCCCAGGTCGCCGATTGCCGCGTCCTGGGTCTGCTGCCCTGCTTCCAGCATAGAGACCCTTTCCGTCAGCAATTCCTCAGTCGTTTTATTGCGCAAACTGAATGTAATTTGGATAGTCCCGTCAAGGTTATCCTTACCTGTGATGTGATCCAGAACCATATCGGAATAATTTCCCGTGGTCTCACCCTCGGAATTCTTGATCGTGACCTGCTCCAGGTTCTCCTTTGTGATTTTTTCCCACAGGGCGCAGGCCGTAGCCTTATCCTGTGCATGGACATTTAATGCCCAGATCCCCTGGGATGATTCCAGGGTGATTGTGGTACCGTCTGCCAGTACCAGTTTGTCTTTGTTGTCTTTGCTCATAGCAATGACCTCCTTTTTTCTTAATTTTTGTATAAAATAAAGACCCCTGGGGGCCTGTATTTTCAAATCCATATCAGTTGATGAGATAAATAGCGATTTATCTGCTGT
>CATKXX010000021.1 GCA_949840935.1 uncultured Acetatifactor sp. | reverse complement strand
CGCATCATTTCCCGCATGGCTGCTTTTTGTGGGCTTTCTTTTCTTCTTGCCATAATAAAATACCTCCAGACTGTGTAATGTTATCTTACATCAGTTCGGAGGTTTACACAAACTTTGGGACAGTCCCGGTACAAAGGATTTAACTGATCCTTTACTGCTTTCGCAATTTTTGCCATATCCAGATGCGCTATCATACCATTGCTCTTTATCCCTTTGTAATAAACCTTATTAGCCTGTTTGTACAAGTATTGAAGCTTTTCGTATCCACTTTTTCCGGAAGCTTTCGTTTTTTTACTCAGTCGGAGGAACGCGTTGATACCTTCCACATCATAAAGGAACCAATCTTCTATACAATGCCGTGCTTCAATGTGTATTACCTTGGATGCCCCGCTTTCAAGCAAAGCGTTTTCTACCTCATCCCATCTTACAGGAGGCTTTGATGAAAATTCAAAAACGTCGGTATCCCTACATAAAGCAACTGTAAAGGTACAATTGCTTTCATATTTGGGCTTAATGTCCTTTACAAATTTCCTGATCACATCATTTTTAAATCCGCCGATACCCTTGATACATCTGTACTCGATACCCGTATCAAATATCTTCCCCGGGAGCTGTTTCCTTGCACAGGCAACAACCTGCTTATAAAATTCCATTTCAGTCTCGCCTTCAACGAACAATACCAGACATTTATCCATTCGCCTCACACTCCAAATAGTCCTCTAAATTACTTTCCGTATCGGCGAGCATTGAAAACAGATAATCACCCATACTCATCTTAAATTCCTCGGCATCGTTTTCCAGCTGTTTCTGGCCGGATTTCTTGAAAGGAAAGAATTCTGCCACTCCCGGCCTTCTGCTTACGCCTACATGGATCCAGGCCGGATTCAGATAGCTTATGATATAAGGGGAATGGCTGGTAATAATGACTTTACAATTGCCTAACAATTGACTGATGATCTGTATATATGCCTTAAACAGACCGGGATGAACGGAATTTTCGGGTTCCTCGATTGCTATCAAAGAGATATTGCTGACGCTGGATACTATTATTTTGGTCAGTATCATGAATACCCTCTTTGCGCCGTCTGACATCATTGAGAAGTTAACCGGATTGGCCAGGTTTCTATCTTTTACAAACAGGATATGGATGGAATTTGTAAATATAAATGGCGCGTCATCGGGAAGATGATCGCTTCCTGCAGCGTTAAGCTTGAAATCCCTTACAATAATATCTTCGATATCTGGAAACAGCTGAAAGTAAACGTCTTTCAATAATTCAAACTTATCCGGCTCCTGTTTCTTTAGGCTGAATATTATGCGCGGCAGATTATCCGCATTGATCATGTCATTTTCAAACCCTTTGCGGATAATTGGATCCGGTTGATAGAAACTTTTTGCATCCAGGCTGTTTTCCATGTATATTTTCATACTGTTTAACTTATAAATAATCTCTGCGTAATAAAGTTCATCAAAAGCCCTGAGTTTATTTACAACAAGTTCCGATGCTGATATCCTGATCTGCGAAGTACACCTGCCTGTTTCCGAGCTCTTATACAAAGCGGCTTCTTTTGTCCTGTTGATAAGCTGTGTATATTTTTGCCCCTTCTCGTCCGGTTTGACTTTCAGATACTCCTGAACAATTTCAGGTTCGTCATCTTCATCACACTGCCATGAAAATTCATATCCGTACTGCACGCGAAATTCTGATTCTGCAACTCTGGTTAACACTTCTACTTCAAATTTGTAATTCCTGCCCTGCATATTTTGATTGACTGGGATAAAACTGGAGTTAGCCATCATTTCCAACTTATCTTCGACAGGCGCTTTGATAAAAGACAAACCAAAATCAATTCCGGACAGGACATTGGATTTGCCAAAATTATTAAGTGCTACCAGAGCGGTAATATTATGAAAAGATATTTTTACATCAGACAGGTTCTTGAAACCATCTATCAATACAGCTTGTATCTTCATGGTAACATGCTCCTTTTGATTTATTCTACTCAAACTATATCACTGGATAAAACAAAATGCAACAAATAATTTCGTATTGTTTTAATATTATATACTTTTTTCCATGAATCTATACTATTATGATTTGATATATTGCGTTTTGCATATGCATTCCAAGTATGACTCACGTCAAAAATTCCCCTTGACATATCCCCCCAAAAGTATAAAATAGTTCTAAAACGAACAAAAACAGGAGGCCGCCATGATACCGTTGAATCCGTGGGAGCATCAAAACGCCATCAAAGCGCTCTATTCCAAATGTGTCGGCAGGGTCTGCGAGAAGCATGGGATTACCCGGATGGAGTTGGACATCCTTCTCTTTCTGGCGAACAACCCGCTGTACGACACGGCTACGGATATGATTGAAATCCGCTATCTTTCTAAATCTCAGGTGTCCGCCTCCGTTAAGCTCCTGGAGGGGCGGGGCTTTCTGAGAAAGGAATATTCCCGGGAGAATAAGAAGACGGCGCATCTGAAAATATGCGAATTGGCCGAGCCCGTTGTTGCGGACGGGAGAAAAGCCCAGGAAAGCTTTCTGGCTGTCATACTGGAGGGCTTTGCGGAGGAAGAAATTGAGAATATGAAGCGGTACTTTGGCCGCATGTGGGAAAATATAAATAACTGTTTAAAGGAGAAGACGGAATGATATTCAAATTACTGATCTGTTTTATCGCGGGGATAGGGGCCGGGCTGGGCACGGGTTTCGCGGGCATGAGCGCGGCAGCTGTGATCAGCCCCATGCTGATCACCTTTTTGGGCCTTCCGGCCTATGAGGCGGTGGGGATAGCGTTGGCAAGCGATGTCCTGGCAAGTGCCGTAAGTGCTTACACCTATGGGAAAAATAAGAACCTGGATATCCGTAATGGGCTGGTGATGATGGTCACGGTGCTGCTGTTTACGCTGGTGGGAAGCTTTGCGGCGAGCAGGGTTCCCAATACCACCATGGGCAGCTTTTCCGTATTTATGACCTTGCTCCTGGGAATTAAGTTCATTGTGAAGCCGGTCATGACGACCCGGGAGGCCATGAACCAGGTCAGCGGGAAAAAGAGGCTTGTCCAGTCCGTTGTCTGCGGCATCGTCGTAGGGTTTATCTGCGGTTTTATCGGCGCGGGCGGCGGTATGATGATGCTCCTGATCCTTACGAGCGTTTTGGGCTATGAGCTGAAGACTGCCGTGGGAACCAGTGTGTTTATTATGACCTTCACCGCGTTTACGGGAGCGGTAAGCCATTTTGCCATCGGCGGTAAGCCGGATCTGTGGTGCCTGGTATTCTGCGTGGCATCCACGCTTTTGTGGGCAAGGGTTGCGGCCCGGTTTGCCAACAAAGCAAGCGCCGTTACCCTGAACCGTGCTGCAGGGGTTGTTCTGGCAGTGCTGGGAACGGCGATTCTCGGGGTGAATTTTTTCACCTGTGCGGTTGCAGTCCAATGACCTGTCTGCATGCCATTTATGGCAATGCAGGCGGGGCGTTGGATTAGCAACCCTCTCTCAAATGAGCAAAACGCGGATGCGTAAGCAGACGCATAAGCGCATAAGCGCGAGTTTTGTGAATGTGAGAGTCAGTTTGGATGCTCCTTGGAGCGTCCAAACGCACAGGTGGAATCTTTTCCAGAGGTCACAGGAATCCGGCGAACAGGGAAGCGCCAAACACGGTCAGCAGTCCTGCCACGGCGATGGCAAGGCTGCCCATGGCGCCTTCCACCTCGCCCATTTCCATGGCTTTAGCCGTTCCGATGGCGTGGGAGGCGGTTCCCAGTGCCAGGCCCTTGGCTACAGGCTCCCGAATCCGGAAGGCCTTACATACAAATTCCGCAATCACATTTCCGAAGATCCCGGTGACGATAATGACAGCCACCGTGACCGTCTCGATACCGCCCAGCTCCCTGGATACCCCCATGCCAATAGCCGTGGTGATGGACTTGGGGAGCAGCGTCACATACAGCTCGTGGTTGAATCCAAACAGCTTTGAGAACAGGAACACACTGAGAAGGCTTGCCAGTACGCCGGATAGGATCCCTCCTGCCACGGCCTTTTTGTGTTTCCTGAGAAGATGCAGCTGCTGATAGAGGGGCACCGCAAGGCATACGGTGGCGGGCGTCAGCAGATAGCTGATGCAGGATGCCCCCTCCTTATACCGGGGATAGTCCACATCCAGCAGCAGGAGTACGGCCATGACACAGATGGTTCCGATCAGCAGGGGATTTAAGATTGCCAGCTTAAATTTCTTCTTTAACAGCATGCCTGTCTCATATGCGGCAAGGCTGATGAAGGCCCCGAAGAAGACGGAGGATGTCAGATATTCTTTCATGGCTTTTCCCTCCATTCCTTTTCATCCTGCCGCCTGCTGCCTGCCGGGGAGGCCTGCCCCGATGAGGGAGTTTCTGCCGGTTCCCTGTGAGCTGCCCGCTTCCCCCGGGGGCTGCGGATCAGAAGCTGTGTCACCAGTCCCGTGGCTGCCATTACAATGACGGTGGTGAGAAGCGTGATCAGGATTACGGGCAGCCATACGGGCCTGAGAGAAGGCCAGGAGTCCAGTAAGCCCACTGCCGCCGGGATGAACATTACCGGCATGATCTCGATCAGGAAGCTGGCGGTTTCCTTTATTTGGGATACCTTTAGTATACCGGTGCAGAGGGCGGCCAGCATCAGGACAAGCCCCCAGACGCTTGCGGGGACGGGCAGGGGGAGGAGCATATGCAGCAGCTCTCCGAGAAACGATATAAACAGGATAATACAAAACTGACGTAGATATTTCATCAGGACACCCTTTCACCTTTCCGCGCATTCCCGCGCATTTATTCCTGTGAGCAATGAGCTAATCCCAGTATATTCCATATCCCGGTAATGTCAAGCCAGTACACCAGGCTGCCTGACTGAGAATGAAATGGCCCAAATGGCTGAAAATGAAAGGGCTGAAAATGAAATACTGCGGAAACATCTGGAAAACTTTCTTCGAAAATGATATAATCATCTTATCTTTGCAGACTCGAAAGAAACGGAAGATCTTGAATTTAAGGAGGGTGTGGAATGGAACTGGAGATTTTGAAGAACGAAGAGAAACGGATGAATATTATTATGTTCCTGTTTCTGGCATGTATCCCGTGTGTGGCGTTGGGATATGTGCTGCTGTTTAACGGAGGTGCGGCAAGGGACTGCATTGTCCTTGGAATGGTTCTGGCGGATGTGGTTGTGAAATTGCTGGAAAAACCCCTGGGAAAATATGCGAAATATCTGTATATATCTGTTTTGCCCATAATGGGGGCAGTGACCATCGTGTGCGGCAATCCGGCCTCTTTCGGGGCTATGGCGGAGGCCTATTTTCTGATTCTGTTCCTTGCGGTTCCCTACTATGACATAAGTGTGATAGCCGTGTGCGCGGCAGCTACCGTCCTGCCGAATCTGATCGCGTTGTTTGTTTTCCCGAACGCTTATCTCGCCATGTACAGTATCTCCATCTGGATTTTCATCTGGCTTGTATATGCCCTGGCAATCATGGTGGCAGTGTTTGTCATTTACAGGGCGCGCTCTCTGTTCCAGGCGGTGGAGGAGAAGGAGAAGGAGGTTGAAAGCCTGCTCGGCAGGGTTCGCGGCGCCTTTGAGGGGCTGGGGGATTCCTCGGGGCAGATTTATGATTCTTTACATAATTTTGAAGCCAGCACTGCGGAGATCGCAGCGTCCACTGGCCAGGTTGCCGACAGCGCCAATCTGCAGATCCGGCAGGTGAGGGACAGCCTGGATATTTTCAACGACCTGAACAGCAAGATTGAGAGCTCCCAAAGGCAGGTGCTTCAGACAGTGGAGACTGTGCAGCAGTTAAAGTCTAAGAACGATGAAGGCATAAAGGCCATTGAGGTATTGTACCGGAAATTTGAGGAAAACATAGCGTCGACCCATGTGGCCTCCGAGGGTGTGGCGTCTCTGGTGCAGAAATCCAATTCCATCGGCGAGATCATAGTCAGCATCAATGAGATCGCACAGCAGACGAACCTCCTGGCGCTGAATGCCGCCATTGAGGCTGCCAGGGCCGGGGAGGCCGGAAAGGGCTTTGCGGTGGTGGCGGATGAGATCAACAAGCTGTCCAGCGAATCCGCCGCATCCACACAGAAGATTGATGCGATCCTTCAGGATGTCACATCCACCGTAAGCCAAGTCAGCGGCATCATTGACAAGAATTCCGCGATCGTGGAGGAATCCAATGAGAAACTCAACGATACGGTGAAAATTTTCGAGAATATGCTTCATTTTTCCGAGGACATCATTTCTGTCACAGACCGGCTTAAGACGGAGCTGTCCAATATCGTGACGATCAAGGAGAGCCTGTCCGGGGCTATGGAGCAGATGGAGGCTATGACACAGAACGCTGTACTGGCCATGGGCGAGATCAGCTCGTCCACAGAGGAACAGACGGCGGGAGTCACAGACATCATGAAATCGATGGAGCGGGTACAGGGCGGTATAGAGCAGCTTTCAGGAGTGCTGGAGGCATCCGCACAGTAGGCGGTATATAATATGGCGCGGGATGCGTGAAGCGTCCCGGGTACAGCGGAAGGAGAAATACAGTATGGGCAGAGCGGCGGCAAATGAGATCAATATCCCGAATCTGTTGAAGATAGGGGCAGGCACCCTGGCGTATACGGGGGAGTATTTGAAGGAGCTGGGGCTGGACAGGGTGGTCATCCTCTTTGGGAACGGCCTGATCGACATGTTCGGAGGCAGCGTCATGGATTCTTTAAAGAAGGCCGGGGTGGAGGTGCTGGAATACCAGGAGATGGATACCGTATGCATTGACGATCTGATCAGCCTGGCATTTTCCATGCCGAACAAGACCCAGGCGGTGATCGGGCTGGGCGGCGGAAAGGTGATCGACGCGGCAAAGTACTGCGGGTATCTGCTGAACCTTCCTTTTATCAGTATCCCCACGTCTTCCTCCAGCGATGGTTTTTCCTCCTCCAGCGCGTCCCTGATCGTGGAGGGGCGCAGGAAATCCGTGCCGGCGAGGCTGGCGTACGGTATCATAGTGGACACGGAGGTCATACGGAGTGCGCCGGAAAAGTTCCTCTATTCCGGGATTGGGGATATGGTGGCTAAGATCACGGCGCTGTATGACTGGAAATATGAGGGGGATTACGGTTATGCGGAGGTAAATGACTTTGCCATGATGATCGCCAAGAAGGCGGTGAACAGCTTTGTGCGGACGCCTTTTCAGAGCATCCAGGACGAGCTGTTCATCCGGGAGCTTCTGGATTCCCTGGCCATGAGCGGGATCGCCAACGAGATTGCGGGGAGCAGCGCGCCCACCAGCGGGAGCGAGCACCTGATCTCCCATGCCCTGGATAAGCTTCTGGAGCAGCCCCAGCTGCACGGTATACAGGTGGGGATTGCGACCTATCTCATGAGCCTGGTGCAGGATCACAGGTACCGGAGGGTGGATACTATATTTACCCAGACCGGTTTCTGGGATTATGTGGCTTCTTTACAGATGAAACGGAGTGATTTCGAGAGCGCCATCGATCTGGCGCCCTCCGTGAAGCCCTTCCGCCATACATACCTTCATGAGGAGGCTTACCGGGAGCGGGCAAAGGAGCTGCTGCGGACAGACGGGCAGCTGTGCAGGGTACTGATATGAAGAAGTCTGATAAAGCGGTCTGTGTGATAAGCGGTATCCTGCTGGGGCTGATAGTCCTTTACCTTGCGGGAAAGGCTGCTTTGGCTGAGGAAGGGCTGGAGTACCGGTTCAGGGTGGATGCAGCCGGCAAATGCCTGTATCTTCTGGTACTGCCGCTGTGGGTGGAAGGCATTGCAGTCTGGAAGCTGTGGCAGCGTTTCCGGGAGAACCCTGTGGGAAGATGGCTGGTGAAGGTATTCGGCTTTATGGCGGTGACAGCCGGGCTGGCCTGGAGCCTTATCGGCACGATAGCGGTTGCCGCCTCTGTAAAAGAGGATTACAGCCTGGGAGGCGGGCTGCTGGTCGTAGTGGAGGGCGGATACCCGGAATCGACGAGCTATGCCATCTATGAGAGCACGGGCCTGCTTTTCAGGAGGAGGACTTCCCTGACGCCGGAGGTGACGGCGGAATATCTGTCCAGGAAATATCACGGGGAGTTTTACCCCGTGGACGAGGGCAGCGAGACGCTTTACACCGAGGCGGAGCGGGGGATCGCCGGGATCAGGGTGGAATTTAAATGGGGGGAGCTGTACGACAATTATCCCCAGGCGCTGGCGGATCACTGCCTGGAGGAAGGGTACCGGGAGCTGGGGCTGGGCCGGGATATGTCCCTGGTAGAGACAGGTGACGGCGGGGAGCATTTCTGCCTGGTAATGGACGGGGATGCGAATGATGTAAAAGAAGTCATGGCATACGGGGCGGACATTTACCGGCTGATACAGTATGCTTTAAAGCGGGCCCCTCTGCTGAAGGAGTACGATGTTTTCCTCTGTCTGGCGGCCACGGATTTTGAAGGCCGGTGGGCACGTTTCACATTTGGCAGGACAAAGCCGTGGGAGCGGATCTCCTGGGGACAGTACAGCGACAGCGATGAGGAAACCAGGACGGCTTACCTGGTCAAGCTCAATATGGATGCGATGGGGATACGGGCATGGCATGGGGAGCTGGTGAAGGGTTACATACAGGAGATAGCGGTGTCCGACGCGGAGGAAATAAATCTGCCGGACGGGGCGCCGGGCGGCCAGCATACCCGGGAACCGCAGGATATCCCGCCTGCCTCCACGCCGCAGCCTTCCATGCGGGAGATGATGGAGGGGGAATACCCCGGGCAGTGCCGGGCGGCGGAAGCCATATGGGAAGCGGAATTAAAGGAAGCGGGATTTGGGTTTGACGTTTCGGCAGATGCCAAAGGCCATCTGGTCATCGGGCTGGGCAGGCTTCCCGCCGATAATCTGCAGAGTGACACACAGGAGAGCGATTACTATTTAAATTATGACAGGGAATCCCAAAATTCCGCCTGCTACCTCTTTGTCCTGGTGGAGGTGCCCGACGGAAACAGCCGTAATGATGCCTATCTGAGGGAATTCTATGCCTGTGAGAAGGATACCTTGAAGGTGGTCGCCGGGCAAAAGACTTCCTGGGATCAGACAGGCTGTGCGGAGTACAGGGAGATCACCGGGGAATGACAATGCAAAAGGGGCGTACCGGCTGTCCTGGGACAGGCGGGCGGCCCCTTTGCGGGTCAGAGGGTATATTCTCTGGAGGGCTGATAAAAGAAAGTCTGAAGCCTGCTGTCCGCATTGTACGTAACGGTGTAGCAGTCTGCGGGCGGATTCTCATCCAATGCTCTTTCCAGAGCCACTGCGAAGGAAGCAGACCTGGAAGAATTGGGATCATGTTGTTGAGAATGGCCGTGTTCACGCTTTGTTTTAGGAGCCGGAGATACCGTCTGAACCCGATACACCTTGAAATCCGAAAATCCGTTTGCTGCGTTAATCCCTCCCTGGCTGCTTATTTCAACAGTGTCTTTTGGATCCTTGTATCTATAGAATCGGCAGGATACAGGCAAAAGTTTACAGTAAATTTATAAAAAGAAAATAAAAATTCTGACAATATAAGATATTGTATAAGGCTTTTTTTTATCTGCCTTTTATGATATGATATAGGGGAGCCGGGGGGTTTTTCAGATGGCAGATAACAGTAAGAAGCTAATAAACTGCAGAGTGTTAATCCGGGACAGCATCACGGGGGAGCTGGTGGCGGATACCCAGGTGGAGGGATATGATCAGAGAAAGAATGCGATGATGGTCTTTGCGGGAGCCTTGAAAGGGCCTGTGAAGAACAGGCTTTCCCTTCTGGTTCTGGCGAAGGACGGGGTACTGGAATTTTCCGGGAACCTGCGGAAGACGGCGGGCGGCCTGGCGGAGATTGCATTGTTTGGGGAGAGGAAAAAGGAGAGCAGGAATTTTACCCGGTATGACCTGAAGACGGAAGGACGGGTGGAGGCGCTGCTGATCGGGGATACGCGTATTGAGCTGCGCAAGCCGGTGCCGGTTTCCATTCTCAATATCAGCGCCAACGGAATCCTCTTTAAGGGGGATATCGATGCTTTCCGAAGGGGATCAAAGGTTCGGGTAAGGGTAGGGCTGAAGCAGAATGCCTTTGTGGGAGAGTATGAGATTGTCAGATCCCAGAACCGGAATAAGGAGACGGCCGAGTACGGCTGCCGCAATATTCTGCCCGAGGGGGAGCAGGAGGAAACGGAAATTAAGGATCCCAAGCTCCGCAGGGAGGCGGCGGCAAAGAGAAAGCTCTGGAACCGGAGAAAGGCCGGACTGGCAGATATACTGCCAGATGAGCTTGGGAGTGATACTTCCTATGATCTGTTGCAGCAGCAGCTGGAGCAGGCGTACGGCTATACGGACTGGCTGGCCAGGGTGGCGCGGCTTGGAGAGAGTGTCATCGATCCGGAAGCCCCTGGCGGGGAGCTGCAGGCCCTGGCGAAAGAGATTTACAGAAGGGTCGCGGATATGGACGAGGCCGTAATCCTGAATTGTGTTAACAGGAAGCGCCCGGAGGAGGAGCAGCAGTCCAGGCATTTGCTGAATCTGGCGCTTATAGGGGCGCTGATGGGGAAATGGCTCAGCTTCGACGAGGAAATGGCCAGGCAGCTGATCGGGATGGGGCTTTTAGAGCAGACGGACGAGGAGGCATGTGAGAGCCCCAGGCAGGCGCTCTGCGCCAGGATTCTGATGGTGGCAGATCTATATGATTCCAGGGCGGCGCATCCGAGTCACGAGAAGGCAGGAATCCCTTTTGTGTTCCTGGAACAGATGCGTTATCGCGGGATAGACCAGCCACCCGGCTCTGTTAAGATGCTGGAGTGGGTGATGGCCGAGAATATCCTGCATTGTATCTTATATCGGAAAATACTTCTGGCAGACCGGACAATAGGCCAGCTGCTGTATCTGCTGCCCAATGATGTGGAGCATCCCATACTTGCCGTGAAGAAAGAGGTCTATCAGGAAATTGCGCCGTGGAAGCTGCTGTGGATCATAGTGGAGCCGGAGGCAGTGAACGGAAACAGAGGTGAAGAACAATGAAGGCTATTAAGAGGATCTTTTTGGGAATTGCATTTGTCATTACGCTTTTCTGTGTGGTGGTGCTTGTCTGTGCGCTGAATCCGGAAATTACGGAAGAACTGGCCGGAGTGGTCAGTGTGGTCAGCGGGGCGGAGGCGGGAAGGAACCCGGGTGCATCGGATAACGGACTTTCCATAGGGCAGGCGAAGCCGGGTTTCCCCGGCGGTTCGCAGGGAGGGACGGGTATCAACACCGGCTGGATCAGGGATCAGGGAGGCCAGGGGTATGTGACGCCGGGCAGCGAGCCTGTAGCGCCGCCTGATACGGTAAACGGCAGGGGGGGCTATGAGCCTGTCACGGAAGAGCTTGAACAGATACTGGAGGAGGAAGCGGATAATCTCTCCGGCGTGATTGCCGAGGGCGAGCTGGGGGAGGGGCTTTCCTTTGACGCTCAGACCTACCCCTATTACGCCATGCTTGAGCCGGTGCTGCAGCAGCTGTACCGTCAGATTTATGCCAATGCCCAGAAGCTGAACACCTCCTTTACCCCCGTTGTGGAGGTCAATGTCTCCCAGGTCAAAACGGTGTTCGAGGCGGTTTACAACGATCACCCGGAGATGTTCTGGCTGGAAACCGGTTATTCCTGTAAGTACCTGGGCAATGGGAAATGCGTGGAGCTGGTATTAAAATATAACGATACGGCGGATTACCTGGAGCAGGCGAAGGAGCAGTTTAACCAGCAGGCCGAAGTGGTCCTGTCCGGCGCAAGGCAGCAGGAAACGGTCTTTGACCAGGAGAAATATGTGCATGACGCGCTGATGGAGATGGTGGAGTATGATGAAGCCGCAGCCATGAATCAGAGCGCCTACAGCGCGCTGGTTTTGGGAAGGAGCGTCTGTGCGGGCTACGCCAGATCCTTCCAGTACCTGATGCAGCAGCTGGGTGTCCCCTGCTATTATTGTACGGGTACCTCCGGTGAGGATCACGCCTGGAACATCATAAAGCTGGATCAGACGTACTATAATGTGGATATGACATGGGATGATACAGAGCCTGCCACCTATGATTACTTTAATAAGTCGGATCAGGAATTTGCCGGGACTCATGTGCGTACCAGCCTGTCCGTGTACCTGCCGGCATGTGGAGCAAGTGTTGCGGAGGGCGGCGGTGAGGTCAGCTCGGGAATCCGGGAGCTGATCAATGAGAATCCCCAGCAGCCTCTGGGCTGGGTCAGCCGTGGGAAGCCGAATTTTACCTCTGCCGATGAGGCGGCGGAGGCGCTGAAGGAGGAGAATCTGAGGAAGGCCGGGATTACAGAGGATCAGGTGCTGGACAGTCTGGAGGAATATTATAAGGACTGTGTGGAGCAGATCAAGGCCCTGGGCACCGGTGACCAGCAGTTCAGCAATGTGATCCCGGAATCCTTCTGGCCCGCGGTGGAAAATGTATACAGCAGCGGCGCATATTGGAAGGGCTATGTGGAGCCTGCCCTGAAGGAGCTGAAAGGAGAGTATTTCGCGATTCAGCTGCAGACGCAGCGTCTGGGAGGAGGCTACTACAGGCTGTATCATACGATATATACGGAATGAGGAAACAATTTCATAAGCATATGCAAAAGGGACGATACGGAACCTCTGCCGTATCGTCTTTTTTGCGGGCACATAAAATATCAATTGCTATGAGGAATATCCGGGAAATGTTCTCATATATTTGAGAAAGGGGGACACGCCATGGAAGAAAATATTTTACAGCTGTTCCCATTGGAACAGAGGGCGTTCTGGAAAAAGGCGTTGGGAGGGCAGACGGGCCTGCAGGAGATCAGACTGAGGGCCGGGAGGCCGGTGATGCTTTACGCGGGCGGAGCGGAGTATTTTATCGATTCCCGGGGCAGGCGGACTGAAAGCAGGGAGGCTGCGGTCTGTATGGACAGGCAGGGGCTGGAAGCCGTGTTAAAGAATATCTGCCAGGATTCCTTTTATGCCTTTGAGGACGAGCTGAAGCAAGGGTTTCTGACGGTAGCGGGAGGGCACAGAGTGGGGATTTCGGGACAAGCGGTCCTGGACGAAAGGGGAAAGCTCAGGACCATAAAAAATATTGCCTTTGTGAATATCAGGCTTGCACGCCAGGTGCGGAATGCGGCGGACGGCATACTTCCCTTTGTATATCGGGAGGGTGAGCTGCTTAATACACTGGTGCTTGCGCCTCCGGGATGCGGGAAGACTACTCTGCTGCGGGAGCTGATTCGGCAGGTGTCGGACGGAAACGCATACGGGCGGGGGTGCACAGTGGGGGTGGTGGACGAGAGATCCGAGCTGGCGGGCTCCTTTCTGGGAGTGCCTCAGAACGACCTGGGTATCCGCACGGATGTACTGGATTCCTGCCCGAAGACGGAAGGGCTGATGCTCCTGCTTCGCGCCATGGCGCCGAAGGTGCTCGCCATTGATGAGCTGGGAAGCGGGGAGGAGCTGGAGGCGCTGCGCCGTGCTTCCGCCTGCGGCTGCCGGATCCTGGCCACGGCCCATGGACGCAGCCCAGGGGATATGGAAAGGCGCTTTGGGATGGAAGAGGCGGAATTGAAAAGGATGTTTCAGGTAATCCTCCGCCTGCAAAAGAAATCGGGGAAATTCCTTGCTGAGCCGGTGTGGAGGGAGGAGGAAGCGGATGCTGAAGGCCATTGGGGCGTTGATGATATTGCTTGGGTGCCTGGGAATGGGGATATGGTATCGGAGCCAGCTGCTTGGCAGGGCAAGGAATCTGCGGATGCTGCAGCAGATCCTGGATCTCTGGGAGAGCGAGGTGCGGTATGGAAAGGCTACCCTGGGGGAATGCTGCCTGCATATGCAGAAGCAGCTTCAGGAACCCTTCAGAGGCTGCTTTGAAAAACTGAATCAGAGACTGCAGGAGTCCTGCGGGGAATCCTGCGGGAAGCTGTTTCGAACGACTCTGGAGGAGGGGATGCGGGAGCTGCCGCTGAAGCCGGAGGACAGGGAGGCGTTTCTGCAGTTTATACCTGAGAATGGGTATATGGACGGACAGATGCAGCTGCTGTCCATCCAGAGGAGCAGGGCGCTGCTGGAGGGCACCCTGGAAAAGCTGGACAGGGAGAATGCGGAGAAGTGCAGGCTGGCGTTGGGACTGGGCGCAATGAGCGGAATGCTGCTCGTACTGATATTGTGGTAAAGGCAGAGGTGGTGAGGCTATGGGAGTAAGTCTGATATTTAAAATAGCGGCGGTGGGGATCCTGGTGACGATACTGAGCCAGATCCTGAAGCACAGCGGCAGGGAGGAACACGCCTTTCTCATCAGCCTTGCGGGCCTGATCCTGGTGCTGACCTGGATTGTGCCATATATCTATGAATTGTTTCAGACGATCCAGACATTGTTTTCCTTATAAACGTACTGGGAGATACAGAGGTGCATTGGAATGAATGAGTTGATCAGGGTGTCATTTCTGGGGATTGCGGGTGTGCTCCTGGCCGTGCAGTTTAAAAGCCAGAAGCCGGAGTATGGCATATACATAGGTCTGGGCATAGGGATTTTGATTTTTGCGTTCTGCATGAGGCAGGTGGAGGCGGTACTTTTACAGCTCGGGCGGATCCGGGATTATCTGGGGGAGGCGGAAAGCTATCTCTCCATTCTGCTCAGGGTCATCGGGATCACCTATGTCTGTGAATTCAGCTCGGGGATCTGCAGGGATGCGGGATATCAGTCCGTTGCCGGGCAGATAGAAATCCTGGGTAAGCTGGCAGTGATGTTTGCAGGGCTGCCCATCCTGTTTACTGTGGTGGAACAGATTCAGGGGTTTCTGTAAAGTCGTCCGGGCGGAATCAAGGATGTGATACGGTAAGAGGTTCAGAGCAGTGATGGAATAATCGGCTCAGCGCAGGGATTGGAGGGACGGATGGTGGATTTGGGCACAGTATGGCAGGATTATGGCCTGGACAGGCTTCAGGAGGGGATGAGCACTTTATTCCCACAGAAAAGCCTGTCCCTGGAGCAGCTTCTGGGGAAGGTGCTGGAGGGGGATATCCCGGGCGCCTTGTCCGAGCTGCTGACAGGGAGCATTGCGGGGTTTCAGGCCCAGCTTTCCGGCATGAAAAGCATATTGGTGTGGCTTTTGGTACTGGGGATACTTTCATCGCTGATGCATCATTTTGTGGAGATATTTGACAAGCACCAGGTGGCGGATATCAGCTTTTATTTTATGTATCTTCTGTTCTCTGCGGTGCTTCTGGGAAGCTTTTCCCAGGCGGCGCAGGTGGCAAGGGATACCATGGAGAATGTGATCCTCTTTGTGAAGCTTCTGGTGCCCGCCTACCTGATCTCCGTGGGAGTGGCCGCCGGGTCGGTTACGGCAGGAGCCTCTTATCAGATGATGCTCCTGGTCATATACGGGGTGGAACACATACTGATGAGTGTCATCCTGCCGCTGATCTACAGCTTTGTCATGCTCTCCATGATAAACGGGATATGGGCGGAGGAAAAGCTGACTCTGCTGACCGAGCTTCTGGCGAAGGTGGTGGGATGGGGCCTGAAAGCGGCAATCGGCGTGGTGACGGGGCTCAGCCTGTTCCAGGCCCTGATCACTCCCCTGGTAGATTCGGTGAAATCTTCAGCGCTGCAGAAGGTGGTGTCCTCGCTGCCGGGGGTGGGCAATCTGGCGGACGGAGTGGTGGAGCTGGTGCTGGGTTCGGCTGTGGTGCTGAAGAACAGCATCGGGGTAGTCCTGCTGCTCCTGCTCCTGGCGCTGTGCGCGGCGCCTCTGATAAAGATTGCCGTTATCGCTTTTATATTGAAGTGTGCAGCCGCTTTTATGGAGATCGTCAGCGACAAGAGGATCACGGCCTGTGCGAACCGGACGGGGGACGGAGGGCTGCTGCTTCTCCGGACGGCGGGAACGGCCATGCTCCTGTTCCTGATCGCCATATCTGTGTGTACCGCTTCCGTCAGGAAATTTTAAGGAGGATGATCGTGGACAGTTTATTTCAGGCAATCTGCCGGATGGGAATCTTTATGATATGTGCCCAGGCGGTGGTTCATTTCCGGCCCCAGGAGTCCTACGAGAAATATCTGAAGCTGTTGGTCAGCGCGATGGTGCTGATCCAGATGCTTCTTCCCATAGGAAGGCTTCTGTTCTGGGGAGACGGAGGGGAGCTGGCGGCAAAATCCGAAGATTTCCTGGAGGGGCTGGAGGCAGAAATGGCAGCAGCAGAGAACAGGGCAAATGAGGCGGACGCCCTTCTGGAGCAGATGACTCTGGAGGAGGTAAGGCAGCGGGTGGAGGAAGCGAAGGAGGCGGGGCTTGCGGGGGACGGCGCGGGAAGCGGAGAGCCAGGAAGTGCAGGCGGCGGAGGGTCGGCTGGAACCGGAGAGCCAGGTGGCGCAGGCGGCGGAGGGTCGGCCGGAACCGGAGAGCCAGGGAGTGCAGGCGGCGGAGGGGCGGCCGGAAGCGGAACGCCAGGGAGCGCAGGCGGCGGAGGGTCGGCCGAAACCGGAGAGCCAGGAAGCACGGTACAGATAGAGCAGGTGGAGGTGGGAGAAATCCGCATCCGGCTCCAGGTGCCATAGCTTAGTGTTTGAAAATCATTCCCTTGGTTTATACGCTCCACTTCGCGGCCCGTATGCCTGTCATAACACGTTTCGTCATGGAGGAATGGCATGAACAGCATTTTAGAAAAATGGTTCAAAGAAAAGAACCTGAAGAAATGGTTTCAAAAAGATAACCTGATCATCCTCATACTGATGGGGGTACTGCTGGTCATTATCGCCCTGCCTACAAAGGACGGTAAAGAGGCGGAGGAGAATTCTCCGGCAGGGGAAGAAATCCGGTCGGAGGAGCCGTCAGGATCCGATGCAGGAAGCCCGGAGACTGCCGCCTCCGATGAGGAGTATGCCGGCCAGCTGGAACGGCGGCTTCGGGAGATGCTTTCTCAGATGGAGGGAGTGGGGCGGGTGCGCGTTATGATCACTCTGAAATCTTCCCAGGAGTTGGTGGTGGAGAAGGAACAGCCTTATCTGCGCTCCTCCACCAACGAGAATGACTCCCAGGGCGGAAACCGCTCCGTCACCCAGCTGGAGACGGAGGAAAATACGGTCTACAGGACGAACGGGGGGATAAGCGAGCCCTATGTGATCAAGACGCTGCCCCCTCAGATCGAGGGGGTTGTAGTAGTTGCCGAGGGAGCCGGGAGCGGCACTGTGGACCGCACGATCGTGGAGCTGGTACAGGCACTTTTCGGGGTGGATGCGCATAAAGTAAAAGTGGTAAAAATGGAAACAGCCGACGACATAAAATAGCATATATTTGTGGAAAGGCTCATACAATGAAGTAGTAAAACGCAAAGAAGGAGAAAGACGTGAAAAACCTAATCAAAAAGAATCAGCTAATGATTACCGCACTTGCCATTATGATCGCCATTGCGGGCTATCTGCAATTTGCGGGTACAGGACTGGAGGAGGAATATCTTACCACGGAGGGGGATGCAGATACCAATGGTGCGAGCACTGTGGATTCCGGCGGCATTATTGCGGAGAATTATACGGCAGACGGGCTTCTGGATCTGTCGGAGGAGGATCTGTTGATGGAAAATCTGACAGAGATTGACAGCCTGGACTCCGATGTGAACATTATTACAGAAGACTATCTGGAAGACGGAATGGACATTATAGGGGTGGAGACTTCGGCGGAAGGCCAGGTGGCAGAAGGCCAGGTAGCGCAGGGCCAGACAGTGGAAGGCCAGGCACCGGAGGGTCAGGTGGCGGAGGCGACTCCCGATGAGGATGAGATTCCCGGGGAAGCGGTGTTTACTTCCACCAACGGTGTGACAATCCTCTCCGACGCAAAGCTCTTAAAGGAGCAGACCAGGGCCAGAAATAAGGAGACACTTTTAGAGATCATCAGCAGCGAGGGGCTTACCGACGAACAGAAGCAGGAGGCTGTGGACACCATGGTGGAAATGACGGCAATCGCCGAGAAGGAAGCGGCTGCGGAGATCCTGCTGGAGGCAAAAGGCTTTAAGGATGTAGTGGTGAGCATCAACGGCGACGCTGTGGATGTAGTGGTAAATGCGGCGGAGCTGGACGATGTCATGAGGGCACAGATTGAGGACATCGTAAAGAGAAAGACGGAGATTCCTGCAGAAAATATCATTATAAGTACGGTAGTGCAGTAATTTTTGGTATAAATTACATAAAATATATGATATACTACTCCTGACAACGTTCTTCTTAAGCGTGAAAGGATCATAAGTTACATGAAGAGAGTATTTTTGATCGTGCTGGACAGCTTTGGAATCGGGGAGATGGAGGATGCGGCTTCTTATGGTGATATCAATGTCAATACCTTAAGGAGCGTATCAGCCAGCCCCTTTTTCCATGTCCCGAATCTCAGGGAGCTGGGATTGTTTGATATGGATGGCGTCACTGTGGGGGAGCCCATGGGAAAAGGAAGACATAAGGCAGCCATAGCCAGGGTAAAGGAGGCGTCTCAGGGAAAGGACACCACCATCGGGCACTGGGAGATAGCCGGTGTGTATTCCCCCGAGCCCCTGCCTGTCTATCCGGAGGGATTCCCGGATGAGGTGCTTGCGCCCTTCCGGCAGCAGACCGGAAGGGATATCCTGTGCAATAAACCTTATTCCGGCACTGAGGTGATCCGGGATTACGGAGCGGAGCATCTGCGGACGGGGAAGCTGATCGTCTATACCTCCGCCGACAGCGTGTTCCAGATTGCGGCCCATGAGGATATGGTTCCTGTGGAGCAGCTTTATGAGTACTGTAAGACCGCCCGGGGCATTCTGCAGGGCAGGCACGGTGTGGGAAGGGTAATCGCCCGCCCCTTTACCGGGGAGGAGGGAAGCTTCGTCCGCACCTCCCGCCGCCATGACTTTTCCATGGAGCCCCCTTCCGTTACCATGCTGGATCAGCTGAAGGAAGCGGGGATGGACGTGATCGCGGTGGGCAAGATCAACGATATTTTTGCCGGGAAGGGTATTACGGAAGCGGTTTCCACCAGCGGCAATGCAGAGGGGATACAGCGTACCCTGGAATATCTGGACAGGGATTTTGAAGGGCTCTGCTTTGTAAACCTGGTGGACTTTGACATGCTGTACGGACACCGGAGGGATGTGGACGGCTATGCGAAGGCCGTCAGCTTCTTCGACGGGAAGCTGACGGAGATCATGGGAAAGCTGCGGGAAGAAGACATCCTTATGATCACCGCGGATCATGGCTGCGATCCGGCTTATAGGGCTACTACAGACCATACCAGGGAGTATACGCCCTTTCTCATGTATTCGCCTTCCGACCGGCATTTTGCGCCGCAGAACCTGGGGACTTTGGATTCATTTGCAAGAATCGGGGCTACTGTGCTACAATATTTCGGTATGGAACCGAAATTCGGGAATGCCGGTGTGCTTCCGGGCTGACGCGTGATCTTTGGGGACTGCGGTTTGGGCATACCCGGATTGAGGCTGTGAATATTATAGGGAGGATCATAATTCATGAGTAACTATACAGAAGAAATAAACCGCCGCCGTACCTTTGCCATCATCTCCCATCCGGATGCGGGCAAGACTACGCTGACAGAGAAATTCCTGCTCTACGGGGGAGCCATCAATCTGGCGGGCAGCGTAAAGGGTAAGGCGACGGCGAGACATGCCGTATCGGACTGGATGGAGATTGAGAAGGAGAGGGGGATTTCCGTTACCTCCTCCGTGCTGCAGTTTGAGTACGACGGCTACTGCATTAATATCCTGGATACGCCGGGGCACCAGGACTTTTCCGAGGATACTTATCGTACCCTGATGGCGGCGGATTCCGCGGTCATGGTCATCGACGCCTCCAAGGGCGTGGAGGCCCAGACCAGGAAGCTGTTTAAGGTCTGCGGCATGAGAGGGATTCCTATTTTTACCTTTATCAATAAGCTGGACCGGGACGCAAACGATACCTTTGACCTGCTGGATGAGATTGAAAAGGAGCTTGGCATCGCCACCTGCCCCGTCAACTGGCCTATTGGCTCCGGAAAGGGTTTTAAGGGGGTTTATGACAGGGAGAAGAAGTGTGTCATCTCTTATTCCGACACGGAAAAGGGGACGAAGGAAGGCACGGCCACGGAGATTCCCATAGAGGATGAGGCCCAGCTGAGAGGTCTCATCGGGGATGAGGCGGCGGACAAGCTGTTGGAGGAGGTAGAGCTGCTGGACGGCGCCAGCGCCGAGTTTGACCTGGAACAGGTGAGGGCGGGTAAACTGACGCCTGTCTGCTTCGGCTCTGCGCTGACGAATTTCGGAGTGGAGATTTTCCTGCAGCACTTCCTGAAAATGGCTACCACACCGCTTCCCAGAAGGGCGGATACCGGCCTGATCGAGCCTGCGGAGAATGAATTCAGCGCCTTTGTGTTCAAGATCCAGGCCAACATGAATAAGGCCCACAGGGACAGGATCGCTTTTATGCGGATCTGTTCCGGGAAATTCGATGCCCAGATGGAGGTGCGCCATGTGCAGGGGAACAGGGTGATGCGGCTCTCGCAGCCCCAGCAGATCATGGCGGACGAGAGAAAGATATTGAGCGAGGCCTATGCGGGGGATATCATCGGTGTGTTTGACCCGGGCGTTTTCTCCATAGGCGACACGCTCTGTATGCCGAAGGAAAAGTTTCAATACGAGGGTATCCCCACTTTCGCGCCGGAGCATTTCGCCAGGGTGCGCCAGGTGGATACCATGAAGAGAAAGCAGTTTGTCAAGGGAATCCAGCAGATTGCCCAGGAGGGCGCTATCCAGATTTTCCAGGAATTTAACACGGGTATGGAGGAGATCATTGTGGGCGTTGTGGGCGTGCTGCAGTTTGACGTGTTGAAATACCGTCTGGAGAACGAATACAATGTGGAAATCCGCCTGGAGAACCTTCCCTATGAACACATCCGCTGGATTGAAAATAAGGATGAGGTGGATCTGGAACGGCTGACCGGCACCTCTGACATGAAGAAGGTCAGGGATATGAAGGGCAATCCGCTGCTGTTGTTTGTCAATGCCTGGAGCGTGGGGATGACGCTGGATCGGAACAAGGGCCTGGTGCTGGCGGAATTCAGCCGCAATTAATTAACAGGAGACGGTAACGGTTTTATGAAGAAACAGGTAGGGGTATTCCTTTTGGGCATATGGATCGGCCTGGTATTGTGCGGCTGCGGGGCGGAGGCGATTTCCGGGGAGACGCCGGGAGAATATTCCACAGCCGCGACGGAAGCTTCGGAGGAGATCCGGCAGGGGGAAATGCAGGCGGAGGCCAGCCCGGCTGCGGAGCCGGAGGAGGACAACGGGGAGCCGGGCCAGGAGCAGGAGGAGCCGCCCTTTTCCTTTCTGATGGAGGAGGCTTCCGTATATGCCTATAACAGCCTGACAGAGCTGGAGCAGATATGGTATCGCGATATCGAGGAGATCCTGGGAACCTTCGGAGCAGGGCAGAAGATATCCAGGGCATGTCTGGAGAGCGGCCTGGGGGAGCAGGATATCGACAGGATCTTCCAGTGTGTGCTCAACGACCATCCGGAGCTTTTCTATGTGGAAGGCTATTCCTATGTCAAATATACCCGCGGGGACAGGATTACCTCCATCGTGTTCTCCGGCAGCTATACTATGGAATATGACGAGGCGGTGGAGCGGAAGGCGGAGATTGAAGCGGCGGCGGAGGAAATCCTGGCGCAGATCGATATGGATGCCTCCGATTACGAGAAGGTGAAATACGTCTACGAGACCCTGATACGGAATACGGAGTATCAGCTGGATTCCCCGGACAACCAGAATATCTATTCCGTGTTCATCAATCACACCTCCGTCTGTCAGGGATATGCCAAGGCCACCCAGTACCTGCTGGACAGGCTGGGAGTGGAGTGCAGCCTGGTGCTGGGGACGGTGGACACCGGGGAGGTGCACGCTTGGAACCTGGTAAAGCTGGACGGCAGCTATTATTATCTGGACACCACGTGGGGGGATGCCTCCTACCAGATAAGCGGCAGCGGAGCGGAGCTTGACGGCTATGTCATGCCGGAGATCAATTATGATTATCTCTGTGTCACCACTGCCGAGCTGCTGCGGACGCATACTCTGGGAGGGCAGATTCCCATGCCTGTGTGCGACAGCACCGAGTACAATTACTATGTGCAGGAGGGGGCCCTGTTCCGGGAGTATGACAGCGGGCAGATGGAGGAGCTGTTTCAGAGGGCCATAGAGCAGGGGAAGACAGATATCACAGTGAAATGTTCGGATATTGCGTGCTACCAGGAGATCATTTCCGCACTGATCGACGGGCAGGAAATCTTCCGCTATTTATCGGACAGCGAGGGAAGCGTGGCCTATGCCCAGAATGACAATCAGCTTTCCCTGACTTTTTGGGTGACAAATGAGTAGGTAGTATGTTATACTGAGAAGTAATGAAAAATGCGTTTTCAGGAGGAGATCACATGGAAAAAGAAATAGATAAGAATGCAGTCGTATTAAAGGAAGAGGAAAACACAGGCGTGGTGCAGATTGCCGATGATGTGGTGGCAATGATCGCTTCCCTGGCTACCACGGAAGTGGAGGGCGTTAGTGCCATGGCGGGAAACATCACCAACGAGCTGATGAGCAAGGTCGGCATGAAGAAGCTGACCAAGGGCGTCAGGGTAAACGTGCAGAACGGCAATGTGACGGTGGATCTGGCGTTGACCATGGAGTTTGGCTATAACATCCCCGCTACGTGCCAGAAGGTGCAGAACAAGGTCAAGGCAGCCATTGAAAATATGACGGGCCTTACCTGTACGGATGTGAATATCCGCATTGCGGGTGTAAGGGTAAGGTAATTTCAATGGGACGACACGAGCAGAGGGAACAGGTCTTCAGGCTTTTGTTTCGCATGGAATTCCATGACCCGGGGGACATGCCCCGGCAGGCGAAGCTGTTTCTGGAGGACAATGAAGCGGTAGTCCGGGAGAAGGACGCCCTTTATATTGAGGAGAGGGAGAAGGCTGTCCGCGGGAAAAAGGAGGAGCTGGACCGGATCATCAATGAAAATACGGAGGGGTGGGATACCACCCGTATGGGGAAGGCAGAGCTGGCCATACTCAGGCTGGCAGTCTATGAGATACTGTTTGATGATGACATTCCTGCAGGGGTCGCTATCAACGAGGCGGTGGAGCTTGCAAAGAAATACGGCCAGGAGAGCTCCGGCGGCTTTGTCAATGCGATTCTTGCCAAAATTGTGAAGCAGGGTGATTAACATTCGGAGTGTATATACAGTCGGGCAACTGAATTCCTATATTAAAAATATGTTCACACAGGATTATCTGCTGCAGAGGCTTTTCGTAAAGGGAGAGGTCAGTAACTGCAAGTACCATACGTCGGGACATATTTACTTTTCATTAAAGGACCCCAGGGGGACCATCAGCTGCGTTATGTTCGCAGGGAACCGGTCGGGTCTTTCTTTTCGTCTGACCGATGGCCAGCAGATCATTGTGGGCGGCACGGTGGATGTCTATGAGCGTGACGGAAGGTATCAGCTCTACGCGAAGCAGATTCTCTTAGATGGTAACGGACAGCTTTATGAAAGATATGAACAGCTGAAGCGGGAGCTGGAGGAGCTTGGCATGTTTGCGCCGGAGTATAAGCGGCCCGTCCCGAAGTATATCAGGACATTGGGAGTGGTCACTGCGGATACCGGTGCGGCGGTGAGGGATATCATCCAGATCGCCCACAGGCGCAATCCCTATGTGCAGGTCATCCTCTGCCCAGCCATCGTCCAGGGCGAGGCGGCGGTGCCCAGCATTGTGAGGGGTATCCGCGCGTTGGAGAGGATGGGTGTGGATGTGATGATCGTAGGCAGGGGAGGCGGTTCAATCGAGGATCTCTGGGCCTTTAACGAGCGGGAGGTGGCCCAGGCGGTGTTTGACTGTTCTGTCCCCATTATTTCCGCGGTGGGCCATGAGACGGACACCACGATCATCGATTTCGTGTCCGACCTGCGCGCCCCCACGCCTTCCGCAGCGGCAGAGCTGGCGGTGGCGGATGTCCGGGATATTTTCAGGGAGCTTGGAGCCGTGAGGGATTCCCTGGACAGGCTGATGCGCCGTAAGGTGGAGGAGAAGAAGATGTATCTCCACCAGGCGGAGCTGAGGCTGAAGCTCTTTGATCCCGCAAGCCGACTCAGGGAGAAACGGATGCTGTCGCTGCAGCTGGAGGAGAGGCTGCAGGAGCGGATGCGGCGTATCCTGGAGAACAGGAGGAACCGGCTCCTGGTCTGTGTGGAGCGGCTGAAGGGCCTTTCCCCCCTGGAGAAGCTGAGCAGCGGCTATGCGTACATGACGGATGAAAAGGGTAAAAATATCCGCTCCATATCCCAGGTATCTGAGGGCGATCCGGTGACGGTACAGCTGAAGGACGGGCGGATAAGGGCGGCAGTCACTTCGATTGAGGCATGTCAGAGGTTTTAAGGAGAGCGTATAATGGATAAAGATCAGGAGACGTACAGCCTGGAGGAGAATTTCAGCAGGCTGGAGAGTACGATGGAGCTGTTGGAGCGGGAAGACCTTCCCCTTGAGGAGGCCTTTCAGGCATACAGCGAGGGCATGGCAATCCTAAAGCAGTGCAACGACCAGATAGACCGCGTGGAGAAACAGGTATTAAAGCTGAATGAGGACGGGCAATTGGAGGAATTTGACAATGGAAGCACGGGAATTCAATGAGATTCTGCAGGACAAGACCCGGATGGTGGAGAGGATCATCCGAAGCTTTCTCCCGGAGGAGGAAGGATACCAGAAGACGGTGCTGGAGGCCATGAATTACAGCATTACTGTAGGCGGAAAGCGGCTGCGCCCCCTGTTGATGGAGGAGACATTCCATTTCTGCGGGGGCAGTGAGGAGAATCTGCCTTTATTGGAGCCGTTTATGGCTGCCATTGAGATGATACACACCTACTCGCTGGTGCACGACGACCTGCCGGCCATGGATAATGACGAGTACCGCAGGGGAAAGAAGACGACATGGAGTGTCTACGGTGAGGCCATGGGCATCCTGGCAGGGGACGGGCTGTTGAATTATGCCTTTGAGACGGCGCTCCAGGCGTTGGAATTCTGCAGCGACACGGACAGGGAATATTTTACTACCGCACCCTGCCCGGAGTACAATATGCAGCGGCTTACCAGGGCGATGCAGATTCTGGCGAAGAAGGCCGGCATCTATGGTATGATCGGGGGCCAGACCGCTGATATCGAGGCGGAAGGACAGGAGGGAAGCCTGGAGAAGGAGCAGCTTCTGTTCATTCATGAGCATAAGACGGCGGCGCTGATACAGGCGGCCATGATGATCGGTGCGGTGATCGCCGGTGTGACACAGGAGGAAAGCCTGGAGAAGCTGGAGAAATGTGCGTATGATATCGGCATTGCCTTTCAGATTCAGGACGATATCCTGGACGTGGTGGGCGACAGCGGTGAGTTGGGGAAGCCCGTGGGCAGCGACGAGCAGAACCAGAAACAGACCTATGTAACGGTGAACGGGCTGGAACAGTCCCGGGCGGATGTGGAGAGGCTGACAAAAGAGGCGGTGGCAATACTGGATTCCATGGAAGGTGAGAACGATTTCCTGAAGGAACTGTTGCTGTCCCTGGTGCACAGGCAGAAGTAAAAGAGGTATATATATGTTGCTTGAAACCATTGAGAAACCCAATGATATCAAAAATATCCCCAAAGAGGATTACGGGCAGCTTGCCCAGGAGATCCGGGATTTCCTGATCAGGACGATCAGTGTGACAGGGGGGCATCTGGGCTCCAATCTGGGGGCGGTGGAGCTGACCATGGCGCTGCATCTGGCGCTGAACCTGCCGGAGGACAAGATCATCTGGGACGTGGGGCATCAGTCCTACACGCATAAGATCCTGACGGGACGCCGGGAGGGCTTTGGGTCGCTGCGGCAGTTCCACGGCATGAGCGGGTTTCCCAAGAGGAAGGAGAGCGACTGCGACGTGTTTGACACGGGGCACAGCTCCACCTCTATTTCCGCGGGGCTGGGAATGGTGAAGGCAAGGGAACTGAAGGGGGAGAAAAGCACCATTGTGTCCGTCATCGGGGACGGCTCCCTGACAGGCGGAATGGCATACGAGGCGCTGAACAATGCGGCGAAGCTGGAAAACAATTTCATTGTGATCCTGAACGATAATAATATGTCCATCTCGGAGAATGTGGGAGGAGTGTCAAAGTACCTGAACAATATCCGCACTGCCAGCGGGTACCTGGATCTGAAGGAGGGCATTTATAACGCGCTGCTTGGCACCAGGCGGGGGGACAGCACCATCAGCCGTATCCGGAAGGCAAAGAGCAGCTTTAAGCATCTGGTGATTCCCGGTATGTTCTTCGAGGATATGGGGATTACATATCTGGGGCCGGTGGACGGCCATGATATCGAAGGCATGGTGAGGGTCATAAACGAGGCGAAACGCGTGAAGCGCGCTGTGCTCATCCATGTCATCACCCAGAAGGGGAAGGGATATCTCCCGGCGGAGCGCCATCCGGCGAGATTTCACGGGGCGGAGCCCTTTGACATTGAGACGGGCATTCCCTCCAGGCCCCGGACGGAGGCGAATTACACGGATATTTTTTCCACGGTCATGTGTAAGCTGGGGCAGCGCGACCAGAGGATTGTGGCGATCACCGCCGCCATGCCTGACGGCACCGGGCTGAAACGGTTCCGCAATATGTATCCCGACCGTTTCTTTGACGTGGGCATTGCGGAGGAACATGCGGTGACTTTTGCGGCGGGGCTTGCGGCAGGAGGGCTGAGGCCCATTGTGGCGGTGTATTCTTCCTTCCTGCAGAGGGCTTACGACCAGATCCTTCATGACGTGTGCATCCAGAACCTGCCGGTGATATTCGCCATTGACAGGGCGGGACTGGTGGGAAGCGACGGGGAGACCCATCAGGGGATTTTTGATTTTACTTATTTATCCGGTATCCCGAATATGCATATCTGTGCGCCGAAGAATAAGTGGGAGCTGTCGGATATGCTGAAATTTGCGGTGGGCTTCGACGGCCCCATAGCGGTGCGCTATCCCCGGGGGACTGCGTACGCGGGCTTAAAGGAGTACAGGGCTGCCGTGGAGCTGGGGAAGGCGGAGTGGATATACAGGGAGAGGGAGATTGCCCTCTTTGCCGTGGGAAGCATGGTGAAGACCGGGGAGGCGGTGCGTGACGCGCTGAAGGCCCGGGGCAGGTCGGCCAGCCTGATCAACGCCCGTTTCGTGAAGCCCATGGACGAGGAGGCCGTAAGGGAAGCCTGCAGGGAGCATATCATGATCGTGACCATGGAGGAGAATGTGGCCAGCGGGGGCTACGGCGAGAAGGTGCTGGATTTCATGAACCGTGAAGGGCTTCAGAACCAGTGCCTGAATATCAGTATTCCCGACGCCTATGTGGAACACGGCAATGTGGAGCTTTTGAAGAAGGAGATCGGTATTGACGCGGACAGTATTGTACAGAGGATTCTGGAAGCGTTAGTGTGAAGGGCTATTTCATATGAAGGAACGTCTGGATGTTATTTTGGTAAATCAGGGGTATGCCGCCTCCAGGGAGAAGGCGAAGGCTGTCATTATGGCGGGCAACGTCTTTGTGGACGGACAGAGAGAGGACAAAGCCGGCACTGCCTTTGACGAGAGCCGGATCCGGCTGGAGGTCAGGGGCAGTACTTTGAAATATGTCAGCCGGGGCGGCCTGAAGCTGGAGAAGGCCGTGGAGGAGTGGCAGCTGGGGCTTGCAGGGCTGGTGTGTATGGATATCGGGGCGTCCACGGGAGGCTTTACGGACTGTATGCTGCAGAACGGTGCGTCGAAGGTCTATTCCGTGGATGTGGGACGGGGGCAGCTTGACTGGCGGCTTCGGAATGACCCCAGGGTGGTCTGCATGGAACAGACGAATTTCCGCTATACAGTCCCCGGGGATATAGGGGAGGAGCTGGACTTTGCCAGCGTGGATGTGTCCTTTATCTCGTTGACGAAAATACTGATCCCTGCCAGGAACCTGTTAAAGGCCGGAGGGCAGATGGTATGCCTGATCAAGCCCCAGTTTGAGGCCGGGCGCGGGAAGGTAGGGAAGAACGGCGTGGTCAGGGAGCCGGAAATCCACCGGGAGGTGGCGGCGAGACTGGTGGATTATGCGGACAGTATCGGTTTCAGGGTGCTGCATCTGGATTTTTCACCGATCCGGGGGCCGGAGGGCAATCTTGAATACCTTCTTCATATCATGAAAGAGCAGGAGCCGCCGGAAGAGATCCGCAGCCTGACGGAGCGGGAAGCAGAGGAAAGGCTGCAGCGTATTGTGGAGGAGAGGAGCGGGCTTTCCTGCCGGGAAGAATGGGCGGAGAGGATCCGGGAGACTGTGGAGAAGTCTCATCAGATATAGGTCAGTAAAACAGGCTGCGTAAGGCCTGGGCAGGTTTTGCGCAGGCCGGTATTACGGAAGCGGATAAGGGGGATGGACATGAAGCATTTCTTGATATTTACCAATCGGCATAAGGACAGGAATCTTGAGACCACCGGACGGATCTGCGACTTCCTGGAAAAGAAGGGGCAGAAGGCTACCGCCTGGGTGGAAGAGGAGGACTGGAAGGAGAATATGCGGGTGGATACCGAGGAGGCGCCTGCGGATCTTCCCACGGATGTGGACTGTATCATTGTGCTTGGCGGGGACGGCACGGTGCTCCAGGCGGCCAGGGAGACGAAGAAGCTGAGTATCCCCATTATCGGTGTGAACCTGGGAACCCTGGGATATATGACGGAGATCGAATTGTCCTGCCTGGAGGAATCCCTGGAGAAGCTGATCGCGGGGGAGTATACCCGGGAGAGCCGTATGATGCTGAACGGAAGGATTCTCTGTGCCAACGGGGGCTCCGAGGAGGGATGGGCGCTGAATGATATCGTGGTATCCAGGAGCGGCTCCCTGCAGATCATTAAATTCTGTATCTATGTAAACGGGCAGTTTCTGAATCATTACAATGCGGACGGGATGATCGTGACCACGCCCACCGGCTCCACAGGGTACAACCTTTCGGCGGGAGGGCCTCTGATCGAGCCCAGGGCAAAGCTGATCATGCTGACTCCCATCTGTCCCCATACGCTGAATAAACGCAGCATCATCCTCTCACCGGAAGATGTGATCGAGATCGTGATCCCTGAGGGCAGGGGCGGCAGGATACAGACGGTGGAGGCCAATTTTGACGGCTGCCATGTGATCCCCATGAGGACAGGCGACAGGCTCCGCATTGTCCGTTCCGAGAAGACCACGGAATTCCTGCAGCTCAACCAGGTGAGCTTCCTGGAAGTATTACATAAGAAGATGGGAGAAAACTGACTGCATCCATGGAGGATTTCAGTATGAAAAAGAACAGACATGCTAAAATTATAGAAATGATTCAGAAGCATGATGTGGAAACCCAGGAGGAACTGGCGAATTATCTGCGGGAGGCAGGGCTAACGGTGACACAGGCTACCGTTTCCAGGGATATCAAGGAGCTTAAGCTCTCCAAGATCCCCCTGCGCAACGGGAGGCAGAAGTACATTATATTAAAGCAGGAAGACAATCACCTGGGGGACAAGTACATCCGCGTGCTGCGGGACGGCTTTTCTTCCATGGATATGGCGCAGAATATCCTGGTAGTCAGGACGGTGTCGGGGATGGCCATGGCGGTGGCGGCGGCGCTGGACGCCATGAGGTTCCCGGAGATTGTGGGCTGTATTGCCGGTGATGATACTATTTTTGTGGCGGTGCGTACCGTGGAGGACACACAGGCCCTGATGGAGCAGATCCGGGCCATGCTGGGGAATGTGTGAAGATTTCGGAAGGACGCTTGGGCAGCGTCCTTTGTATTGATCAGCGGAGAAGGTACGTAAGGAGAGGAATATGTTACAAAGTTTGCATGTGAAGAATCTGGCGCTGATTCAGGAGACAGAGGTGGAGTTTGGGGAGGGGCTTAATATCCTTACCGGTGAGACGGGAGCGGGAAAATCCCTGCTCATCGGCTCCCTGAATCTGGCTCTGGGAGGAAAATTTGACAAGGAGATGCTCCGCAGGGGGGCGGAAAATGCCCTTGTGGAGCTTGTCTTTGTCGCAACGGACGCCCAGGTCAGGCAGAAGCTGGAACAGCTGGATCTGGAAGCCCAGGAGGACGGAACTGTCATTATTAGCAGGAAGCTGCAGGTGGGGAAAAGTGTCTGCAAGATCAACGGTGAGACTGTGACGGCAAAGCAGGTGAAGGAGCTGGCGGAGGTACTCATCGATATCCATGGGCAGCATGAGCATCAGTCCCTTCTTCATAAGAAGAAACATATGGAGATACTGGATTCCTACTGCGGGGCCGAATTCGGGCCTGCGGCCCGGGCGGTGGAGGAGGCATACAGGGAATGCAGCCGCCTGCGGAAGGAGCTGGCGGAGGACTCCATGGATGAGGAGACGAAGGAGAAGGAGAAGTCCCTGGCTGAATTTGAATGGCAGGAAATTGAACAGGCGAAGCTTGTGGTGGGTGAAGACGAGGAATTGGAGAAGCGCTACCGCCTGATGGCCAACAGTAAGAAGATTACGGAGAGCCTTGCGGAGAGCTATCGTTATACGGGGAATGAGGAGGACATGGGAGCGGGCGGCTCCCTGAGCAGGGCCCTGCGGGCGTTGAGAAATGTCTCGGCTTACGACGGGCGCCTGGAAGAGCTGGAAGGGCAGCTGGCGGAGATTGACAGCCTGCTGGCGGATTATAACAGGGATGTGTCGGAGTACATGAGTGACTGTGAATTTGATGAGGAGGAGTTTGACCAGGTGGAAGACAGGTTGAACACCCTGAACCATCTGAAGGGAAAGTATGGCAGTACCATAGAAGACGTGATCGCATATGGGGAGGAGAGGCAGCAGCTTCTGGCCAGGCTCTCGGATTACGACGCTTACATGCAGGATCTGGAGCAGAAACTGAAGAAGGCGGAGAAAAAGCTGGAGAAGGCCTGCGGGAAGCTTTCCTCCATCCGCAGTAAGAATGCAGGGGTGCTGACGGAAAAGCTGACGGAAGCGCTGGTGAACCTGAATTTCCTCTCGGTGGCCTTTGAGATTGCCGTCCGCCCGGAGCAGGCAGTGACGGCCAAAGGCTATGATGATGTGGAATTCCTGATTTCCACCAACCCCGGGGAGAGCTTAAAGCCCCTGGCCCAGGTGGCCAGCGGAGGCGAGCTGTCCCGGGTGATGCTGGCCATCAAGACGGTGCTGGCGGGAAGGGACGATATCGATACGCTGATCTTTGATGAGATTGATGCCGGGATCAGCGGCAGGACGGCATGGAAGGTGTCCGAGCAGCTGGATACGGTGGCTGGTGCCCACCAGGTGATCTGTATCACCCATCTGCCCCAGATTGCCGCCATGGCGGACACTCATTTCGTCATCGAAAAGAGCAGTACGCAGGATAATACCATCACGGACATCCGTGCCCTGGAGGAGGAGGAAGCGCTGGGAGAGCTGGCCAGGCTTTTAGGCAGCGACGAGCTCACGGAAGCGGCGCTGTCCAACGCGAGGCAGATGCGGCTCCAGGCGGCGGAGCATAAGGAGAAGAACAGAAAAGGCAGGAAGAATCCGGAAGACAATAGCCATGTTGAATAAAACAGAAATGAATTGGTAAGCAGATCAGGGCGCAAGTCTATTAATATGGCTTTCGCCCTGATTAGCGTAAAGGGAATATGGTGATGGAGTCTCCGTAACGAGTCTCCGTAACTTGCCGTGGGATATCTGCCAGAATGCCCGCGAAACGTAAGGCTTATGGCTGGGAAGGGCTGTCGGCAGGCGTATTGTCCTCCAATTCCCACTGAATGACATACTCGGTTTGTGTTAGCTCGCTTATCTTTTTTATATAACTCTCAATCAGCAGTTTTGCTCTGTCCTGGGCTCTTATCAGCATGGCCTCATCTCTTGAGAACATTTCCTCCAATTGTTGGTTGGCTTCCGCAACTGCCCGTGTCTGGTCATCCGCTGTGATGGGGTTTTTGTTAAACCCGTCATCAGATGAAATAAAGCTGTCTTCGGAAAAGGTATAATCGGACATGCCCAGGAGCCTTGCCGGGGGGAGCGTTATGGTGAGCTGATTTCCGTTAAGCACCATTGTCACCTTGGAGACATCGATGCCGAATTTGGCGCATCCACTGTACTCAATCCAGAAATCCCTGTCTTTTTCACCGATGTGCAGCAGTCCGCTGCCGCTTTCTTTCACCGATTTCGCCACATTATGATAGTAGCATTCCAGGGTTGCAAGCTCACAGATTTCTTTGATCTGGGAGAGGTTCGGGCCTACTGCGTCTGCCGCGGCATTGGCAGTGCCCGCTGTGTCCCCGCTATCGGCGGAACATGCGCATAATACTGCAATGGAAAGCAGAAATGCGGTTATGAGAGAGTATGCTTTGTTTTTCATTTGTTTCATTCTCCTATTATGATTTCCACGCTATATCTGTCGTCAAGTTGTTTGATCCAGGGAGTTACCAGTGCGTAAACAGTGTCTTTTGCGCTTTGTCTTGCAAGTGATAATATTTCTGTTATATCTGCGTGTTCTTCCAAATCCGCCTGGCACAGCTCGAAAGCCTCTTTATGGATGGTTTCTGTTTCACTCTTTTTATCCACGAATATGTAATCCAGGGAGCCGGGGTCAACGGTGGTTTCCTGGATGGTTACCTCGGGAATGGAGAGTGTCACAACATTTGCCTCCTTGTCGATGCTGATCCCTATGCCGCCGAAATGGAATCCCGCCTTTATTGTGCCCTCGTAGGCCACATAATATCTTACCGTAGTGCCGTCCTCCCCGTAGGCTTTGGCAATGGCATTATAAATATATTCCGCAGTGGACAATTCCTCAATGTTCAGGACAGATTTTATGGATGCTTCGCTTATGGTAGTCACCCTGCCGGATTCCCCGGCTAACGTTTCTTTGAGCTTTGCAAGAATATTGGTTTTAAACAGGAGGATACATAACAGGACAACCAGGACGATTAAGAAGATTAGAATACTTCTTATTGTGACAAGATTTTTTAGTTTCGCCGATTTTTTTTGATGGTCTTTTGTGTTCATGAGGGATTCTCCTTTTGAAAGTAGGGATGTAATCTGTAATAATCATTATACAATGATTATTACAGATTACATTCTTCGCGGATAATTATACCTGAAAACTGCTTTTGTGACAAGATTGTTTCGGAAACCTTTCTTTATTTGATGGTGGCGGTGGCAGCAAAAATCATTTTTACAGTTGCAAAGAAGGAACAAATGTTCTATAATGTATGTAAAAGGACTCCTACATGAAAAATACCGTATAACATGATCACATCACCAGGAAACAAACGCTTGCTATTTGTGCTTTACTGTAGTACTCTGAGATAAAACAGTACAAAGGAGCATAGGATTATGGCAGGGGAATTCATCAATCTGAAAGTGAAAAAAGTGGCTATTCATAAAATTTTCAAAAGGGAAGACAAGAAGATTCTGATTCCTCCTGAGTATAACAGCCAATGCAGCAGCCTGGACAACGAAGCCAGGAGGGCCCTGGAGACAAGGATAACAAGGGCGTTCGGAAATGATTCCCATTCTCTGAAGATGAAGATTGAAGATACCTCAGAGGACAGCGTGTACAGAAATATCGTGGATTTCTGGGGGACGGATCAGAGTGACGCGGCCTTTTTGGAAATGTCAAGGCAGCTTACGTTTCTTCTGGCGCAGGCTCAGAACAGCCGGATTTATCAGGACGCCATCGTTGTGATCGTAAAGGGAACCACAAAAGCTTACAATGCCGATTTTGCAGCGGTGATCAAGGCGGAAATACAGGATGGCTTTAATATTGTAGAGAGTGACGGGGAACAGCTGCTGAGCTATGTCAATAATCTGCTGCTCACCAGACAGCAGAAATTACATAAAATAGGTCTTTTCATCAATAATCAGGTCAGGGGGCGGGAAATCAGGCAGCAGGATGTCGATGCGTTTTTGTTTGACAGCAATACCGGGGAATCCATTTCCGATTCTAAAGCAGAGTACTTTTATAAGTCCTTTCTGGGACTGGATTTCAGGGAAGATGCGGACGTCATCACAAATAATTTTTATATTGCCACTAAAAAGTACATTAACGAGTGTGTTAAAGAATCTGCGGAGCGGATCAGGCTCCAGACCGCATTGCGCAATTACCTGTATATAAACAAAGACATGTACATCAATTCTTCGCAGTTTGCGGAGGGCTATATGGAAGGCGGCGAAGCGAAGGACGTTTACCTGAAGGCTATGGAGGAGGCCGGGATTCCCAGCACGGATATCAGGAAGGATGTCTCAATGATCAAAAGAGGGAAGACAAGGAGCCTGTCATTTGAAAATTCCGTTAAGCTTACGGTTCCAATCGAAAAATTTGAGGAAATGGTCACTGTGGAAGAAGACGGGGACGGGGATACGATCATAAGGATAAAAGGGAAGTATTTGGATGAATAACAGAGATGAAGTGTCCAGATTTATCATGGAATATGAGGCCAATAAACCGCAATATTACGCGTGGGGGAAATATGTCCGCAATTATATTACGGAGGGGCTGCATTTAAGCAGGCAGGAATACCAGCAGCTTGTCAAAATCCCGGTGGAGCCAAGGGTCAAGGACACGGACTCCATAGTGGAAAAGGCTTTTTACCGGCAGGGGAAGCATTATACGGATCCTCTCAGGCAGATAACGGATAAGGTTGGAATCCGTTTTGTCGTCATGGTCACAGATCAGATCAAAATTATTGAAAAGGTGATTAGGGAATCTCCAATATGGACATATTCTAAAGACCAGGACTATCAGGAAGCCATTGATAAGAAACCGGATGTTTTCGCCTATCAGTCCGTACATTATGTGGTGAAAAATAAAGAGGATATCCCTGTGGAGGGAATGACCATAGAGGCGGGGACTGCATGTGAGATTCAGATCAGGACGTTGGAGCAGCACGCCTATGCGGAGCTGTCCCACGACTATTTCTATAAAAACGATGGGCAGATCCTGACCGGGCTGAGGAGATACCTGGCAAGGAGTATGGCATTGAATGAGACGACGGACGAGTTGTTCAGTAAGGTATATGATATGATGAATGAAGAAAAGCAGGAATATACTGATTTAATGTCAATGCTGAAAGAAAAATATCCCTTTGAGGATTACAGTGAAAAGCTGAATAAAAGCATATACGATAATCTTCTGGCCATGTTGAAAAAATACAATGTCAGCAGCCGCGAGATCGTGGATTCCATCCAGGATTACATGATTGAGAATATTGCGGAAAGGCAGGATCTGGCTCTGTTCCGCCAGCCTGTGGTTTTGATTCTCTATTATCTGGTGAAGCATCACCGCAGGGAGTTGCCGGATATATGGGAACAGCCCAAAGGGGAGCTGGAGCTTATTTATTCAGATCTGGGATTTTCTTTTGCAGACTGACTTGTTCCTGGAGCGTGTTTGAAAAATGCTGTTAATTGTTACAAAAATACATGCGTTTTGTTAATATTTACATGGACTTTGGTAAAATTTTCGATTATACTATAGGTAGAGTGCGACCTGCACAAAAGTTTTGGGGAAAAAATAAAAATTTATTGGAAATGCTTACCTGCGTATGCTATAATGTAAGTGCTTTCATTAAAGCAAGACTCAATACCGGCCCTTTCCCTGAAACAATATTGGCCCGGATATTGAAGAAAGAGAGGCGTGTAAGGTGGAACTTAGAACAGCAGTATCACCAAGAGATGTGAAGCATTATACCACAGATCGTCTGAGGGAGGAATTCCTGATTCAGGATCTTTTCGTCCCCGGCGAGATCAAGCTGGTATACAGCCACATCGACAGGATCATTACGGGCGCGGCAGTGCCGGTGGAGCCGATCACCCTGACAGCGGGGGACGAGCTCCGGGCGGAGTATTTCTGCCAGAGAAGAGAGCTTGGGGTAATCAATATCGGAGGAGCCGGTACTATAACCGTTGACGGTAAGGCATATAAAGTAGGCTTCAAAGAGGCAATGTACATCGGTATGGGCTCCAGGGATATTGTTTTTGCCAGTGATAATGCTTCGGAGCCTGCGAAATTCTATCTGAATTCCGCTCCTGCACACAGAACCTGTCCTACGGTTTTGATCAAACCGGAAGGCACTCCCGAGGAGGGCGTGGTCATTGTAAAGGATGAGAACAAGGTAGAGCTTGGCTCCCTGGAGGATGCAAATCACAGGGTTATCTGCAAATATATCCTTCCCGGGCAGGTGGAGAGCTGCCAGCTGGAGATGGGAATGACCAAGCTGGAGCCGGGCAGCGTGTGGAATACCATGCCCTGCCACACTCATGACAGGCGGATGGAGGTATACCTTTACTTTGAGATGCCGGAGGACGCTTTTGTCATGCATTACATGGGCGAACCCAATGAAACGCGCCATATTGTTATGCGGAATGAGGAGGCTGTGATCTCCCCCAGCTGGTCCATCCATTCCGGCTGCGGCTCCAGGGCATATACCTTTATCTGGGGTATGGTAGGCGAGAACCAGGATTTCGACGATATGGACGGCGTGGCCATGAAAGATCTGATGTAAAGTAACCGGGCGGGGCATTCCGGGCGGTTACGGAAAAATATGATAAAGGAGAAATAAAAATGGCAAACAACTATGTAAACAACTTTTCACTGGAGGGTAAGGTAGCACTTGTCACAGGCGCTTCCTATGGTATTGGCTTTGCAATCGCATCCGCATACGCGGAGGCAGGCGCAACCATCGTTTTCAACGATATCAAGCAGGAGCTGGTGGACAAGGGCCTGGCTGCATACGCTGAGAAAGGCATCAAGGCTCACGGCTATGTGTGCGACGTTACCAACGAGGAAGCGGTAAACGCTATGGTAGCCCAGATTGAGAAGGAAGTGGGCGTGATCGATATCCTGGTAAACAATGCGGGCATCATCAAGAGAATCCCCATGACCGAAATGACAGCGGAGCAGTTCAGACAGGTGGTTGACGTAGATCTGAACGCACCCTTCATCGTATCCAAGGCTGTGATCCCTTCCATGATCAAAAAGGGCCATGGCAAGATCATCAACATCTGTTCCATGATGTCCGAGCTGGGCCGTGAGACCGTATCTGCATACGCGGCTGCAAAGGGCGGCCTGAAGATGCTGACCAGGAATATCTGTTCCGAGTACGGCCAGTACAACATCCAGTGTAACGGCCTTGGCCCCGGTTACATCGAGACCCCTCAGACGGCTCCTCTGCGCGAGAAGCAGCCCGACGGAAGCAGACACCCCTTCGATCAGTTCATCTGCGCCAAGACTCCTGCCAACAGATGGCTGAAAGCCGAGGAGCTTGCAGGCCCCGCGGTATTCCTGGCTTCTGAGGCATCCAACGCAGTAAACGGACATATCCTTTACGTAGACGGCGGTATTCTTGCATACATTGGCAAACAGCCTGAGTGACCGGCGGAACAGGAGGCTATTTCCCATGAAAATTGCATTGATAAATGAAAACAGCCAGGCGGCCAAGAATGAGATGATCTGCGCGACTCTTAAGAAAGTGGTCGAGCCCATGGGCCATGAGGTATTCAATTACGGCATGTGCGGCGCGGAGGATCCCAACTCCCTGACCTATGTACAGAACGGTATCCTGGCGGCAGTGTTATTAAATTCCGGCGCGGCGGATTATGTGATCACTGGCTGCGGAACGGGGGAGGGCGCCATGCTTGCGTGCAATTCTTTCCCCAAGGTGCTCTGCGGGCATATTGAATCCCCCCTGGACGCGTATCTGTTCTCACAGGTAAACGACGGTAACTGCGTGGCGCTTCCCTTTGCGGAGAATTTTGGCTGGGGCGGCGAGCTGAACCTGCAGTATACCTTCGAGAAGCTGTTCTGCGCTCCCGGAGGCGGCGGATATCCCCCCGAGAGAGTGGAGCCTGAGCAGAGAAATAAGAAGATTCTGGACAAGGTGAAGGAAGTGACCCATACGGATATGGTGACTATCCTTAAGAATCTGGATCAGGAGCTGGTAAAGGGAGCTCTTTCCGGAGAGAAATTTCAGGAGTATTTCTTCGCAAACTGTAAATGTGATGAGATTGCGGCAGCGGTGAAGGAAGTCCTTGCGTAAGAGGGCGGGAAGGGCCGGGCGGTTTGTTTTGCGCCGGGCTCTCCGCTGTGGGTTTGTGCCGGAGCGTCGCAGGCCCCGCTGTGGTTCATAACGGGATTCCCCGAAAAGGGGAGGAGGGTTTTGCCCACAGGCTCCAGTGAACAACGCTTCGGAATGGAGGAAAAAATGAACGCAGTATTAGAGCAGATCAGTAAGATCGGTATTGTCCCCGTTGTTAAGATTGACAGGGAGGAGGATGCGCTTCCTCTTGCAAAGGCTCTCTGTGCGGGAGGGCTTCCCTGTGCGGAGGTAACATTCCGTACCAGCGCGGCGGCGGGCGCCATCAAGATCATGACCGAGAATTTCCCTGAGATGTGTGTGGGAGCAGGTACGGTTCTGAATGCGGAGCAGGTAGATGCGGCGGTGGCTGCGGGATCTAAGTTTATCGTGAGCCCCGGCTTAAATCCCAGAACCGTTAAGTATTGCCTTGAAAAGGGCGTACCCATCACTCCCGGAACATCCAGCCCTTCCGATATTGAACAGGCGATTGAGCTGGGCCTTGACGTAGTTAAATTCTTCCCTGCGGAGCAGTCCGGCGGCCTGGCTAAGATCAAGGCAATGGCGGCTCCCTATGTAAATATGAAATTCATGCCTACGGGCGGCGTTAATGCCAAGAACCTGACCTCCTATCTGGATTTCCCCAAGATCATCGCCTGCGGCGGTTCCTGGATGGTTCCCGGCGATTTGATCAATGCGGGAGAGTGGGATAAGATCGAGCAGCTTACCAGGGAAGCGGTTCAGACTATGCTGGGCTTTGAGCTGGCACATATCGGGATCAACGGCACCAGCGAGGAGGAAGCGGTCAAGATTGCAAACCGTTTCGGCTTTATCTTCGGTATGCCCGTAAAGGCAGGCAACAGCTCCGTATTTGCAGGAAGCGCTGTGGAAGTGTACAAGACCCCCTACCTGGGCGAGCATGGACATATCGCCGTGAAGACCAACTATATCGACAGGGCGGTGAATTATCTGACTTCCGTTCTGGGTGTGGAGATTGCGGAAGATACGGCAAAGAGGGATGCAAAGGGCAATCTGAAGGCGATTTATCTGAAGGAAGAATTCGGTGGATTTGCAGTGCATCTGGTGCAGAAATAAATTGCCAGCCAGTTTTGTGCGGCTGAAATATACGACCTAAGGTCGATGAGAGAAAGGATATTGAAAATGGCGAAAGTAATTACCATGGGTGAGATCATGCTGAGACTGTCCACCCCCAACAATGAGAAGTTTATCCAGGCGGACGAGTTTGATGTATGCTACGGCGGCGGCGAGGCTAATGTGGCTGTATCTCTGGCTAACTATGGCCATGATGCTGAGTTTGTGACTGCGGTTCCTGATAATGAGATCGGTGAGTGTGCGGTAGCGGCCCTGAGAAAGTACAATGTAGGTACAAAGAATATCGCAAAATGCGGCGAGAGACTGGGCATCTATTACCTGGAGAGCGGTTCTTCCATGAGACCCTCCAAGGTGGTTTACGACAGGGCTCATTCTTCCATTTCCACCGCAACCGCTGCGGACTTTGACTTTGATGCAATCTTTGAGGGCGCTGACTGGTTCCATTTCACCGGCATTACTCCCGCGGTATCCGACAGCGCGGCAGTACTCACCGAGGAGGCCCTGAAGGCGGCAAAGAAGCACGGCGTAAAGGTTTCCGTAGATCTGAATTTCCGCAAGAAGCTGTGGTCTTCCGAGAAGGCACAGAAGGTTATGAAGAACCTGATGCAGTATGTCGATGTATGTATCGGCAACGAGGAAGATGCGGAGCTGGTACTGGGTTATAAGCCCGGTGAGACCGATGTGACAAGCGGCGAGCTGGAGCTTGCAGGCTACAAGTCTATCTTTGAGCAGATGGTGGCGGACTACAATTTCGAGTACTGCATTTCCTCCCTGCGCGTGAGCCATTCCGCTTCCGACAACGGCTGGTCAGCATGCATTTATTCCAGGGATACGAAGGAATTCTATCATTCCAAGGAGTACAGCATCCATCCCATCGTTGACCGTGTGGGCGGCGGTGATTCCTTCGCAGGCGGTGTGATCTGCGGTATGCTGGATGGAAAGGATTTTAAGGCTGCCCTTGAGTACGGCGTGGCGGCTTCCGCATTGAAGCACACCATCCCCGGCGACTTCAACCTGGTTTCCAGGAAGGAAGTTGAGACTCTGGCAGGGGGAGACGCATCCGGAAGAGTACAGAGATAAAGAGCATATAAAAGTGTAGGAACGATTGTTTTAGAAACGGCATGGCTTTACAGTTATGCCGTTTCTGTATGAGCATTTCTATAATAGTGAAAGTAAAGGCGGGTATTCGATTTGCACCGAATACCCGCCTTTTATGTACGCCCATGTGAATCCGCTATATCAGGCCTTTCCTGCGTTTACTGCTTTTCAGCGGAGAAGTAAACGAAGAATACATCACCCGTAGTATCATCATCGAACATTTCCAGATAGGAGATGGAGAAGTCCTTATTACCTGCGGGAACCTCGTATACCAGAAGCCCGTTTATTGTCTTGCCGATGGACAACTCGTATTCGCCGGGAAGCATCTCATCATTTAACACATCATCGAGCTCCAGCGTAATAGGAAACCCGAAAGCATCATCTGCATCATCATTCCACTGAATCTGGAAATCGGTGTCATACATGGGAATGGAAGATGTAACAGTGTTTTTAATCGTAACGTCAGCTACCAGAATCTCGTTGCCCTCTGCCGGGGTATGGCCCTCATATTCATCACAGAGATATGCACTGTTTACCGTATAATCAAAGAAGTATGTGTGCATGGTGTCGCCGAGACGACCTTCTGCGTTGCCATTCTCATCAGGATATCCGGGACGGCTTTCTGCCGCGCTGGAAGAAGCGACACTGGGTGCTTCAGAAGATGATGAGCTGGGAGTACTGGAAGAAGAACCAGTGCTCGGAAGTGTGCCCTGGCTGCCGCATCCTGTCAGGACTGCTGCAGTAACTACAGTTGCTAAGAAAAGTGAAGCGAATTTTTTCATATCAATCCTCCGTATAAATATAAAATAATAAACATCACAAGGTTAATGTTATCACAGTTTATGAAGATTTACAATTCTTTTTATACGAAAAGTGGCTATTATTTAGCAGTTTATTAAGATAAATTAGGATATCATTAGGATTTAAGATACATCTAAGATATATTTTTAGAGTATTCTGTATACAGATCAGATTTCTGCTGCTGCGGATGCGCAACAGCCGGATTTTTGGTTCTTGAGCGTATTATATCACAGGATACGAGGAGGTATAAGATTGAAAATTAAAATTTCAATCGCGAGATTTGTGTCTGCGCGCTGCAAAGTCATAAATGACTTGACACAAACTCGTAAGCCATGTATGGCTTTGCGCAAAGAGGGGGGTTTACACACCCTCTTGAGCAGCGCAGAAATGGAGAAAAAAATGACAGGACATTTGAAAAAGAGGTGTAAGAGGAGGCTGGTGCTCCTTGTGGATGCGCTGCTCCTTGCAGGAAGCCTGGCCGGCTGCGGGCGGCAGGCCGCATCCGGAGGAGGCGCCGGTGACGGTGTTGGCAGCCCGGACAGAGGAGCCTGGGTGGAGAAGGAAACGGCCCTGACGGGTATCCCTGACGGCGTGACGCCCAAACAGCTGTGTACGGTGGAGGATAAGGTACATCTGGTGACTGCGGCGGATGGGGATGGAAGCTTCATCCTGCAGGAGTGGGAGCTTGAAGGGGATTCCTTTACGGAGGTTACGGCGGACTGGATGAAGGACTTCGTCATTCCCGGCGAATCCTGGACGAATGTTTCCCTGATGCAGGACGGGAACGGCGTGCAGTATCTGTTTTATGAGCTGGCAGACGAAGATGTGAGCTCTTACAGAGGATATCTCTGGAGAGGGGATGGTGCCGAGGCAAAAGAGATCACGCCCGAGAAGTGGACGGTGGTCAATGAGGAGTACGGCGTTTATGAATTTATCAACGCCATTGCGGCGCTGGATAATGGCAGTCTGGTAGTGTCGTCCTGGCTGTCCGCCGACCGCATAAGCGGCGAGGACGGAAGCGTGCTGGACAGTGTCCCCATCACCGGTTATTATGATGGGAAAATGGCCAGCGATGGTGAGAATGTATATCTTTGTTCTGCCGGAATGACCGGGGACGTAGAAAGTGTGGAGAAGTGGGCCGGAGGCAATGTACAGGAAGCGGAGACCATCCCTCTGGGACAGAGCTCCATGTCCGGCCCGAAGCTTGCCGCCCTGCCCGACGGGACTCTGATCAAGGCGGACAACGAGGGGATATTCCGCTGTGAAGCAGGAACCCAGGACTGGAAGAAGCTTATGTCAGGGCTTGACACCAGCTTTTCCCTGTCCAGTACCTGGTGTACGGATATGACGGCCCTGCAGGACGGCAGGATTTATGCGCTGTTCCAGGAAGAGGGAGGCGTCAGGAAACTGTTGATGTATGAGTATGATCCCGAGGCGATGCCCGTGGTAAGCACGGTTCTGAAGCTGTACGCGGTGGAGGAAAACACACTGTTACAGAATGCGGCGGCGCTGTATCATCGGGAGAACCCGGAGGTGCTGATCGAGGTGGAGTATGTGTATTCCAGGGAAGAATTGTATGACAGGGAAGCTTTGGATTACAATACGGTACAGCAGCAGATCAACACCATGCTGATGGGAAGCGAGTCGCCGGATATCCTTGTGCTGGACCATCTGAATAAGGATTCTTATCTGGAAAAGGGCCTTCTGGTGGAACTGCAGGATGTCCTTGTACCCATGGAGGAGAGCGGGGAGCTGCTGTCCAATATTATGGAAGCCTACCGCACAGAGGAAGGAAAACAGTATATCGTCCCTCTGCAGTTTGGCTTTACCATGGCTATGGGACGGGATATCACAGTACAGGATATGGCTTCCATGGAGACTCTGGGCTCATTCTTAAGCGGCAAAAGCGAAAATTATATGGGTGCCAGGACGGTGACGGAGCTGGTAGATCTGTTTTATCCTTATTTCTGCGGAAGCATGGTGAAGGATAAGCAGCTGGACAGGGAAGAGCTGTCGGGTTATCTGGAATCTTTAAAGCAGATTACGGACAACAGCGGGCTTATTGAAAAACGGGACAATAAGCGCGATTACAATTTGTGGGAGCTGGCATATAAGGCGAAATTCGAGATGGAGATGAACGCCGGATTTAACGACAGCATGTTCCCTCTGGCCATAGCGGATTATATCAAGAGTGACTTTGTCGCCTTTGAGAATACCTTCGTCCCCTATGTGGAGATGGCGGTATCCTCCAAGAGTGAGCATCAGGATATCGCAAAGGAATTCCTGGCCTTCTGTCTGTCCGAACAGGTGCAGGGCAAGGATTATTATACCGGGTTCCCGGTGAATGCGGGATGCCTGGAGAGCCAGGCCCAGATTGACCGGACGGATTATGCGGCAGAGACTACGATTGAAATCGGCGAGGGTGCGGAAGAAATATTTCAAATAAACGCTTATTCCGCGGAAGTCGCACAGAAGCTGGTGGAGGTATGTAAGGGGCTTGACAGGCCCATCCGGGAGGACGCGAAGATTCGCGAGGTGCTGATCGAGACGCTGCCGCCCTATCTGCAGGGCGCCCAGTCCCTGGAGGAGACGCTGGATAAGATTGAGGGCGGGCTTAAGATGTATCTGGCAGAATGAATGAAACAGGCAGTAAAGAAAAGGGGTATAAGATGAAAAGAAAGATAAAAAAGGCAGCTGCGTTAGCAGGGATTATTATGATGGCAGGAGGGATGACGGCGGGCTGTGGTTCCGGCATGGACGCGGCCTCCGGGACAGCATCGAATCCCGGTATTGTAGTGGAAGGAACGGATCTGGAATCATCCCGGAGTGCGTCCCAAAGCGAGCCGCCGGAAGGCGGAAAAGATATATCCGGTGCGCCTCAGGCAGGGAACCGGGAAGGGGCGGAGAATACAGAAGGCGGACAGGAGGGGCGCTGGCATGTGCTGGATCCGGAGACTGCGGAGGCAGCGGGCGCTGATTTCCTGGGTAAAGTACGAAAGCTGGAGGAGGACTCTTTCTGGATAGTAGAGGTTCAGGTGAAAATTCTCGAGGATGGCTCCATGGTCAGCAGCAGCCCGTCGTCCGATGCGGAGATTCCCGATTCGGAGTTGATTCAGGTGGTCTTTGACGAAGATACTCATTTTTATGTCCGCTCCATCTTTAATGGCGGTGAGAGCTATGAGGATTCAGAGGCCAGTTTTAAGGATCTGGAGGAAAAGGTAAGCGTAGATTTGAAGGGCAGCTTTGTAAACGATGTCTTCCATGCCTCTGAGGTGCAGATCAATAAGATAGCCTGACTGGAGGCTGTCAGAAATTTTCTGACAGCCTCTTTTAATTCGCCTCATTATATTTTTTCTGCTTGCCAATTCCCGGCCTTTGTGTTACCATGTATTCGTCAGTACGATCAATGGGATAAGAGGATTTATGAAAGGAGGGCTTACCATGCAGAATAACAGACATTACCGGAACAAAATAGAAAAACTGGCGATCAAAGGTACAGCGCTCCGCAGGTATTATAGATAGTTTTGTTTTGAACAGGTTATCATGACATTCAACAAAACTTTTATAAGGTATTCTTGTTGTGACGGCGCCTTTGGGGTGCTTTTTTTGCGCCCATTTTTATGGAGAGAAAAATCATATGAAAACAGTAAAAGGTATTTACGCAGAAGCAAAAATATTAACGGACGATGTGGAGGAGTACGCAGAGGCGCAGGTAAAAATGATATGCGACAACCAGGTGGCAGAGGGCAGTAGAATACGTCTGATGCCGGACATTCATCCTGGGAAGGCAGGGCCCATCGGCTTATCCATGACGGTTACGGACAAAGTAATCCCCCAGCTTCTGGGGGTAGATATCGGCTGCGGCATGACCTGTGTAAAATTGAATAAGAGTGCAGTGGAATTCCAGAAGCTGGATCGAATCATCCGGGAGAATGTACCATCAGGGTTTTCCGTGCGAAAAGCCCCTCATTTTATGGCGGCGGAATTTCCCTATGAAAAGCTTCTCTGCGCCAGGCATATCAACAGGCAGAAGGCAGAGAGAAGCCTGGGCACACTTGGAGGCGGCAATCATTTTATAGAGCTTGACAGGGGAGAGGACGGAAATCTGTATCTGGTGGTACACACGGGCAGCAGACATCTGGGAGAAGAAGTGGCGGAGCATTATACGAAGCTTGCTCATAGGTTACTGAAGGAGCAGGGGCTGGAGGTTCCCTATTATATGAGCTATCTGGAAGGGGATGAAAAAGAAGCCTACATGGAGGATGTGCAGACCGTCCAGGACTATGCCGAATTGAACAGGCAGATCATCGTCAGGGAAATTCTGAAAGGGATGAAATGGAAGGAGGTAGAGCAATTCTCGGTGACGCATAATTATCTGGATGCTTCAGGGGTGCTCCGCAAGGGGGCTATCGCCGCCGAAAAGGGAGTCCGGGTAATTATCCCGGCAAATATGCGGGACGGCATGATTCTGGGCATCGGACTGGGCAACGAGGATTGGAATTGTTCAGCGCCCCACGGTTCCGGCAGGAGGTTAAAGCGTGAGGATGTAAAAAGCCGGTATACTGTCTCGGACTTTAAAAAGGAAATGAAGGGCGTCTACAGCAGCTGTGTAGGAGTGGATACATTGGACGAGGCTCCCTTTGCCTACCGATCCATTGAGGAGATTGCCGAGCGGATCAGGGATACCGTCCGGATAACGGAGATCCTGAAGCCGGCCTATAATTATAAGGCAGGGAGCAAGGTACTGTCACGAAGTAAATCTTAAAATCATCAGCCTTTCACAAAGGATGGTGTTGACTATGAGGTGTAAGCTTATGATAATTCAGATCAGCGCAGGGCAGGGGCCGGCTGAATGCCAGTTGGCGGTGGCGAAGCTGTTCGAGGCGCTTAAAAAAGAATATGGAGATTTAGAAATACTGTCGGAAACCAAAGGCTGTGAGAGGGGCTGCCTGGATTCCATCCGTTTTCGGACAGAGCATGATTTAAGCGGCCTGGAGGGAACAGTGCTGTGGATCTGCAGGAGTCCTTTTCGCAGGAGCCATAAAAGGAAGAATTGGTATGTGGACGTCAGCATCGTCCCGGAGACAGTCCAGGTGGTGACGGATGGGGAATACCGCATCGAGAAGTTCCACTGTGGTGGGAAGGGTGGCCAGAATGTGAATAAGGTAGAGACCGGAGTGCGGGTCATCCATATTCCTACCGGAATTGTGACCCAGTCTACGGAGGAGAGGAGCCAGTTCCAGAATAAACAGAGAGCCATGGAGAGGATGCGGGAGAAGCTTGCCAATCTGAGACAGGAGAAGCAGGAACAACAGGCTGGAATCGCATGGAAAGAGCACTACAACATTGTCAGGGGGAATCCGGTGCGGACTTATGAAGGAGAACGGTTCCTGTTGAAAGAGAAGTCCCATACTCTATAATTTTTCCCTCTCATATACCACCGGAAAGGCAGACAGAAAAAACTAATCTCTGTCAAACAACCATTCTTTTCAGCTGATTATCCTAATTCTACAACTGTTTAGGGGCTGAATGCTGTGCAAGATGGCTGGTTCATGGTATACTTTACTTAGAATTGCGGGAAGAATTATGACAGGGGGAAGCAGCAAATGAATAAAATTGTCGGGGAAGCGCTTGAGAAAATCAAAGAGCTGGAAGAAAACTCTCCCTGCGGCAAACATATTATTACTGGGGATGTGCGAAAATTATCATCTAAATTATTCCGTCAAATTGAGGATAAAAGCATTGAAAATGTTTTTACTCTGTGCGAGGAACTGCTAAATGAGCATTCGTGGGCATTGGGAGTAATTGCGTTTGATTTCGCGTATCGAATGAAAAATCATTATGACGAATCAACATACGATATTTTTTATCGCTGGTTAAAAGATTATGTAAGGGGATGGGGGGACTGTGATGATTTTTGCACACATGCATTTGGGGAGCTGTTAAGGCAAAAGAAATCATTATTTGTGAAGATAACCGCATGGACAGATGATAATGACTTTTGGGTAAGAAGGGCTTCTGCAGTTATTCTGATACCTGCCATAATGAAAAATGATTATGAAGAAATGGAACCATTTACGATATCAGATCGTTTAATGTCGGATCCGCATGACTTGGTTTTGAAAGGATATGGCTGGATGTTGAAAGCTTTATCGCAGATAAATCCCAGCTGCGTTAAAGAATATTTGATAAAAAATTGCAAGAAAATGCCGCGGGTTGCATATCGTTATGCGCTTGAAAAATTTGATAAAGAGACAAGAAAAAAGCTTATGCAAATGTAATAGTCTTGGCAGGGAGTATTCAACCTAACTCTCACATTCACACAACCCGCGCTTATGCGCTTCTGCGTATGCTTGCGCATCCGCGTTTTGCTCATTTGAGAGAAAAATATAATTGTTGTAGAGGTTGTTAGACGGTCTTTTTCTAACAACCTCTTGTTTTATCTTATAGGAAATTCCTCCTGCCGGAGGACTTTTGAATAAAATAGCCCGCCAGAGGCGGGCATAAAAACAGGACGAATGCTTTTAGAAGATATAGAAACCTTCTTCAAATTCGTCATCATCA
>CATKXX010000020.1 GCA_949840935.1 uncultured Acetatifactor sp. | reverse complement strand
AAGCACCAAAACGGAAGAAGTAAAAAAATAGTACAAATCGTTTCCAAGGGAGAAACGGCCACAGCCCGCAAAATCACTGGGGTTGTAGCCGTTTTTTCTTTTCACAAGTGTCAAACTCGGGATTATATTTTTCTGTAAGCAATGAGTCAAATAGATTCTTATAAACATCCCATCAAGGGCAAGCTATTTATGATGTGTGCCGTGATGGCCAGTTCCACCGTGCCCGGAGGAGTCATCTTGGCCCTGCGCTGCGTCAGATTCGGAAATGACGTCCTGGCCCTGCGCTGCGTCAGATTCGGAAATGACGTCCTGGCCCTGTGCTGTGTCAGGTTCGGAGGAGGCGTCCTGGTTCTGTGCCACATCAGGTTCGGAGGAGCCGTCCATTTCCTGCGTTCCGTTCTGAGCCGTACCGTGATGATCGGTGTGGTGCTGCGAGCCGCTTTCACCCTGATGTCCTGAACAGCTTTCAATCCTGCTATGAAGTTCACTCATGGTCATATCGTGGCAGTCTTCAACGGTGACAGTACTGTCATATTGAGAGAGCTCCTGATAGGCCCTGTATCTTCCGAAAGACATTTCGTGAGTGTGCGCTTCCGCCATGGAGAGGGCATCGCTGGTATACATCAATGTCTCGTAACCCTGGTAGAATTCACTGGCGCTTAATTCCTCCATCATGGAGTAGGAATGATTGGAAACGATGGTAAAGACTAACAGGGAATCTTCTTTCAGGAAACCGGTGCTGCTCTCTTTTTCCAACAGCCTGCCGATGGCCTGGATATAAGGGATATTTCTCAGGGACAAGTGCTGTAAAACGCTCTGCCCGTCTTCGTTGTAGGCATCTGCGGAGACAACCCTGCCGAATCGATTGATGCCCAGTTCAAAGGAAGGGTTTACATCTATGCTGATGTAAGATTCCGGCTTTCGGTATACCGAGTAGCCGCCTGCGCCAAACAGGAGAAGTAAGCAGGCCGCCGTCAGGGCATATCTGAAAGCAGGGTATATCTTACGGACGCTTTTTTTTTCCTGCTGTTTCAGCAGGTATTGCAGTGTATTTTTCTTCAGATCTTCTGTAGCCCGTATTTCACTCATGCTTTTTCTGATCGCATTCATGCCCATTCACCTCCCAATCTGTCCCGCAATATATCTCTTGCCCTGGAAAGCCATGTATATACGGTATTTTCTTTTTTCCCTAATATTTCCGCAATCTCTGCGGCGGAATATTCCTCGTAGTAGTACAGGTAAATAACATTCCGGTACTTTTCGGGAAGTTTTAACACAATTTCAAGGATTTCAACGGAGGAATCATCCAGGGATTCTCTTTCTTCGTCCACTACTTCGAGAGAAACCCATTTTCTGCGCGAAAGATATCGAAGCCAGTCTGTGCAGGCATTGATCGTTACCCGTGCAAACCATGCCTTTTCGTGTTCGGCACTTGCAAAAGAATCCTCATGGAGCAGATACTTCATATATACATTCTGAAAAACATCCTCTGTATCGTGTCTGTTTTTCAGATGTACAAAACATATTCTCCGCACCATGTCTCCATAGGCATCCATGACGCGATTCAAATCTTCCGCACTTTTCAAGGAAATCCCTCCCCTGGCCGTCCCGGCTTAATGGTGGCCGGATCTGTGTCCTCCATGATGGCCGGATCTGTGACCGTTATAGTAATTATCATTGGAATAATTATCGTTGGAATAATTATCATTATAGGTATTATCCGCGGGGACATCCTGAATGCAGGGGATTCCTGAACAGTAGCCGCCGTTCTGGCAGATACCGTTCACATCACATGTACCATTCAGAGTACAGCCGCCATTCTGGTAGCAGGCAGCATTGACAGGAGTGCAGGCGTTTGTATGGGTATGGTCTTCATGGCAGGTACCATCCTGGTAGCAGGGTACGCCGGAGCAATAGCCGCCGTTCTGGCAGATGCCATTCACATCACAGGCGCCGTTCAGAGTGCAGCCTCCATTCTGGTAGCAGGAAGCATTGACAGGAGTGCAGGCGTTTGTATGGGTATGGTTCTCATGGCAGGTACCATCCTGGTAGCAGGGTACGCCGGAGCAATAGCCGCCGTTCTGGCAGATGCCGTTTACATCACAGCTGCCATCCAGAGTACAGCCTCCATTCTGGTAGCAGGCAGCATTGACAGGAGTGCAGGCGTTTGTATGGGTATGGTTTTCATGGCAGACGCCGTCCTGGTAGCAGGGAAGCCCTGAACAGTAACCGCCGTTCTGGCAGATGCCGTTTACATCACAGGCACCGTTCAGAGTACAGCCGCCGTTCTCATAACAGGAGGCATGGCGTGAGACAACCCTTTTTCCATGATGCCCACCACGTGCATATGCCGTTTCGGAAGCAGCTCCTGTAAAAATGACCACTGCCGCTGCCATCATTAAGATTTTAGCAAGATATTTTTTCATGTCTTTCCCCGTTTCTGCGCTGTATAATCGTGCAAATCCAATATAGGATACAGGCCTGTGCCATACAGCGCGCAGACACTTACCTGTGATTGAAAAATTTTGTTTTCAATCTGTTGCATTTGTTCTGATGAATGCATCTTCATAATTAATACGCTCGGCAAAGGGAAAACCTTTCAAAAATTATATATTTTTATTATTATTTACAGTATAAGCTATTTCCCCTGATAAAACAAGAATCAGAGCGCTGGTTTCAGAGGGAAATCATCAGGAAAAGGATTATTGACGTAAAGCCATATATGCGGTATGCTCTATGCAGAAAATGGGCGGGCAGCTGTCCCGGATCGCATTCGTAAGGAAAGGAGTCGGAAACCATGAGTGAAATGAAAGAGAAGATACACACAGGAGAGCTTTATCTGCCGGGGGATGATTCTATCATCAGGGAGCAGGTTACATATCAGGATATGCTGTGCGACTACAACAGGACAAAGCCCTCGGAGACGGAGAAAAGGGCGGAAATGCTCCGGCAGATGCTGGGGGATTGCGGCGAGGGCGTATATATCGAAGCGCCGTTTTACGCAAACTTCGGCGGGCGGCACTGCCATTTCGGTAAGATGGTATATGCCAATTATCATCTGACCTGTGTGGACGATACTCATATATATGTAGGTGACTACACCATGTTCGGCCCCAATGTGACCGTTGCCACTGCGGGACACCCCATTCTGCCCCAGCTCCGGGAACAGGTTTATCAGTATAATATGCCCGTCCATATCGGCAGAAATTGCTGGATTGGGGCGGGGGCGGTGATCCTGCCCGGCGTCACCATTGGGGATAACACGGTGATAGGCGCCGGCAGTGTGGTGACAAAGGACATCCCGGCAAATGTGGTGGCGGTGGGAAATCCCTGCAGGGTCATGCGGGAGATCAATGAACACGACAGGAAATATTATTATAAGGACAGAGAAATCCCGGAAGAATTTTTAACCTGATTCCTCTTTCTTTAATTTCCGGTACAGGGCAAAGTACATGGTCACAAAGCAGGCCAGCCCGCCGATGGCGTTGGAGACAGGTTCCGCCAGAAATACGCCGTCCACGCCCAGGCCCAGCTTTGGCAGCAGCAGGGTCAGCGGCGTAACGATTATCGCCTTGCGCAGCAGGGAGAAAAAGATGGCATGGCGGGAATAGCCCAGTGCGGTAAAGGTTGACTGTCCCGTAAACTGGAAGGACATAAAGAAAAAGCCGAAGAAATACAGCCTCATTGCGTGTACCCCTGTTCCGATCATAACGGGATCGTCCGTAAAAATGGACAACAGCAGATGAGGGCTTATGAATACAAACAGCCATGCCAGCAATGTATATACGATTCCCAGGGCTGCGGTGAAGCGGATTCCCTGCCGTACTCTGCTGTATTGCTTTGCCCCGTAGCTGTATCCCAGTACGGGCTGGGCGCCGCTGGTAATGCCGCTGACCGGAAGGGACAGGATTTCCCTGGCGGAATTGATCACAGTCATGATGCCTACATAGAGATCTCCTCCATATAGTTTCAATGTGGCGTTGCACACTACCTGAACCAGGCAGTTAGTGCCCTGCATGATAAAGCCGGACATTCCCAGGGACATGATCTCCCTTGCCAGCTTCCAGTTTACCGGCAGGTTTTCCCTTTTGATGCGGTGCAGCGCTTTCTTTCCGGTTAAAAATTTTAAGACCCATATACAGGACACAAACTGGCTGAGTACCGTCGCCAGCGCGGCGCCGCTGACACCCATGTTCAGACAGAAAATAAAGACGGGATCTAATATGAGGTTCAGAACCGCTCCCAGCAACGTAGTCAGCATCCCCATCCGCGGGAACCCCTGGGCGTTGATAAAGCCGTTGAGGCCCGTGGTAAGCATGGTAAACGAAGTCCCCGCCAGATAAATCTTCAGGTAATCATCAGCATATATGTAAGAATCGTCGCTGGCGCCGAACAGATAGAGGATCGGACGCCGGAGCAGATAGCAGAACAGGAACAGCACAACGGAGGTGCCAAGCAGGAGGGAAAAGGTATTGCCCAGTATTTTTTCTGCCCGCTTTACCTCTCCCGCGCCTCTGGCAATGGAAAAGAGCGGTGTGCCCCCTGTGCCGAAGAGGTAGGTAAAGGCCGCTATCAGTGTGGTAAGGGGGAACGCCAGCCCAATCCCTGTCAACGCCATGCTGTCTGCCCCCGGCAGGTGGCCGATATAAATGCGATCCACTACATTATATAAAAGCTGCACCAGCTGTGCCAGTATCAGAGGAATGGACTGCGCTATGATATTTTGCCAGACCTTCCCCCTGGAAAAATCAGTTGACTGCATCAATGATCTTCTCCCTTTTCTGTTCCTCTTTCATAGTAAATGCGTATTATTCCCCGCGTAACATTGTCTGCCTGCAGGCTACAGGGAACATTCCAGCTGGCAGTCGTAAGGCTCCTGTTCCACATGTCCCTGATGGCAGACGGCTGCTTCCACACATCCCATTTTCCGATAAAAAGCCTGGCTTTCCACAGCGGAATGTGCGGAGATATACAGTTTTCGGGCGCCATGCTCCCGGGCCCACTCCCTGGCGGCCAGGAAAAGATTCACGCCGATTCCATGCCTGCGCATATCCTCGGACACATGGATGCTGGACAGGTCAAGATATTTCTGCTCTCCCCCAAACAGGCCGGCTTCCACGGAGACGAAGCCCTTTAAATTCCCCTTGTGAAAAGCGCCATACACAAACCCTCCCATGGTAAGAGTGTTTTTCAGGCAGGAAATCAGCGTCCGGTAATCTTCCTCTGACCAGTCGTCGATAAAAGGATCCTCGCGGATGACCCATTCGTTGTTTTCCCTGCGCCAGCATTTGGTTACATTTTGATGGCGGATGAAATCTTTAAATAATGATCTGCAGACTTCGTCAGCCTGTATGTTTCTGTATTGAATCATTTCCGTATACTCTCCTGCTGCTCCCCTAAAATAAAAATTTCGACAGGCGCTTATGTTTTGCATCAGTATAACATAGTTCTACTGAAATTTGAATCAAAGTTGAATTTTTAGAATATGTTTCGTTAGGATTCGATGCGTTTATACCATATAATATAATTGTACATGTACAGAGAATAACAGGTATACAGGAGGAGAACGAATGGATATTGGACATAAAATTCTGATGCTGCGGAAACAGCACAATATAACACAGGAAAAACTGGCGGCGGAAATGGGAGTGTCTATCGCTGCGGTATCCAAATGGGAGACAAAAAATTCCATGCCGGATATTATGATGCTCTGTGCCCTGGCGGATTTCTTTGAAGTCACCACAGACGAATTGCTGGGAAGAAACAAGATGGGAGAATTCCTTATCTGCGATGACGCCCGGGTAGTGCGGGAAGCACTGTGTCACATTATCGCAAAAACAGGCTGCTCCAAAATCATATTCACTGAGAATGGCTGTCAGCTGCTGGCCGCATTGGAAAAGAAATCGCCGGATGTGGTATTTTTGGATCTTCATTTGCCTGACGCCGACGGACTGGAATTGCTGCGCCAGATTAAGGCGCGTGATGGAAAAATAAAGGTGGTCGTAATTACGGCGGATGCTTCCGAACAGACGAAAAACCGGGCGGTAGAAGCGGGAGCGGATGCTTATGTTACCAAACCGTTCCTGCCGGAGCAAATTGAACTTGTGCTGAGCACATTGCAGACAGAGATTATGTAGTTATTAACCGCGCAAGGGGCTATTCATTTTGCTGGTAACAAATCTGCTTTTATAAAAGCAGATTTAGGGTTCCAAAGCGGCATTGACAGCCGCTTGGAACCCCGTATTGTTTTTGGGGATTCTCTGTAGAGTTAATTATGTGTGTCAACTTGTCGCTGCTCCAATGCCAGTCCAATCAGCCGATTCGTCTGGTTAGCCATAAACAGTGGAATGTTCAGCATATCATCGTCCAGTTTCAGATTGTCCAGCGAGAACCGTACACGAAGCTTGATTTGGGAACAGCTCCTTAAATTTTTTCAGGCTCTTGTTGGTGGTGTTGGCCCCGGACTTGGCTTCTATAGGGAAAATATCATTTTCCCGCTGGATAAGGAAATCTACCTCATAGGGCGGATTTATTCTGGCTCCAGTATCGGGGAACCACTTCAAACTGCGTGGTTAAGGTCTGCAGCACTGCGATAAATTTTATGCATCAGCTTGGCATCTACCAGCCACTGCAAAGCATCTTCATATTCCCGGGCCCTTGCCCCCTCCTTGACCACCTTGTAGATAAATTTCATATTCTCCCTTGCCAGTTGGGACGGTATGGACTTCCAGACCATAGAAATCTTAGGGAATTGGCTGATATTGGGGTGTAAGCAAAGAAGAATAGGGAATGGAGACATGAATATATGACATTGTTGATGCGCGACCAGGAGAATATTGAGAAGGGTATGGAGCAGGGAATAAAACAAGGGATGAAACAAGGGATTGAGCAGGGTATTAGCGCATTGGCATCTGCGTTGAGGGAAATCAATGTGCCAGAAGACATCATACTCCAGAAAATTCAGGAGAAGTTTAAACTTTCTGAAAGTGAGGCAAAAAAGTATCTTTGGTGAAATAAAATTCTCTCTTTTCGGAATTATGTACCCAGTGGGAAATAACTTATAAATATACATTGTAAATGGCAGATAAAGATTTTGTAATCAAATATATAAATCGAAATTTGCAGATGATTTTATAGAAATTTCCCTATTTTTCAAGGCTTTTTAAACCTCATACAGTGAATTGCTATGTATTTCCCCTTGTTTTTGCCCTTATGGGCAACTTACAAGGGCAGACTTTAATTATACGACGATCAAAAATGCAAAATAGGTTGTTTTCTAGCTAGAATTTACATATAATATAAGTGAAAGTGAGGTGCATATAAAATGACAATTGATACAAACACAATGATTTCAATTACAGAAGCAAACCAAAATTTTTCAAAAGTAACCAAGGTAGTTGACGAACATGGAACGGCGGTTATTCTAAAAAATAATGTACCCAGATATTTGGTTATTGATTTCAGTAAAGCGGAAAAAGAAAAATTTGCTGGTAATGAAGATGTCTTTGCAATATCTGACCGGTTAATAAAACAGAATACTGAAAGCTATGGGGTTCTTGCAAAATGATTATTTTAAGCAAAGAGCAGGTACTAAAACTCCATGCAAGTTTAATCAAAGCCACCGGAGGAAGTGACGGTATTCGTGATGAAGGAATGTTGGATTTAGCGTTAAATAATCCGTTTCAGTCATTTGACGGAAAAGAGCTTTATCCAAGCATTCAGGCAAAGGCGGCAAGGCTTTGTTTTGGATTGGTAAAAAATCATGCAATGCTGGACGGAAACAAAAGACTTGGCGCGCATGCTATGTTAGTTTTTCTTGCCTTGAATGGACATGAATTGTCATACAGCCAAAAGGAGCTAAGTGATGTCATTCTTGCATTGGCAGCCGGTGATATTGGTGAAAAGGAAATTTTACAATGGATTATTGAGCATCAACAATAAGCCCTCGGCGTTTGAGAGCGAAATACCCCCTATGTACAAACTTAAACTTTGTGCATAGGTGATAAGAGAGTGATTTTATGAAAGTGATTGCGATAGCCGCCGTAACAGCAGGTGGAAAAACAACAACAGTAAATGAAATAAAAAAGCAATTATCCAATGTGCAGATTTTACATTTCGATGACTATGTATTTGAGGAGGAAGTTGATAATTTTTATCAATGGGTACTCGATGGCGCTGATTATAATGTCTGGAATCTTGAACCGTTGGCGAAGGATATATTAAGGATTAAAAATAGTGGAATTTGTGATTATTTAATTCTTGATTATCCTTTTGCCTATTATAATGAGCAAATTAGAAAGTATATCGATGTGGCTTTTTTTATAGATACACCTTTGGATATAGCGTTAGCAAGAAGAATTCTAAGAGATATGGGTAATGCATCCGTTAATGACATAAGAAATGACTTAATGAGATATATAAAATATGCAAGAATTGCATTTGTCCAAATGCAAAAAGATATATTACCATCTTCCGATTATGTAATAGATGGTACAATGAGTACAGAGGATATCGCTAAGGAAATTATTGATATCATTGTATAATTATATGTAATTTTGTTGATCCTGCTCTGTGCCCTCATTTTTCCCTTGTCAGGGTTTGTGACACCTTGTGGGAAGATATAACACAAGAGAAAATTTAAGGGAAAGTTCACCTATGATAAACTTAGTGTTTTCAAGGGTTAGCGAGAGTTTTAAATGAAAATTTATACATTGGGAACACTTTTCCGAAAAGGGAGATAAAATTTAAAAGCAAAAAATGGCAAACAGAGGCATGAATATATGACATTGTTGATGCGGGGCCAGAAGAATATTGAGAAAGGTAAGGTTTATGACGCAATTATATTTTGCCATCAATATAGAAAGATGTATTATTTTGTTTGGTGTCAACAACTGTGTCATATATTTGGATAGAGAAGGGTATTCGTGTTACTTTTATCTTTATTTTTTAAAACTTGATAATGGAAAGTATATAAGTAAATATAAAATGAGTTCTGGAGAATGTATGCTTATATCGTTATTAAATTTTATCAATTTGACAGCGTTAAAGCCAGAACAGATTAAGCATCGTCATCGAGTTTTAACTAATAGATTATTTGTATTTATTGATGAGGTTGAATTGGCATTACATCCAAGTTCGATTGATCGACTTTTGGGATATATGGAGGAAATGATACTTCATAAAGATTTGACTGTATTATTTTCTTCTCATTCATCAGAACTAATAAGAAAACTTACTCCTCGTAACATCTATTACATGAAAAATGATTCGGATGAAGGGAAAATAATATCTCCGTGTTATCCTCAATATGCTATTAGAAGTTTATACAATCATGATTGATATGATTGCACTATTTTAGTAGAAGATAAGATATCGGAATTAATTGTGAGAAAATTGATTGTGGATTATAGAACAAAAAACAATCTACTTATGAATGTGTTGCCTATTGGCGGTTGGCGTAATACACTTGAATTACAAAAGAATTTTTGTGAACAAAACATACTTGGGAGAGACAAATTTACATTCTCGATAATTGATGGTGATGTTATAGATGAAGTTAATAAAATATCAGATTATAAGTCATTAAAAAAACTGTTTTTACCTATTAAAAGTCTTGAAAAGTATTTGTATCAAAAAATTCTTATAGAAAATAATACTAAATCTATTACATATTTTGGTAACAGATATTTTATTTTAACAGCTTTTGATGATATTATAAAAAATGTAAAAGTAATCCTTATGTAATGAATGACCAAAGCGGAAAAGCATTATATGAAGTCATAATAAAGAATCTAGTTTTAGAAAAAATAAGTGAAGATTCGCTTATTAAGGATTTCAGTGAATATCTTTTTAGAGAAGAAAATTTTTCTGCTTTGCAAACTAATATTGAAAAATTTATTGATGAGAATTTCGTCAAATAAAGGAGTAGGTGTTAGTCAATAAGTGGGTTGGTGACATAATTTTAGGCTTGCCAGCACCTTAAAATATGCGGACTGCAAATGAGAAAAGTAACTTACCAACCCATATGCTGACTAACACCAAGGAGTATAATTATGTGTGCCAACTTGTCGCTGCTCCAATGCCAGCCCAATCAGCCAATTCGTCTGGTCAGCCATAAATAGTGGAATATTCAGCACATCATCATCCAGTTTCAGATTATCCAGCGAGAACCGTACACGAAGCTTGACTTGATTTGGGAACAGCTCCTTGAATTTTTTCAGGCTCTTGCTGGTGGTGTTGGCCCCGGACTTGACCTCTACAGGGAAAATATCATTTTCCCGCTGGATAAGGAAGTCTACCTCATAGGGCGGATTATTCTGGCTCCAGTATCGGGGAACCACTTCAAACTGCGTGATTAAGGTCTGCAGCACAAAATTCTCAGTCAGCGCACCTTTGAATTCGGTGAACAACCGATTGCCTTCTCCGAAGGCCGTAGGAGCCAGCTGAGCCATGCGGCGGAGCAGCCCCACGTCCACCAGGTAGATTTTAAATGCAGACAGGTCATCATAGGCAGCTACCGGCAGACCGGGAGCAGTGCTGCGATAGATTTTATGCATCAGCCTGGCATCTACCAGCCACTGCAAAGCATCTTCATATTCCCGGGCCCTTGCCCCCTCCTTGACCACCTTGTAGATAAATTTCTTATTCTCCCTTGCCAGTTGGGACGGTATGGACTTCCAGACCATAGAGATCTTAGGGAATTCTCTGATATTGGGGTGCTTGGCAAAGTCACGCTCATAAGCGCCAATGATTCCGGACAAGGCTTCCTGCATAGCGGAAACGTCCCGTGCTTCCGTCCACAGGAACACCGGTTCCGGCATACCGCCTGTAACATAGTACATCTTCAATTTCTCATAGAGTGGATTGAAAAAGGCATCAGGAATCGGCTCAATGGTATCCACGCTCTCCAGATACATGGCCAGATTTTTGTCGCCGTTGGCGAGCAGAAATTCCATGAAAGTCATAGGATCGATCTGCATGAAGTTGACCTTACCCACCGGAAAGGAGGATGGCTTTGCCAAGGCAATCCCCAGCAAAGAACCGGCACAGGCAATATGATACTGCGGAGCATTCTCACAGAAATATTTCATGGAATTGATAACCTTGGGGCAGTCCTGTACCTCGTCAAAGATAATGAGCGTCTTTTCCGGCATGATTTTCTGGCCGCTGGCCAGCATTAAGTTCTGCAGAATGCGATCGACATCTTTGGTGGTCTCAAAAAACTGTTTATATTCTTCGTTTTCATCAAAGTTAAAGTAGGCTGTATTTTCATAATATCGTCTGCCGAATTCTTTGAGGGCCCAAGTCTTACCCACCTGACGTACACCCTTTAAGATCAGCGGTTTGCGGTAAGGTGAATTCTTCCAATCCAGCAGCTTATTCAAAATAAATCGTTCCATAGATACACTCCTTCACACTATTATAGGATTTTTTGTGTATCATAATCACATTTTTATTATATTCAATATACATGAAAAATACAACCTATATCACAAAATTATGTTTATGTTACCAAACTTGTTCCTACCGAAGTAAATTGAGCTTGCGCTGAGCATTTAAAAAAATTATACTATTAAGAACAAAGCAAGTGACGGCATTGAGAACTGCCATACGGGGGATTAGAATGGAAAAGAAGAATAAGGTTTTTTGGACGGCGGCACTGATCATAATGGCAGCACTGTTATTCTCGGCCTGCGGGGAAACTGCCGGGCAGGACGTAGGCCAGGCAGAGGATTTTGATGAATCCGCAGATACCCCGGAGGAAGCAGTCGTATCGGAAAATGGGGAGGTGTATGTCACCTATCCCGAATACACGGAGGAGGAAGTCGCCAACGGGCATTTTACCGGGGGCTTTGATCTGAGAATGGTACTGCTGGGCTTTCGGGACAAGCTGGATCGGGGAGATTACGGGGTAGATATCTCACTGGATAAAGAGGCCGATTTCGTGCTCTGGCAGGAGGATGAGAGCGGGGAGATTCATGCGGTAATGGCGGGGAAGGACGGAGAGAAATATGCTGTTGTCACGGTGGGGGATGCCGGGATTGACAGATTTCCAACGCTTCGCCAGGTGCACAGCTTCCGGGTGGTAACGGCGGAGGAGCTGGAAAGCTGTACTATAAATTGGACAGCTTACGGCGCCTCTGCCGGAGCCGGGCAGCGGGAAGGACAGCCGGGAAATGCAGGCAGCAGCCAGGCCATAACGGCAGAGGCAGGAGAAATGATTTTATACAACGCCAATGACAAGGATAACAGGGTATTATTGGAGGGAGAGGACAGAGCGCTTGCAGAGTCGGTTCTGGAGGCGGTCAGTTTTACGGAGGATGCAGTGGCGGAAGGGCCGCTGAGGTTTGTGATTAAGGCGGAAGGGCGCAAATATCTGTTTGACTGGAATGGAGCAGGTATCAAGGATGCATACGACGATGGAACAACCCTTTTGCAGTTTACTCTGTCCCGGGAAGCCCTGGAACAGCTGGAAGAAATGTGCAGGAAGTATGGGATTTATGAGGAGTAAGAGGAGTATAATCCACACTAATTAACCATACATTTCGCTGGCCTAAGTTTCCATCTGCTGCGTTGTGGTCAATCGACGTAGCCACCGCTGCGCCTCATTCTTCCACCTTGCAGGCTGAAAATTTATCCTGCGCGAGAATGTACCGGTAATTAGTGTGAGTTATACTAAGGAAACACTCTGATCAGTGTTTCCTTAGAAGGGCTTCCACCTCGTCCACTCCGGGCATGACCCGCAGCGCGCCCTTTCTGGTGGTGATAATGGAAGCGGCGGCGTTGGCGAAGGTCAACATTTCAGCCAGCTTTTCCGCGTCCAGATTGTCCAGGCCATATTTCAGCACATGATGCAGGCAGCAGGCTCCGAAGGTATCTCCCGCTCCCGTGGTCTCAATCGTCCCATCCTGCAGGAAAGGCGCCTTCTGCACCCGTAAATCCTGATAGTAGGCGCGGCTTCCGTCCCTGCCCATGGAGAGCAGGATCAGGGGTATGTTGTAGGCTTCCCTCAGCTTCTGTATGCCGGCGTCGAAATCCTCCTCCCCGGTAAACCATTGGATCTCATTGTCGGAGATTTTCAGGATATCGCACTGGGAAAAACCGTAAGCCGCCTGTTCTCTGGCGTCCTCCAGGGACGCCCACAGGGGCGGGCGCAGATTGGGATCGAAGGAGATCAAAGCGCCGCTTTCCTTCGCCAGGGCAACCGCTTTTTTCGTCGCCTTTCGCACTTCCTCATGGGTCATGGAGAGGGTGCCGAAATGAAAGATTTCCGTGTGGCGGAGGATATCCTCCCGGAGCTCGGATTCCTGCAGCATCATATCGGCCCCGGGATTCCGGTAGAAGGAAAAGTCCCTGTCGCCGCCGGGCAGCGTCTCCACAAAGGCAAGGGTGGTTCGCACGGCCTCGTCCATGACCAGATTGGCCGTGTCGATTCCCACTTCGTCCAGAACCTCTTTTAACCGGTTCCCGAAGATATCCCGCCCCACCTTTCCGATAAAAGCAGTCTTTCGGCCCGCCTTGTTCAGCATGGCCAGCACGTTACAGGGCGCGCCGCCGGGATTTGCCTCGTAAATGGGGTTTCCCTGCCCGCTGATCCCGTTTTCCGTAAAGTCGATCAACAATTCCCCCAGAGCCACAACATCATATTTCTTCATTTTACACCTAACCCTCCATACTTTTCGCTGACTTCCATGATACCGCTCCCCCGATTCCTCTTTGTCGTTATTGACTGAGTGTACCGTTTTCTACTATATTAAATCGTACTTCACCACATCCATATTCACGGTGCCGTCCGCCAGGAAGGAAATCCCCTCTGCCTCCTGATCCGTATACAGGACAGCGGATAAGACCTGCTCCCCGTCGTTTACGAAAGCTTCCACGCTGAACCGGTCAAGGATAAGCCGCAGCTTCAGCTGCCCCTCCTGATGGTTTACCTTGCTGCGCCGCTGATGAATGATCGCCCTTCTGGAGCCGGAGAATTTCCGGTCGATTTTCAACACGGACTCGCTGGGGCGGAAGCTTAAGGAGGTATGGTACAGGTCGTTCTGGGCAAAGCGGATAGCAAATTTCCGGTACAGGTCACAGCCTTCTTCCGGGCGGATCACTACTTCCATATCGATACGGCGGCCCCTGATATCGTCCAGGCGGACGGAACCTGTGACGGTGACGTTTTTATGGACGGTCTTGTTCCGCCTCATGGATTCCAGCTCCCGCAGGGGCGTCTGGTACAGCCGGCCATTCCGGATGGACAGTTCCCTGGGCAGGCTCATCTGGCCGAACCACCCTTCCTCCTGGGTTCTTCTGTGGTTGCAGGTATCCCAGTTTTGCATCCAGCCAATCATCACCCGGCGCCCGTCCTGTGTCAGGACGGTCTGGGGGGCGTAGAAATCAATACCGTAATCCACGGACTGATTTGATTCCTCCGTGAAATCCTCCGTCTCCTTATCATAATCCCCGATCAGGCAGAGGGTGCCGTTGCCGTTGTGATATTCAAAGCCCAGAGGAACCATGTCCTGGGGGCTGGTCAGCAACACCCATTTTCCGTCCAGCTGGAAAAAGTCGGGGCATTCCCACATTTTCCCGATACGGTCATGGTTTTCCGCCAGGGCTTTCTTATAATACCATTCAAAGCCATCGGGACTGGTAAAGAGTAGAATCTGGCCGCTTCCGTCGGCGGGCCTGTTTCCCGCGATACAGCGGTAGGTGCCGTCCTCCTCCTGCCACAGCTTCGGATCCCGGAAGTCGTACCTGCTGCAGCCTTCGGGAAGGCCGCTCTCATCCAGGACGGGGTTCTTTTCGTATTTGACATAATCCACCCCGTCCCCTATGGCAAGGCACTGGGTCTGCACTTCGTTGCAGCCGCCGTTGGCCTGGCGTTCCCTGACTACTCCCGTGTACATCAACAGATGTCTGCCGTCGGGAAGGGTCAGGGCGTTGCCGGAGAAGCAGCCGTCCCTGTCATATACCTCATCCGGCGCAAGAGCGGCGGGGAGATACTCCCAGTGCAGCAGATCCTCGCTGACCGCATGGCCCCAGTGCATGGGGCCCCAGTGGGTATCGTAAGGATAGTACTGGTAAAACAAATGGTATTTTCCCTTGTACCAGCAGAAGCCGTTGGGATCATTCATCCACCCGGTGCGGGGCGACAGGTGAAAATCAGGCCGTGCCTGCGGGGGAATAGTCTTTCCGAAGGCTTCCTCATATTTGCGGGCTTCCCATAATGTCTGACTTGTCATAATAAATCCATAACTCCTTTTTTATAGTCTATCATTTTGGCTTTGTTTCCACAATATCCTTTTGATTATAGAATTTGGTTTTGAATTCTATAATATCCTTTTGATTATGGAATCTGGTTTTAGATTCCATGATAGTTATTCCGCCGACACCTTCCCAATGTATCGGTCATAGGCCTCCTGATATACCTTCAGAAGCTTATCCATGCCGCATTTATCCCTTAAATGCGCGATATACGCTTCCCATTCCTCGTCCGTAGGGCCGCCGTTTTTGATCCACAGGCCCTCCTGTTCGGCCACGGCGCTCTCGAAATTGGCCTTGTACCAGTCGATGTCGTCCAGCTCACGTCCGGTGAATACGCAGTCCACCGGGTAGGTGGTGGTATCGTCCACAAAAGGCATCCAGTAATCGTACAGGTCGGTGAGACGTTCGATGGCCCTGTCTTCCATGCGGAAGGTAGACAGGTAATAATCGCTTAAGATCAGCTTGGGCCCGAATACCTCGCATTCGCCCTTTAACTCACCGGAGCCCTTGCCGTATTTAGTGCGGCTTTCCTCATCGGAAATGCTCAGCCACACGCCGTTTTCGTCCTGCCCTGTAAAATAGGTGCCGATGGGGCCATACTGGAGCTGCATGACGATTTCGGGGTCGTACCACATATCGAAGAAACGCAAAAGGTTTGCGGGGCTCTTGCACTTTTTCGTAATATTGAGCTGGCCGCTGTTAATCCCGCCGCCGGTGCGCACCGTCACGTTGTGGGTGCCGTCGGGCCCGTCGAGAATGGGCAGGAATACGTAGTCGCCGGCGTAATCTCCCATCAGCTCCTCAATGTACCACCAGGTGGAGACGCCCACATAACCCTGGGAGCACTTTGCGATCAGCTGTGTGTCGGACTGGCTGAACATTTCCAGATCCATCAGGCCCTCCGCGTACCAGTCATGGAAATAGGTAACGGCGTCCCTGTACTGGTCTGTGACGCAGACAAATTCCACGGTGCCGTCCTCTTTCAGCACCAGGTCTTTACATACATCGTTGGGCCAGTTGGTGAAGCCAAAGCCTGCGTAGAAGATGTTCTGGCCCCAGCACCATTCGTCGAAGCCTGTGCTCATGGGGATGGTGCTGCCGGGGGCGTTCCCGTAATATTTCGCGCTCATGTCGTTGTCCCTGAAGGCCTGCAGGGCGGTGTGGAGCTCCTCCAGGGTGGTGGGGACTCCCAGCCCCAGGTCGTCCAGCCATGCCTTGTTGATCATGGAAAACTGGGGGATGGAGTAAATACTGTAGTCCTCCGGGGCGCCGATTCCCGCGGTGCCCATGCGCTCCCCGGCGGGGAGGCCGTAGATATAGCCGTCGTCCATGGTAATGGCGCTGCGGATATCCGGGTTTTCCTCCAGGATTTTTGTCAGGTTGGGCATATATTCTTCTGTCAGATAGGGCGTCAGGTCGATGAAGGTGCCGTCATCCCCGTAACGGGAGATGTCATAATTGCTGAATCCCACCCCTATGAAGGCATCGGGAAGCTCCTCCCCCGCAATGCGGATATTTACCTGTTCCCCCAGGGATTGGTTCATGGTAGTCCATTCAATGTGGATCCCGGCGTCTGCCTGGAGCTGGTTTAAGACCACGTTGTTGTCGTAGCCCGGGCTCAGCGCGCTCTGACCGCCCATAATGGCGAATTCCGTCTGGGAGGTGTCGGGATTGGCCACGCCCTTTTCGTGGTGGCCGAAATCTTTATTTCCACATGCCGTCATGGACAGGACAAGCCCCGAGGCAAGGATCAGGGACATGGATTTTCTGCCGTAACGGTCTCTTATTTGTCTGCTCATCATAATAACCATACCTTTCTGCAGCCTGCGGATTTCCATGTTTGTCTGTGACTCATGAAAATCCGCGTATCTGTGCGTTTTCAATGTGGTTCAGGCATCATGCCAATGTTAAAAACATTTGCGCTTTTTGTCATGCCGGCCCGTCCGGTCAGCCTTTTACAGCCCCGGCCATAAAGCCCTTTTCAAAGTATTTCTGCACAAACGGATAGATGACCAGCATGGGGGCAGCCGCAACGATAATAGAGGAAAACTTGATCATTTCCGTCATCCGGTTCAGCTCCGCGAAGCCGCCGGAGATCGTGCTTGCCTGGCTTGCACTGGCGGAGCTCTTGATCAGGATGTTGCGCAGCACCAGGGGCAGCGGGGCTCTGCTGGGGGAGGGCAGGTAGATCATGGAGGTAAACCAGTCATTCCAGTAGGCCACCATGCTGAATACCACCATAACCGCCATGATGGAACGGCTTAAGGGAACCACAATGCGGATAAAGGTGAGCCATTTGGAGGCGCCGTCGATCTCCGCCGCTTCCGTCATCTCCTTGGGAATGCTGTTCTCAAAGAAATTCCGCATGATGATCATGTTGCCCACGCCCACGCCGCCGGGCAAAAACAGGGACCAGATATTGTTGATCAGGCCGGTCTGCTTTACAATCAGGTAGGTGGGAACCATGCCCCCGCCGAAGTACATGGTGATGATGAAAAAGATGCTGATCCATTTCCTTCCAGGCAGGGTCTTTACGCTTAACGGGTATGCGGACAGGTACAGCATGAGCACGGAAAACGCGGTACCGATAATGGTATATTTAAAGCTGTTGAACAGGCCCGTCAGGATACTGGAGTCGGCGAAAACCGCCTTGTATCCCTCCAGGGTAAGCTGGCTGGGCAGAAGGAAGGTTTTGCCTGCGTAGACATCATACGGGTCTGATATGGAAGCAATCAGAATGTAATACAACGGGTAAGCAACTAAAAGCAGAAAGATGGTACAGAAAACCACAAGGATAAAATCGCTGCTTTTCTCCGACAATCCTGCGGGTTTCCCGGATTTTGTATTCGCTCTCATACCGCACCTCCTATATAAAGCTTGTGTCTTCGGATATCTTGCCCGCCGCCCTGTTTACCAGGATCAACAGGATAATGTTGATGATCGTATTGAACAGGCCCACCGCCGTGGAGTAGCTGTATTTGGCGTTTTCAATACCCTGCTGGTAAACGTAAACGGCGATAACGTCGCTGGTGGCCTTGTTTAAGTTGGTCTGCAGCAGCCAGACCTTCTCGAATCCCACATTCATCAGGCCCCCGGCGCTCATGATCAGGTTCAGCACCATGACGGATTTCAGGGCGGGTATGTCAATGTGGAGGATTCGCTGGAACATGGACGCGCCGTCCACTTTAGCCGCTTCGTAAAGGGAGGTATCCACGCTGGACAGGGTAGCCATATAAACGATGATTCCCCAGCCTGCGTCCTGCCAGATGCCGGAAGCGATATAGATGGTACGGAAGGCGGAAGGCTCTGTCAGGAAATCAATGGAAGTTCCTGCGATCAGATTCAGCAGGCCTCCCGAGGGGCTTAAAAATATTTTGATCATACCGCAGATGACCATAACGGAAATAAAGTGGGGCGCATAAAGCACGGTCTGGGTAATCCTTTTAAAGCGCTGGAACCGCACCTGGTTCAGCATCAGCGCCAGGATGATGGGAATCGGGAATCCCCACAGCAGGCTGAACAGGCTCAGCAGCACCGTGTTTTTCATCATGCGCCAGAAATTCGGGGCGCTGAAGAACCTCTGGAACCATTCCAGGCCTACCCATTCGCTTCCCATAAATCCGCGGCTGGCCTTGTAATCCCGGAAGGCAATCTGTATGCCGTACATGGGTATGTACTTGTAGATTACCGTCAGGACAACCGGGATCAACAGCATGGCGTACAGCTGCCAGTGCTCTGTCAGGCGTCGTGTTAAGGGTTTTTTTATTCTGATAGCCGGATTTGCAGCGGCTGACTTGTTTTTGCTCATTTTTCCTCCATTCCGAAGCGTTAAACGCTTTCTTTTTTCGGTCAGATTGTCCCAGAGGGCAAGGAGCCATGCGTCCGTGTCTGTGCAGACAGCCGGCGGATGCCGCGAGGGTTACATATTCTGACAGGATATCCGTTTCCCAAGGCGCGCTCTCGTGAAACGTTATTTGTATATCTTGTTGAAATGGTAGCATTATTTTAGTTTCAGGTCAATATTTTTTTATTTGTTTTTAACAGAATATGTGCATTTCGTTATTTATACTAAAAATAAACGTACAAATTTTTACTATTTGCACAATTAAAATCCATATAACGTTTCATGAAACAACATGTACAGACGCTTTACAAAAGAAGTTTCATGTATTATAATAGGTAAAAAGAAGAAAATGCAGCTGATTTTATCGGAAATACTTCCGGTTATCCGCATTTTCCGTGAAACGATTTACCGGAGGTATGCCTTTGATATGAATAAAACAAATTCCACTCCTACCATGAAAGATGTGGCCGCGGAAGCGGGTGTGGCCCTTGGGACGGTGTCCAAGGTTATAAACGGCCTGCCGGTGGGCGAGGCTTACCGTGTACGGGTAGAGGAGGCTGTCAGAAAGCTGAATTATCAGGTCAACAGTTACGCCCAGGGGTTGAAATTACAGAAAACCCGTACTATAGCGCTTCTGATTCCCAACACAATGGAACCTTTTTACGGGGCCCTGGCTTACCATATCAATATTGCCCTTTTAAAGAGGAATTATCGGATGCTGCTCTGCTCCACCGATTATAATATGGGGCAGGAACAGGAATATGTGAAAATGGCGCAGCAGAATAAGGTGGACGGGATCATAGGCCTGACGTATAACCCTGAGCTGGTGATTGAGGAAGGAACCCCCTTTGTGGCAATAGACCGCTCCATGGGGGCACAGATTCCCTGTGTGGCCAGCGATAATTTTGCCGGGGGGCAGATGGCGGCGGAGAAGCTGGCCGACCTGGGATGTAAAAGGGTGGCTTTCCTGCGGACGGGGGCTTCCCTCACCAATGAACCCAACAAGCGGAAGGCGGGCTTTGAGAACGGCTGCCTGTCCCGAAATCTGGATTATGAGATGAAGATATTAAACGACGGGGATCCCTATGAAGGGTTTGACGAATTCCTGGCGTCCCATATGCAGGGGGGGAAGCTGGGCTTTGACGGGCTTTTCTGTGTGACGGACGGGATTGCGTACTATATTATGAAGGTACTGCGCAGGATGGGGCTGAGGGTGCCGGAGGATGTACAGGTGATCGGCTTTGATGGAACCAGGAATGTGGGAGGGGATTATATTTGCTCTACCATTGTACAGCCGATTCCGGAAATCGCGGAAATGTGCGTGGAGCTTCTGCTGCAGGAGAATATGCCGGTGAAGCCGCCGCTGGTGTGCCTGCCTGTTGCGTATGCATATGGGGGGACTACGATGGAAAGTTAAGGAAGCTGCTTTGCGGACGGCTGCTCTCAGGAAAAAGAGAGCAGCCGTTTCCTGTGGAGGATATAATAGGCAATCCCGGTCAGATCCGCCAGAAACCAGCCAATGGGAACCGACCACCAGATGCCGGCTACGCCCACGGCGGGCAGGGCGGACAGCAGGTAGGCCAGCGCCACCCGGGTGCCCAGGGAGATTATCGTAAGGATCACGGACATTCCCGGCCTGCCCAGCGCCCGATACAGGCCGTAGAGCAGGAACAGGCAGCCTATCCCACAGTAAAAGGCTCCCTCTATATGAAGATAGCGGATTCCTTCGTTTATGACTTTCGTCTCTGCGGTGTCCACAAACAGCCCCATCAATGGCCGGGCAAAGACCCATACCGCTGCAGAAACCGCCAGGCAGAAAGCGGCGGAAAGCAGTACGGCGCCCTTCAGACCGCTGCGGATACGGTTTTCCTTTTTCGCCCCGTAATTCTGGGCGATAAAAGTGGAGAATGCGTTCCCGAAATCCTGTACCGGCATGTAGGCAAAGGCGTCGATCTTTACCGCCGCCGCAAAGGCGGCCATGACCGCAGGGCCGAAGCTGTTGACCAGTCCCTGTACCATAAGGATTCCCAGGTTCATCACTGACTGCTGGATACAGGTCAGGACGGAAAAACCGGCGATTTCCTTTATGCGCGCCCAGCGCACCCGGCAGGGAAATTTATCCCCATGTGCGGCGGGCGGGGCAGGTGTGTCAGTCTTCCCCCTGGGGATATCGCGGAGGCTTTGATTACCGGAGCGAAGCTGGGGACAGCGCAGTATGGAATAGGCCGCAATCCCAATGCCGGACAGGTACTGCGCGATAACGGTGGCTTCCGCAGCGCCGGAGATGCCTCTTTCCAGACCCAGGACAAACCATAAATCCAGGGCGATATTCAGTACGGCGGAAAAGGCCAGGAAAATCAGCGGTACAACGGAATTTCCAATAGCCCGCAGGAAGGATGCGAAATAATTGTAGAAAAAAGTAGCGGTGATGCCGCAGAAAATAATTACCAGATATTCCCGCATTCCATCCCATACCTCTGCCGGCACCCGGAGGAACCAGCGGATACCGTCCAGGCAGACAAACGCGAGAATATTCAGTAAAAGCGTCAGCCCTGCGATCAGTACAAAGGAGGCGTACACATTTTCCCTCAGGCCCTTTTCATCCTGCCTGCCAAAACAGATGGAAAATACGGTTCCGCTGCCCATACAGAGCCCCAGCAGGATGGAGGTCAGAAAAGTCATCAGCGTAAAAGAGGAACCCACGGCGGCCAGGGCGTTGGAGCCCAGGTATTTCCCCACGATCAATGTGTCTGCGATATTATAGCACTGCTGCAGCAGGTTCCCCAATATCATGGGGACGGCAAAGCGCAGCATGGAGCCCATCACCGGCCCCCTGGTCAAGTCCTGATTCATTGCTTTTTCCCGTTTCTTTTTTGCGTTGTGGGCAGAGGTAAAAGTCTGCCCGTATGTCATGCTGTGACAGAACCAGCATATCACATTTTTCAGGCTGAGGCCATATGCTTTTGCTGCGGGGTAGAATTGTTTATTACTTTATGTTATGCTGAAACAGTAGATTCCAGATGTGGATATCGATATGATGTTTATCAAGGTGAAAGGGGAATGGGATGAATATGTTGAATGCAGAGGATTTTCAGGCAGAGGCTGTGGATGAAATCGTAGCAGAAACCAGGATTTGGGGTCAAAAGACTACCGTTATATTGTGTATTGAATTAGATGAGGATGAGGATAATGAGCCATGCTATATTGCGAAGGCAATGGAATTTGTCAGAAAGAATATGGACATTATAAATGAAAGCATATCCAGTGCAGAGGACAATAGAGAGGAAATTCTGAACCGGCTTTTTGAGGAGTCTCCTGTGGAAATGGTACAGGATTATCTTAATAATATTGTGAATGGAGCGGCGGACGGGGAGTACTCGTCAGGTGATACGATTTCTGTTAAGCTGCCGTTAAGCAAAGATGATTTTATTGAAAAGTTACTGGTATTGGAGGCTTTGACTATAGAAATTGACGCAAGCGACGAGGAGGATGAACCGGAAATCGGAATGACGGTTTCGTTTGGAGTCAAGGGAGGTATTGCCGGCGGACATGGATGGGATATAGAGGTTTAAGGCGGCAGGCTTCTATGATATGGTAATACGGATTGTTGACATAATTGCGCAAGGCTGGTCGGGTAAATGTTCCTGAAAAATGGTATACTGCTGATACCATTAATTAAGGAAGGAAGACATGTATTATGAAGATTGCGGTTTTGGGAACGGGATTTGGAGCATATCATACAGAAATTTATGCCGGGATGGAGGAAGTGGAAACCATAATTGTATGGGGGAGGAATGAGAAGAAATTAAAGGAGCTGCAGGAAAAATTCCAAGGCTGGATCAGGAGGACGCATGTGCTGATAACACTCTTTTGGAGATGGGATATCGACACTGGGAGACAGAGCCGTGTACCTATGTGGTATTTGATTGTATCGGAGAAAGCGGGGAATGCATCGGGGAGGCCTGGGAGGTGTTCTATAAGGAGTTTCTGCCGCAAAGCGGGTATGAAAGCTGTCTCGAAACAGACTACGAGGTGTACTTTGATGGAAAGAAAGACGGTGTATTTTGCGAATTATGGATACCGGTAAAAAGGTAGACTTTTTGCTTATCATTATGCCGGCAAGAAGTGCTGAAGAGCTGTGGGGTGTGGTGTTTGCCGCACCCCTGCTTTTTTAGTAGTAAATGGGAAATGAGTGTGATATACTTTATAAATTACGGAGATCTGTTTTCGGCCGGAAACAATGGCAGGTACTTCTTGACACAGCCCGAAAATTGTAATATTTTTAATATAGGCTATTATGGGGTATTTGTAACGGCCGGCCGTAATTACGGCCAATGAAAACATAAGCGGATGGATAAGTATTATGGTAAATTTTGTCATCGCATTAGAATGCTTTGGTATTTTTCTTACGGTTGTCGCCTTGCTTCTTCTGTTGAACGGAGATGGTGCCAAGGAACAAAAGCTGCTGATCATCATAATGTGCGGTTCTCTGATTCAGAATGTGGGATATTTATTGGAATTGGCCGCGCCCACAGTGGAGGCCGCCATGACGGCGGTGACCGTGGAGAAGGTGGGTTCTGCTTTTACGCCGCTGTGTTACTGCTGGTTTATTTATGTTTATTGTTATATTACCCCACCGAAAACGTTGTTGAGGATTCTGGGTGTAATCAGCTTCCTGTCCCTGCCTGCAGTTATATTTAACTGGAACGGCCTTTTCTACCGGGAAGTCCGGTGGTTAGCGAATGAAGACGGGTTCCATTATGTCAGTCTCAGCTATGGCCCCCTGTATATGTTTTTCATGATAGGCCATATCATCATTCCTTATGCCCTCTGCATCTATACATTGATCAACGCCATCCGTGAGCGGTCAGACCGGCAGGTTAACCATCAGTACTGGACCATCCTCGGGATATCTACGCTGCCTGTCATTGTGCTGATAGCGTATGTGTGTAAACTTATAAAAGTATATGATTTTACGCCGGTGACGTTGACCATCGCCATGGCGATGGTGGTGATTGTGGTATGGAGCCGCCGTAATTATGATTTCCGCCACCTGGCGGCGGAAAAGGTACTGGAGAGTATGGGAGACGGTGTGATCGCTCTGGATGATCATGACCGGCTGGTCAGCTACAACAGAGCGGCGGCAGACATTTTCGACCGCCTGCCTGCCCATAAGCTGGGTGAAAACATCCGTGTGGTGGAGGATTTTCGGGAGGAAATGCTTAACGAGGACATCCCTCAAAGCTTTTCCATCAATGGACAGCATTATGAGAGCCACAGCAAGCATATCGTGGATGAAAACGGCAAGATACAGGGCAGTGTTATTCTGATTCTGGATATGACGGACACAAAGGCGTATATCAATGAGATCAAGAAGGTGCGGAGTCAGGCGGAGAAGGCCAGCGCTGCAAAAAGTGAATTTCTCGCAAATATGTCCCACGAAATACGGACCCCCATGAATGCGATTATCGGTTTGAATGATATTATTATGGAAGAATGCGGGGACACGGAGATTTATGCCCATGCCAAGGATGTACAGTCTGCGGCAAAAAATCTGCTTACGATCATCAATGATATCCTGGATCTGTCCAAAGTGGAAGCGGGTAAAATGGAATTGGTGAATGTAAACTATTACATAAAAACCATGGCCGACGAGGTCATAGGGATGATGGATATGGCAGCTTCCCAGCGCGGGCTGATTTTGAAATATGAGTGCGACGCGATGATACCCTGCCGTTACAACGGCGACGACGGCAGAATCAAACAGATTTTGATCAATATTCTCAGTAATGCAATTAAATTTACAAAAAAAGGGTACGTACGCGCTTATATTACCGGGAAGCCCGGACGCAGCGAAGATGAAGAAATGATTACCTTCTGTGTGGAGGATACGGGCTGCGGTATCCGGGAGGAAGATCTTGAAAAGATCTTTGAGGACTTCCGGCAGGTGGATTCCAAGCGGAACCGGAGCGTGGATGGTACCGGGCTGGGCCTTGCCATTGTAAAACATCTGGTGGAGCTTATGGATGGCACCATCAAGATGGAAAGCGTTTATGGGAAGGGAACCACAGTTACCATCATGATTCCCCAGAAAATCGTAGATAGCCGGCCGGTGTCGGAGATGCCGGAGATTCCGCAGACAGAAGAGAAAATCACAGATATGTTTACCGTACCTGGCATGAAGGTACTTATTGTGGATGATAATATGATTAACCGCAAGGTGGCCAGAGGATTTTTGAAAAGCTATGCCTTTGACCTGACTGAGGCAGAAAGCGGGCCGGAGGCCATCGAGCTGGTACGCGCCTCCTGGTATGATCTCATTTTTATGGATCATATGATGCCTGGTATGGACGGTATAGAGGCAGCGGAGATTATCCGCAGGGACTGCGGTGAAAACGGGGCGGCGCCTGTTATGATCGCATTGACTGCCAACGCCATGGAAGGGATGAGGGAACATTTTCTGGAGCACGGTTTTCAGGATTTTATAGCAAAACCTCTTGACAGGAAGGAATTGAACCAGCTTTTGCTGCGCTGGGTGCCTGAAAAGTACAGGCAAAATGAGAACAGGGAAGAAGAATTCACACCGTTGGATCCGGCTGCATTCCAGATTGACGGAGTGGATATGGATGCCGCAATGAAATATTATTGCGGGGATGAGGAAGGCTTTGTTGATCTGCTGGAAATTTATCATATGGATGGCAGGCGTAAGCGTGACCTTTTGTGTGATCTTGTGGATTCTGATATCCTGCGCTACCAGATAGAGGTGCACGGATTAAAGAGCGCATCGGCGAATATCGGGGCTATGGATGTCTCGGCCCTGGCCCGTGAACAGGAGAACGCCGCGGCCCAGGGTGACAGGGAATTAATCCGTGAGAAATTCCCTGTGCTGTTGGCGGAATACGAAACCCTTCTAGCTAATATCGGGCAGTTTTTAGAGCGGCGCAGGCAGAAGGATGAAAAGACGGAAAAGCTTCCCGGCCTGCCTGTGCAGGAGCTGAGAGAACAGATAGCTGCAGCTTTGGAGGAACTGAAGCATTTCTGGTCCAGGGAGTGTGCTGAAAGAGTGGATATGGTGTTGGCTCATGAGCTGCCGGAGGATGTGTCAGAACGCCTTCTGCAGATACGGGAGCAGCTTAGATTGTTTGAAGATGATAATGCGGAAGAACTGTTGGGTCAGCTTCTGAGCATTCTTGAAAAGGAGGAAGAACATAAATGAGTCAGGGACAAGGCGGAAATACGAGAGAATGCATTTTAGCGGTGGATGATACGGCGATTGTGTTAACGAGGATTTCGGACGCACTGAAGAATGATTTTGAAGTGATTACTGTCAATTCGGGTGTGCGGGCTTTGAAATGCCTTAAAGAGAGGAAACCGGATCTTATTCTGCTGGACATTCAGATGTCTCCTATGGACGGAATCAAGACACTGCAGGAGATACGCGCCATGAAGGATATGGAGGACATACCGGTGATCATGCTGACCGGTGTGGAGGATAAGGAGACTGTTATGGAGAGCGCTAAGCTGGGAGTCTGTGATTATATACTGAAGCCCTTTTCCTCCACTGAGCTGCTGAAAAGAATCCGCCGGGCTTTTCAGCTGGAGAGCCAGAAACACACAGAACCATGAGAAGGGAAGGGGAAACGGGATGAACAACGCTATGTCGAAGGAGGAGCTTGAACGGATACTGGATCAGGCGGTTCAGGACGTGACGGAGTGTACCGCTGGCGTGCGTCTGCGCCAGGGAGAGCAGTCGCCCGGAGAGGATCTTTGTACGGTTCAGATCACTTTTGACAGAGGTTTCCATACAAGCCTTACCCTTTGCGCAGATACCGCGCTGCTGTACCGTATGGCCTGTAATTCCTTTCATGAGGAAACGGTTAATGCCGATGAGCTGGAGGAATTCAGTAAGGAATACTTTAATGTAATTTGTGGCAGAATAACCGGAGCCATGTTCCACGCGACGCAGGTTCCGGCTCATTTTGGTCCGCCTGTATTTTATCATGGACGTTATGAACCGGAAGGGCAGGAGATACAATTTGTGCTTACCTATTCTGACGAATACTGTGAAGGCGCACAGCTGATTCATCATGTACCCTGTTCCGACGAGGGCAGGCTGCTGCGGACGAGACCAGACATGGAGGATTAAAATGAGGAAACGGATTATGGTGGTGGATGATTCCCGGCTGGTTCGGGTTCAATTGGGCGATATATTGGCGGGAACGGATTACGAGATTGTGGAATACTGCAGGAGCGGGGAAGATGCGATTGCCAGGTATGATGAAGTAAAGCCCGATCTGGTGACTATGGATATCATCATGCAGGGGATGGATGGGTTGGATGCATCTGAGCTTATCTTGAAGGAACATCCGGATGCCAGGATAGTCATGATTTCATCCCTTGCATATGGGGACACTTATGAGAGGGCCAAAGCCATAGGCACCAGAGGTTTTGTGGATAAGCCTTTTCATCAGGAACAGCTGATACGGGTATTTGACCAGGCGCTTTCTTAAGAGGCGCCTGTTTTCTAAAGCTAAGACCCGGCGTTGGAGAAGGCTCCGGGTGCTGCTGTGGGTGAATCCGGGGATCTGAACAGGACTATGAGGACAAATGTATGGAATATGAAGGTAAGATCGTTTAGAATGGCAGGGAATATGAATTTGAGATTGGCGGCGGCAGCGGTCGCTCTGCCTGTGGCGGTTTTTGGCCTGGCTGCCTGTTCCGGGCTGCAGGGCGGACAGGCGGAGGTTTATTCCGAATCCTTTTTTGCCATGGATACTTATATGACGTTTACCATATACGGCGCTAACGCAGATACAGCGCTGAAACAGGCGGAAGGCCAGATCAAGGAGCTGGAAGGACTGTGGTCTGTCACGGACACCGGCAGCGATATCTATGCGGCCAACCACAGCGGAGGAGAGCCTGTGGTGGTGGATGAGAAGACTTTTGAGCTGATTGATTTTGTACTGGATATGGCGGAAGAGACGGGAGGGGCTCTGGAGCCCACCATCTATCCCGTGCTGTCGGCGTGGGGATTTACCACGGGGGAAAACCGGGAACCATCCGCACAGGAAATTGCGGAGCTTCTGAAAAGTGTCGGTTATGAGAAGGTACAGATGGAAGGCGGAAGCGTTTGTCTGGAAGAAGGGTGCATGCTGGATCTGGGCTCTGTGGGAAAGGGTTTTGCAGGGGATGAGGTCGTACAGGTATTAAAGGAGAGTGGAATAGAGTCCGCTTTATTGGACATAGGAGGAAATATCCAGGCAGTCGGTACAAGGCCGGATGGCAGCGGCTGGCGCGTTGGATTGAAGGATCCTTTTTCGGGAGGGGTGCTGGGGGTGATAAAGATATCGGAGGAGGCGGTGGTCACATCCGGCAGCTATGAGCGGTATTTTATCGGTGCGGACGGCAAAAGATATGGGCATATTATTGATCCTGCTACGGGATATCCCGTGGATAATGGGCTTGCATCGGTGTCGGTCATAGCCGGGGAGGGGAAGCTGTGTGATGCTCTTTCCACGGCTCTTTTTGTAATGGGGTTGGAGGGTGCAAAGGATTACTGGCAGCAAAATCAGGATTTTGATATGATATTGATCACAGAGGATGGAAGTATCTATATTACAGAGGGGATAAAGGACAGATTTTCCCTGCAGGAGGAATATCGTAATATGTTGGTGAATGTGATAGAAGGAATGACAATATCAGAATCCTGACGGGAAGGTTTCTGACATCGTCGGGGGATTGCCTGCCTGGCTGTGAATGCTGTGGCTGAACATGTGTTATACTTAGAAATATGCTGTATACGGGGATATATTGGTAAAGTATGCGGCAGAAAGGCGGCGGATTTCAGTATGAGTGCATTTGTGACCTTTGAGAATGTGAAAAAAGTATACCGTACGGGCGAGGTAGAGATTACGGCTCTTCAAAATGTTAATTTTGAGATTAGGCAGGGAGAGTTCTGTGTGATCGTGGGAGCCTCCGGAGCGGGAAAGACTACGATACTGAACATCCTGGGTGGTATGGATACCCTGACGGACGGGCGCGTCATACTGGACGGGCAGGAGGTATCAGCCTATAACAGAAGGCAGCTTACGGATTACCGCCGATATGATATCGGATTTGTATTTCAGTTTTACAATCTGGTACAGAATCTGACTGCTTATGAAAATGTAGAGCTTGCGGCCCAGATCTGTAAGGAGCCGCTGGACGCCGGGCTGGTGCTCAGTGAGGTGGGACTGCAGGATAGGATGAACAATTTTCCCGCCCAGCTTTCCGGAGGGGAACAGCAGAGGGTTGCCATCGCCAGGGCCCTGGCAAAGAATCCGAAGCTCCTGCTCTGCGACGAGCCCACGGGAGCGCTGGACTATAATACCGGAAAGGCTGTGCTGAAGCTGCTGCAGGACACCTGCAGGCAAAAGGGGAGGACAGTGGTGGTCATCACCCATAATCAGGCCCTGACGGCCATGGCGGACAGGGTCATCACCGTGAAGAATGGAACGGTGGTCAGTATGGTGGAGAATGACAGGATCGTAGACATAGAAGATATTGAATGGTAAGATCGCAGGGTTTAAATGAAGACGATATGGAAATCTACATTTCGGGAAATTAAACAGAGTTTTGGACGGTTTATGGCAATCCTGGCTATTGCGGCGATGGGAGTGGGCTTTTTTGCAGGGCTTAAGGTGACCAGAAGCGCTATGGTGGAGACTACGGGCAAATATCTGGAAAAGCAGGGATTTTACGACTACAGAATTCTTTCCACACTGGGGTTTGAGCAGGAGGATGTGGAACAGCTGCAGCGTCGGCCGGAAGTCCGCGGGGCGGAAGGAGCCGTTACCTTTGACATTATCTGTGAGGATGCCTCCGGCAATGAAAGCGTGATGAGGGCTCACAGCATAACGGAGGAGCTGAATCAACTGGTGGTTTTGAAGGGGCGGATGCCCGAAAGCTCCAATGAGTGTGTGGCAGACGCAAACCTTTTTACGCAGGACAGTATTGGTGAGATCTTGACGCTGTCTGAAAATAATGATGAGGAGGACTTGGAGCATTTTTCCTGCCGGGCATATACGATTACCGGCATAGTACAGTCCCCCAGCTATATCCAGTATGAGCGGGGCAATACATCCCTGGGAACGGGAAAGGTAAGCGGTTATCTCTATCTGCCCTGCGAGGGGTTTGACGTGGATTATTACACGGAGATTTATGTAAAGTTTACGGAAGAATTCCCCTTGTACAGTGACGAATATGAAAATTTTATGGATGCAAGGGAGGCCCTTTGGGAGGGATTCGCTTCGGAGGCTGCGGATATGCGGTATCAGAGGATTCTTGGGGAAGCGGAGGAAGAACTTGCGGACGCCCGGGTGGAATTCGAGGAAGAAAAGACGGACGCCAGGGAGGAGCTTGTAGACGCTGAGAAGGAGCTTACAGACGCGGAACAGGAGCTTGCGGATGCCAGGGAAGAGCTGGAGGACGGGCAGCGGCAGCTTGCGGACGCCAGAGAGGAGCTTGCGGATGCCGGGAGAACCTTGGAGGATAAGAAAAAGGAGCTTGCGGAGGGTGAGCAGGAGCTTGCAGATGCTGAGGCGGAGATAGAGAAGGGTGAGAAGGCGTTAAGGGAAGGCTTTGCGCAGTGGGATGAGGGAAGAAGTGAGCTGGAGCAGGCGGAAAGGGAGCTTGCGGAGGGAAGCGCCCGGCTGGCGGAGCAGAAGGCGGTTTTAGATGCAAAGGAAGCAGAAGCGTCTGCCGGTGAAAAGGCGTTGGCGGAAGCGGAGGCGGCTTTGGAATCCCAGGCGGAGGAGCTGTCCCGCAAACAGCAGGAGCTGGCGAGACAGGAGCAGGCGTTAGAGGATTTATACGGCGAGGGTAATATCCCCCCAGAGCTGCTTGCCCAGCTACAGGCCGGGAAAGAACAGCTCGCGGCGGCGGAGGAAGAAATTGCAGCGGCGCGTGGGCAGCTTGACCAGAAGCGTCTGGAAATCCAGGCGGGTATGGCCGCCATTGCGGAAGGCCGTGCCGCCCTTGCCGCTTATGAAAATGAGCTTTCTGCCGGGCAGGAGCAGATCCGGGCAGGCTGGCAGGAGCTTGAAAGCGGACACGAGCAGCTTATGGAGGGAGAACGGGAGCTTGAGGAAGGCCGGACGGCGCTTGCGGACGCCAGGGAGCAGGTTTCTGACGGGAAAAGACAGCTTGCGGATGCGGAACAGGAGCTTGCGGATGCAAGACAGACCCTGGCGGAAAAGGAGCGGGAGCTTCTGGAGGGCCGTGCGGAATATGAGGACGGGCTGGCAGAGTACGAGGAGGGCCTTGCGGAGTATGAGGAGGGCCTGGCGGAATTCCATGAGAAAATAGCGGACGCGGAACAGGAGCTTGCGGATGCGGAGCGGGAGATAGCCGATCTGGAGGCCCCGGAGAGCTATCTGCTGGGGCGGGATACCAACGTGGGTTATGTCTGCTTTGAAAATGATTCCGCTATTGTGGACGGGATTGCAAATGTTTTCCCGATTTTCTTTTTCCTGGTGGCGGCGCTGGTGTGTATCACCACCATGAACCGTATGGTGGAGGAGCAGAGGACGCAGATTGGCGTGCTCAAGGCGCTGGGCTACAGCGAGGGAAAGATTATGTCAAAGTATATGTTCTATTCCGGGTCTGCTGCGGTGACGGGCTGCGTCATCGGGTATGCGGGAGGCACTTACCTGTTCCCCAGGGTCATCTGGACGGCCTATGGAATCATGTATCGCGTAGACCGCCTGGTCTATGTGTTTGATTGGGGGCTGGCGGTGATCTCCCTGGCGGTGTCCGTTCTCTGTTCCATGGGGACGACATGGCTGTCCTGCCGCATGGAGCTTAAGGAGGTGGCGGCGCAGCTGATGAGGCCCAAGTCTCCTAAGGCAGGGAAAAGAGTGTTCCTGGAGCATATTACTTTTGTCTGGAAACGCCTGGGCTTTCTCAGAAAGGTGGCCGTGCGGAATATTTTCCGGTATAAAAAGCGCCTGATCATGATGGTTATGGGGATTGGCGGGTGTACCGCCCTTTTGGTGACTGGCTTTGGCATCAAGGATTCCATAGCCAATGTGGCGGTGCAGCAGTTTGAGGAGATACAGATTTATGACCTGAATGTGCTGTTTTCCGAGGAAATATCTCAGAAAACGCTTGACGCAATGCAGGAAATCATTTCAGACGGAACGGGAACGGGCCGGTGTGTACCGGTCTGTGAGACGGCATTTGATCTTGTGACGAAGGAAGGCCGGAAGACAGTGAATCTTTTGGTCTTTGACGACAATGCGGATATGGCACCTTTCCTGGATCTGCATACGGCTGACAAAAGGGAGGTTCCCTTTCCCGGAGAGGGGGAGCTGGTGATCACCGACAAGATTGCCAATGATTACGGAATCAGGGTGGGGGATGTTGTCACATTGCAAAATGAGGATATGCAGACGATCACTGCAAGAGTGTCCGGTATCAATCAGAATTTCATTTATAATTATGCATATGTGAGCAGTGGAACCTATCGGGAGCAGACGGGCGGAGAGGCCGGATATAAAAATCTGTATCTTAATCTTCCGGAAGATGTAGATGCGCATCAGATTTCGGCGGCGCTGATGAAATGGGAGGATGTATCCAGCGTCACAGTGAATGAGGATACCATGGAACGCTTTTCCAGCATGATGCGCAGCCTCGACCTGATCGTGGTGTTTGTCATTGCCTGTGCGGCGGGGCTGGCTTTCATTGTATTGTACAATCTGACTAATATCAATATTACGGAGCGCATTCGGGAAATTGCCACTATCAAAGTATTGGGTTTCCATAAGAGGGAGACCTCCTCCTATGTGTTCCGTGAGAATATGGTGCTGGCGGCAATGGGAATCGCGGCGGGCCTGCCTCTGGGGCATCTGCTCCATTTGTTTGTCATGAATGAGATCCATATTGATATGATTGCCTTTGACATTCATGTAAGGCCTGTGAGTTATCTTTACAGCGCGGTGCTCACTTATCTGTTTGCCTGGACGGTAAACCTGCTGATGGGCGGGAAGCTGGAAAAGATCAGTATGACGGAGTCGCTGAAAAGTGTGGACTAAGGCAGTCGATTTTGGAACCCGGCCAGTGTATGCACTTTATCATACGCAATATGATTCATTTATTTAATCCTGTTTTGATAACTGCGTTATATGGGAGGATATTTATTTGTAATCGACCGGCGGATCGGGATTGCGAAAGAGGAGCGGATTGCAGTTACAGGCAAAAGCGGCAGCGGAATAGTGGTAGCCTACAGGGAAGCTTCCATTAAAATATATGACACAATCGTAAAATTACAGGCATGAGTTAAACTATAATTTAATTTTATACGCATTTCACTCGCTCAAAAGCTGCTTTTTCTTTAAAATAACGCATGTTTGTGCGCGCGGTTAATATCTGTAACTGCTGTAGCTGCTTTTCTTCAGGCGGTTGCGTTCCTTCTTCATAAGGTAAGAATCCAGTCCGGCTACATGGTTATTCAAACGGCAGCCGTAAATGATTCTGCCGTTTTCTAATTCCTGAATCCTCGCCACCAGGCCGTAAAGGTGGAAAACATATTTTTCTCCGAAACCGTCAATCTGGTCATTGAGTACTACATGCACCAGGCTTCCTGCCGGAAATCGGATATCGCGGTTACAGACCACCGCAAAACCATTAGAGCTGACATCACGGATAATGGCTTCATGGGCGGCACGATTGGTTCCTACCTGGATGGAGGTCTCAATGCCCACATAACACCGGAAATTCTCTCTCCTGTTATAAGCCACACTCTCTACAATAGTGGTAAGGCTGTAGCAGAGTGTGCCATCGGATCTCCTCAGAAGAGTGTTGGCCACATTTTTAAACAGATGGGGCTTCTCATCCCCTGTGGCGGCGAGGACATTCAGTATGACACCCTTCCCCCGGAAGGAAATGGGCCTGCCGTTCTGGAACACGGCGTCCGCAAAGATCATATGTCTTTTGCGATTGACTTCCTGAACCTTGCTGGTGAATACAAGGGAGTTGCCATGGACACTTACAAACAGGGTGAGCTCCTGTCCTGGTTTTAATTCTTCGATACGCATTTTCCTGTAACCTCTATTTTATTTCTAATACAAATTCCGGATTTGTCATGGTAAGGCGGATGCGGTACAGCTCGTGATCCCATGCGGTGCGGAGCCTCGCGTCAAGAATGGGCAGAGCCTCCACTGACAGAATATCCGCGCCCGAAAACCTGGCGGCTGCCAGACTGCCCAGTGTAATATGGTTTTCTTCCACAACAGGCTTTTCATAGGTAATAAAATTCAGAATAACGTTCCCGGCGTCCGTAGTATCCGTCAAAACAATCCTATTATTTAGTTTATCAAAAAACATCCTGCGCGTATAGTACTTTTTACACATTTTAAAAGGGTATGCGCCGGACAGCTCCATAGAAATACAGCTGTTTGTTTCATGTAAGCTGGTTTCTATGTCCTCCGCGCGATAATCTGCACCGTCATGCTGATCCAGTCCTTCAATGGTAGGCAGATTGTGATAGCAGGACTGCATGGTCCAGATCTCATATCTCTGCGGAGAAAAGGTTTTTGCCGTGTAGCTTTCCACCCCGATATCCACGAACAGCGGTTTTCCGTTCTTGTAGAGGGTAAAGCTGCCAGTGTCGTTGTGATTATGGCTGTCGTCGTTATCTCCCGCTTTCACCGCCAGGCAGAAGGTGTCGTTTCTGGAGACAAATAATCCCACGCTGGGATAGTATATATCTTTTTTCGCACAGTCCTGGGAGGTGTCATAATCCATAAGCTCCTGGCAGTGAAATATGGTCTGCATCCGGTAAAAGAGATTCAGCCGGTTGGATTCATCGGCAAAGATATCCTCCTCTGCCGCCTTGAAATCCCTGGCCGCAAAGAGCATCAGCTCCGGCTGTCCCGTGCGCCTGCCAAAGAGAAATTCCCGTACTCCGGCCCGGCCGGCCACAGGCGAGCAGTCAGCGAAGTTAATATAATACTTGTCGGCCACATGTACATTAGAGATGTAGGACGCAATATTTTTAATTTTATCCCATTCATACAGATGATTGAAAGCCCCTTCCGTAATCCGGTTCAGGAGCTCTGCGGCACCATCCAGGCACAGCCCCGCATGACGGAAATAATGCGCTCCCTCGTCGCAGCAGCCGTCTTCTCCGTAATCCTTCAGGAAGAAATCAAGGCTCTCCGCCGCTTTCAGGGTGATGGCTTTTTCCTCCTCGGGAAACGCCCTGTGCAGAAAAGCGGCCAGAAGCACATTCTGGGTACACCAGGGAGTCCAGTTGTTCATTGGTTCATTATCCCTGCCCATCCACCAGAAATGTTGATGAATGTAGGGAGTCAGGATCCGCCGCTCTAATTCCCAGCCGATGCGGGTATTGATAAAGGGGCTTACAACATCCAGCCGACTGCCTAACAGATAACGGATACAGGCAAGCTGTGCCCCTGTTTCACAGGCGAACAGATCCATCACCGGGCGGGTAATGTCCGGAAGGATTTCCTGGGGAGCATTGCGTGTATAAGAATTGTGGGGCGGAAGCTGCCATGCGCTCTCCTCGCAGATGGCAAAGATCCCGTTGACAATATCGTCCAGGAAACGGCCCTCATCCTCTGCGCATTCCGCAGCCACCAGGGAATTCAGGGCATATCGTCTCTCAAAATAAAGAGCTTCATAGTCCACACGGTTTCCTGTGCGCTTGAAATTCATAAAATCCGTGGCGCGTATCACAGGATATTCATAGCCCAGATACTTCTCCCCCTCTGCGATCAAAGCCCTGCGAAGCTCTGCAGGAAGATTTTCATAGGATTTTCTGTCGTCAATATCGGGAAAGGGCCGATAATCCCGGAGGCGGCTGTTATTGTCCCAGAAGGCTTTCATAGTGTTAAAGAATTTTTTTTCCATAATAATACCTGTCCGTGCGCTGCGGCGCACTTTAAATCACCGGCTGAATACACATTTTTATTCAACCTGACGGGAATAAGACTTACGGGCCTTACATGAGCAGATTATTCAGATATTCGGTGGGGGACATGCCCTCCACCCTTTTGAATACCTTGCTGAAATAGAAAGCGCTTTCAAAACCCAGCATGTCAGCCACCTCATATACCTTGAGATTGCCCTCCGCCAGAAGCCGCTTACTTTCGGATACTTTGCAGGTGTTGATATATTCGGAAAAGCCTGTGTTGTTATACTTGCTGAAAAGCTGGCTCAGGTAATTGGGGCTGATTCCGAACACTGCGGCCACTTCATTGAGGGACAGGTGCTCCTTTAAATGTGCGTTGATATATTTTTTCACATTGGCCACAATATGATTTTTATAATCTTTATGATGGCTTTCAAAAAGCTGACACAAATGTCGTTTGAAAGAGCTCAGCCAATTGACGATCTGCTCCACCGTAGCCTGCTTGTAGATGGAGCGATATCCGTCGGGGTTATCCCGGAAGAAATCGGAGACGATCGCTTCACCGTCCTGCAGCAGCGAGATGGACAGATATAATATATTGCAGGCGCCGTCCATGGCCTGTACAAAATGGTCGGGGTGGGACAGGAAAAGCTCACAGAGGTTGTCCAATGTGCGGTTCAGTATCTCAGCGTCATATTCCTCAAAGGCCTTGGTCAGATCCTGCTTGAACAGGCTCATATTAAAGGAGTTATGGCGGGCATCCGCCTTAATGCACTCCTCGAAAAAGACAATGGGAATCTGTTCCTCTGTAGAGATGCTGGCCTGTCTGGAGCATTGATAGGAGTCACAGATGGCGAGGGGCGTATCCACCATATTTCCGATACCGCACCGGAAGGACACGTTATAGTATTTTGTCAGGGTCTCGCTGATATTTTCCAGGATGTCCTTTAATTCCACGCCGTAAGCGGGATTGCAGGCAGGCCCTGCCTCGTAACAGAAAATCAGCGCGAAATGTCTGGTATCCAGGGAAAGGCAGAAGCAGGGGCGGTATTTCCCTGCCAGCTCCTTTAACATCTGCATGGAAGTGGAAAACAGGGCAAGCTGTTTTTCCTTCGGCAGGGAATCCGCCTGATTGCCGGTCATCTCACCGTAGCAGCAAACGTAGCCGCCATAGTGGAAATCCAGGTTGAGATCCTGGCTCTGGAGGGAAAACTGTTCTTCCGATTCAAACAGGTTGTTGATCAGGCAGATAAAAAATTTATCGTAAAAGGGATGGGCAATGCTCTCGGAAGACCGGTTCCTGTTCGCTGATTCCTGTATCCGTTTTAATACCCGCTCCACAGCTTCCGTCAGGGAAGGGGGGGTAAGCTCCATTTTCACCAGATAGTCTGTCACCTGATAGGTAAGGGCTTCCCTGACCATGTGGAAGTCTTCATAGCTGGTGAGAATGATAAAATAGGGATATTCGTCGCCGTACTGTTCCCGGCATTTCCTGACCAGCTCCAGGCCGCTCATCACCGGCATCTTGACGTCCGTGATCACAATGTCCGGAGACTGCTCGTATATCATTTTGAGCGCAGCCTGTCCATTGCCTGCTGTGCCGATTACCTTTATATCCATTTTTGCCCAGTTCAACATGGATTTGATGCCTACCTGAACCAGCGGCTCGTCATCCACTATCAGTAATTTATACATGAAGTCTCCTTTAAACCGGTATCCCGGTATGTGCTAAGAATGTCGTTGGGGAATATGAATGGACATGGTGGTATATTCCCCTTCCACGCTTTCAATGGTAATCCCGTAGGAATCGCCGAATTCATACTGCAGCCTCTTGTGAACATTGCTGACACCGATTTCCCGGAAAAATTCGGTACTGCAGCCGTTGGACAGGAGGATCTGAGCCGCCTTGTCCGGGGGCATTCCTATGCCGTCATCCGTTACGTCAATGCGTATGGAAGCCTCTCCTTCTTCCGTGAGGCTTTCAGGATAAACACGGATTTGGATATGGCCCGCCCCCTTGGGCTCCACGCCGTGGAAAATGGCGTTTTCCACCAGGGGCTGCAGGGTAAATTTGATGATCTGGCATTCCAAGAGGGAATCATCTTCCACCTGCACTTCCATTGTGATGGTGCCGCCGTAGCGGTAGCTCTGGATGGTAAAATAGTCCTTTAAAAGGGACAGCTCCTCCTCAATGGAGACCAGCAGCCGCGTGCCCTTGGAAATGCTTTTCAACAGCTTCGCCAGGGCGGTGGTCATTTCGGAAATCCCCGATGAGCCCTGAATAGTGGCCATCCATTTGATGGAATTTAAGGTATTGTAAATAAAATGAGGGTTGATCTGACTTTGCAGCATCTTATATTCCAGATCCTTTTTCTGCTTCTCATCCTCAAGCCTCTTGTTCATCAGCAGGTAGACATTCTCGGAGAGATCGTTGATGCCCCTGCCGATTTCTCCCAGCTCATGGTTCCACTCAATGGAAGGGTCGCGGGCAAAATCCCCGTCCGCTACCCGCAGCATTTTGGCCCGGATCCTGGAGACAGGAACATTGATCATGCGGTTCAGGAGCAGCATAAGCAGGATGCCGATTCCTAAAATACTGATCAGAGTACCGCCCAGGATAAGCCACAGCAGGAGTCGCTGATCCCGCAGCTCCGAATTGGATATGCTCTGGCTGATATAGCAGCCTGGCATATTCAGCGGGGAGGTGACTACCAGCCGGGAGCCCTCCTCATCCTGAATCTGATGAACCAGGGTATCTTCTATCAGCCCACAGGAGGACAGGTCATCGGCAATCCGGAAAGATACATTCAGCTCGGACAGCCCGCCGCCTCCATACAGGTAATCGCGGCCTCCTATATGCAGATACAGATAACTGTCTTCTGCAGTGGAATACCGTTTTAAAGCGTCCGTAAAGAGGTCTGAGGAAATCTGTAAATAGAGAAATCCGCCCTGGACGGAATTGTACTGGTATGTGATTGGCCGGATCACGGTCAGTACGTTTTTCCCATTGCGATACAGGGGATCTTTTACAAAGCCTGTGGAAAAATCATAATCGGGGGCACTCAACAGAGTGTCAAAATAGGGAAGGCCGGGCACCTCTGCGGACAGATTGACGGTGGAGGAATAGGCGGCGCTGACAATCTGCAAAAAGTGGTCGTTGGTGACGATAGCCAGCCTGTTTATGTAATCCTTGGATGGATTGTTGCTGTATTCCTCATAAATCCGGTCGTAGGTGGAGACCGACAGCACAGAGCTGGGATTGGGATTCTGTTCTATATAAGTAGCTATATTGGAATTATTGCGGCAGAACCGGACAATCTGGAAAATATCGTCCATCCTGTTATCCACGGAATCCGACAGCAGCTGCAGGCTGGTCTCCGTGGAGTGGATCAGGCTGTTCTGAAGATAATTGCGGAAAATGTAGTAGCTGACACAGCTGATGACGCCGCACATGCAAAGCAGACAGGAAACAGTGATAAGCAGTATCCTTTTCTGGATACTGCCTATGGGGCGTCGGATATTCTGTTTAAAGCTGCCGGGCCGTCTCGTAAGGATTTCCGTAATTTTCATGTCTATATTTTATCACAGATTTTAGAAAATGGTTAAATTATTTTATCGCCATTGTATTTTAATGCTTGACATCCTGTGGGAATATGATATAGTACTAAATGCAAATGAGTTGCATTTGCATCTGGTGCTTAAGGGGGAAATGCAAGGGTGGTTTCCATGTGAAATCTTCTTTGCGTCCGTAGAATGGAGGCATATCATGCGGGATGTGATCATGGATACTTTACTGGATACCGTGAAACTGGTTCCCTTCCTGTTTCTGACGTATCTGGCAATGGAATATCTGGAACATAAAACGGGGCGGAAGGCCCAGGGACTGGTGCGCAAAGCAGGCAGGCTCGGCCCGGTGATCGGCGGCGCACTGGGGATTGTGCCCCAGTGCGGTTTCTCCGCGGCGGCGTCCGGGCTGTATGCAGGAAGGGTTATCTCCCTGGGGACACTTCTGGCAATCTATCTGTCAACCTCGGATGAGATGCTGCCTGTTCTGATTTCGGAGCAGGCCCCGGCAGGGACGATCGCAACAATCCTGCTGTCAAAGATGCTGATCGGTATCCTGGCGGGGTTTATAGTGGACTTTATATTCTCCGCTCACAGGGAGAATCATCACCATATCCACACAATCTGTGAACAGGAGCACTGCCACTGTGAGGAGGGAGGCATTTTACGATCCGCCCTGGTGCATACATTACGGATCGGCGCCTTTATCCTGATCATAACCTTTTTGCTGAATCTGCTCTTTTTCCTGGTGGGGGAAGACGCGCTGGCAGAGCTGGTACTGAACCGCAGGATTCTGGGGCCTGTTCTGGCCGGGCTTGTGGGGCTGATTCCCAATTGCGCGGGTTCGGTGGTGATTACACAACTGTATCTGGAGGGCGTGATCGGCGCCGGAGCGATGCTGTCAGGGCTGCTCACCGGTACAGGAGTGGGCCTGCTGATCCTGTTTCGGGTAAACCATGACAGGAAAGAAGACTTGAAAATACTGGGTCTGCTATATTTTATTGGCGTTCTGGCGGGAATTGTGGTAGGATTGTTTGCATAGGGGTGTTATTACGATGAATGACAAGAGGGAAATTCGGTACCCGGAAGGGATGAAATGGACGAGACAGCGTAAAAATGTGTATGAAGTACTGCAGGAGGCGACGGAACCGTTGAGTGCGGTACAGATATACCGTCTGGTGGAGGAGCTGGCGGAGGGCGAGGAGTACGCGCTTTCCACGGTTTACCGGATTCTGGCGGCCTTTGAGGAGAGAGGGCTGGTCTCGAAGGATACCTGGATGGGGGACGGTACCGTGGTATATGAATTAAACCGGGGAGGACATACCCACTATGCGGTCTGCCTGGAATGCCATAAGAGGATTGCCCTGCCAAGCTGCCCCTTTGCCCATATCCGGCTGGGGCGTGAGACGGGGGATTTCACCGTGACAGGGCACAAGCTGGAACTGTACGGGTACTGCAGGGAGTGTAAGGCGGAAAAGGAGAGAACGGAGCCATGACTGCCAAGGATTATTCTTCCCTCCCTATTACATATCGCGAGTATGAATTTTCCCGGGATTTTCCGGTGCTGTTAATGCAGGGGATCCAGATTACAGATCATGTGGATTTTATTCATTTTCACAACTGCATTGAAATAGCGTTTTGTGAAAAAGGTACAATGACATGGAATCTTGAGAATCAGTACAGACAGGTAAACGAAGGGGACTTTTTATTTTTGCCCCCGTTTTATACCCATGCCTCTTTTTTCCCGCCCCAGGCGGACTCCAATGTATGCTGCCACTATCTGTTTTTCAATCCACGGGAGGTGCTGGCGCCTTTTTATCCCAAGGGGCTTCCGGAGGAAATGTTGTGGTTCGGCTATACGGATTTTCCCAAAATTTTCAGAAAAGCTGTCTTTCAGGAAGAAGCGGGTCTGATCCGCCTGATCATAAGAGCCATTTCGCAGAAGGAGGATTATTGTCTCCAGAAGGTCTCAGGGTTACTCGAGGTGTTCCTGATCCGGCTTTACCGCTGGCAGCAGGAGAGGCTGAAGGATTCGGAGGAGTATACTGTGGAAGCTTCTCGGCCCGAAAATCTCAGGGCACGGCTTTTCCCCGCCATAGCTTATATGGACAGGGAGTATGCCCGGGAATTGGAGCCGGCCCTTCTGGCACAGATGTGCGGCCTGTCCCTGAAGCAATTCCTGGAATATTTCCGCAGCAGCTTTCACCAGACACCGCTTCAATACCTGCGGGCAGTACGAATTCGGAAGGCGTGCTTTTATCTGGTCAGCACGGAGGACAGTATTCTTTCCATTGCATTGGACACAGGCTTTCATTCCCATTCCGGGTTTAACAGGACTTTTCGCGGCATTATGGGCTGCAGCCCTCAGCGCTTCCGCAATGAAAAGCGGGGAATCTTAAAGTCTGCACCCAAGTATGCCCCTTATAAGGCAAGCGGACAGATTGGGGTGGAAAATTAAATTTCGACCCCGTTCAGCGCTATCACCGCCATGGCATATATCTTCATGGCTTCCGTTAAAAGCCGCAGATTCAGGCCCTCATCCGGTTCATGGGCGCCGCCGTGACCCGGCTGGAAAAGCTGCTTTTTGATCCGCAGATCTTCTTCCGATTCCTCCATTCCGCCTACCCCGTAGGCAAAGGCTCTTGGCAGTTTACGGGCGTAGGTTCCTCCGCCCATGACGAAGCTTTCCGAGTGGCTGCCTGTGATCTCATTATAGAGGTCGGTGAGCAGCTGTACCGCAGGGTGTTCCCTGGGGAAATAGTTGGGGGCGGAATCCCGTTCCGTCGTCCAGGTTAAGTCGTTTTCCGCTGCCGCCCGGGCCAGGCCCGCAGAAAGCTTTTCCCGGTCAGCCGTAATGATGTAGCGGATATTAAAATGGAGTGAAACCTTTTGCGTTTCAAGCTTCAGCACGGTGGCGGCGCAGGTAGTCCGCCCGGACAGTTCATCGCTTCCTTCAATGTGCGTATGTTCCCCGTAGTACTCTTCGGACAGATAGGCAAGTCTGCCAAAAAGCTTCCGGTCACTTTCAGGGAGGGGCGATAAGCCGGCCAGAAAGCGCATCAGTCCATGGATGGCGTTTACGCTGCCCTCCGGGAAGGCGCTGTGCTTGCCTTTGCCGGCGGCATGGATACGGATGGTATCTTTTTCCACTTCCACGGTAATCCCGGGAGAAGGCTGTGTGCCGGAGGCAGCCTGTAATGCCTTTTCCAGTTCATCCGTGTATTTCAGTACCACACAGGCAGAGTCGGGAATCATATTGCTGGCGCTTCCGCCTTCCAGCTCCAGGATCAGCCCGCTGACAGGCGTCTCGCTGTGAAAGCTTCCCTCTATGATCCCTTTTTCCCCGAAGCATACGGGGAAACCGCTGTCCGCGATCATGGACAGCCGGGGAGTGGGATAGCGGCTGGTATAATATTCCAAATCCGTCATGCCCCGCTCCTCGTCGCAGCCCACAAACAGCCGGAGCTCATGTTTCAAAGGGATGTTCAATTCCCGCAGGCATCTCATCATATACAGGATCCCCACCGCGGGGCCTTTGTTGTCCTGGGCCCCTCTGCCGATCAGGAAATATTCCTTCAATACAGGCTCGAAGGGTTCATATGTCCACTGGTTTCCCACGGGAACCACATCCAGATGGTTCCAGAAGCCGATCATATTGTCCCAGTCCTTGTCCTGTCCGCCGATGCTGCCCACACGGTTTTCATAATTTTCCGTGTGGAAGCCGTGTTTCTGCCCCAGAGCCAGCATTTCCTCCAGACAATCCCTGCAGGCATCCCCGAAGGGGGCATTGTCATCTTCCTGGGGGCAGGATACGCTGGGAATCCGCACCAGCCGTATAATATCCTCTGTCATCTCGTCCCGATGGCTGTCAAACCATCGGCTGACCTTTTCATAGATTTCCTTATTCATATTTTTCTCCATTTCTGCGCTGTTCAAGTGGGTGTGTAAACATCCCTCTTTGCGCAAAGCCATACATGGCTTACGAGCTTGTGGCAAGGCATTCATGACTTTGCAGCGCACAGACACAAATCTCGGCTCTTATCCTTTTACAGCCCCTATCATAACGCCCTTTTCAAAGTACTTCTGCAAAAAAGGATAGATGACCAGAATGGGAACGGTGGATACCACAATGGTACAATATTTCACCAGGTCATTGGAGAAGGACTGCTCCACCGCCGCAAACAGGGAGTCCGCGCTCTGCTCCTGGTTTTCGATCAGGATTTCCCGGAGGATCATCTGAAGCGGGTAAATCTTCCTGTCCCGGTTAAACATGGCGGCAGGGAACCAGGAATTCCACTGGCCCACGCCGTAATACAGCATCATAACTGCTACCACAGGCTTGGACAGGGGCATGATCACTCTGGAAAACACGGTGAAATCGTTGGCTCCGTCAATGATGGCCGCTTCCTCCAGGCTCTCGGGAATGGAGGCGAAAAAGGTCTTCATAATGATCAGATTATAGGCGCTGACTGCATAAGGGATAGACGACACCCATATGGTATTGTAGATTCCCGTATTGCGGATAGCGAAGAACATGGGAATCAGCCCTCCGCTGAAAAACATGGTAAATACCATAAATTTCATAACGCCGTTTCGCAGCAGAAAATTCTTTCTGGATACCACATATGCGCCGAAGCTGGTAAGTATCAGCTGTATGGAAGTACCCACTACCAGATAAAATAATGTGATTTTGAAGCCGTTGAACAGGTTCTTGTTTGCCAGCGTCTTCTCGTATCCTGCCAGCGTAGGCTCGCCCAGTATCCACAAAAGCGGCCCTGTGTGGGATTTCAGCAGGATAGGATCGCTGATGGAGGCCACCACAACGTAATACATGGGATAAATTGTTATAAATATCAGGAACAGCATGATCAATGCATTTACAACCTGAAACGGTCCGATACCTTTCTTTTTCATAGTTTCCACCTTACCTCTCAATCCGCCGTGTAAACGGCGTAAACAGACTTATGAACAGTTTCTTACCACAGGCTGGTCTCGTTTACTTTCCTGCTGACGGCATTGGCGGACAGCAGCAGTATGAAGTTGATGATAGAGTTAAATACCCCCACCGCTGTGGAAAAGCTGTACTGAAAGTTCATAAGCCCGATCCGGTATACATAGGTAGAGATAACATCCGCCTTTTCATAAATCATGGGATTGTAGAGCAGCAGGATCTTGTCCCAGCCCAGGGTCATCATATTACCAATCCGCATGATGAGGAGGATAATGATGGTGGGTGAGATACCGGGTATCGTGATGTGAAGGATTTTCTTCCATCTGCCGGCCCCGTCGATATCAGCCGCTTCATACAGCGCCTGGTCGATGCCGGTCAGTGCGGCGAAATAAATGATGGAATCCCAGCCGAATTCCTGCCATATACACATAAGCACATAGAGGGGCTGGAAGTATGCGGACTGGCTGAACAGGTTCACAGGCTCGATTCCGGATACGGCGCTGAAGATAGTGGTAATCACGCCCTTGGATTTACAGAAATCCAGCATCAGGCCGCAGATGACCACTGTGGAGATAAAGTGGGGCATATAGGTTACGGTCTGCGTCACCTTACGGAATTTTGCGCTTCTGAGCTCGTTCAGCAGAATGGCAAATATTATGGGAAAGGGAAAGCCAAAGAGCAGTAACAGCAGGTTGATGGAGAGTGTATTGCTCATAGTCCGAAAGAAATACGGATCTTCCAGAAACGCCCTGAAATGCTTTAAGCCAACAAAGCTGCTTCCCGTAATCCCCTTAGTGGGAACATAGTCAAAAAAGGATATGATCATCCCATACATGGGATAATAATGGTAAACCAGAAAATATGCCAACACCGGCAAGATCATCAGATAGAGCAGCGGATGTGTCACCATATTCTTTCGCAACTTCTTAAAAAACGGGGTTTTTCTGTCCGCAGTCATGCTTTTTGCCACGCCCATAAACCTCCTCCTCTCTTTGGAAAAATGGGGCGGTTCGCAACCCCGCCCCGTTTGTACTGATAGATTCTTATGGTCAAAGCTGTTTTCGGATAAAGCGGCGTTTCTTAATTTCCACGCTGCAGATATCTGTCATAGGCTTCCTTGTTGATCTCCTCGCCTCTGGTGCTGCCCAGGCGCTCGAGCTCTGCCACAAACTCATCCCACTTCGCATCGATATCCTCCTGTCCGAAGATGAACTTGTATACCATCTCGTCGGAGTAGTTCGCCAGATCCTGCTTGATCCTGGTCAGCTCCGCGGACTCCTCAGTGGTCAGCGTGAGGTATCTGGGAAGGTTGTAAGCGCCGTCGTTCTGCTTGCCCCATGCGTCCCATGACTGATGGCATTCCGCCTCGGAGTACTGGGAAGCCTCCATGGTCTCGTCATACTTGATCTGGAAAGGAGCGCACATGTTTAACGCGCGGACGGTATCGTAATCCAGGCCGTCGGGATTGTTGGTCACAAATTCGGTAAATTCCCTCTGACCGTCAGAATTGATCTGATAAGTCTTGTTTTCGCCCTCGTTGGTTCCCCATGCGGTGAGCAGCAGCGTATCGGGACTCATCAGATAGTCGATGAACGCCACAGCTTCCTCAGGATGCTTACAGTCTGCGGATACCTGCCAGGAGTTGCTGTTGATGGATCTGGTAGGACTGGACAGGTGTGTCTCATCGGAAGCGTTTACCTTGGGCATTTCCAGGCAGAGCAGTTTAAATTCAGGATCGGATGCAGGGCCTACAGCTACGGACTGCTTTACATTGTATGTGTGTGCAAAACACATTCCCGCCTGGCCGCCCTGGAACAATCTCAGAGCGTCGTCGATATTACGGCTTACAAGATCTTCATCGATCAGGCCTTCTTCCGCCCAGCCGTGGAGGAATTTCAGGAATTCCTTATAGCCGTCCTGGGTTCTGCAGTAGTGTACGTTGCCATCCGCATCCAGATCAAATTCCTTTACGGATACTCCGAAAGCGGAAGCGATGGGATTGTTGGCGCTGAACTGGGACTGATTAAAGAATTCGCACAGAGCCAGAGGGTACTCCACGCCGTTTTCCTTAAAGGTACGGAGCACTTCGGTGTACTCGTCCAGGGTAACAGGGGCTTCCAGATTGTATTTCTCCAGCCAGTCCTGTCTGATGACAAGCCCGTTGAACACCTTGTTGTTGTCGGTGGGCGGCAGGAAGGTACTTCCAAACTTGATGATCATGCCCTGGTCGCCGCGGATTTTCTTCTGGATATCGGGATCGTTTTCCTCATCGCAGAGAGCCCAGAAGTTGGGTGCGTTCTGCTCTACCAGCTCTGTTACATCATACAGCACACCGTCATTGATAGCGCCCTCTACGCCGCCGGGATAGTGGGTCTGGAAACGGCTGGAAAAGATCAGGTCGGGCAGGTCGCCGCCAGCCAGCATGTTCTGGAAAAAGGTTCCGTCATCGCCTGCCGGCGCGTGAATAAATTCCAGGGTAAGCCCAGTATCCTTTTCAATCCACTGAACCACGGGATTGTCGCCCAGATCGGTATAGTAGGATCTGGCAGCATTCTGAAAATCACAGAAGATAGTCAGGGTCACCTTACCGTCGCCAATCTGATGGGAGGCCCCGCCCTGGTTATCGGCAGCCTGACTCTGGCTGCCGGAGGCTCCGCTTTGTGTATCGGAGCCTGCCTGTGAGCCTGAATCACTGCCCCCCCCATTCCCGCAGCCCGCCAGCAGCGTGGAAGCTGCCAGCACCGCTGCCAGTGCAGTACTTGTTTTTTTCCATTTTTTCATATTGTTTCTCCCTTCTTTGCAGTAGTCCTGCATTGATTGTATCTGCGTAAACACATGTATCATGTGGTACAGCGCTTAGTTTTTCAGATTCAGTTCGTCAATCTGCAGAATTCCTCTGATATATATTTCCAGGGCCTTTCGGATTCTCTCCAGGGATATGCTTTCATCCGGCTGATGATAGTCCCCGTGTCCCGGCCGGAAAAGCTCTGCCGGACGCTTGGGCAGGGGCATACCCGTTCCAAACGCGATGGCGTTGGGAAGCTTTCTGGCGTAGGTGCCGCCGCTCATTACAAAGGGGGTGTCCTGCCGTCCCAGGACGGCGTTGCTGCATTCCGTCAGGCGCTTTACCGCCGGCCTTTCGGGATCAAAGCAGTTTGCCTTTGCAAGGCGGGTCACTTTCAGCCCAAAGCCCCGCATTTTCGCCGCCTGGGCCGCTCTTTCTTCATAGGGGATATGGTTTTGGGTCACCGGATATTTGGAGATAAAGCCCAGTACGGGAACCCTTTTTCCGTCATCGTCCTTTTCCAGGGACAGCTGTGTAGCTGTCATGACCATAGGGCCGGAGAGGGAATCCTCACAGTAGACGTCCAGTGCGTCGCCGTTGTGATTCCTGTTTATGTCCCGTGCCAGAGCAAAGACACTTTGGTCATTTTCGGGGAGCAGCTGCCTTTCGCAGATAAATTCTGCCAGCCGGCTCAGTGCACTGTCACCCTTATCCGGGTTGGCTGCCTGTGTGGATATGCCCCTGGCAGATATGCGGATCCCATCCTCATCATGGGATGCTTCCACATTTTCCGATGGGGAACATATACATTGCTTCCATCGTTCTTCCGTGTATCTGAGTAGAACGGAAGCCTTGTCCGGCACTGTGTACTGACCACAGTCGCAGGAAATCTGAATCAGTTCGCCGCTGACAGCCTGATTCCCGGCCAGTTGGCCGTTAAAGGAGCCCCTCTCCCCACAGCAGACAGGAAATCCGCTGTCCGGAACCAGGGAGAAGGAGGGGCATTCATAATGCTCCGTGAAATAGTCCAGATCGTACATCCCCTGCTCCTCGCAGGTTCCCAGATACAGATCCAGAGTATGATTCAGCGGGATTTCATGTTCTTTCATGTATTTCAATACATACAGCCCCATAATGGCGGAGCTTTTGTTATCCTGACAACCCCTGGCAATAAAATAATCATCCTTTATTACAGGGTCGTAGGGAGAGTAATCCCAGCCGTCACCCTCGTCCACCACATCCAGGTGGGCCCAGATGGCGATGTTTTCCTTCTGCTTTCCGGGAAGGGAAATACGTCCTACATAATCCTCAAAATTTTCTGTCTCAAACCCGGCCTTGCGGCCGATTTCAAGCATATCCTGCAATACCTTTCGACAGCCTTCGCCGTAGGGGCTGCAGGAGGGAGCCTTTGTCTCCGCCACGCTGCGGATACGGCAGATAGTCTTTAAGTCTTCCGTGAGCTCGGGCATTTTTCGGTCAACCCATTTTTTGATTTCTTTTTCGTCCATGTATTTCCTCGTTTCTTTGGCTCCCGCCGCATTTACAGTCATTCTGCGGCCGGCAGGCTGCCTGTCTGCCGGCCGTAACCGGCGGATATCATACCGTCAGAATTTCTTCTATGCGGTTTCTCTCATCTTCTGTAAAGTCAAGCTTTTCCAGAGCCTTGAGATTTTCCAGGATCTGCGCGGGCCGGCTGGCTCCCAGGATTACGGAGGTCAGTTCCCCATCCCTCAGGGCATAGGCCAGTGCCATCTGGGCCAGGGATTGTCCGCGCTGCTGTGCCATTTCATTCAGCGCTCCTGCGGTTTCCAGGTACTGGTCGGTAATATTGCCGTTGCTTAAGAAAACGCTGCTGCCTGCAGCCCTGGAATCCGCAGGAATCCCGTGGAGATACTTGTCCGTCAGGAGGCCCTGCTCCAGGGGACAGAATGCGATGGAGCCCATCTGCTTCTTTTGTATCACTGGAAGTAAGCATTTGTTTTTCCGATCCAGCATGGAGTAGCGGTGCTGATGGATCAGACATCTGCTTCCCATATGCTCCAGAATCTCCGCTGCCTGCTCCAGCTCCCGGGGGCCGTAATTGGACAGGCCGATGTATAACGCCTTGCCCTGACGGACGAGATCCACAAGAGCTCCCATGGTTTCCTCCAGGGGCGTATCGGGATCCGGCCTGTGATGATAGTAAATATCTACGTAGTCCACGCCAAGCCTTTTCAGGCTCTGGTCCAGGGATGAGATGAGATATTTTCTGGAACCGCCGTCCCCGTAAGGCCCCGGCCACATATCGTAGCCTGCCTTGGTGGACAGGATCAGCTCGTCCCTGTGAGCGGAGAGCTCCTCCCGCAGGATTTTACCCATAGTGGATTCCGCGCTGCCTGCGGGAGGACCGTAGTTGTTTGCCAGGTCGAAGTGTGTGATGCCTGCACCGAAGCCTGTGAGAATCATGCTTTTAGCGTTTTCATAGGAGTGATCCTCCCCGAAATTATGCCACAGCCCGAAGCTGAAGGCCGGCAGCATCAGGCCGCTGGCACCGGCCCGGTTATATTTCATTGTGTCGTATCCTTTTTCCTGATTTATGTCCATAGTATGCCTTTCTGAAGTCTAAAAATTCCTGGCAGCAAAAAGAGCAGTTTTGCTGTTTGCAGGCCGGATTATATATCTCTTGAATGCTTTTCCAGAGCTTCCCTGACCCAGATCAGCCTTTCATGATCAATGTCCGAGGGAACGGTGCAGTCGGCGCCAAAGACTACGCCGGTGCTTCCCGTCTCTGCCAGAAGCCTGTCCACTTCTTTCTCAATATCTTCCCTGGTGCCGGAGTAGAGCAGGCCCTCCTTGCCATTGTCAAACCCGCCCATGACACAGCGTCCGCCGAAGAATTTTTTCCCCTCGGCTAGAGAGAGGTTTTCTACATATACGGCCCAGTTCACGGCCTTTGCGGGATAATCCTGCCATACTTCGATCCGGTTGGGATCCCCTGCCCAGCCGCAGCAGTGCAGGATGTTGTTCTCACTTAAGGTATTTGCATATTCCAGCACATTCAGATCCGAAGGCCTTACCAGCCTGCGGTATTCCTCCGCAGTAAAGCGGAAGGTTTCCGCATTCTGCACGCAGTAATAAATGCCGTCGCAGCCCGCCTCAGTGATCAGCTTGCGCACCAGGGTCTTGATGTCCTCCGCAATCACCTCAAAGGCATGGCAGACAGCTTCCGGATTGGCCTTGAGATGGCTCATCAGGAGCTCCTCGCTGGTGCCGAAACGCATCAGTGACATGGGACAGAACACATTGTAGAATACGCAGCATTCTCCCTTTGCGCCTTCCACCACCCTTTTCGCGCGGAGTACCTGATTGGCAATGTAGGGATGATCCTCTCCCAGAGGCGTAAGGCCGAACCAGTCCTCGGGGCAGGTCACTTTTTCTATGTAAGGGTTGGGATAATTAAAATAACCGTCACACATAACCTTGATCATATCCATGCCGGTCTCCCGGAACAACTCCAGATGCTGATCCACGGTTTTCTGTCCGAAATCGTCATCGGGAGAGAAATGATACCAGAAGCCCAGGGGAACCCTGTCCACCTCCTGGTTCTGAAATGCCCTTAATAGTCTTTCTTTCTTTGTCATAGCAGCCTCCATTTATTTTAATTTTTATGACTCCTTAGCCATCATCATGTCCAGAATGACATGGTCGGTAACCCGCATCCCGTTATTGCCCAGGTTACCCAGGTTGCAGATGGTTTCTTCTACATCCCCGCAGACAATGCCGTCGTGGTCGGGGGCTTCCACACCCTCCAGGGCAAGGTAAGCGCACTGAATCGCTCCGGCAACGGAAGTGGCTATTTTCAACGCACATCCGGCTTTTGCCCCGTCACAGATCAGGCCGGAAATATCTGCCACCATATTTTTTACAGCGCACTCCGCGTTTTTATATTGTCCGCCCAGCAGGCAGGTAATTCCGCAGGCGCTGCCGATGGATGCCGCTATGGCGCATCCGCACAGGGCGGACAGCTTCCCGATGTATTCCTTGACATGAATGGTTACCAGCTCGCTGAGCGCCAGGGCCCGGTACATTTCCTCATCCCCGCTTTTCAGCCATCCGGCGGCAGCAATCACCGGCAGGGATGCGGTCAGCCCCTGGTTGCCGCTGCCTGTGGTAGCCATGACGGGGAGGGCGCAGCCTGCCATTCTTGCATCTGCCGCAGCTGACACATAGGACACTACATGGGTCTGGAAGTCCATATCCTTCTGCCTTCTTCCTCTGTCCGCCAGATGCCTTCCCACGCCCATACCGTAGTTTCCCCGGAGGCCTTCCTCGGCAATGCGGCTGTTAACGTCCACTACTTCTTTCAGAAACTGCAGCTGTTCCAGGGGACAGCGCTTTATGAATTCCCAGATACCCTTCAGGGTCAGCTGATAGGTTCCCGTGGCTTCCTCTGTAGAAGCCTCCTTATTTTTAAAGTAGATGACCCTGTCGTTTTTACAGACGTTGACAAAATTAGTATGATATCTCTCAATGACGGCTTCTGCGGATTTGTCTTTGCTGATACACTTTGCTTCTATATAAAGACGTTCCTCGCAGTCCTTTAACTGGATTTCCAGCCGTCCCTGGCTGATCATCTCCTGGGCCTGCCTTATGTGAGCCTCGTCTACTCCCTTGAGCACCTCCAGGCCGTACTCGGCTTTCCCGGCTACACAGCCCAGCGCCGCCGCAGTCTCAATGCCCTTCAGGTTTGTACCGGGTATGCCGACGCTCATGGCATTCTTTAAAATATTGCCGCTGACATGGAGCAGTATCTTTTCCGGTTCTTCTCCCAGTGTTTCCCTTGCCTTTGCCACTGCCAGGGCTACTGCGCTGGGCTCCGTGCATCCCAGGGCGCATACGATTTCCCGCTTCATGATATTGATCATTTCCGTGTCGGTGAGTTCCTTTTCAAGTGTCTGCATCTCCATGATTTTGCTTCCTGCCTTTTCTGATGTGTGTATATCCTTGCGTAATTATTCCGTTTTTGTTGTCAATTTGTTTACTTTTTTGGTGTTTTCCGCTATACTTTTATACATATTATACAGCGGCTTTTGAGTTTCATCTTGCCGCTAAGGAGTTGAAAACTATGCAGAAACGATCATCAGCACATCTGCCGCTATCATACCGGCCCTATGATTTCCCATCTTCCTTTCCTGTTCTGGCTTTTTTAGGGGATTATTGGATTAATGGCGTCTCGGTGCCGGAGTTTTTACATTTTCATAATGGGATAGAGATTGGGCGCTGTCTGGGCGGTTCCGGGAGGATTTACGGCGGGGAATCGGAAAGCTTTCCTTATTGTTGTGGTGATTACAGCATTATTTTTCCTCAGGTGCCTCATATTGCGGCTAACGACTTTGAGCCCTGCGTCTGGGAATATCTGTATGTGGAGCCGAAGATGCTTCTACAGAAGGACGGGCGTGGATGTGACACGCTATGGCAGTTTTTCTATATTCCACAGAAGCTTCCGGTGATCATCCGGAGAGAGGAGTATCCGGTGCTGCATTTCTATATTTCCCGGATCTTTCAGGAATTCCATGAGAAAAAGGCCATGTATCAAAGGCTGGTACATGGATTGCTGGTGGCGCTCTGCGCGGAGATGAACCGGCTCACCCTCACAGCGGATGTAGAGGGCGGTTCGCCGGAAAACATGGCGTGCGCTCATTTTTACATCCGTACGGCTCTTACCTATATTTATGAGCATTATGCGGAAGCGATTTCCATACAGGAGCTTTCCGCCCGCTGCTGTATCAGCGAGAGCCATTTCCGCAGGCTGTTCCGCCAGGTGGTGGGTATCAGCCCCCTGGAATATATCCAGCATTACCGCATACGGCAGGCCTGCCATCTGATCTATCTGAATCAGGAACCAATCAATATCATTGCGCAGCAGACAGGCTACCGCAGCCTGTCCAGCTTTAACAGACAGTTTCAGCAATATATGCATAATTCACCCACGGGCTATCGCAGGGAGCACCTGCTCAAGCCCATGCAGAATGAAGTGCTTTCCTACGAAGACACCGCTACCAGGCATATTTTTCAGATATGAGAATGAGGAAAAGCTGCGATATGAGGGGAGAAAATGCGATTCCTGAAAAATTTTGATAAAAAACTTAAGAAAAAATTAAAAAAGGGGTTGCAATTTGGAAAAACATATAATATAATAATTCTTGCGTTGCGGAAGACACGCATAACTAATAAATGCACCGCTAGCTCAGTTGGTAGAGCACCTGACTCTTAATCAGGGTGTCCAGGGTTCGAGCCCCTGGCGGTGCAGGGAAGGTCTCGGAGCCTGCATTTATGCGGGTTGCGGGGCTTTTTTTCATGCAATGGGATACAGCGGGGCTGAAAAATCAGTTTT
>CATKXX010000019.1 GCA_949840935.1 uncultured Acetatifactor sp. | reverse complement strand
CTCTGGGCACATGCTACGCCTTCCGGGCAGGAAGTTCTTTGTTCTCTGAATATTTCATTTCTCTTTTTCTGAATGGAATTTTCAGGGTTGCATCACTGTTTATTTGTCAAGGTGCATGTCTTGCTGTTACCTCAGTGACAGCTTACTCATATTATCACAAGTTAACCATCCTGTCAACAGCTTTTTTTGTTTTTTGAAAACTTTTTATGTATCCTGTCGTCGGCAGTCTTCAAATTTCTTTCTTGCTCGACAACGAAATTGAGTATATCACCCCTTCCGACATTTGTCAACACCAAAATTACATTTTTTTCAAAAAATTAAAACAATATATTCAAATTAAAAATACTGGGCCGTAAAAGTCTTGGAATCATTCTTCAAATTAAGGCTCAAGGAGGCCACGCTGTCCGCCACGCTGCTCTCTGCTTCCACTACAAGCACCCCCTCAACAGTACCTCCTGCTGCAACAGTGCCCCTATAGCTCGTAAGATCATCCATCAGCATGGTAGTAAGCGCTCTCCTGGTAAAGCTTCCGTTTGCCGTCACATTAAATACTGCTCCCTGGGATAGGATATCGATATACTGCTCCTGGCCGCTTCCGTTATACAGCTCATATTTCAGGACAAGGAACCTGTTCCCGTCTCCCGCCGTCATGGCAAAGAAGGTTTCATCCCCCTGAGGATAGCTGTCGCACACCGCCATATCGACATAAGTGACCGTCACTCCCTCCGGCAGGTTAAGCGCCTCCTCCATACTGATCGGTTCCGACTCAGGCCTTCCGTCCGCTCCGATTACCGGCGTATTTTCCGCAGGACGCATTCCCGCTCCCTCCTGGGCAGCCTCTTCCTCACGCCTTTGGGCTTCCGCTTCCGCCTGTCTCCGTGCTTCCTCCTGCGCCACCAGTTCCAGATCTACCAGACGGCTCCTGTGGCCTGTGTCATACTGTATCAGCGTAATGGCCGCGTATTCACTCACAGCCTGCATGTCTGCCGCTGCCATATCCGGTATTGCATTGCCGCAGGCAGTCATCCCCAGTGCCATAGCCAATGTCATAATACATACCCTCTTTTTCATCTCAATCCCCGCTTTCATATATTTTATATTTTTCAGCATCCTGCGGATGGCATTTCACCCGGATATACTGTCCGCTTTCCCGATACTCCTGCTCTATTACCACAGCATTTTCCATAAAATAGGAGCTTACGCTTCCCTTGTCATATGGTATCAGGAAGCATTTATCTAAAAGCTCTGCATATACTTTTTCCTTGATCAGCTCCAGCAATTCTTCCATACCGCAGCCGTTCTTCGCCGCCATATACAGGCAGTCGCCCCTTCTTTTGGGGATATCCTGCATCTCACATTTATCTGCCTTATTATATACCACGATCCGCGGAATGTCAGCCGCCTCCAAATCCCGCAGGGTACGGATCGTCACATCCTCCTGCTGCCTGTGATGCCCGTCAGAAAAATCAACTACCTGCACTATCAGATCCGCATACTGTACCTCCTCCAGGGTGGAATGGAATGCCTCCACCAGCCCGTGAGGGAGCTTATGGATGAATCCTACCGTATCAACCAGGAAAAACGGCTTATTGTCTCCTGTATGAATACTTCTGACACTGGTATCCAGCGTAGCAAACAGCATATCCTTTTCCAATACGGTCTTCTCCCTGGCTTCCCCATACTGCTCCACCAGACGGTTCATAATGGTGGATTTACCCGCATTGGTATAGCCCACCAGCGCGACCTGCGGGATTCTTGACTGTCCCCTGCGTCTGCGCATGGTCTCCCTTGTGCGGGAAATCTGGGCAAGCTCCTTCTTCAACTCGCTGATACGGTGTTCCAGCTTCCGTCTGTCCAGCTCCAGTTTCGTCTCACCGGCACCCTTGTTACTCATGCTGCCGCCTGTGCCGCCCTGCCGGCTCAGATTTTCCCTCAGCCCCACCAGCCTGGGCAACATATACTGAAGTCTCGCCGTCTCCACCTGCAGCTTTGCTTCCTTCGTCTTTGCCCTGATTGCAAAAATCTCCAGGATCAGGCTGGTGCGATCCAGAATCGGCAGCTCCAGCTCCCTGTCGAGGTTTCTGACCTGCGAGGGGGAAAGCGCATTGTCAAACACGATTTCCTCCGCACCGCACCGGGACGCGTATTCCCTCACCTCTGCCACCTTACCCGCACCAATATACAAAGCCTTGTTGATCGTTTCCAGCCTCTGGACGATCACGCCTGCCACCTGCCTGTCTGCTGCCTCCGCCAGGCTTGCCAGCTCCTCCATGGAGTATTCAAAATCCTGTTCCTCCCCGGTGTCAACACCCACCAGGAGGACTTTGGTAACTACCTCTTCCTGCATATAACTCCTTTTCTCATTGTTCCAATTCAAACCAGAAGCAGACGCCTTTCTCCCGGTTTTCCACACCGTAATCTCTGTTCATGGACTCCATGATGGCCTTCACAATGGATAATCCCACGCCGCTTCCCCCATACTCCCTGGTCCGCGCCTTGTCCACCTTATAGAATTTCTCCCAGAGATGGGGAATGGCATCCTCCGGGATCTGTTCCCCGGTATTGAACACGGACACCCTGACCCTGCCGTCCGCTTCCTCCAGTGAGACGGTAATTTTCCGCTCTCCGCCGCAATGATTTACCGCATTGGAGAAATAATTCATAAAGACCTCCTCCGTCTTATATTCGTCCGCCCACACATAGACAGGAGGATAATCCGGAAACTCCACTGTAATCCCATTCTGTCTTGTCAATATGGAAGCGGACTGGATATAATTTTTAATAAGTGCCGTAATATCGAAGCGTTCCATGCTGACCATGTCATTACCGAATTCCAGCTGGTTCAGTGTCAGAAGTTTCTTTACCATATTGTTCATCTTAGACGCTTCATCCATAATGACTTCACAATAAAAAGCCGTGCTTTCCGGATCGTCGCTGACCCCCTCCGAGAGCCCTTCCGCATATCCCTGAATCAGGGCGATGGGCGTTTTCAGCTCATGGGAGACATTTGCCAGGAATTCCTTCCGCATCTCATCAATCTGCTCTTTCCTCTCAATGTCCTTCTGCAGCTCGTTGTTGGCGGTTTTCAGCTCGGAAATGGATTTCTCAAGGGATGCGGATAGTTTATTTATATTTTCCCCAAGAAGGTCGATCTCGTTGCGGGCATCCCCCCGGTATTTTGCCTCGAAATCCAGATGCACCATCTGTTCGGATATCCTGTTCAGGGTGAGGATCGGCCGCGTGATCCGCCTGGCCACGAACCAGACAATGATGCCTCCCGCGAGCACTCCAATAACCCCCACATAAGCGAAGAATCTGTTTGCAATCTTTGCGCTCTCCCGGATACTTTCAATGGGGGTGCGCATGATAAAAGAAATACCGCTGTTGAGCCGCCCGTACATTTCCAGGTACTCATCATCCCCGGAACGGATCCTCTGGATCACATAGCCGTCACCCTCCGACAGGATCTTTATCTCATCCCCCCGGTAGATGCCGAAAATATATCCTATCAGCTGCGCCTCGAGCTCTTTTCCACCATTGATGGACTTATAGTTTATCTGGGAATTGGCATCCATGGTACAGATTGTAATATTGTATATACTGCACACATCATTCAGCTGCTCCGTGAATTCCTGTGTGCCGTATACATTGTTTTTCGCCCCCTGGCTTATGATCTGGTACGCGTCAAGTATGACGTCCATCTTGCTGCGGATATAATACTGGCCCAGAAAAAGATTATTGAGCAGAATGCACAACAGAACCGTCCCCGCCATCACTGCCATAAAAATCAGCGCAAACTGACGTTTGATTGAATGCTTCAAGAATCCTTACTCCTTCTCCGGTTTGCAGCCCACACCATGGGGATGGGCCCGTCATTACTTGTCCGCCTCCAGCTTATACCCCATGCCCCAGATTGTCTTGATCAGATCGCCTTTCTCCCCCAGCTTGCTCCTCAGCTTTTTCACATGGGTATCTATGGTCCGGGCATCCCCGAAATAATCGTAATTCCAGACATTATTCAAAATCTTTTCCCTGGAGAGTGCAATCCCTCTGTTCTCTACAAAGTATGCCAAAAGCTCAAATTCCTTGTAGCTAAGCTCCACAGGCCTGCCGTCGATCAGCACCTGGTGCGCTGCCTTGTCGATCTGGATCCCGCCGCAGCTCAAAAGCTCGTTTTCTTCCATCTGGCTGGTACGCCGAAGGATTGCCTCAATGCGTGCCACGAGGATCTTGGGGCTGAAAGGCTTGGAAATATACTCATCCACGCCGAGCTGAAAGCCCTGCAGCTCATCCTGCTCATCCGTTCTGGCTGTAAGCATGATAATGGGCACTTTGGAGCTGCTTCTGATCTCTCTGCACACCTGCCATCCATCGATTTTCGGCATCATCACATCCAGTACGATCAGGGCAATATCCTTATGGGCATAAAACAAATCCAGCGCCGCCTCACCGTCCCCGGCTTCCATCACGTCATAACCGCTCTTTACCAGAAAGTCACGCACCAGCTTCCGCATCCTGCTCTCATCATCCACCACCAGAATCTTCCGTTTATCCATTATGACTTGTACCTCCGTCACATAATCCATATATGAACAAAATATAAGTACAGTATAATCGAAATTTATGTTAATTCTGTGAAAATTATTCTATCATTAATTCCCTTTCCCTCTCCCTGATCACACTCTCACGCTCTGTCAGCTCCTGCTCCCATGTCGCATACTGGTCAGTGATCGCACGCTTATAATTAATAATATTAGGGTTTTCGCTGTTCAGGGAAATAATAAACATGGCAACCATGGCAAGAGCCAGGAGCAGATTCAAAATAATAGAGACCGCAAGCTGTGATTTCTTTGCGCCCATCTCCTGATCATGCTTAGACTGCAACTTTTCCTTTGCAGTCTGGGCCTTTCCATATTCCTGGAATGTGCTGTTCAAGGGGATTGCCGCCACAGAAGCCGGGTCAATGCCTTTCTGTTCCAGAAGATATTCCTGCATATGCTTCAGATACATCATGCCCACAGGGGTACAGAACACATTCTCCTGTATGGTTTTATCATAAATATACAGGATATCCTCCGGCCTGGAATAATCCACCTTTGATTCCAGATACGCTATTTTCTTTCGTTCTGCCTCCGCCAGCTTTGCCTCCTTCTCCGTCAGGAACAGGAAGCCTCCCATCAGGCGCTTTTCCTCCGAATTTTCCAAACTGCCGCCTCCTTTAAGTAAAAAGAATGCCCAAAACATCGCATTTTCGGACATTCTTTAAAATGCTATTGCTGAGAATGGAGTAGACGGGAGTCGAACCCGTGTCCAAAAGCCTATTCCCTGTACTTCTACTATCATAGTCTGTTATTTTGGACGGCCTTATCCGCCCTGTTTCCTCACAGCCGGGAGAACAGACTCTCCAGGCTGCCCGGTAGCTTCATAATACGCCCGCGTGCGCAAAGCTTAACACGTGTCGTTTCTCACAGAGTCGATGCCCGGATTCCGGAGTGTGAGTGCCCCGGAGCGGACAAGCTGCCTGAGGCAGCGTCACCCACAGCAAATCTGACGAATCAGATTAAGCTGCGAATGCTAACTGATTATTATCTTCAGCGTTTAGTTTAGTTTTGCGTTTAACGTGTCGCAACGGATAGCTTCTCCAGCTGCAAGACCCCTGTCGAAACCTTTACTACCCCGGATGGGTTCAGGTTTTTACCTGAGTTTTACCTCTTTACTGCTTAGTATATCGGATGAACATTCCGCTGTCAATAGTACCCCGGTGCAAATTTTCGGTTCAGAATTTCTGCTTAAATTCTCTCTCCGCCTCCCTGCGCTGATCCTTCTTCGCGATGTCCTGGCGCTTGTCATAGAGCTTCTTACCCCGTGCCAGCCCTATTTCTACTTTTACCTTTCCGTCCCTGAAATATACCTGCAGGGGCACAAGCGTATAGCCCTTTTCCGCCACCTTGCCGGCCAGTTTATTGATCTCATATTTATGCAGGAGCAGCTTTTTCACCCGAAGAGGATCTTTATTGAAAATATTTCCCTTCTCATAAGGGCTGACATGCATGCCATACACAAATACTTCCCCGTTCTCAATGCGGATGAAGGATTCCTTGACGCTGCACTTTCCCATGCGCATGGATTTTACCTCCGTGCCGTGGAGCGCCACCCCTGCCTCATAGGTTTCATCTATAAAATAGTCATGATACGCCTTCTTGTTGTTGGCGATGAGCTTCTGTGATTCTTTTTTTGCCGCCATATTTACCCCCATTCCCGCGCTGTTTTTCTGCGCAAATCCTATTCACCGTCCGCAGGTTCCATCCCGAAATCAATGGTGCGGTTGAACCTGTCGCAGCCCTCCACGCGCACCCTCACCGGCATTCCCAGCTTATACGCCTTCCCTGTGGCCTCTCCCACCATCTCATATTTTTCTTCATCAAAATAAAAGTAATCGCCGGGAAGCCTGGACACATGAACCAGGCCCTCTATCGTGTTGGGGAGCTCCACGTAAATACCCCAGGCGGTGACTCCGGAGATTACCCCATCAAAGCATTCGTCCAGGTGTTCTTCCATGTATTCCACTTTTTTCAGCTTATCCGTCTCCCGCTCCGCCTCATCGGCCCGCCGCTCCGTCTCGGAGGAGTGCTTCGCCACCTCCGGCAGGATTTCCCGGTAGTGGTGAATCCTCTCCTCCCCCAGCCTGCCCCGGAGCTGTTCCCTGATGATACGGTGGATCTGCAGGTCAGGATACCGCCTGATGGGGGAAGTGAAATGACAGTAATACTGGCAGGCCAGGCCAAAGTGCCCCGTACATTCTATGCTGTACTTTGCCTGCTTCATGCTGCGCAGCGCCAGTCTGCTGATCAGGGCTTCCTCCGGCGTCCCCGCAACCTTCGCCAACAGCTTCTGGATTTCCTTGGGATGGATCTCCTCGTTACTTACCTTTGCCTTCGCCCTTCCAATGGACTTCATATAATAACCGAAATTATTGATAAAAGTAGACAGCTTTAAAATCCTGTCCTCGTCCGGGACGTCATGGACACGGTACACAAAGGGCAGCTCCATCCAGTAAAAGTGCTGGGCCACTGTCTCGTTGGCCGCCAGCATGAAATCCTCTATGATATCCGTGGCTACATTTCTCTCATACGCTTTTATCTCCGCGGGGTGCCCCTCCTTATCCAGGACGATCTTACACTCCGGAAAGTCAAAATCTATGGATCCCCGCGCCCTGCGCTTCTGACGCAACAGCGCGGACAGCTCCTTCATCAGCAGGAACATGGGATACAGCCCCTCATACTGCCTGTAGGCTTCATCCCTCTCCACCAGCGTCCCATCCTCCAGCATGGCCTTCACCTGGTTATAAGACATTCTCTGATTCACCTGTATCACGGACTCACAGATTTCATAATCCGTGATATTCCCCTGTCTGTCCACAGTCATCAGGCAGCTCAGGGCCAGCCTGTCCGCCCCGGCGTTCAGGGAGCAGATTCCATTGGACAACACGTGAGGCAGCATGGGGATCACACGATCTACCAGATACACGCTTGTCCCCCGCTTGAACGCCTCCCTGTCCAGGGCGGAATTTTCCTGTACATAATTGGAGACGTCCGCAATATGGACACCCAGGCAGTACTTTTCGCCGTCAAAGGACAGGCTCACCGCATCATCCAAGTCCTTGGCATCCTCCCCGTCAATAGTGACCATATCCAGATTGCGCAAATCCCGTCTTCCTTCACAGTCCGCCGCAGAAACCTCCCGGGAGACCCGCTCCGCCTGATTCATGACCTTCTCGGAGAATTCTACCGGAAGCTCATACCCTCTTACAATGGACATGATATCCACGCCGGGATCATTCACATGTCCCAGGATCTCCACCACTTTCCCCTCCGGGTTTCGCAGGCTGGTTCCGTAATCCGTAATCTCCACCACCACCTTATGCCCGTCCACAGCCCCTTTGGAGCGCTCCTTGGGGACGAAGATATCCTGTGCCAGCTTATTGTTATCGGGCACCACAAAACCAAAATTCTCCCTGGTCCGTTCAAAAGTCCCCACCACCTGGGTCATTCCCCTGGCAATGACTCTGATCACCTGGGCCTCCTGGCGTCTCCCGGAATGTCCGGGAAGCAGCGATACCTGCACCGTATCCTTGTGGAAGGCTCCCCCGGTCTTGTCCTCCGGAATAAACAGATCTTCCTCACGCCCCTCGATCTCCACAAAGCCAAACCCTTTGGCATTACTGATAAAGGTTCCCGTCAGCACACTTCCGTCTGCTTTCATATACTTTCCCTTTATGGTGAGCGTCAGCCTTCCTTCCGCCAGGAGCGCCTGGAGCACCGCTCTCAATTCTTCCCTGTCTTCCCTCGCAACCTGAAGAAAGGCCGCCAGCTCCTTTTCCTTCATAGGGACATAGAGCGGGTCATTCACCAGGTCACATATTACTTTCTTCCTTTTGTCAAACTTATCCAAATCAACCTCCATACAATTCTTTCCTGTGATACAAAGAAAACACCCTCGTGACAGCCACAAGAGTGTTTTCTGAAAGAGAATTCCCTTTTGTATCCTTAAAATACATTCAGATTCAGTATTGCCGCAATGACCATAAATAATACGGCCAGAATCTTGGTCAGCTTTACCAGAAGCCCTTCCATGGAGCGTCCCTTGTTCTTGCCCCAATAAGTCTCCGCCGCGCCGCCGATGGAACCCAGGCCCGCCGACTTTCCTTCCTGCATCAATACCAACACTGTGAGTGCTATACATACCAATATAAAAACGACTGTGATGATTGTCCTCAATACTCCCATTTCACACCTCCTAATGTTAAGCAGATATTATGTTACCATAAATGGTACAAAAAGGCAAGCTGTTATTTTAAAAAGATAGATTTATACAGCAATATTAAAACCCGGCCGCTTACGCAGCCGGGTTTATCACCAAACGGATTTTTGAATTGATTTATTTGCCAAACTGGCAGTCATTATTACCGGAATCGGTAGTCCACATCTCCAGCATGTTGATAGGATCGCTGAAGTCTGCAATCCAACCGTTGCGGGCGATATCGTAGTTACCTTCTTTTCTCTCATTCAGGAATACGGCCCAGTCAATGCTGTTGATGGTCATATTCACGCCGATCTCACTGAAATCCTGCTGAAGCGCTTCAGCGATTGCCACGTGGCCGGAGGTATTGTTGGTCAGGTACTCGAAGGAGATAGGAGTCTCAGCGGAAAGCTTTCCGTTCTCAAACTTGTAGCCTGCATACTCCAACAGAGCGATTGCCTGGTCTACATTCTCCTGGGACCATACGGGATCAAAGTAACCCACACTTGCCTCATCCGCAAAGGTATATTCCGCGTCATTCTCCTTGAACACGCCGCCGTGGCCGTCCGCCATACCGATGGGAATAAAGCTGTTAGCGGGCTTCTGTCCGGTCTGGCCAATGTTCTCACAGATGTAATCACGGTCAACCAGCAGAGCGAATGCCCTTCTCATTGCGTTAGCCTGTGCGTTGGTCTTTCCCTCAAACAGAGGGCTGTTTACGTTAAAGCTTACATAGTAAGTACCCAACTGGTCAACAATGCAGAATTCAGGATTACTGAGCAGGGACTGAATCTCATCGGTGGGAACCGTGTCGATAAAGTCAAGGTTACCTGCATTGTATGCCGCAAAGATAGCTGTATCATCATCACTCAGCATGAACTGCAGAGTCCCGACCTCCACCTCGTCAGCCCTGTGGTAGTTGGGGTTCTTCACATAGGTCATGCTCTCGTCATGCGTCCATGCAGACAGGGTGTAGGGGCCGTTCGTGATAAATCCTGCCTCCTGTGCCCATGCGCCGGGGTTGGTCTGCCAGTCAGCCGCTCCCTCTACCTCGGACTGTTTTACAGGGAAATATGCAGGGAATGCCAGAAGCTCGTTAAAATATGCACAGGGAGCCGCCAGCTCGATGGTCAGGGACTGTGCATCCTCACTTGCCGTAACCTTCAGGGTGCCGTCGTCATTTCTTGCGATCACATCAAACATGTATGCATAGTCTGCGCCGGTATTGGGATCAACGGCACGATTCCAGGAATAAACAAAATCATTGGCATTCAACTCGGAACCGTCAGACCACTTCAGATCAGGGATAAGAGGCAGGGTATAGGTCAGGCCGTCCTCGCTTACCTGCTCCTCAGCCGCCAGGTCAGGAACCACATTACCATTATTATCATAGGTATACAGGCCTGCGAAGCTGTTTACTGCCAGACATGCACCGTCCACAGAGCTGTTCAGGGCGGGATCCAGCTTGTCAGGCTCACTTCCGATATTCAGTCTCAGAGTGTCGCCATTTGTCTTTGCAAACTGGAAGAACTTATAACCAAACAGATTGGAATAGACATTGGTCACGTAGTCCTTCTGCATATATACGTCATTATAGTAGTAAAGGGGAAGAAGTGCTCCTGTATCCATAAGCATATCTTCCGCCTGATGCATCAGCTCCTCACGTTTCACAAAGTCAGTGGTGGTTCTGATCTCGCTGATCAGGTCGTCATAGGTTCCCCAATTGTGAGGATCTACTGCATCCTCCTCCGAAATATCAAGCCCGGAAGCCTGGCTGTCACTGCCTGCGTCCTGGGAGCCTGCAGCCTGGCTGCCGGAATCCTGGGAACCGGAAGCCTGGTTATCCGAACTGGGGGGGGTACTTGCATTATTGTCGCCGCCGCATCCGGTAAGGATACCGAAGGACAATACAAGCGCCATTGAAACTGCGGTAAATTTCTTCATAATAATTTCCTCCTTATTTTTCCGCTTGGATCTATATAATATCAAATGTTGCCATTTGGTATTAGCTTATTGATGAAAGCACGCTACCTGACTGCCATTCTTCCTCTCTGTCAGGGACGGGCATTCCTGCGCACACTGTTCTGTGGCGAAACGGCACCGGGTGCGGAACGCACAGCCGGAAGGCATATTCATAGGGCTTGGCACATCACCGGTGAGCACGATTCTCTGGCTCTTCTTCGCGATAATGGGATCCGGGATGGGTACTGCGCTGAGCAGCGACTGGGTATAGGGATGCTGGGGATTATTATACACCTCATCCGCCTCCCCGATCTCCACCACTCTCCCCAGGTACATCACGGCAATCCGGTTTGAGATATGCTTCACCACCAGCAGGTCATGGGCAATGAACAGATAAGCCACACCCAGCTTCTCCTGCAAATCCTCAAACATATTGATGACCTGAGCCTGGATGGACACGTCCAGCGCGCTGACCGCCTCATCGCAGACAATGAATTTAGGATCCACCGCCAGCGCCCTTGCAATACCGATACGCTGTCTCTGTCCGCCGGAGAATTCGTGAGCATAGCGGGTGGCATGTTCCGCGTTCAGCCCCACCAGCTCCATCAGCCCCAGAATCTTTTCCCGGCGCTCCTGCTTACTGCTGTAGAGCTTATGCACATCCAAAGGCTCCCCGATAATATCCTCCACCGTCATCCGGGGATTCAGGGAAGAATAGGGATCCTGGAACACCATCTGCATATGTTTGCGGTGCTCCTGCATATTTGACGCCGTAATTTCCTCCCCCATATATTTGACGGAGCCCCCGGTAGGTTCGTATAATCTCAGGATGGAACGTCCCACCGTGGTCTTTCCGCAGCCGGACTCTCCCACCAGTCCCAGTGTCTCGCCGGGTTTAATATCAAATGACACGCCGTCCACCGCCTTCAGGGGCGTTGTCTTGAAAAAGCCTGTCTTAATAGGGAAGTACTGCTTTAAATCCTTTACTTCAACCAGATATTCACTGCTCATTTGCTGCACCTCCTGCTTCTTCCATCTGCTTCTTATAGGTCAGCCAGCAGGAAGCGTAATGTCCGTCCGGCATCTGTACCTGGGGAGGCACCTCCGTGAGACAGATTTTCATGGCTTCGTCGCATCTTGCACAGAAAGCGCATCCTTTGGGCAGGTTCAGCAGATTAATAGGGGTACCGGCAATGGGCACCAGCCTCTCCTTGCCGCTGTCGGGCCTGGGGATGGAACGCAGAAGCCCCTTTGTATACTCATGTCCCGAACGGTAAAAAATGTCTTCGGCCGTTCCTCTCTCACAGACGCGCCCGCCGTACATCACAATGATCTCGTCACACATACTGGCGATCACGCCCAGGTCATGGGTCACCATAATGATCGCCATACCCATCTTCTTCTGCAGCTCCTGCATCAGCTCCAGGATCTGCGCCTGTATGGTCACATCCAGTGCCGTAGTAGGCTCATCCGCAATCAGGATATCCGGCTCACAGGCCAGCGCCATGGCAATCATCACACGCTGCCTCATGCCCCCGGACAGTTCATAGGGGTACTGCTTAATACGCTTCTGAGGCTCATTGACGCCCACCAGCTCCAGCATTTCCACAGCGCGCTCTTTCGCCTGCTTCTTATCCTTGTCCGTGTGAAGCAGAATCGCCTCCATCAGCTGGTTACCGATGGTATACACAGGGTTCAGGCTGGTCATGGGATCCTGGAAAATAATGCTGCAGCATTTCCCGCGGAAGCCGTGCATCTGCTTCTTGTCAAACTTTGTAATGTCCTGCCCCTTGTAGAGCACCTGGCCGGACACGATCTTTCCGGTATCGGCAAGAATCTGCATAATGGAATATGCGGTAACGGATTTCCCGGAACCGGACTCTCCCACGATGCCCAGGATCTTCCCCGGCGCCAGATTAAAGTTTACGCCGTTCACAGCCTTCACCTCGCCGGAATCCGTATAAAACGATGTATGCAGATCTTTTACCTGTAAAATATATTCTTCGCTCATGTTCCCTCTCATTCCGCCGTCTGCACGGCCTTATCGATCCTTGGGGCACACCGTCCTCCCGGTATGATCCCTCCCTGCAACGACCACTTACTTTTTCAGCTTGGGGTCAAAGGCATCCCGCAGGCCATCGCCCAAAAGGTTAAAGGAAAGCACAATGAGAATGATCACAACGGCGGGGAACAGCAGCTTGTAGGGATAGCTGTTCAATCCGCCTCTGGCGTAGTTCGCAAGGCTTCCCAGGGAAGGCATGGGGTTCGCCACACCCAGTCCCAAAAAGCTCAGATAGCTCTCGGTAAAGATTGCGGAGGGCACCTGCAGGGCAGTGGAGATAAAGATGACACTGATGCAGTTGGGGATAATGTGCTTCTTGATGATTCTGCCGCTCTTTGCACCGGTGGCCTTGGCCGCCAGCACATAGTCGTTATTTTTGATGGTCAGGATCTGCCCCCTCACCAGACGGGCCATACCCACCCAGTACAGCAGCGCATACACCACAAACAATGCGATCAGGTTGGAACCCAGCCTGGCAAGTATGGTTCCCTCCAGGGCTGTGCCCAGGGTTGCCTGCAGCACCACGGACAGCAGGATCACCATCAGCAGATCCGGCAGGGAATATATGATATCCACGATCCGCATCATGACCAGATCCACTTTTCCTCCGAAATACCCTGATATACTACCATACAACAGGCCGATAATCAAGACCATTACGCTGGCAACTAATCCCACCGACAGGGATACCCTCGTGCCATATACCACACGCATGAAATAATCACGGCACTGTTCGTCCGTGCCCATGATGTGGGGGAATACGGTGCCTCCCTGGGCCATATATTCCAGCTCCATCTCGGAATACTCAAAAGGTTTCATGTTCTTGGCGCCTTTGTCCCGGACTCCGTTAACCGTATTGATGGACGCGTAATCGTAGGGGACGATCATCGGCGCAAATATGATCACCAGTATCACCAGTATCAGGAAAATCATGCTGCCAACAGCCAGGGGATTCTTCATCAGCCGCTTCATTCCATCCTTGAAAAAGGTGGTGGATTCACTCATGACATCCTGCTGGCGCTTCTCTTCCTCCGTTGCCTTCTCAAATTTCGACAGATCGATCTGTGAACTGAGCAAATTCTTTTTGGGCATTTGCTGTACTGCTTTTTCCACTTTTGTTCCTCCTGTTCCTGTTCCAGTTGCCACTTAATACCATTTTCAATTCTTTTCAATCCCGGCTCTTAATCCAGCTTAATCCTGGGATCGATCACCTTATATACCAGGTCGGTGATCAGGTTCACCGTCACCATTAGGACTGCCAGGAAGATCGTGGTGCCCATGATCAGGGTATAATCCCTGTTTGTGATGCTGTCTACAAATTTGCTTCCCAGCCCGCCGATGGTAAAGATGCTCTCCACCACAAGGCTTCCTGTCAGGATGTAAGCCGTCATGGGGCCCACATAGGTAATAACGGGGATGACAGCATTTCGCAGGGCGTGCTTGAAGATCACCTTCATGCCGGAAACACCCTTGGCATTGGCGGTTCTCACATAATCCTGTCCCAGCGCATCCAGCATACTGGTCTTGGTCAGTCTGGTTATGTACGCCATGGGGTACATGGACAGCGCGATGACAGGCAGGACATAGTGGGGGCTGTCAGGGCTCCACACCGGCGCCCATCCCAATTTGATACAAAATACATACAGCAGTATGGTGCCCAGGACAAAGCTGGGCGCTGCCGTTGCCAGCGTGGTAAAGAATATGATGATGCGGTCAAGAATGCTGTTACGCTTCAGCGCGGCCACACTGCCCAGCACCAGCCCCACCAGCGTGGCGATGGCAGCAGCGGCGCCTCCCAGCCTGGCTGAAATGGGGAAGGATTCGCCTATGACAGTGGAAATATTCCTCCCTGTCTTCAAGGAGACACCCAGGTCACCCCGCAGGAAATTTCCCATATAGATCACAAACTGCTCCGGCACAGGCTTATCCAGGTTATACCTGGCCTCCAGCGCCGCCTTCACCTCCGCGCTGGGAGCCTTCTCGGAGCTGAAAGGGCCTCCGGGGATGGCGTTCATGCTGAAAAAGGTGATGGCAGATACAATAAATACTGTCAAAATGGCGAGCAGAACCCGCTTGATCACGTAACGATACATCTTCTCACTCCTTAGTTTTTCATTGTGCCATTTTCTGACCCATACTTTTTTCCAAAACAGGTATGCGGTCAGTCGCTCATGTTAATTCGGTTTCTGTGACGGACAAGTCCAGACTCCCACAATCACAAAAACGATGATGTACGTTCCAGGTGCCGTTCATCATCGTCCGACCTCTGTATCTTACAATATTCCGCCTGAATTGTCAAGAATTTATCAATAAAAATGTCCGTCCGGTGCGAACCAATGTCCGCATATGTAAACCATTTTAACGCATTAAAGCGCCCTAAGTCAATATTTATTTACTACTTTGCATAAATTTGCATAAATTGGGGACAGCCCGGCCCCAACGGCCCGGACTGTCCCCTGTGCACTGAAAAGAACGCTTCCTCAGATTTTTTGGAAGGGCTCCATATACTGCGCCGCCCTCCCAAGCTCCTCCTCGATTCGCAGAAGCCTGTTGTATTTCGCTACCCGGTCGCTCCTGCAGGGCGCGCCGGTCTTGATCTGGCCCGTGTTCCACGCTACGGCAAGGTCTGCGATCGTAGTGTCCTCGGTCTCCCCCGAGCGGTGGGACATCACAGCCTTATAGCCGTTCTTGTGGGCCATTTCCACCGCCTCGAAGGCTTCCGTCAGGGTGCCGATCTGGTTCACCTTTACCAGGATGGCATTGGCGGTCTTTAATTTAATGCCTGCGTCCAGACGCTTTGTGTTGGTCACAAAGAGGTCGTCGCCCACCAGCTGGACACTGTCCCCCAGCCTTTCCGTCAGCGCCTTCCAGCCGTCCCAGTCCTCCTCGTCCAGGCCGTCCTCAATGGAAATAATGGGAAATTTCTCCACCAGCTCCGCGAAGTAGTCGATCATATCCTGGGTGCTGCGGACGATCTCCTTCCCTTTCAGGCTGCTCTCCCCGGGGAAATGATACATTTTCGTCTTTTCGTTATAGAGCTCGCTGCTGGCCGCGTCCATGGCGATCTTGATATCCTGTCCCGGGGTGTAGCCCGATGCTTCGATGGCCTCCACCAGAAAGGTCAGCACGCTCTCCGCGTCCGGCAGGTCAGGGGCAAAGCCGCCCTCATCCCCCACTCCTGTGGACAGACCCTTGTCCTGCAGAAGCTTCTTTAAGTTGTGGTAGATTTCCGCACAGATGCGAAGGCCATGGGCAAAGGTTTCCGCCTGCACGGGCATGATCATGAATTCCTGGAAGTCCACGGTGTTTGCGGCATGTTTTCCGCCGTTTAAAATATTCATCATGGGCACCGGGAGAAGCTTGGGCCCCATGCCGCCCAGGTAGCGGTACAGGGGGATATCCAGGGCGTTGGCTGCCGCCTTTGCACAGGCCATGGACACGGAAAGCATGGCGTTGGCCCCCAGGTTTCCCTTGTTGTCCGTGCCGTCCAGCTCCAGAAGGGTTCTGTCGATGGCAATCTGTTCCATCGCATTCCTGCCCAGAAGCGCCGAGGCAATCTTCTCATTTACATTTTTTACGGCGTGCTGCACGCCCAGGCCGAAGTACCGGGTTTCCCCGTCCCGCAGCTCCACCGCCTCGAACTGTCCCGTGCTCGCCCCCGAGGGAACGGCGGCAAGGCCCTCATATTCTTTACCGTTGTCATGGTTTAACACCGTGACAACGGCCTCCACGGTGGGATTTCCCCTGGAATCCAGGATTTCTCTGGCGTGAACAGCTGTGATTTCCAATATAGCAGACATAAAAACCTCCTTGGGGATACATACTTTTTATGGGTTAAGTATGTCCTCCGCGGAGGTTTCTATTCATGCCGCATGTTTCTTCCGTCATTACAGATTATCATGCGTCTTTTTCTAATGTGTCCTTTCATCATACGTCTTTCGTTCCGTTCCGGATCATCCGCCACAGACCCTCCTTCTGTTCCATTCCGAATTTCAAAATCTGCCAGAGAGAGTCCACCGCCTCCGGGCCGTAATCATTCATATAGGAAATGTGCATAAAAGCAGCGCCCTGCCAGATCAGGTCAAGCTCCCGCCGGGTTATCTCATCCTCCCCATAGTAACCGCTCAAAAAAGCCGCCGCCAGATCCATCCGATAGCTCAGCTTTCCCGTAGCACGGTCATACTTCACAAACTGCATGATGAAGGGCCAGCCGAGATCCAGATACCGGCTGCCCAGCCCCGCATCATCCAGGTCGATCAGCAGAATATCCCCCTTCGCAGTCCTCAGACTGTTATGCGGCCCTATATCCGAATGAATAAAGCATCTGTCGAGGGCACCAAAATCAGGAAGGCTGTCCAGAATCCCATCCAATTCCCGTTTGAATTCTTTCTCCGCAAACCATCCGTAAAATTCCGTTTTGTCTTCCTTCAGGCCGGAGGGACGGGAATAATCTGAAAAGGAATGCAGCTTTCTCAACAATCTGCCCAATTCCCTCTCGTCCGTCTCCTTTTCCTCCAGATTCCTTCCCTCTATATATTCCAAAACATAAAACCAGTATCCCTGCTTATGCACATATCCCGCCCCGTGGCGCGTGTACATAAGACCGGGCGCAAGCCGCCTTCCGTTTCCGAGATATTCGTGAGCGGCCGTATTTCCCTCTATGGTTTTCTCTGAAACACTGTCCGGCAGACCTCTTACCAGCAGGATTTTGTCGTCAGCGGCAATTTTGCAGACCAGTCTGGAGGATTCTTTATGGAACCGCTCCAACAGCCTGATACGGAAAAAGCCATAGTCAGACATGACCGTTTCCAGCAGGCCTTCCAGCTCCTTTTTTGTGATATCCATTTGCAGGCTCCCCATCTTCGTTTTCATCACAGTACAGACATTCCTGCACATCTGCAGCGCTGCACATACGCCGGACAAAGCGCCGCAGCAGCCAGTCCGCCGGTCAGTATTCCTTGCCTGCCAGGATCTCGCAGTAGTCCTTATAATTTTTCTCCAACAGAGCAGGGGTGTCCAGGCCGTAGGGGCATTTCGCCTTGCACTGTCCGCAGTGGAGGCAGTTTTCAATCTTCTTCATCTTCTCCCGGGCCTCCGGGGTCAGCTGGGCGGCGGAGGGCGACCTGCGGATCAGCAGGCTCATGCGGGCGCAGTTGTTGATCTCAATGCCCACGGGACAGGGCATACAGTAACCGCAGCCGCGGCAGAAATCGCCCAAAAGCTCCTTTCTGTCATGCTCTATGACTGCTGCCAGCTCCCGCGTCATGGCAGGCGGGTTGTCTATGTAGGACAGAAATTCATCCAGCTCGCTCTCCCGCTGCACGCCCCAGATGGGCAGCACATTGTCGTACTGTGCCAGGAAGGCGTATGCCGCGGCGGAATTGGTGATAAGGCCGCCGGACAGGGCTTTCATGGCGATAAATCCCATGTCCGCCTCCCTGCACTTCTGTACCAGCTCGATATCCTTTTCCGTAGCCAGATAGCAGAAGGGAAACTGCAGTGTCTCATACAGGCCGCTTTCCACCGCTTCATGGGCCACATTCAGGCGGTGGTTGGTAATGCCGATGTGGCGGATCATGCCTTTCTCCCTGGCCTCCAGCATGGCCTCGTACAATCCCGTACCATCCCCGGGCCTGGGGCAGAAAGAAGGATTGTGGAACTGATAGATGTCCACATAGTCCGTCCGCAGGTTTTTCAGAGAAGTGCGCAGATCCTCCCAGAAGCCTTCCGCGTTTTTGGCCCCGGTCTTGGTCGCGATAAAGACCTTCTCCCGCATCCCCTCAAAGGCTTCCCCCAGCTTTACCTCGCTGTCGGTGTACCATCTGGCAGTGTCAAAAAATGTGACGCCGTTATCGTAGGCCTTCCGCAGCAGCTTTACAGCCTCCTCCTGGGTGATCCGCTGGATGGGCAGCGCCCCGAAGGAATTTTTCTCCACAGTGATTCCTGTTTTTCCTAATCTTACCTGTACCATATTTCCTCTCATTCCGCCGCCCAAGCGGCATTTATACTCACTAACAAAAACTTTTGCCGACCTAAATGTATAACAAGTGAACGCATGGGCAGTGTTGAACAGAAAGCGGCAGATAAATGCGTTCACGAGTATAAATCTGCGGGGATTTTGGGACTTCCCTGCCATAACATTTGTGCAAATTTTACCGCTTCCTTCCCAGATATCGGTTCACTTTCCCCTGATAGCTTTGATACTCGTCCCCGAAAGCCCTGAGCATTGCCTCCTCCTCGTTGTACACAATCTGCAGATGAAGCATCAGCATGGCAGACAGGGAAAGGAAGCACAGCAGCCCGTTAAAAAACAAAAGCAGGATGCCCAGGTACACCAGGTCAAATCCCAGGAAAGCAGGATTACGGCTGATCCGGAATATCCCCTCTGTGACCAGCTCTGTCTTGTCCTCCGAAACGCCTGCCCGCCAACTGTCGCGCATGGTAAGCATCCCGGTTATAAACGAAATATTGCCCAAAAGGGCCGCCGCCACGCCCGCAATCCTCAGCCACCCGGGGGACAGGGACCAGTCCAGTGCGATACTGGCCGCCTCCGCCATCACCACCCATATGGAAAAAATTCCCATCACCACCTCCACAGCTCTGTGGAAACCGGTCTTTCCCCTTCCAATCTGCGTAGTCTGAATCCCTTTCTTTTTCTGGGATATCTTTTTGGCATAATAGCTTCCATAAAAAACCAACAGCAGTATCACCGCCGCTGCCTGATAAAACGACATTTCTGTCCCTCCCTGCCTGCCCGCCCCGGAGCGTGAATATGAAGTGTAACGGACTGTTATTAATATACAATATTCAGGCACATAAATACAAGTATTTTGCTTCCTGTTTTTTCAGGAATATGTTAAAATAAAGCAACAGAAGCCGGCTTTGTTATCCTGGCTCATTGACTGCGGAAATCAAAACAGTGCCTGCGGACTCAAGCATTTCCACGCTCCGGAAGCACAGAAACGGAGGCCATATTATGTTAGCAGAGAGACCACCCATGGGATGGAACTCATGGAACACCTTTGGAAAGGAAATCAACGAACTGCTCATCCGGGAAACCGCGGACGCCATGGTCAGCGAAGGCTACCGGGACGCCGGGTACGAGTATGTCATTATCGACGACTGCTGGTCCTTAAAGGAACGGGTTGACGGGAAGCTGGTTCCCGACCCCGCGCTTTTCCCTGGCGGCATGGAAGCCCTGTCCGAATACATCCATTCCAGGGGATTGAAATTCGGAATGTATTCCTGTGCCGGGTTTAAGACCTGCGCGGGATACCCCTCCAGCTACGGGCATGAATTCGAGGATGCAAAGCAGTTTGCCGCCTGGGGCGTGGATTACCTGAAATACGACTACTGCAATTTCCCCAACAGCGCCAATACGAAGAACGCATACCTGACCATGGCCGCGGCCCTCCGGTGCAGCGGGCGCGATATCCTGTTCGCCGCCTGCAACTGGGGAGAGAAGGAGCCTTCCCGCTGGATGCGCTCCCACGGCGCCCACACCTACCGTTCCACTGGGGATATCTTTGACGTGCCCAAATCCTACATCGATATCTTTGAAAGCCAGCTTGGCAACGTGGAAGGCAACGCGCCGGGCTGCTTCAACGACATGGACATGCTGGTCTGCGGCATGAGAGGGCGTGGAAACGTGGGCCTGGGCGGCTGTACGGACGACCAGTACCTCCAACACTTTGCCATGTGGGCGCTCATGGGCTCTCCCCTGATCATCGGGACGGATATCCGGAACGCGGACGGCCCTACAAAATCCATCCTGCAGAATCCCGGCCTGATCGCCATCAACCAGGATGAGGAGTGCAGGCCTCCCTTCACCCTCCGCCAGCAATTCCAGTCGAAAGAAGCCTGCACCCTCGTGAAGCTTCTAAAGGGAAACAGGCTGGCCCTGGGGCTTTTCAATCTCAGGCAGGATTCCGAAGACGACATCACCTTTGTGGTATCCCTGGACGACCTGGGCATCCATTCCGAGTCCGGGAAGGCCCTGCACCTCACCGACGCGGTGACCGGGGAGGACATGGGCGAGGTAAAGGACGGCCTGCATCTCAGGCTTGCGTCGCAGAAGACGAAAGTCCTTCTGGGAGAGATTGTAGATGGCTGAGTGCATGAAATGCGGAAAGACGCTGACGGCGGATGAGATCGCCCTCCACAGAAAACTGTTCAACCGCGGCGCGAAGCGTTTCCTGTGCATCCGCTGCTGCTCGGAACACTTCGATGTGCCGGTTCCTCTGCTGGAGCAAAAAATTAAATACTTCAGGGAGACGGGGTGCACCCTGTTTCAGAGCTGAAGGAGTACATCGAAAAGCTCCGGGCCAAAGACGAAAAGTGAATCAATCCGGCCAGGGCCCGGGCAAAAATCAGGCACACAGCAGAAAATGTGCCTGATTTTTGATTTCGCGGGCAGCAGGCCAGCGGCGCACCCGGCTCTGTTAATTCAGCAGCCCTTGGAAAACGCCCTCCGGTCACGGTGTCAGGCGGTTGATGTCCCTGGGGAAAAGGCTTGCCTGGCGGACATTTTCAAAGCCCAGGAGCCTGGCCGTAAATCTCTCCAGCCCCAGGCCCAGGCCCCCGTGGGGCGGCATACCGTGCTTATGCATCATCAGATAGCTCGCAAAAGCTTCCGTATCCATGTTAAGCCTGCGCATCTTCTCCAGCTGCATGTCATAGTCATGGATCCTCTGCCCCCCGGTGGTGATCTCCAACCCCCGGAAGATCAGGTCAAAGCTTTGCGTCTCCTGTCTGTTTTCCTCATCCTCCATGGCATAGAACGGCCGCTTGGAGGTAGGATAATGGGTGACAAACACGAATTCGCTGCCCGTATCCTGCAGAATCATTTCCGAGAGCAGCCTCTCCTCCTCCGGCTCAAAATCATGGCTTTCCCCGGGCTCCCTGCCCGTCCGCTCTCTCACCATCGCCTTGGCCTCCGAAAACCGTATGGCCGGAATCTCCTCAATCTCCGGGAGCCTCACCTGCAAAAGCTCCATCTCGCCGCCATATTCCTCCTTTAACATCGTCAGAGCCTGACGCAGCATACGCACCTCCGCCTCCATCAGTTCCCGAAAGCTTTTGATATAACCCATTTCAAAATCAACGCCGGTATATTCATTCAGATGTCTCGCGGTATCGTGCTTCTCCGCCCGGAATACAGGCCCGATCTCATAGACGCGCTCAAACACGCCCACCATCATCTGTTTATAAAACTGCGGGCTCTGGGCCAGATACGCCTGCTTTCCAAAATAGTCCAGCCGGAAGATATTGGCTCCACCCTCCGCCCCCTCACTGACAAGCTTTGGCGAATGGATCTCCGTGAAGCCCTCCTCCTCAAAAAAACGCCGGAAGCCTTTCACAAGCCCTTCCTGCAGCTTAAATACCGCCCTCTCCTTTTCATTCCGCAGGGTCAGGGGCCTGTAGTCCAGCTTACGCTCCAAAGACGCCTCGATCTTCTTCTGGTTCATGACAATGGGCATCTGCTCCACAGGGGCTGAGAGGATCTCCAATCCCCGGACATGCAGCTCCGCCATGCTGTAACCAAACCCCATAATGCCGATGACGATCTGCGGCGTTGTCCTGCCGGTGATCAGCACCACGAAGAACAGGATCAGCCCCACGCCCATCACCCGCAGCAGCTTCGTCTTGTCCAGCCTGGTGGAGAGATAAGCCGTGGTCAGCCTGCCCGCCAGTATCATTACCCACTGGACGCTGGCCATGATCTGGGACAGGGACGGGTTTAACAGCCCCGTATCCTTAAAATAAGTGACCAGCCAGCCGATCACGCCCTGCTCTACGCAGAGATAGAAAAACAAAGTCGCCGTACACAGGAGGAACAGGGGCTCGCCCCAAAAGCTCATCAACCCTTCGCTTCGTCCGGCCCCGGCCTTTTCGGCCTTTCCGTGCCCATTCTTCCCGTCCTTTTCCTCTCCTGTTTCTTCTTCCCCGGATCCCTTACCCGCCTTCTCCCGCTTCATCACCTCGTCCACGGGCATGACACCATAGAGCACCCAGCTTAAGATCCCCATAACCAGCATAAAGCCGCAGGCCAGCTGCCAGCGCCCGGGGGCGCCTGCCGTCAGCACGGTCAGCAGGAGGGGGAAAAGAAAGGCCCCTATGGAAAACATGGCGTGGAGGCCGTTCAGGATCCACGCCTGCCCCGGCGCCAGATTGTTGATGGTCACATTGCTGAAATTGCTGGTAGCGCCCCTGGCCATTCCCGTCAGCAGGAAAGCCGCCGCCAGCCAGGCCCCGCTGCCGCCCAGAAGAATCAGCAAGTAGGAAAGGGCATAGCAGGCGTTAAACAGCAGGATACTGTTCCTGCGCCCCAGCTTCACCGCCAGCGCTCCCGCAAAGAAGCTGGAAATCAGGTTCCCCACCGAATGCAGGCTCACCAGCAGGCCGCAGAAGGTATATTCCAGGCCCCTGGCGTCCCGGATAAACGGCAGCAGCGATCCCACGGACAGGGCCAGCATACCGTTCAGCATAAAGGTGACATAACTGAAAATAAATTGCTGTTTCTTGCGTTTGTCTCTCAAAAATTCCATCTTACAATATTTTCTCCATCCCTGTCTTATAAGGCGTCAGGCCGCAGCTCTCATAGAATTTCCTGGCCCCGGGATTGCACTCCCACACATTCAGCGTAACGTTATAGCAGCCCTGCTCCTTCGCAAACGCCAGCACATACTCGTAGAGCTGTTTTCCGATATGCTGCCCTCTGAGCGTTTCGTCCACACACAGGTCGTCAATATAGAGCGTTTTGATATCCGTCAGGATATTGTCGTCCACATGCCGTTGAAAGATACAGAAAGCGTATCCCATCACCTGCCCCTTTTCGTCCACTCCCACAAAAATGGGCTTCCTGTCGTCCTCAATGATGGCCTGCAGCTCCTCGTCCGTGTACTTCTTTGTATTACTCTTAAACAGGTCGGGCCTGCCGTTGTGGTGCACCATCAGCACCTGATTCAACAGCCTGTCAATCCCCTCCATATCCTGTCCTTCTGCCCTTCTGATCTTCATGGGTATACTTCCTTTCTCCGCTGCTCCAACTCCATCTATTCCAATTCTATCTCGTCAAACAAATCGTCAAAGGCAATTCTGACATTTGGAAAGTGGACAATTTTTAGCTCGTCGCCGTTGGTTTCGTTGATCACCTTCCACAGATAATACCTGGGGATATGGTTTTCATAATCCAGCTGGTAGATTTCCACCTCTTTTTTCTGCCAGTCAACAATCCAGTATTCTTCAATCTCCTGCTGCCGATATAATTCCATCTTCTCACTGCGGTCATACTTTTCCGTTGACGGGCTTAACACCTCCATCACAAACCGCGGCGCGTCGATAAAAGTATTTCCACGCCGGGATTTCACGCGGCAGTTGATGGAGGCATCGGGAACCACCACCTTGTCCTCCCCCTCATCCGTCCGAAAGCGATACTGTACGTTATCAGAAAAAACGTAACAGGTACTGTTTTTCAACTGTTTCCGCACGGCGGCAACAAAATTGACGATCACCGTGGAATGTGCGGGCGAAGCGCCTGCCAAATCCGTAATCTGTAAATCCATATCCATACCAAACCTCTTTTCCGTGCTGCTCCTTGCGCATAAGCGACCTAATCTCTTTTTCCCGCTGCGCAAAAGAGTATACAGCACGGTACAAGACCCGAAAAACATTCCGTTTTCCGGGCCTAACCCAAGTACTCCATCCGGTCAGGAGTACTTAAACATGTTTAAAAAATCATTTCCGCACCAAGAGCGATTTCCCTGTCATCTCCGCAGGCTGTTCCTTCTCCATGATCTGAATCAGTGTGGGAACGATATCCGCCAGGCAGCCGCCCTCACGGAGAGTATAAGCCTCATCATAATTCACCAGGATAAAGGGAACCTGGTTGGTAGTGTGGGCGGTAAAGGGATCTCCCGTCTCATAGTCTACCAGCTGCTCCGCGTTGCCGTGGTCGGCACAGATAAACAAGGCACCGTCCACCTCTTTTATGGCATCCACAGCCTTACCCACGCATTCGTCCACGGCCTCCACTGCCTTCACAGCCGCTTCCATGACACCGGTATGGCCCACCATATCCGGATTCGCAAAATTAATGATGATCACGTCATATTTGCCGCTGCGGATGGCTTCACAGAGCTTGTCGCAGACCTCGTAAGCGCTCATCTGAGGCTTTAAGTCATAGGTCGCCACATCCTTGGGGGAGTTGACCAGTACCCTGTCCTCTCCCTCATTGGGCTCCTCCACGCCGCCGTTGAAGAAGAAGGTGACATGGGCGTACTTCTCCGTCTCGGCGATACGCGCCTGCTTCATATGGTTTGCCGCCAGCCACTCGCCGAAGGTATTGGTCACCGCCACCTTGTGGAACGCCACATCCTTATTGGGGATCGTAGGATCATAATCGGAGAAGCAGACATAAGTAATGTCCTTCCTGGGGCCTCTGTCGAAGCCTTTGAAATCATCGTCACAGAACGCCCTGGTGATCTCCCTGGCCCGGTCGGGTCGGAAATTAAAGAAGATAATGGAATCCCCGTCCTGAACCGTAGCCACCGGTTTACCGTTGTCCAGCGCCAGGGTGGGCTTTACGAATTCGTCCGTCTCCTCCCTGTCATAGGACTGCTGGATCCCGCAGACGCCGCAGGGGGCGGTAAGTCCCTCGCCCTTTGTCATGGCGTCGTAAGCCAGCTTCACGCGATCCCAGTTGTTATCCCTGTCCATCACATAATAACGCCCCATGACAGAGGCGATACGGCCTACGCCGATCTTCTCCATCTCGGCGGCCAGAGCCTCCGCATACTCCTTCCCGCTGGCAGGAGGAGTATCCCGCCCGTCCAGGAAGCAATGCACAAACACTTTCTCCAGGCCATTTCTCTTCGCCAGCTCAAGCAGGCCGTAGAGATGGGTGTTATGGCTGTGCACGCCGCCGTCTGACAACAGCCCCATGAGATGCAGTGAACTGTTGTTCTTTTTACAATTCTCCACCGCCTTCAACAGTGCAGGGTTTTCAAAAAAAGTCCCGTCCTGGATTTCTTTCGTAATCCTGGTCAGCTCCTGGTATACGATGCGCCCCGCGCCCATATTCAGGTGCCCCACCTCGGAATTGCCCATCTGCCCGTCGGGAAGCCCTACCGCCATACCGCTGGCATTGCCCCTCACAAAGGGGTAATCACGCATCAGCCCGTCCATCACCGGGGTCTTCGCCTGTGCCACCGCGTTCCCTTCCGTCTTTTCATTGAGGCCGTAGCCATCCAGAATCATTAATACTACCGGTTTCCTGCTCATAATTTTTCTCCTTATCTCTATTTTTTCTATCTCTGCTTTTTTATTTATGCTTTTTCTATCTCTGTTTTTTATCTCTGCTTTTTCTATCTCCGCTTTTTCATCTCTGCTTTTTCATCTCTGCTTTTTCATCTCTGCTTTTTCATCTCTGCTTTTTCATCTCTGCTTTTTCATCTCTGCTTTTTCATCTCTGCTTTTTCTATCTTTTTCCAGCGGTGGCACGAATCCTGACGGAGCCGGAATCAATCCTCATCGTGGTATAATGCCAGCAATTTCTCGAATTCCTCCCTCACCTCTGTAAAAGCCTTTAACAACTTCGGCGAAAAGGCGCCGCTGTGCCCGTTCACAATCATCTGGTATGCCCTGTTCTGGTCATACGCGGTCTTGTAAACACGTTTTGAGGTAAGCGCATCGTACACATCCACCAGGGATACGATCTGTGCCGCTATGCTGATCCCGTCCCCCTGCAAGCCGTCAGGGTAACCCTTGCCGTCATATTTTTCATGATGATGCCTTGCGATGTCATAGGCATAATCATACACCTCTTTGTCAATCAGGCGTACCCGCTGCCGGATGATCTCGGCCCCCTTGGTGGTGTGGGATTTGATCAATTCAAACTCATCCTCCGTCAGCTTTCCCGGTTTTAAAATAATACTGTCCGGGATGGCAATCTTCCCAATATCGTGCAGGGATGACGCCCACCCAATCTTCTCCAGCTTATCCACCGTCAGCTCATACTCCGGGTATAATTTCATAACACTGTTCCCCAGGCACAGGGAATATTCCCGGATCCGCTTGATATGCTGCTTCGACTCCAGATTCCTGAATTCCACAATATTACTCAGGGAGTCGATGATCACCTCGTTTACCTGGCTGAGTTTTTCCGTCTGCTGCTTCAGTACATCGTTCTGCTTCTGGATGCTCTGGTTCTGCTTCCTGACCATGGCCTCCAGCTGCATTTTATAGCGGAACCAGCCTACCGCGTTGCTCACCACCTGCCTGACCACTTCCGGCTGGTATGGCTTCTTGATATAGCTTACGATACCGTATTCATATCCCTTTTTCTCCATCTTGGGGGAATTATCCCCCGTGACCATAATGAACGGAATTTTGTTCAGGATATTCTTATCCTTGAGCCACTCCAACACCTCAAAGCCGGCCATCACCGGCATAATATTATCCAAAAGGACTACGGCGATGGATGCGAAGTGCTTACTCAGGAGCATAATCCCCTCTTTTCCATTGGCCGCCTCCAGGATTTTATACTCCTGCTGGAACAGCTCCACCAGAATCTCACGGTCAATGGGATTATCTTCAAATATCAAAATTGTATCACGTTTCATGTTTCCCCATCGCTTTCTTCTATACTATAAAATATTGGTCACATGGAAACCATCACTACCTTTTTATTCCGAAGCCGGAATGCAACCCTGTCCACCTGGCCCGGCAGTGCATATTTAATATCATTTATAACGATAATACTGCCCTCGTATGCCTTCCCTCTGACGCAGACCGGATTCTTCATGGCCTGCTCCGTCATATTGACCAGCTTGGAGGCTTCGGCATCTATTTCGGCAAGCTCCCGATTCCTGGCCTCTACCGTAGCCTCAACCTTCCGCCGCAGCTCCTCCGGTATCCTCTCCCTGGCAGAAGGATCCGAAAGAAGCTTTTCCCACTCCCTCTTTAATGCTGTAATATCGTTTATGATCCGCTCCCTGGCAGCCGTATAAGCGGCCAGCTTTTCTTCATAAAGCCCTGTCTTTCCTGTCTCCAGAAGCGTCCGAAGATGATTTTTGTTACCCAGGTTATAGGTGTCCACGCCCTTTGCCGCGCATGTCCTGCCTCCCAGGAGCATTCCCTTGCTCCCCGAAACGATCACCCTCCCCAGCGTATTGATATTGCTCTTCATAATATAATTTGCCCTGACATTCCCCCCGGCATTGATATTTGCGGCTTCAAAAAAGCTCCCTGAGACCTCTCCCCCGGCATCGATAAAGCAGTCCCCCCTGGAACAGCTTCCCTTCTTGATCATGATATTGCCGCCGGCGATGAGCCTTGCCGCCTCCACGTTATGCTCGATCACGATATCCCCGCTGGCCCTGATATATCCCCCGGAGTAAACGCTGCCGACCACATACACGGAACCGTCCACCTCCAGCTTCCCGGTAACGGCAGTCACATCCTCGCGCACGATCATCATATTGGTAATGATGATCCGCCCCGCCGTATATTCAAATTTACCGTTCAACCTGGAAATATAAGTCACGCCGTCAGGAGCGATCACAAAACCCTCCCCCCGCAGCCGTTTCTGATCAGTCCCGGCCTCGCCGTGTATGGTCTCCCCGTATATATTTGTTCCATCCGTGCCTTCCCCGGCTGGATGATACACGGCAATCTTCTCATTCTCCTCGACCATCTCAAAGGCTTCTATATTGACATAATCCACGCCTCCGTCCGGCAGGGGGGCCGGGATACGGGGCAGGTCAAGCCTCACGAAAAATTCAAACCAGCCGTCCTTCCCCCTTCTGGCAGGGATACCCTCGGCGATCAGTACCTTTTCGTTCATCCGTCTCTTATCGATCATCTCCGAGATAGCCTCCCGACGGATTCCAAAGACAATCCCCCTTCTTTCCAGGTCGTAAAAGATATCCTCCTCTGTCACCACATTGCCGGGCAGCCATGGTATATAGGCATATGCGCGGTTTCCGTTGTCCTCGATGGAAATCGTAAATTCCTTTTTCCGATAGGGGTCATAGAACGGGTTTCTGCCCTGCCCCTTCTCTGCCTTGTTTTCCGGTCCGGGGGCCTCCCCGGCCGTCACACCGGTCAGCTGGCAGCGCCTTTCCCTCATATCCATGGCGGAGTGGATGAGTCCGCAGTAGGAAGACACATCCAGTCCTGCCTCCAGCCCCAGGCGGATCTCCCTCATCTGGAAATGGCTGTACAGGCGGCTGGCATACAGGGATACATCCAGCTTCTTCTCCAGTCCCAGGCGGATTTCCTGCATCTGCATCCAATTGTACCCGGGATTGGCATAGGCGGAAACGTCTATCTGCTCGCACAGGCCAATCCTGATCTCATGTATCTGTGGGGCACACATACCGTCCACAAGCCACTTGTCCAGTGCCACCCCTCCCTGGAGGGCCAGCCTGATCTCCTCCAGGTCATCATCGACAAACCCTCTCTCCACATAAGGGAGGATATCCATGGAGGAATAAAGGGACAATCTGACCTGGCGCATGGTCTCATAGCTGTAGGCAGGGTTGGCATACAGGGACACATCCACCCTGTCCTTAAGCCCCATGCGCAGCTGCTCCATCTGAAGCCAGTTAAATTCCGGCCTGGAATAGACGGAGACATCCAGTCCCTCCGCCTTCCCAAGCCTGATCTCCCTGTTTTGGGCTTTCTGGTATTCCGCGTTTTCCATCATGGGAAAACGCAGCTCCAGAGGTTGTCTCTTACCGGAATCTGAGTTATCCATATTTATAACCATACTTTCCACATAGAATTCCTGACAAAAATGACGCGTCGCCCACAGCTGTAAAGCACAGGACTGCTGACGCTGAAAACAGCATGATTTTCCTGCTCACCATTTTATCCTATGCTTTTTCCGCCGTCCCGTTTCCCCGGACAGCATTTTTCTATTCATTTTTGAAAATGGGGATAAGGATATCATGAAAATACAGGCAGAATCCGCCCAATTTGAACCAGCCTGCATACCTTATTCATTATATCAAGGCTGACGCGAAAAGTCCACTGTTTTTTCCCGCAGTACACGCGCAGCCCTCCCGGATTGCTCCCTCCCGGATTTCAAAAAATGGTTGCCTTTTCTCCCACGTATGTTATACTGAAATGATATCTGAAAAAAACAGGCGGGAAGATCTGCCTGTGTCAAGCAAGAAACGGAGCATATGTATGATCACTTTATTGTCCAAAATATTCCTTCGCGGCGGCAGCGATGTCAAAGATTCCTCCACACGGCAGGCCTACGGCGTGCTCTGCGGCGCTGTGGGCATTTTTCTGAACCTGTGCCTGTTCGCCGGGAAATTCTTCGCCGGTTTCATCAGCCATTCCATCGCCATCACCGCCGACGCGTTCAACAACCTGTCCGACGCGGGTTCCTCCATCATCACCCTGATCGGCTTTAAAATGGCAGGGCAGAAGCCCGACCCCCACCACCCCTTCGGCCACGGCAGGATCGAATACATATCAGGGTTTTTAGTGGCCATCATTATCCTTCTGATGGGGGTTGAGCTGTTGAAAACCTCTGTGGCAAAAATCATCCACCCGGAGGAGCTGGCCTTCTCTCCCCTTGTGCTGGTCATCCTGGTGGCATCCATCTGCGTCAAAAGTTATATGTTCTTCTACAACAGAGCCCTGGGCAAAAGGCTGGATTCCGCCGCCATGCTGGCCACCGCCGCCGATTCCTTCAGCGACTGTCTGGCCACCGCCATGGTTCTCATTTCCACCCTGGTTTCTCATTTCTCAGGACTTGCCATCGACGGCTGGTGTGGAATCCTGGTGGGGCTTTTTATCTGCCGGGCAGGCTTCGGCGCCGCAAAGGACACCATAAGCCCTCTGCTGGGGCAGGCTCCCGACAAAGAATTCGTGCAACAGGTCAATGATATCGTTATGGCCCACCAGACCATCCTCGGGCTCCACGACCTTATCGTCCACAATTACGGCCCCGGACGGACGCTGATCTCCCTTCACGCGGAAGTACCTGCGGACGGCGATATTTTGGAGCTCCATGACCTCATCGATACTATCGAGCACGAGCTGCGCGACACTTTAAGCTGCCATGCCGTAATCCATATGGATCCCGTCTGTGTGGGGGACGAGGAGACCATGCGCCTGAAGGATCTGGTAAAAGGATATCTGAAAGAGATTGACGAAAGGATCACAATGCACGATTTCCGAATCGTCACCGGCCCCACCCACACTAACCTGATCTTCGACGTGGTAGCGCCCTATCAGTTTTCCATGTCGGATAAGGAGCTGGCGGATGCCATAGAGCAGCGTGTCCGGCTGGATCATCCGAATTACTATACGGTGATCGAGGTGGATCAGGCTATGGTGTAGTGTGGGGGAGCTTATGAACGGGGGGATTGGGGAGGGACGGCGCAGGGGGTCAGGGTTCCTTTCCGCTACGGCTCGATGGGCGTTCCGATGAGCCTCATGCACGGCAATGCCCGCCATTGGACGGGCATCGCCGGAGTCTCCTCTCCACATCTCGCTCACGCAGCGGGAAGGAACCCTGACCCCCTGCGCCTGTATACTGCAAATGACAGGCTATAAGCTGTAGGATAGTGATGGATAGTGGCTATTCTTATGTATTTTATTTATTTTTCTGTATTTTTCTCAGTTTTTTGTGCTGCGGAAAATCAGGCGGCGGCAGGCTGCCCTGCCATACGCGGACTTTGGGGGGCGGCCTTAGCGGAGATGAAATCCACTGCCTACGCAGACTTTGGCGCGAAAGCGCCTTAGAGCGTGTTTGAAAAATGCTTTCCCTGGCCTGTGCGTCACACTTTGTGGGATGCAAGCCCCGATTTGGGAGGCGTAGTGGGGCTACGTTGACCAAATCGGGGCGCAGCAGGCCGCGAAGTGGGGCGTGCAGGCCGGGGGAATGATTTTTCAAACACGCTCTAGTCGGAGTTGGCAGTTAGTTCAGCTCAGCGTTGCCCCGTCCGCATATGGCAGGGCAGCCTGCCGACGCCGTCCCCTTCTTCGGGAAAAAGTCCGGGGAAAAACCCCCTCCCTTTTTGAAAGGAGCAGGAAATTTATTTTTATTTTGCAGTTGACAATTCATGGAAGTTGATGTAGTGTAGATTACAGTTATTCATGCATTGGCGTGAAAGCCCAGTCAGCGGACGCGCAAATAAGAAAGAAGGAGGTAACGCTATGTATAACGATTCGACTAAAACTACTTTTGCCGCATTATATATATCGTATGCAGTTGCCTCGGGAAATCGCAGGGGAAGGGGGATTTCCAGAGCCGGAGCGCCGGCCTGTTGAAAATCCGTCCCGCATGATCTGAACATACGGACGGCTTCGTGATTTTGTTATCGGAGCGTCTTCTTGTGTTAGAGAGCCCATGGTAAGCTGCCATGGGCTTTTTTGTGAGTATATCTTCTCTCCCACGTCTCTGGCAGTTTACCGCCGTTTTTCCCGGGAAACCGTAACAAGAATTGCACGTTTCATCATCCGTGCGGAAATGAGGGAATTTTGAAAAAAGTATCAAGCTATATCATGGAACATTTCTGGGGGTATTTAATCGCTGTCCTCTGCCTCGTTGTGGGCGTGGCGCTGGATATGCTCTCCCCCCAGCTTACAAAGCTCATGATCGACGACGTCATCCTGGGCGGGCGGCGGGACATTTTAAACTGGCTGCTCATAGGCTTCCTGATCGTGGGCCTGGGCAAATGTGTGTTCATGTATGTCAAGGAATTCCTCTTTGACGTCATGAGCTCCAAAATCTGCGCCCAGATGCGGCGGAACCTGTTCCGTCATCTGCAGGGGCTTTCCGCGGATTTTTACGACAGGAACAATACCGGGGAGCTGATGGCAAGGGTGAAGGAGGACGTGGATCATATCTGGGACGGCTTAAGCTATGTGGGGATGCTGTTGATCGAGGTCACCGTGCATACCGTCCTGGTCCTCACCTGCATGTACCGCCTAAGCCCTGTGCTTGCCCTGATTCCCACCGGGGCCATGCTTTTCTGCGGAATTCTGGCCATTTTCCTGGAGCGCAGGCTGGATCAGGTGTACGGGGAGATCAGCGAGGAAAACGCGAAATTAAATACTGTGGCGGAGGAAAACCTGGCAGGCGTGCGAACCGTGCGGGCCTTCGCCAGGGAAAAATTCGAGATCAATAAATTCCTCTCCCACAACAAGCGCTACTACGAGCTGAATATGAAGCAGTCCCGGATTTTCGTCAAGTATCACCCGCTGTTTACGCTGGTCACAAAGCTGCTGCCCCTTGTGGTGCTTCTGGCGGGAGGCGTGATGGTAATGCAGGGGGAGGCCGCCGGGGGGAATACCTTCACCCGAGGGAGTATCTTCACCCTTGGTTCTTTGGGTGCCTTTGTGGAGTACTCCAACAATATCGTATGGCCCATGGAAATGTTGGGCTGGCTTACCAACAGCTTTTCCTCCGCCGTGGCATCCAACCGCAAGCTGAAGAAAATATATGGGGAGACTCCTTCCATCCAGGAGGAGGAAATCCCCAGACGGCTGGAGGATGTAAAGGGCGAGATTGCCTTTGAACAGGTAAGCTTTTGCAGGGATAAGACCGAGATTTTAAAGGACATCAGCTTCCACGTCTCTCCCGGCTCCACCCTGGGCATCATGGGCGCAACGGGCTCCGGCAAGACCTCCATGGTACAGCTGCTGCAGAGGCTCTACGACTGTACCGCGGGGCGTATCCTGCTGGACGGTACGGATATCCGCAGCCTCTCCCTGGGGCAGCTGAGGGAAAATATTTCCGTGGTGACCCAGGATGTGTTCCTGTTCTCCGACACCATTTCCGACAACGTGCGCCTGGGCAAGCAGGCTCTCACGGATTTTGAGCTGGTGAAATCGGCTTCTCAGGCGGCCCAGGCTTCGGAGTTTATTGAAAAACTGGAATCCGGCTATGACACCGTCATCGGGGAGCGGGGCGTGGGGCTTTCCGGCGGCCAGAAGCAGCGGATCAGCATTGCCCGGGCCCTGGCCAAGAGAAATCCCATCCTGGTTATGGACGATTCCACCTCCGCCCTGGATATGGAGACGGAGGCAGCCATCCAGAAGACCTTGAACGAGCTTCCGGACACTACCAAGATCATCATAGCCCACCGGATCAGCGCCGTATGCCACGCGGATGAAATCCTGTTCCTGGAGGACGGCCGCATCGCCGAGCGGGGCACCCATGAGGATCTGCTGGCCAAAAAAGGGCTATATTACGAAACATACCAATTACAGATGGGAGGCGCTGTTTATGCCGATTAATTCCTTTAAAGAAGACGAGCGCACCGTGGAGCAGGGAAAGGCAAAGACGCTCCTGCGGCTGTTCTCCTATCTTCTCACTTATAAAAAGGAGATCCTTCTGGTTCTCCTCATCATGCTGTTTTGTGTGGGTGTGTCCCTGGCAAACCCGCTGTTTGTGGAAACCGCCATCGATACCCATATCGGCGCGGGGGATTTCCCGGGGCTGGTGAAGCTGATCCTGGCCGCCCTTGGGCTGAATGTGGTCATGGTTTTATTTACCAAGCTGCGGATGCACATCATGAACCGGGTGTGCAACAGCATCCTGATGACCATACGCCAGGAGCTGTACACCCATATCCAGACGCTGGACTTTCACTTTTTTGACAGCCGCCCTACGGGAAAGATCCTCTCCCGTATTATCGGGGATATCAATTCCCTGAAGGATGTGCTGGGGAACTGTGTGACCACCCTGATTCCCGACTTTATCACGATCTGCGCCGTGATCCTCATCATGCTGACCAAGAGCCCGGCCCTCACGGCGGCCTCCCTGTGCACGCTGCCCCTTCTGGCGGCGGGAGTATGGTTCATTCAGACCCGCTCCCACAAAAGATGGCAGCTGTTCCGCAAAAAGGCTTCCAACATGAACGCCTTCGTCCACGAGGATCTCTCCGGGATGCGCATCATCCAGAGCTTCCACGCGGAGCAGGAGACAGATGACACCTTTTACCGGCTCACGGAGGAACACAGAAACGCCTTTGTCAGCGCCTGCCGCATCAACGACGCCATCGGATCCGTCATCGACTTCTGTTGGGGCTTCAGCACCGCGGCGCTGTATTTCGTGGGGATCAAGGTGCTGGGGACGGATCAGGTGTCCGTGGGGACGCTGCTGGCCTTCGGCAGCTATATCGGGATGTTCTGGCACCCCATCATGAACCTCAGCGACTTTTACAAGCAGCTGATCACCAATCTGGCGGCGGCGGAACGCGTCTTCGAGGTGCTGGACACCCCCTCGGAGATCACCGACGAAAGGGCCAGAGGAGAGCTCTCCGATCTAAAAGGGGAAGTGGTCTTCGACCAGGTCTCCTTCGCCTACTCGGACGCCCCCGACATCCGGGTATTGGAAAAGGTCTCCTTCCGCATCAAGCCCGGCGAGACCATCGCCCTAGTAGGGCCCACCGGTGCGGGAAAGACTACCATTGTCAACCTGATCAGCAGATTTTATAATGCAACAGAAGGGCGTGTGCTGATCGACGGACAGGACGTCCAGGAGGTGACCCTGAATTCCCTCCGCTCCCAGATGGGCATTATGACCCAGGATAATTTCCTCTTTACCGGGACGGTCATGGACAATATCCGTTACGGCAGGCTGGACGCCACGGACGAGGAATGCATTGCCGCGGCGAAGGCGGTGAACGCCCACGATTTCATCATGAAGCTGGAAAAAGGATATGACACGGAGCTCTCGGAGCGGGGCGGCGGCCTGTCCGTGGGACAGAAGCAGCTGCTGGCCTTTGCCAGGACCTTCGTCTCCATGCCCGGGATCCTGATCCTGGATGAAGCCACCTCCAGCATTGACACCAAGACGGAGGTACTGGTACAGAACGGCATTGAAGCGCTGCTGTCAGGACGGACGTCCTTTGTCATCGCTCACAGGCTGTCTACGATCCAGAAGGCGGACAGGATCTTCGTCATCGACGGCAAGGGGATCCTGGAGGAAGGCTCCGCCAGAGAGCTGATGCAAAAGAAGGGGGCCTATTACAGGCTGTATATGGCCCAGTTTACCCAGGCGGCTCCGGAAGCGGCGCAGTCATAGTAAGCAGATAAAGATACATGTTTCATTGCGGTATACCAAAAATCATGCTATAATTTTCAATGTTGCACCACAGGAACAGGAAATTAGAAAAGAACATTTTATTTTGTCATGGCTGAACAAAAAAACATTATCTATCTCACCCAGGCGGAGATAAAGCGCCTGAAGACACTGGAAAAAAGATATAAAAATGCCGCCCGGGCAAGGTTTGAAGCCCGGACGGCTTATTATCATGGTATTACGGGCGGGAATTATACCTCTATCACAATACGGGATCAGAAGACCCGCTGGGGAAGCTGCTCCTCCCGGGGCACATTGTCCTTTAATTACCGGCTGATCTTTGCCCCGCCGAAGGTGCTGGACTATGTGGTAGTGCATGAGCTCTGCCATCTGACCCATATGAACCATTCCAGGGATTTCTGGGACATGGTTGCTTCTGTAATGCCGGACTATAAGGTTTGTAAGGCCTGGCTTAAGGAGCATGGCCACGAATTGTCCCTGGAAAACCATCTTCAGAAGCATGGCATTCCCGTAAAGCTGTGATCCTAACGATTTTCATCCACAAAGATCTGCGCCCTGCTCTGGATGACGTTCGCCACATCCTGAGCGCTCTTCTGCCCCGTGTAAAAGGCTCCCATCTCCTCGTTGATGATATTGATAACATTCTCGTTATAATAATACGCCCTGTCTACGGAACAGATGAAGCCCGTAATCTGATCCACCTGTTCCTGGGTCAGAGGCGGAAGAGGGATTTCCTCTCCGTTGGCGTAGAATGTTTCCTCATATTCCACTTCATTGCCGTTTTCATCCGTATACGTAGGCTTCTGAGTAGCCTTCTGCGCCTGCTCCGTGAAGACCCGTCTGTTGACCGCCAATCCCCAGTCTAAATCCTCCTGGTATTCATCGGTAAGATAATATCGGATAAACTCCCACGCTCCCGCCAGGTTCGCGCTCTTTGCAGAAAGGGCGAAGGACTGATTCGCGCTGATATAAGAACCCTTGCCGCTCTCTGTGGGAAAGCCGATAAAGGTCACAGGCTCACCGAAGCTGCCGTTCATCTGATAATTCATGTTGCGTATATCCCCGATGTAAAGCTGCATCAGCAGTGTCTTATTATCGCGATACTGGGTTTCCTGGGACATCCAGTAATTATCGGAGTTGTAAAGGTTATCCCAGTCGATTTCCTCCGGCAGCGTTTTCGCGTATTCCATCATACTGATAAAGTTTTCTGTGTTAAAGGAACACTTTCCCGTCTTCACATCAATAAAATCATTTCCGCAAAACTGCATCGCCATGCTCATGAAACCGTCCCTTGTCACCTCGCCGATAGGCTGGGTTCCCTCTCCCATGGAGTCCACAATCTGCTGCATCTTCTCCAGAGTCCATCCTTCGGCCGTCTCCCCTACCAGAGACGTCTTGGCGATCATAGTCACGACATTGAAGCTGGGCACCACATAGTACAGTTTCCCGTCCACGGAATAAGCGTCAAATACATTCTGTAAATATTCCACCTGGGACAGCTCCGGATCCTCTTCAATCAGCTTGCCGACGTCTGCCACAAGCCCCTTGGCGATATAAGTGTCAACAGGCAGATTGTCCGCCACCAGGATATCCGGCATACCGCCTGTGATAATATCGTTATTCAGCTTGGTAAAGCCCGCGGTATAGTCCTCATAGCTGTTGTAGGAATCGTATTCTTTCAGGACAATCCGATAAGAGTCGTTTGCGCGGTTGAATTCCACCACTCTCTGCCGCAGGTCGCTGCCCAGCCAGTTACCGGCCAGCACCAGCACGGATTTATCGGGGATATCTTTGGGATCCCTGTAAGTAAACACAGCACCCTTGATATCTTCCCCATAGTTTTCACTGAAGATGCCCACAAAGCGGTTTTCGTCCAGCTCAGCCATTCCCATGAAATTGGAAATATTCACATCGGAGTTGACGAAGTCCATCTTCTTGGTAATGCTCTCGTCCCCCTGATTGTAAATATATACGCCGTCGGTCATGGTAAAGATCATGTCGCTCTTTAATCCGGCGCTCATGGAGTTATAACCGTTCCATCCAAAGGACGCCGGCATTGCGGAAGACTCTCCCAGAGTATCTGTGACAGGATCGTAGGACACCAGATAGCTCTTTGTCCAGTCGTTTTCATCCGAGTATGAGACCAGCAGAGTGCCGTTATCCTGTTCCAGCGAAAACTGCCTGTTGTTAAATACCTTGCCGGTCTCCTCCGACAGCTTTTCCCGCTCGGAGGGCTCTCCCGCGCTGCTGACACTCATCCTGTACATATTCTCACCGGACAGCAGAAGCTCCAGACCGCCGTCCTTTACCGGAATCAGGTCGCTGACATAAATCCATTCTGCCCCCTCCTCATTGGAGCGAAGCCCTTCCAGCTCCGTCTCCCAGAGACGGCTTCCGTCCACGTCCCAGCAGCAGACGTAGAGATGGCTCTCACTGATGGGCTGCTCCGGATTACTGTAATCCTCATAGTTGTAATTCTTCGTGCCAAAAATTTTCCCCTCGGAAGAAATACAGAAGCTTCCATAGCCGGTATATTCCCAGACATCGGTGGACATTCCCGGATCCACTGCCGCAATATCGTCCTCTGCACCACCGGAACCCTCGGAGCCTTCTTCCCCTCCGGAACCCTCGGAGCCTTCTGCACCACCGGAGCCTTCTTCCCCTCCGGAACCCTCGGAGCCTTCTTCCCCTCCGGAGCCTTCGGAGCCTTCTTCCCCGGCAGTGTTAAGCTTGACCACCTGCAGATCGGAGCCGTCCTCATTCATCACCACCAGGTCGATATCCGTGGTATCTTCTTCCTTCAGCCAGTCGTTTACCTCCAGGATCATATAAATTTTCCCGTCAATATACTCGGTGCTGTATACATTGACATAGCCATTTTCCATATCCACCAGCTTGGGGAATTCAAATTCCTCCAGCTGATAGACATTCTCCTTGGCCAGCTGGGCGTTAGCGCTATTGTCCCCTCTGTTTCCGGAACCGCCGCCATTACCGCCCCCATTGCCGCCGTTACCGCCGCAGGCGCACAGGCCCACAGTAACGGCAAATGTAAGCCCCAGGGCCAAAATCTTATTTAACCGCTTTTTCATAATATCATTCCCTCCCTACCTGTTTTTCCCCTTTCGGGATTTATTCCAAGGAAGCCGCTCCTGCAGCATCCTCCTCTCAGAAGGCTCCTCCCAAAGCTCCTCCGATCCCTTTTTCTCCAGCCTCGCAGCCCTCATACGTTCCGCAAGGCGCTCCAGCTTATCCTTACATTTCAACCACACATCCCGCATCGTCCAGCCCTTATGCCTCCACCAGATGATAAAGGCGATCAACAGCAGGATAAGAGGATACAAAAGCGTGATCAGCTGCAGCAGTGTCAGCACCGCCAGGATATCTTCATACCCTCTGGCCATATTTTCCCAGTAGGGATAAATGATCCCCCTGCCGTTCATGGAGCGGAGGCCGAACTGTCCGATCAGCTTCAGGCGGGATACCAGGGAATAGCGGGAGCTGTTCTCTATTACCTCCGTGGCCTTTTCATCCGAGCCGAGGTTTTCCTTCACATGCTTATAGGCAAAGCCTGTCACCGGATCCGGCATGACAATCTCATAGTGATTGATTCCATAGCTGGTTCCCAGGGTCTCCAGTGTCTCCAGTGACACATAGACCAAAGTCCCATCCAGCCCGGCGCCCTCCGCCAGGCGGCCCGAGGGACGCTCCACCACCCCTGTCACAATGTGAGGGATTCCTGAGATATACACCGTCATCCCCGCCACATCACTGGAACCGAACAGCTGCCACGCGGCATCCTCGTCAATAATACAATAGTCCTGCATCAGGTCGTTTCCCGAAAAGTAAGAGCCGGTCAGCAGCCTTAAAGGATGGAACAGAAAGAAATCCCCTCCAATCCCAATGGCGTCCGCTGAGACGGAAGACTTATTGTTGGTCAGCGTAATCTTGCCGTCCGCGCTGTAGGCATCCGCCCACAGCCTGGCTCCGGGATTCTCCGATTCCTGCACCACGGAAGCCTCCGTCAGGGCATTGTCTATGCCGTGCTCAAACATCAGGATAGTGTCCTCCGTGGTATCGGAGTCCGCGGCGAAGAAACAGCTGACCTGCGCCGCGCTCCCCTCGCTGCTCCACCTCCCGGCCATCTGCTGGGTATCCTGTGCACCTATGATATGATTGATCGTAAAAAGCAGGATCAGGAAGATCAGGAAAGAAATCCCTCCGGTGATTCCCAACACAAGTTTTTTCCTTTTCATAGCCTGCAACCTTTCCAGATTTAATTATTATCGTCCGCCAGCCTTACCAGCTTACCAGCTTCCACCGGCTTGGTGGAGGTCGTTATCACTGGGTCGTAGCCGGTCAGCATTCCCGAGCTGACAGCGGACTGGCTGTCGTCGCTGGCCAGAACCTCCACATCCACACGGGTGGCGACATAGCGCGTCCCCAGAGGGCTGGATTTGGATGTGACTACCAGTATAAATTTCCCGTTGTTATCCTCACGGATGGAATTGTTTGGCACAATGTAATCGTAATTCGCGCTCTTCTGTCCCACGGATATATTCAAGGTCTGTCCCGCCGTTACCGCACCGGTCACATCAAAGGTAAGCTGTTTCTTCTGGCCCGGGTCATTGGGATCGGGCTTGATGCTGGCCAGCGTCACCTCCACATCGTCAAACCGCCACGCATTGACCAGATCCGCCTTATCTCCCACCGCCAGACGCTTCGCCTGCTCATTGGTAACGGAGAAGCTCATGGTAAAGCCCTTGCCCTCCGGCTGCATGACAGCCACGGGGGTGGCCGCTGAAGTGGTGGTTCCCGCAGTGACATTGATGGCCGTGATGGTTCCGGAAATATCTGCCGTAACCGTAGCGCCGATGGACTTCGCCGTCAGCTCGTCAACCTTCTCCTGCGCCCTGTTGATCGCGTCCATCTGGCTCTGGAGGCCATATGCGTTGCTGATGGAGCCGGTCAGCTCCGTCAACGCCTCTTTCTTGTCCGATAATGTCTCCTGCGCCTTCGCCAGATCCGCATCGACAGCCGCCTTCTGGCGATTTAATTCCTCAATGGTATCTGTGGTATCGCCGGAAGCCTTCTGGTTCTCATAGGCTGTCTTTGCCCTGTCGTAAGCAAGCTGGGCATCCGCCTTAACTGCCAGGGTATCATTGTGGGCATTCGTAGCCTCCTGAATCTGCACCCAGAGCTCCTCCAGCTTCTGATTGAGCTCATCGACCTTCTTCTGCGCCTCCTCTATCTTCTTTATCTCCTCAGGGGACAGAGTGGGCTCGGGATCGGGCACCGTGGAAGAAGGAGGCGTCACGTCAGCAGGCACGGAAGGATCCGGCACTGCCTCAGAGGACGCAGGCACCTCGTCGGAGGATGCAGGTGACTCGTCAGAAGACACAGGCGCCTCACTGGGGGACTGTGTACCGTCCTCTCCGCCTGCCTCCGGCACTGCCCCCTCCGATGCCGATCTTATCTCATTGTCCGCAGGAGGGACTGTGCCTGTCTCCGCGGTCGGATTGATCGTTGACGACGGCTTATCATTCCCCGTATTGCCACTTCCGTCCCCGGAAGGAGGTGTTTCCGTATCACCGGGCTTCGCATCATCGCCGTTGACAATGGCATTATAGTATGCCAGCTGAGTCTTATAGAACGTCTCATCATTTTTCAGCGCCGTCAGATGATTCAGCGCTTCCTGTTCGGCATAGGTTGCATTTTCCAGGTTCGTCCGGGCATCGTTGAACTGGTTCTGCAGATCCCCCATATCCGCATCGTTCTTGGGGGTAAGCGCAATCTGAGTGGCTAAGGCATTGGACTGCGCCTGCAGGTCATCCACCCGTCTCTGGGCATCCGTTACCGCCCTCTGGGCATTGTTGATCTGCTGACGGAATGTGGCAGTGGAGGTATTGCTGTTAGCCGCCTGGATCCCTGCCGCGGTAGTGGACTCGGACAGAAACAGCTTCTCATACTCCTGCCATGCCTGTTCTAACGCCTCCTGGGCCGTCTTCAGCTCCTCGCTCTCCTCATCCTCCAGGTACAGGATCACGTCGCCCTTCTCCACATAGTCACCCACATGGACGGCCACACTTGCCACCTTCCGGGATTCTTTGACTTCAATATTGTAGGGGTCGCCGCTCTCCACCACCCCTGAGCCGCGGATCTTCGCCGTCACAGTACCCGATTGCACGTACTGGATCGCCACCTCCGGCAAAGAGTAATTCATGATCGTATTGGAGAAAAAGGTCAGCACCAGCATCACCGACAGGAAAATGATCGCCGCCGTCTTGACCCATTCTCTTTTCTTTCTTGCATTCTCGTCCATCGTATAACCTCTCCTCACAATTTCTTTCTCATCTTTTACTCCACTTTTGCGCTTCTCAAGAGGGTGTGACAACACCCCTCTTTGCGCATAACGAGTTTATCCGCCGCATCATCCCTTTACGCCTCCCTGATAGGTAATACCGTCCACCAGGTATTCCTCCCCGTACAGGAAGATCAGCAGGCTGGGCACCATATAGATGGTGGCAACGGCAAATGCCAGGCCGATCTCTCCCGAGTTAATCTTACTGAGGAACACGGAAAGAGGATGCGTCTCGGCGTCCGAGAGCAGGATCAGCGGCTGCTCCACCATATTCCAGTAATCTATAAACACCAGTATCGCCGCTGAACAGACAGCCCCCTTGCACAGCGGCAGGCATATTTTCCGGTAAATCTGCCACTCCCCGGCGCCGTCTATCTGCGCCGCCTCGACCACGCTGTCAGGGATACGCCGCATGAATTTCGTCAGCAGGTACACCGCAAAGGGAGAAAAAATCCCCGGCAGCCATATGGCCCAGTAAGTATCCAGCAGCTTCAGGAAATCGCTGACCAGATAGTTGGGCACCAGCGTTACCTGGTAGGGCATCAGCATCAAAATGATATACGCAAAGAAGATGATCGTCCTTAATTTCCCCTTATATCTGGCAAACCCGAAGGACGCAAAGGAAGCCACCAGCAGCTGGAAGAACACAATGGGCCCCACCAGGATCACGGAATTCCAGAATTTCAGCAGGTAGTCCGGGCTCTTGAAAAGCACCGTGGCGTACTGGCTGAAGGATACCATATCGGGTATGAATTTCAGATTGACCTTTTCCGATATGTACACCTTCCCCCCCGTCGAGGTGGTGGCAAATACGGAGCCATAATTAGAAGAAATCTCCGACGCTGCCATAAAGGAATTTGTAATTGTCAATATAATGGGCATCAGGAACAGTATGGAAAAGGCAGCTGCCACAAGGGTCGCCAGGGCAATCTTGGCCGCCCGGATAAGCTTCTTTTTCCTGGCCGGGCCAATCCTTCCCCTTTTCCCATCCTGTTTCTGTAAGCCCGTATCCCGTCTGCTCACCCTTCCACATCCTTTCCGAAACGGTCTTCCGCCACAAACAGAATGCCGATGATCACCACCATCACCAGCGACATCAGGATTGCCGCCGCCGACAAAGTCTGATAATCCAGTGACTTGAATTTATTATTCATAAAATGCTGCAGCATATAGATAGTATCGTAAGGATAATCCCCTGTCAGCAGGTAAACCTCGCGGAATACCTTAAAGGAGTTGATCAGCGACATGATCGTCACGAACAACAGCGTGGAGGACAGATACCTGATCTTGATATAGAAAAAAGTCTGCAGGGGCGTAGCGCTCTCCAGCCTTGCCACCTCCAGGATATCCTTGGGTATGCTGGCCAGGGCCGCCATAAACAGTATCATATTGTAGCCCAGATTCTTCCATAAAAACAGGATCACCACCACCACCTGAGCATAATCCGACTTCAGCCAGTCTATCTTATCCACGCCGAAGACACCCAGCACATCGTTGATGGCGCCGTTGTAATGGAACAGTACCTGCCAGATCAGCACGATGGATGCCACAGGCACCATCATGGGGCTCAAAAGAAAGGTACGGAACTGGCTCCTGAAGGGCATCTTCGCCTCCAGCACAATGGCCATCAGCAGGGACAACAGCACCGCCAGGGGCACCGACACCGCCGAAAAGACCGCCGTATTATGTACCGCCTTCTGAAACGCCGCGTTTCCCACAATGCTTTTAAAGTTATCAAACAGGACAAAATTTCCGCTGATCGGGTTATCGATCAGGGAATAATATATGACCACCATAAAGGGTAAAATAAAGAACAAAAGAACGCCAAGAAAGCTTGGGGCTATGAACAGCCCCGAGCTTCTCCTGATCTTTTTCGTTCTCCTGCTTAGCTTGGTATGTGTCTTCACTTTTTCTTTATTCCTCTGAATCCAATTTTACAGCTCAGCTGTTCTCGCTTACAAAGATATTAATGCGGCTCTGGATAATATTCGTCACCTCATCCACGCTCTTCTGGCCTTTGAAGTAAGCATCCGCCTCCTCCATGATGATATTGAGTATCGTGTCATTGCTTTCAGTGACCGGTCTGGAATGCTCTATCAGCTCCAGGACCATATCCACCTCCTCCTGGGTAGGCATCCGGTAATCATAGAACCATCCGTCCTCGTAACCAACGCCCATTCCCACGCCCTCTACAATGGGCTCGCCGTTTTCATCCTTGATGACCTCACCGTTTTCATCGGTCACATACTTAACCTCCACCGCCTTCTCAGCCATAGCCTGGAGCTGCTTCTTATTGTTAGGGAAACCGCCGTAACGGGACATCATCCTGTCATCATCGCTCTCCTCCTCCGGAATCAGCAGGCCCTCAATGAATTCCCATGCCCCGTCCTTATGGCCGGATTTCGTAGTAATGGCATATGCCTGCATGGATTCCAGGCCGGTACCGCTTCCTCCGTCCGTGGTGGGATAGCCGATACAGGTCATATCGCCGCCAAAGATCTCCATATAGAGCTGCATTTCATTAAAATCGCTGATATATGCCGTGTCCAGAAGGATTTCCCCGTTCTGGATCCTGGTGGGGGTGGATGCCCCTCCTTCCTCGTACTGGTACTCGTCCGGGAACTTGTTTACAAATTCCAGAAGGCTCTTAAATTCCGGCGTGTCAAACTTACACTCTCCTGTGCTCCAGTCTATGAAGGTATTCTCGTTAAACGCCATACACATCTGAAGGATATATTTCTTCTCGGAGTAGTCGAAGATTGTCGCGTCGGGATGCGCATCCGCATAGGCTATGAGGTCGCTGATGGTCCAGCCCTCCCTGCTGCCAAGCTCGGAAGCCCTCCCTATCACGGTCCTGAGCTGGAATCTTGAGGGGATGCTCACCAATGTGCCGTTGTACGTATAGGCATCCAGCACATGCTCCACGAAATCCTCCTTGTTGAGGCTGGCGCTCTTTTCCAGATAGGGGGTCAGATCCTCAAACACGCCCTTTACCGCATACTGCTGAATGTTTACGCCGTTCAGGTCAATGATGTCCGGGCAGTTATTGGAGGTGATATCATTGTTCAGGCTCGTCAGCGCGTCGGACATGCTGTTCTCCGTCCAGTTATCCGTGTCAAGATATGTCTTGATGGTGATACGGTACTTGTCGTTGCTCTTATTAAATTTTACCGCCGCTGCCTGCAGGTCGTAGGCACCGTACAGGACTCCCACCACAAGGGTCTCCCTGGGCGCGATTTCAGAAGACTTCGTCTTCGTCAGCAGGGCAAGGCCGTTGTCATTGGTCTCCCAGTCGTTGATCACCGCCAGCATTCTGCCGTCCTCCAGCTGTCCCAGGCAGGTGGCCGTGGAGCCGTTGATATCGCTGTCCAGCCAGTCAAAGAGCTTCTCGCTTTTCTGTGATTTTAAATCATAGGTGTAGACGGAAGTGCTGTCGCTGCAGATGAAATCACTGTCCCCGCCGGCGTACAGGCCATTTCCGTTGCTGCCGCGGAAGCCTGTGTAGGATTCACCCATGGCCTTCTTGTCAAAGTCAACCGCAGTCAGCACATAAAAATTCCCCGTGGCATTCTCATCATAGCTGCTCACATAAATCTTACCGTCCCTGCCGCAGCCCATGCCGCTGATCCAGTCCCTGCCGGTATCCGCTATCCCCTGGAAGCTGCCGTCCGCATTCAAAAGCAGGAGCTTGCTGTCAACGCTGAGATACACCCTGTCCTCACTGTCCAGCGCCACAGACTGGATATAGCTGTTTTCTATGTCTTCCATATACTCCTCCAGGCTCTGGGAAAAGAGAACCTCCCCCTCCGGCCCGAATTTGCACAGAAGACTCTCGGGCTCCGTGTAGCCCTCGGGCCCCGGCTCCCCGGAATAATCCCTGCACACCGCATAGATGCTGCCGTCCGAACCCACCGCAAACTCACCGATATTTACATTTTCATCCAGCTTGACAGGAACCTTGGACGAAGAACCATCCGTCAGAGAATATCGGACAATGTCCTGCCCCGACTCCATGGTAGCCTCATCCCACCAGTAGTTTTCATAGTAGAGGCATCCTCCCACAAATTTCATGTCATAAAAGGAAGCATTCTCCTCTTTGATCTCCATAAACTCCGGGACATAGACATATTCCTTTGCCTCAACGGTACTGCCTGAATTTCCGTTACCGCCCTGTCCTCCGTTACCTCCCTGCTGTCCCCCGCAGGCAGTCATTGACAAAACAGCGGCAGAAGCAAGGACTAACGATGCCATCCTCTTTAATTTCCTGCTTTTCATAATCTCCTTCTTTCCACGACAGACAGGAACAGCCGTACAAAGCACTGCCTCCCCCTCCTCTGTCGTATCCCTTTCTGCAGCAGAATCCGCACATTACGTTTTCTGCAATCATAAACAATAAATCAAAATACTCAACATGCGGCGGCTTCCCCCGCACATTGAGTATTATAGCACAGTAAATGGCGCATGTGTCTTAAGATTTTATGAATTTAAAAGCAAGAATGGTTTAAAATGCAAGAATTTTGTAATATGATTCAGTCTAATGTAACATTTGAGTCTACTTAATCCTGATATACAGCTTTTTCAGCTCAATCAGCCTCCTGCGGTGTCGCAGCATGCTGCCTATGTGGTTGTAAAGCCAGAAGGATTGTACCAGCAGATTGTTCGCCTTTCCGATCTTCTCCTTCGTAGTCCCGCGGTAATATTCGCCTCCGCAGGTGCACATCGCCGTGCCCTTAAGCTTCAGCAGCCGTATCAGATCCGATTCGCAGCTGATATCCTCCCGGAATTCCGTATACCCCAGTCCCACGCAGTCCCTCTTATGGGCGTCGCTTCCTCCAAAGACTGGAAGGCCGTGCTCCGCCGCAAGCTCCATGGCCCTGGCATTGCTCTCCTCACTCTCGCAGGCATTGAAGCCCTCCAGGAAGTCAAACCTGTCCATCACCGCCAGGCGGCTGCGGAAATGCCTGGTGTTTGTAATGCTTAAGTACTTTTCCCCACAGGGATGGGCGGGCCCCAGTATCCCTCCATGCTTATGGACAATCTCAATCAGAAAGCTGACGGGGAGCCCCCGCAGCTCCAGAATCTTCAGCTTCACGCCCTCCGGCATGATGACCAGTATATGCCCTGCGTCTATCGTGTCGTACTCTATCCCCTTCAAAACCACAAAATCCTTAGACCATCTGGTATTCGCGTTATTTTTCCACGCCCTGTAGCCATTGTAGGAGTTATGGTCGCTGACCAGCATACCGTCAAACCCCCTGTCTGCCAGCGCCTGTATGAATTCCTCCACGGGCACTTTCCCGTCCAGGGATCCCTCCCTTGTATGACAATGCATATCAAATTTCATTCTAAAACCATGCCTTTCCTGTATTATCTGCTCGTGTCCGCATACCAATATTCAGTATATCACATTATACCTGCTTTTCCTACCCAAAACTTTCTGGTATACTAAATTAAAATTTACCATTTCATTTATCGTTTGCTATTAGGAGGATTTTATGCCTGTAATTCATCTGGCCGCCCTGTTTGGCGTACTGTTGTCCGTCAGCTGTTATCTGTGCTTCTGTCTTGGGGACAGAGCTCCATTTGTAACAAAGACAAAAAATTATCAGCTCCTGCCCTGTCTGGTGTTTTTCCTGGCCCTGCTGGCCCGCCTTGCGGCCGCAGCGCGCTCCGAAGGATTTGGCTCCGATATGGCCTGTTTCGCGGCATGGTCGGAGAGGATGTACGAAACCGGCCCCTCCGGCTTTTACTCCCCGGAGGTCTTTACCGATTATCCTCCCGGTTATATGTATATCCTCTGGCTGATCGGATGGCTGCGCCATGCGCTGGGAATCCCCCTTTCCTCCGCCCTGCATCTGACTCTTTTAAGGCTTCCCGCCATAATCTGCGATCTTGCCTGCGGAGGCCTGCTCTACCGGAAAGCGGCCGGAAAGCTGGCCGGGGCACAGGCCCTGTGTCTCTGCTGTGCTTACCTTTTTAATCCTGTCATCCTCCTGAATTCCGCCGTCTGGGGTCAGGTGGACTCTGTCTTTACACTGGCACTGCTTCTGATGTGCTTTTCCCTGGTCAGCGGCCGCCTGTTCCCCGCTTATCTTGCCTTCTGTGCGGGACTCCTGATCAAGCCCCAGATGCTGCTCTTTTCCCCCATACTTTTGGCCGGTGTGGCGGATCAGGTCTTTCTGTGCGGTTTCAGCCTGCGCAGGCTGGGCAGGCAGCTTATGCAGGCTCTGCTTTCCCTGGCAATGCTCCTGGGGCTCAGCCTGCCCTTTGGGGCAGACAACGTCTGGAGGCAATCTATCTCCACCGTGAGCGCTTATCCTTACGCTGCGGTCAACGCCTGTAACTTCTGGGGGATGCTGGGGCTTAACTGGGTCAGCCAGGACACGATCCTTCTGGGGCTGCCCTGTAAGCTCTGGGGGTACCTCTTTATCCTGCTTGCCACAGCCACAGTACTGGCCGTCAGCCTTCGGCACAGGAATGACCGGGAAAAGTATCCTTTCCTGGCAGCCCTCCTGATTCTGACGCTGTTCGTCTTTTCCGTGCGGATGCATGAACGGTATCTGTATCCGGGGCTTATCCTTCTGCTGTCCGCCATCGTTTACAGGCCTGCCGCCAGAGCAGTCTGGCTCTGTTACGGAAGCTTTTCCCTGCTGCATTTTTACAACACAGCATACGTGCTGTTCTTGTATGACCCCGGTCATTTCGACAGAAAATCCCCTCTGCTCCTGCTGGTGTCGGCAGGTATGGTTCTGGCCGTCCTCGCCATGCACCATTTAACGGCACCACAGTATTTCTCTGGGCGAAAGCGGGAAGAACAGGACGGCGGCTCCGGGAAATACGGTTCCAACAGAAGCGATGCTGGGCGGGGCATTTCCGGGAAATACGGCTCCGGCAGCAGCGATGCTGGGCGGGGCGCTTCCGGGAAATACGGTTCCGGCCGCTATGCGCCGCGCCCTTCTCTGAAAAAGCCCGGCCTCAAAAAGGCCGACCTGTTCTGGATTACAGCCGTGACTCTTGTTTACAGTTGTTTTGCCCTGTATGATCTGGGAGATACCTCCGCCCCGGAGAGTGCTTACAACATGGCCTGCGGGGATTCCGTCACCCTGTACTTTGACGACGCGGGGCAGGGACAGGAAGCCTGTTTTGTGGCCTGCTACATCGCCCCGGGCCACAACAGGAGCTTTCTCGCTGCCTCCGGGGCAGACGGTGAATGGACAGACCCACAGGAGATTTCCTTCCAAAATGTCTTCACCTGGCAGGAGACTGCCCTGGATGCGCCTGGCGCTTCCATACGCCTGACCCTTATGGATGACAGGGCTTCCCTGCTGGAACTGATATTCCTGGATGCGGACGGGCGCGTGCTGACTCCTTCAAACGCCTCCGATTATCCCGCCCTGTTTGACGAACAGCATCTCTGGCCGGGGCGCAGCAGCTTCCGGGACAGCATGTACTTTGACGAAATCTACCACGGACGCACCGCCTATGAATTCCTGCATGGGCTGCCCGCCTACGAGACCACCCACCCGCCCCTGGGAAAGCTCCTCATTTCCACGGGTATCGCACTGTTTGGCATGAATCCCTTCGGCTGGCGCATTGCCGGGACATTCTTCGGCATACTCATGATCCCGGTCATTTACCTGTCCGGGAAATACCTGACGGGGAAAACTCCCGCCGCCGCACTGGCCTGTGTGCTTTTTGCCTTCGATTTCATGCACTTTACTCAGACCCGGATTGCCACGATCGATGTGTATATCACCTTTTTTGTGATGCTGATGTACTTTTTCATGTACTGTTACTGCCGTTTTAGCTTCTACGACACCCCTCTCTCCAAAACATTTCTTCCCCTGGGAGCCTGCGGCGTCTGCATGGGGCTTGGGATTGCCTGTAAATGGACAGGGGTATACGCGGGAGCCGGGCTGGCTGTTATCTTCTTTGCCGTGCTCCATCGCAGATATCAGGAATACCGCCATGCGCAGGCAGATCCGGAAGGTACCAGCGGTGAAATCACACATGCCCATGTCCTGCAAGTATTTTTCCCTCATACGGTAAAGACCATCTGCTTCTGTCTGGTCTTCTTTGTTGCCGTTCCCGGGCTGATCTATCTGCTGTCCTATCTGCCCTTTGACAGCGGCAGCAGCCAGGGCCTGTTTGCGCGGATGCTCCAAAACCAGGCAGATATGTACCTCTATCACAGCACTCTGGATGCCGCCCATCCCTACTCCTCTCCCTGGTATACATGGCCCATTATCAGACGGCCCATCTGGTATTATTCCTCCATTGTCAGCGGTTCGCAGGGCACAGGCGGTCTCAGGGAGGGCATCAGCGCCTTTGGCAGTCCCCTCGTATGGTGGCCCGGCATCCCCGCCGCCTTCCATATGCTCTGGCTTTGGATCAGAAAAAAGGACAGAAATGCCGCCTTTCTCCTCACAGGCTATCTGGCGCAGTATCTGCCCTGGTTCTTTGTGACGCGGATCACCTTTATCTATCATTATTTTCCCAGTGTGCCCTTTGTAGCCCTGATGATCGTCCACAGCCTCCTGGAAATAACAAAAAAGCTGACAGCGCGGCAATTCCTCACACTGACAGCCCTGTACGGCACAGCCGCCTTTCTCCTGTTCCTTCTGTTCTATCCCGTGCTGGCCGGCCAGGCGGTGGATTACTCCCATGTGGATCACTGGCTCCGCTGGTTCGACAGCTGGGTGCTGGCCGCACCCTAGAGCAGGCCATTCCGCATGTCCACGGCACGGCCTCCTGTTAATCCCTGGGGATGACTCCCGCCCTTTTCAGAGCCCTTTCAATCCTGTGGTGGAGATCCTGGGAATCAAAGGGCTTAACCACATAATCCATTATGCCAAGCTTAGTGCCCTCGATCACCGTCTCCTTGTCCTTCCTGGCGGTCAGCATAATGACGGGAATCCTTGCACAGCCCTTTAATTCACGTATTTTCCGCAATGTTTCCAGGCCGTCCATGACTGCCATCTGTATATCCAAAAGCACCAGCGCAGGCTGTTCCCTGCTCAGGAACCGGATAGCCCTGGCCCCGGAATTCACGGTAATCACCTCATACTTTGATTTTAACTCCTGCTCAATCGTAGCCAGATTAATAATATTATCGTCTACTGCCAGAATACGGATTCTGCTCTCCATTTCTTCCTCCTGTCCGCCTTACACGGCATTTTGATTCGTTCACATGTATCGCGTCCCAGTCTCCTTTGGCACTTCCCCTTCGGGACGGATCCTGTCCGCTACAATTCCCTGCCGCCAGATTTCTCCAGCCGGTTCAACAATTCTCCCAACAGTTTCTCTACTGCGTCGTCCTCGTACATCCTCAGCTGCTCCTGCACCTCCTTAAGGCTCTCCTCCACGCTCTGTTCAAGGTCATATTTCAACAGTGCCTCCACCCTGCGGGCGCATTCCTTGGAACGGAAATTTTCCACACTGTCCAGCGCTCCCCTGATTTCCCTGAGAAGGTCGTTGCGGTCTATGCCGGCCCCCGTATCCTGGGCATCCACACGGGTCACAGCGCTCCTGGTCTGCAGATACCGGCTGATCTCCGTTATCTGTCTGCTGTAGCAGGAAAGCAGCTCCTCAAAATGCTTCCTTACAAAACCAGTATCCCCTCTGTTCACAGCCTGCTCATGCTCCCTGGCTTGAGCGGACAATTCCATGGCGCCTATATTGGCGGAAGCGCTCTTTAGCCCGTGAACCTCAATGCCGTAATCGGCATATTCCTCCTTCTGAAGGAGCTCCTGCAGCAGCCCTGTCTTGCGCTTTCCGTCCAGGCAGTACAGATTCAAAAGCTCCAGGTAGTCCTCCGTCCCCCCGGAATGATGCTTCATGGCCTCCCTGATATCAATCCCCTCGATCATAATGTCCTCATATTCAATCCGGGGTTTCAACACCGCTTCTTTATTTTCCGGCTTCCGCATTTTCTTGTATGCGCTTGGAATCCATTTTGACAGGACTTCGTTCAGCTGTTTCCGGTCAAGGGGTTTTGCGATAAAGTCCTGAAAACCGTTTCGCAGGAACATTTCCCTGACGCCCCCCATGGCGTTGGCTGTCAGGGCTATGATCACCGGCGCCCTGCCGTTGGCCCCGCACTCGCCCCTTATGATCTGTACCGCCTCCACTCCGTCCATCTCCGGCATCATGTGATCCATAAATATCATATTATATTTATTCTTCCTGACAAGCTCGATCGCCTCTCTGCCGCTTCCCGCCTCCGTCATCTCAAACTCATAATTTTTCAGGAATCCCAGGGCAACCTTCCGGTTGATCACATTATCATCCACCACCAACACCTTATAATTGCTGACCACAAAGGTTTCCACCTGCTCCGCAACCTTGCCGGGCATCTCCGGCATTTCCGCCAGGGTTCTGGAATCCACGATTCTCTGGGGAATGGTCACTGTAAAGGTGGTTCCTTCTCCATAGACGCTTTCTACCTCTATGCTGCCCTTCATCATCTCCACCAGCCTGCGGGTGATGGCCAGTCCGAGCCCGGTGCCTTCCACCCCACGGTTCTTCTTGGAATCCACCTGTTTGAAATCCTCAAAGATTTTCTGCAGGTTCTCCGGCTTGATGCCCACGCCGCTGTCCTGTATCTTCAGTACAAGGCTGATAGTGCTTTTCTTCTCTGTGGGCTGCCCGCTCACCGAGACCTTTACGAAGCCCTGTTTCGTAAATTTCACCGCATTATTCATGATATTGATCAGTATCTGCTTGATCCTTCCGTCATCGCCATGGAGCTGGCAGGGAAGGCTCATATCATACTCGCACTGCAGCGACAGCTTCTTCTGTGATGCGGCTACATCCATCATATTCACCACATCGTCCACGGCAGCCTTCAGATAATAATTGACCGGCACAAGCTCCATCCGGCCTGCCTCTACCTTGGACAGATCCAATATATCGTTGATCAGCGCCAGCAGATTCTTAGAAGCAGACTGGATATCGGATGCATAATTATAGACCCTGCGCCCGCGGCTCTCCTCCATTATAATATCGCTGAGACCAATGATCGCATTCATGGGTGTCCGGATCTCATGGGACATATTTGCAAGGAATTCGCTCTTTGCCGTGTTCGCCCTCTCGGCCTGCTCGCTGACGCGCTTGATCTCCTCCATATAATTCTTGTTCTCCGTCACATCCAATACCAGGATCACATAGCCCTGAAGCCGTCCCTTCTGTCCCAGGATACGCCGCACATGGCTCTCATAGTAATGGTTGTTCAGGCTGAATTCACTCTTGGACTCCTCGTTCAGGATATCCTCCGGGAAGTCCTCCATATCTTCTATGCTGTCTCCCATGGTCTGGAAGCTCAGCTCCGTAAAAACGTCTGCCGCCGCAGGGTTGTAGCTGACAATCTGCCTCTTGTCATCCACCATGATAACCCCGTCATCCATGGCTCTCAGAACCACCTCCGCCGCCATCCGGCCGAAGTCATAATTCCTCCGGCTCCATATGAGCAGCACCACAACCGACAGCATAATCCCCAGTGTCATGGGCGTAAAGTCATACTCCACGATCTGCTTCGATGTATAGCTCCACAGGGACAGCACCGGCAGAAGGGACAGCAGAAAGAAGGTCTTGTAGCGCCTGCCCAGCATTTTATTGGGCTTAATGATCATGGCATGCGTCAGGGCATACAGGGACAGCCCGTATGGCACAACACAGGAAAACGCCCAGAAAAGCACAAAGCCCAGCCCATAGGCCAGTTTCAGATGAGGATGGGCGCCTTCTGTGACCCACTCCACCTGCCTGTAGAAAAAAGTATGACGGTCGCAGGTAAGGGCTGAAATCAGCACAATGACATTTATGTAGGATATGATCTTAAGCAGGAAATCCGGTTCCTTTTCATAACAGTAGTTGAACATAAACCTGCAATACAACAGCGCTATGAAAGTTGATCCCAGGTACTCCATTTTTGTGGCAATCAATGCCGCCTCCATCGTCCGGGCCGTGAGCTCAAACAGATAGGCAACGTTTTGCACCAGCGAGCCGCTGATAAACAAGATCATCAGCTTCTGCTCCTTGGATCCTTCGCCTCCGGTCAGCAGCCCCAGCGCGGCAAAGACCAGACATATGACTACAATCTGTACTGCCAGGAATAGATAGAACACGCCTTCTCCTCCCTCATCTCATACTCTTCCGATATATGATACCAATTCCCATTCCTTTTGTCTACCATAAAAATACCACTGAGGACAAAACCCCTGCAAATGGCATTTACACACCATCTGCAAGGGTTCTTATTATTATCCCTATTTGCCTGATTTCGACAAATTTATACTGATTCATCTGTTTGCGGACTTTCCCTTTTTTATGTCCCGGACACACATCCCCGGAAATATGTATTTTACTAGTGTGCGGAAACGTTCTTCCCCCAACTTTATAAACTTCAACACACCTTTATCCATTACTTTTGTTTTAGAGATTTTATCGTAAGAAGGTTCAAGCCATCTGGCTTACATCTGATGCACCAAAAACCGATGTAAAATATCTTCGTATTGCTTTCTGTCTGCCGCTGCATTTAAGACTAAATCTGATAGCTCTTTCTGTGTATATTCCATCTCATAACCATTTAATGTCAAAAGACTAACATAGTATGGCACCCCAGTCTTTTATTGCCATCTATCATTGCATGATTTTTAACCAGTCCATAACAAAGTCTCGCCGCCTTTGCCTGTATGCTTGGATATATTCAGCACATCTTCATTTGATGCAACAGCATCATGTTCTGCTTTACTGAAAATTCATTTTCAATAATATAAGGCAAAATGAAATTTATCATCTTCTTCACCAATAAACATACATCTATATATTCCATTTGTATAAAACATGTCTTTCGCGGATATGCCTTATTTAAGAGGATTTGTTTTGCCCATTTCCATACATAATGATTCAGCTTTTCAATAAACTGATATTCCTCTTCCCAATAATATATAATTCTGGCATTTTAAATTTCCCCTCTGAAATCAAATATCTATATAATATTGCCGATATACGTTGCATCCCTTTTCCATCCTGTACTGCCCTTTTATTTCATATCCCTCTGCCTCATCATGATAGGTCAATATAAAAATGAAGAATATTATAAAAAAATAGATGTCCCGCTTTTTGGGGTTCCAAAGTGGTCTTTCTCTCTAAAATATAATCCAACATCCCGTTCCCCATGCTCATGCCGCTCTAGACGATTCCAATATACAATCTTACGGATTCGTCCTTCTGTTGCTTTAAATCCGGCTTTTTTTATAACATCCGAAACCCTTTGTTTCATTTCCTGCCCTCTTTCCAAAGCATCCAAAACTATCTTCTCTAAATACTCCTGCTTTCGTTTATCTCCTAAATCTGAAAACAAAGCACTTGCCGCAACCAAAGCAGTCCTCATATATTGTGCATGGTCTTTAAACAACTCACTATCTATATAAAATCCCTTACTCTCTATAAACTGACTGCAAAATGTAATTACTGTGCGCGTGTTACCTTCCCGATATGGATGCACTTTCCAAAGCTCAGCTAAATATTCCGAAAAGATTTTTGCCACTTCATCAATAGGGGACTTTTCCCAAGTGTAATGGTTCATTTTATCTAAGACATATGCGGCATCCTTTACAATATCAAAACGGCTGACGGATTCTCCTGTCACAATTTCCGCAAGCCGTATACTCGTATATTCTGCTTCCATGCACGATAACATTTCCCTGTCTCGTATATCAGCAAGATTCTTCAGAATATCTGTATGTGGATATAAATATGGATCTTCCATAATATTGTCCTTATTCTTTCATCTTATATTTTTTGTCTAAAACTTTACGCATATCCTCCGTGGTCATTTCTCCACGACTTTCTTTTTCAATTAATTCTTTAAATTCTGGGGATGGTTCTAATCCATCTACTTTAATCATGCCTAATGCATAATCCCATTTTTTATCTGTACTGACTAGCATAAAATCAACTCCCATATCTTTTTTATCTATTTTATCATGTTTTATGAACAATATCCATCACAGCTTTTTACCTACCACATATTAAAACCCTTGCAAATGACTAAATATCACCACTTGCAAGGGTTCTCATTCTTCTCTCTATTCGCCTGTTTTCGACAAATTTCTACGCATTCATCTGTTTTGCGAACTTTCCCTATCCTGTGTCCCAGTCGCATATCCCCGGAACTATGTATTTTTCTGGCTTTGCAGTGATTTTTGACTGCTCTGAACCAATGCCTTTTAAGCTGTATCCCCCAAATTTTATTTTGGGGGAAAATTCATTTTGCTTTCTAAAATTTCCGATTTCTGATTTTTCAAATTTGGGGGATAGCCATTCTCCATTTGGAGGAATTTGGGGGTAAGGTTCTTCCCCCAAATTTATAAACTTCAACATATCCTTATCCATTATTTTGTTTTATAGCTCTTATCTGGAGAAATTCCAAATCTTCTGACTTACATCTGATGCACCAACAACCAATGTAAAAT